>NZ_QVMJ01000055.1 GCF_010500955.1 Bacteroides sp. 519
ACGCAAGTGCGCGCTGCTCATGCGGGGCGCACGTAGCCCGTTGCTTTAGCTTCGGGTTAATGATGCGCCTATGTACAAGCGTGCCAAAGGTACGCAATAATTCCTACTCTCATACGATTTAGAAATTATCAGGTAGACCACCTAGAAAACCTTTCATCCACAATTCTGACAGCATTGGCTTATCCGAACCATTTGATGCCGGCTTCATTTTAATTCGTTTGGCAACGGTATGTCCTTCATCGTTACGAGCAACAACAAATAAACGTTGATCATCGTCGTACAAATTAAGTCCATCCAGCGTTGCCGGATTGTGGGTGGTGATAATTGCTTGTTTCTGATTTCTGACAGCTAGTTCAGATATGTTTTTTATAAGGAAACGGCATAATCGTGGATTTAAACCTGTCTCGATATTATCTATAGCAAAAAAAGGAGGGGTTTTTTGGGCAACAAAAAGAGTTAAATAAAAAAGAAGCTCTAAGGCACCTTCGTTTGCATTCTCAGCAGAGAATATATTGTTTCTTTGCTCCATGTATTTATCAATGAAGTAGAGGTTAGAAATACTCCTACCTAACTTATAACCATGTATTTTGTATCTTTCTTCCGGATCAAAGAAAATATCATCAATCCAAGAAATGCACTTTTTAGCTACAGCTTTTATTTGCTCTATTTCTTCGGCGGGTAGGTTGTTAAGTAAAACATCAAGCCCTTCGCCATAAATACCCAATGGATATTGATAACTCTCGTTAGATAGTCCACGTAATGCTGTAATAGAAGTGCTATAAATAAGAAACTGTGAAACATAGTTTCTATTGTTGCATACTATTCTATCGACCTCTTCGTGAGATACTTCATCTCTTCCACTTGTTTTAATGTAACAATTCCAAGGAGAATAAATATCATCCGGATTTTCGTTAGTTATAGGGTACGATAAATGGCCTTCCTTAAAAGCCATTTGTAGTTTGATTTTATTCGCTGTTTTATGCTCGGGAAATGAACTCTGCATTAAATAGGGTTTGGCTACTCTCACTCCCTTTGAAATAAGTTCTTTAACTTCTATCTGCGTTGATCTTACAGAAGCAGCCATCGCAATAGCTTCCAGTATATTTGATTTTCCGGAGCCGTTAGCTCCTATGAAAACATTAACTCTTCCTAAGTCTAAAGATAAATCTGTGATAGATTTAAAATCTTGTATTTGTATATTCGTTATCATATTCAATTAAATACTTGATTTACAAATGTACATAAAAAATCAACTATCAGCCAACTGAATGAAAATATTTATCATAACTCTCAACTACTTTACCTCACTCTACCTACCTCACTTTACCTCCTCCTTTTCAATTCAAGACAACCTCCTATACTCCTCCGGTGTCATATCGTACTTATCTTTGAACTGGCGGAAGAAGGTAGAACGCGAGTTGAATCCCGATTCCACTACAATTGTGTTGATGTCCATTGTTGCCCCTGTTTGATCAATAAGGGTTCGGGCGTGGCTCAGGCGCAGGCGGGTAAGGTATTCGTTGAAACTGTATCCGGTAGCATCTTTAATGGCTTCGGTAAGGTATGTGCGGTTGGTGCCGATGGCTTCGGCTATTTGATCGCGGGTTATCTGGGGGTTGGTGTATAGTTGCTGCTCCCTCATTACAGTGGCAAGATGTACAAAGATAGATTCTTGAACATTCTCTTCCGGTTGGGTACTGCCTGTTTTTTCGGCTAGCTGGCTCACGGTTTCTTCCAAGCGCTCCTGCTCGCGTATGCGCTGTATCAGGTGCTTGTTTTTCTGCCGGATGCGGCGCGAGTAAAATACAGCTACCGACACTATGCACAACAGCAATATTGCAATTATAACAATAGCAACAAAGTTACGCCGAACGGCGCGTAAGGCGAGCTGCTCTTTTTGCACTTGCATCTCGGCCAGATCCAGGCGGTGCAGGGTGCGCAGTTGGTTTAGCTGCGTTTCGTGCTCGCGGTTACGGTTTACATTGAAAGTATCTATAGCTTGCACATAACGATGTACGGCACTGTCGGCTTTACCCAGATGCACCAGTAAGTCGGCCTGCTGGCGCAGTGCGTTGGACAAACTGGAAGTTAGCTCGTAATGTTGTATAAAGTGGAGAACGCTATCGCTCCAGGCGTAAGCTTGTTGGTACCTCTGTTGGGCGATGTCGTGGTGCATCATCATCATAAAATAGGTGAAGCGGAAGGTCCGGGGGAAGTTAGGATTGTACAGTTCAATAGCTTTGGCTATGTATTGTTCGGCTTGCTGTTCGTCCTTCAATCCAATAGCAGCTTCGGCTGCCAGGTAGTACGATAGGTAGATCGATTCGGTTCCTTCGTCGCCCTGTACACTCTTCCGGCAGTCGATGGCCATTCGCATGGAGTCGGTGTATGCCATCATTTGCCGGTACTGGTGGATGTTTTGGTGCAACGAAGCCATCTCCTGATAGTTTTCGAGGGTGAGCGATCGCGATGCGAAGTTCTCTTCGGCACGCAGGGTGTTGAGGCTGCGCTGTATGTGCTCAATGGCGTCGTTATAAAATCCCAGGTGTTTGTATATGTTGGCCAATGCCGCTTCGGCCCGGGCAATGTTGGGTTTGTTATTCTGCAGGTGTGCGTCGGCCAGCATTTGTTTAGCTGTTTCCAGTGCCTCCATGTACTGTTGCTGGTTGGCATAACGCATAATAAGGGTTTGTTGCAGGTAATTGAGGTAAGGATTCGGTTGGTGTTTCCGGGTGTAGGCAATGCCTTCGTGGGCAAGGCTGTCGGCCATGCTATTATCGAACTGCGGGAAGTAGTATTCCACCTGCTTGCAATACATGTATCCTCTGAGGTTGGCATCGTTGGTTTCCCCGGCTATCTGTATCAGTGTGTCGATAATGGGCAATGCCTGTTCGGGCTGGCTGTACAATCTTTCGTTAAGAACCTCTTTCAGGCTATCTATATTGAGTTGCCTCTGCATAGCAGAAAGCGGCATAATGACTAGTAATAACAGATGTAGTGATAGAAATCGTAGCACAATAAAAGTAAATTAGGTGTGCAAACTTAAATAAAAAAAAACGATTTATATGAATTCAAAGTAAGGAAATGAGCTATAACTCTGTATTTGTAATCTCTAAATAGCAATTTACATCAAAATGTTTCTTAGTTATCATAAATATATTTAAATTTGCGCCACAAGATTTTTAGTTAAAAACAACTTAAGCAACCTTTTTATGGACAAAAAAAGAGTTTATACGTTTGGAAATGGTCAGGCAGAAGGAAAAGCCGACATGAAAAACCTATTAGGAGGTAAAGGCGCTAACTTAGCCGAGATGAATCTTATTGGAGTACCTGTTCCTCCGGGATTCACAATCACTACCGATGTTTGTAATGAATATTACGAGGTAGGAAAGAATCAGGTGATTGAATTATTGAAAGCAGAAGTTGAGAATGCAATCGCAGGAGTCGAAAAACTAATGAACTCTAAGTTTGGCGATATCGAAAACCCATTGTTAGTATCGGTACGCTCGGGTGCCCGCGCATCTATGCCCGGTATGATGGATACAATCCTTAACCTTGGTTTGAACGATGCTGTTGTAGAGGGTCTTACCCGCAAAACAGGCAATGCCCGCTTTGCATGGGATAGCTATCGTCGGTTTGTTCAAATGTATGGTGATGTTGTTTTGGGAATGAAACCCGTTAACAAAAACGATATTGATCCATTCGAAGAAATTATTGAAGAAGTAAAAGAAGCCAAAGGCGTAGAGCTTGATACCGATTTATCAGTAGAAGATTTAAAAGAACTTGTTTCTAAATTTAAAGCTGCTGTTAAAAAGCAAACCGGAAAAGATTTCCCGGAATCGGCTTACGAACAACTTTGGGGTGCCATTTGCTCGGTATTCGATTCATGGATGAACGAACGCGCCATTTTGTATCGTAAGATGGAAGGTATACCTGCCGAGTGGGGTACAGCCGTTAACGTTCAGGCAATGGTATTTGGTAATATGGGTAATACTTCGGCTACTGGTGTATGTTTCAGTCGCGATGCTGCAACAGGCGAAGATCAGTTTATTGGCGAATACCTGATTAACGCACAAGGTGAAGACGTAGTTGCCGGTATCCGCACACCTCAACAAATAACCAAACTGGGTTCGCAACGTTGGGCCGAGCTGGCTGGCGTTTCCGAGGAAGATCGGAAAACTAAATTCCCTTCAATGGAAGAAGCCATGCCCGAAATTTATCAGGAACTCGATAAGATTCAAACCAAGCTTGAAGATCACTACCGCGATATGCAAGATATGGAATTCACTGTTCAGGAAGGTAAACTCTGGATGCTTCAAACCCGTAGCGGAAAGCGTACCGGTGCTGCTATGGTGAAAATTGCTATGGATATGCTTCGTCAGGGAATGATTGATGAAAAAACAACACTGCTTCGTTTGGATGCAAACAAACTCGATGAATTGCTTCACCCTGTATTCGATAAAGAAGCATTGAAAGAAGCTGAAGTTATAGCTAAAGGTCTTGCCGCTTCTCCGGGTGCAGCAACAGGAATGATTGTTTTCAATGCCGACGATGCAACCGAGTGGGCTGATAAAGGCAAAAAGGTTATCATGGTTCGTGTTGAAACATCGCCCGAAGACCTTGCCGGTATGGCTGCTGCCGAGGGTATTCTTACTGCCCGCGGAGGTATGACATCGCACGCAGCTGTTGTTGCCCGTGGTATGGGTAAATGCTGTGTGTCGGGTGCAGGCTCTTTAAGAATAGACTATGCTACTAAAACAATTGAGGTTGACGGACTTACTTTGAAAGAAGGCGATTACATTTCGCTTAACGGATCGACCGGTGATATATTCCAGGGACAAATTGCAACCAAAGAAGCCGAACTGGATAACGATTTCACTGAAATCATGAACCTTTCTGATAAATATACCCGCATGGTGGTTCGTACCAATGCCGATACTCCACACGATGCACTTGTTGCACGTAAATTCGGTGCCAGTGGTATTGGACTTTGCCGTACAGAACACATGTTCTTTGAAGGTGAAAAGATTAAAGCAATGCGCGAAATGATTCTGGCCGAAAATGCAGAAGGACGTCGTGTAGCCCTTGAAAAAATTCTACCTTATCAAAAGGCCGACTTTATGGGTATTTTCGAAGCTATGGCAGGACTACCGGTAACAGTTCGTTTGCTCGATCCTCCTTTGCACGAGTTTGTTCCTCACGATGATAAAGGACAACAAGAAATGGCCGATGCTATGGGTGTTGATGTGAAAATAATCCGTCAGCGTGTTGAAGCATTGCACGAACAAAACCCGATGCTTGGTCACCGTGGTGCACGTTTGGGTAATACATATCCCGAAATCACTGAAATGCAAACCAGAGCCATTCTGGGTGCAGCATTAGAGTTGAAGAAAAAAGGCATCACTGCTATTCCCGAAATCATGGTTCCGCTAACCGGTATTCTTTATGAATTCCTGGAGCAGGAAAAAGTAATCCGTGCTACAGCAGCAAAACTGTTCGAAGAGACTGGCGACACTATTGAATTCAAAGTAGGTACAATGATTGAAATACCTCGTGCAGCACTTACTGCCGATCGTATTGCTTCGGCTGCCGAATTCTTCTCGTTCGGAACAAACGACCTTACTCAGATGACGTTTGGTTACTCGCGCGATGATATTGCTTCGTTCTTGCCTATTTACCTTGAGAAGAAGATTCTTAAGTTCGACCCATTCCAGGTACTCGACCAAAAAGGTGTAGGACAATTGGTGCGTATGGCTACCGAAAAAGGCCGTGCAGTACGTCCCGACCTGAAATGCGGTATTTGTGGCGAACATGGTGGCGAACCTTCTTCTGTGAAGTTCTGCAACAGTGTAGGTTTGAACTATGTAAGTTGTTCACCATTCCGTGTGCCAATTGCACGATTGGCTGCGGCACAAGCGGTGTTGGAGCAGGCGTAAACAAGAGCATATTTCAGAATGGAAGGAGTTAAAGGAGTTATCAGGAGTTTTGCTCCTTAGGAGTTATAGCTCTAAGATACTTCAGAGCATCTAAAGCTTTAACTCCTTTAACTCCTAGCGAAGCGATAACTCCTTCTATTCTATATAGGATAAATAATAGAAAAGGTGTGTCATACCGATGATACACCTTTTTTTTGAATAAAATTATTTATGTGTAACATTTTGATTTATAGAATAATAAGACAATGTAATGTTTTATTTGTTGGCTTGATGGAAATTATTTATTTAAAAAAAGTTGCTTGAATCAAAAAACTGTTATACTTTCGCAGCGTTTTTTAACTAAACATTATTCATTAAAAAAAAGACAAAATGAAGAAAATTATTTTATTACTTTTTGTAGTTTGTGCAGCAATGACTGTAAATGCCCAGCTTTATGTGGGTGGTAGCTTAGGTTTTTGGAACGACGATGATGCTGATGTAACTTCTTATAGCATAATTCCCGAAGTAGGATATAACCTGAATCAGAAATGGTCTATAGGTGCAGAGTTAGGATATACTCATTTGGAAGCTAGTTCAGAGATTGATGTATTTTCAATAGCACCATACGCTCGTTTGTCGTGTTACGAAACTGGTATTGTACGCTTGTTCTTGGATGGTGGTTTTGGCTTTGCTTCGTACAAACTTAACGATGCTGATTCTGAAACAGGATTTGAAATTGGTATTAAACCAGGAATCGCTGTTAAATTGAACGACAAATTCAGCTTGGTTAGCAAATTTGGATTCCTTGGATACAGAGATCAATACATGACTGCTGCAGGAAAAGATGCCGGTAATGGTTTTGGTCTGGACTTTTCGCCATCTAGTATCACATTTGGTCTTCAAGTTACTTTCTAAAGCTGCATTCAGGAGTTAAAGAAGTAATCACTTCTTTCATTCTTAAATATGAAAAAAAGAGGCTTCGTCTTATTTTAGGCGAAGCCTCTTTTCGTTAATGGTTATGCAGATTGTAGAAGAGGTTCTAAGAATGTGGTATTTACAGCACTGAAAGTGCGTTCGATTTAGCCCAGGGTTTTAACCCAGTCATGTTCGGAAGATCTCATTCGCCACGAAGTGGTAGGTTAGTTCAGCCCCAGACAACGCCGGCGTTGGCCAATGTCATCAAGTTAAGGGATCCGCATGGTGAATCCCTTGGGATTCAATTTGAATAACCCCCAGTGAAGGGCGAAGCCCGACTGGGGGCAAGTCAACACATACACAGTCTGAACCCCGAAGGGGGTTCAACACCTTCGGCGTTGTGAGTTATAGGGATACGCATCCCCCCAGTCGGGCTTCGCCCTTCACTGGGGGTTATTCAAATTCAATCCCTTCGGGATTTCTTAACTTGATGACATTGGGCGTTGCCTGTTAAAACCCTGGGCTAAATCGAACGGGCTTACAGCCCTTGCTTACAAACTGTTTAGTTCTTTTTTAACCGCAGAGTACGCAGAGTTTCGCAGAGTTTAAGATTCAATGCTGCATAGAAATTAAAAACTCCGCGTTAATCTGCGAAACTCTGCGGTTAAAATATATTAGAACTTAACAACCTTTTCAGGATAAACTAATTATGAACATTTACTTAATATTTAAGATAATCTAATTATATTTGAATCTGAAAACAACGACATCTATTATTTTGTTAAAACAACAATTGAGCATTTGAGCATTTAATAATACTTCATAATAATAATGAGACAGAACTATTTTATTCTAATCCTTATTCTCCTATTCTCCTGTACCTCAGGAGAAAAAAAATCTCAAGTAGAGTTACCTGTTCTAACTGAGGATTCTGTTGTAATCAGAGATTCTAAACCAGAGATAAAAGAAATACTTCCTGCTGATATAAAAATTAATAAGGAATTGACTTATGATCAATATACTTTAGAAGATACTTATCCTTATAAAGATACAGTACGTGAATTTCAATGGGATAAAATACGCGAAGTGTTGGCTAAATTAGAAAATATCCAGCGTGAACCACAACCATGGGGAATTCTTCAAAACCGGAAAAACAGAAACGGAGAAGCGCCCCTGGTAGCTAACTGGATTCGCAATGAATATAAAAATGTTGCCGACTCGTTGGGTATAGAACGCTTTCAGGGGATACCTCTATACTTGTTAACCGATTCGGTATTGCCAGTGCGGTATGGACGCGATGGAGAATTGGTTCGGCTTACATTAAGTAATGATAGTAACTATATTGGTGCTCAAACAGTGCATGTGCCTGGTAGTTTTATGATCCCCCGGAAGTATGTGCAGGTTATTGATACAATCATCTTTAAGAAAATAGCATTTGTTGATCGTGAAAATCAAAATATAACTACGCTTGAACGTGGTGATGATACATGGATGGTGAGGAGTATGAATCCAGCAACCACCGGACAGCATCGCCCTCCGTATGCAAACGATACCCCTTTAGGTATTTTTGTGATACAAGAAAAGAAAGATAAAATGTATTACCTGGTGGATGGAACTTCTACCATTGCCGGTTATGCCCCATGGGCCAGTCGTTTTACAAACGGCGGCTATATACATGGGGTTCCGGTGAATAATCCCAATGGTAAAATTATAGAATACAGTCAAACCCTTGGAACCATACCACGTTCGCACATGTGTGTGAGAAATGCTTCTTCGCATGCAAAATTTGTTTATGATTGGGCAGCAGTAGGAGAGGGGCTTGTGGTGGTTATTGAGTAAAGTTAGGTAAAGTTAGGTAAAGGAGGTAGAGTGAGGTAAAGGAGGTAGAGTTAGCCATGCGGCATCGTTACTTTACCTCCTCTACCTCCTTTACCTCACTCTACCTCCTTTATTCTTTCATCGTAAGCTGTATACGTTTTCTTTCCAAATCAATGCTTAATACCCTAACCATAACATGTTGATGCATCGACACCACTTCGGTAGGATCAGAAATAAACCTGTCGGCCAATTGAGAGAGATGTACCAAACCATTTTCTTTGATACCTATATCAACGAAAGCACCAAAGTTGGTGATGTTACCTACAATTCCCGGCAGCACCATGCCCACTCTTAAATCATCGATAGTACGGATATTCTTATCAAATTCAAAAACTTTAATGCCTTGGCGTGGGTCTCGTCCCGGTTTATTAAGCTCTTCCATAATATCCTTCAGTGTTGGAATACCAACAGTGGGAGTTATGTATTTATTAATATCTATTTTACTGCGAAGCTCTTTGTTGGTGATAAGTTCTTCAACCGTACAACCCAGATCTTTGGCCATTTGCTCAACAATGTGGTAGCTTTCAGGATGCACAGCTGTGCGGTCGAGTGGATTCTTTGCATCCGGAATACGGAGGAATCCTGCACATTGTTCAAAAGCCTTGGCACCCATGCGCGGAACTTTCATCAGTTCCTTTCTTGATTTAAAAGCACCATTCTCTGTTCTATAGTTTATAATGTTCGATGCAAGTTGCGGGCCCAAACCAGATATATATGTAAGCAGGTAACTACTTGCTGTATTAAGATTAACCCCTACAAGATTCACACAATTCTCAACAGTTTGGTCCAGTCCCTTTTTAAGCTTACTTTGATCAACATCGTGTTGATATTGACCTACCCCTATCGATTTGGGATCAATCTTAACCAGTTCGGCAAGCGGGTCCATCAGTCGGCGACCAATTGAAACAGCACCGCGTACAGTAACATCGTAATCGGGAAACTCTTCACGGGCAATTTTTGAAGCAGAATAGATTGAAGCACCTTGTTCGCTTACCACAAATACCTGCACCTTACGATCAAACTGCTGTTGCGTAACAAAAGTTTCTGTTTCCCGGCTTGCCGTTCCGTTACCAATGGCTATTGCCTGAATATTATAAGCTTCAACCATCTTTCGTAACCTTGAAGAAGCTTCGGAAACCTTGTTTACAGGAGGGTGTGGATAGATATTTTCATTATGCAATAATGTTCCCTGTTCATCCAGACAAACAACTTTACATCCGGTACGGAATCCGGGGTCGATAGCCAATACACGCTTTTGGCCGAGCGGTGGGGCCAATAATAGCTGCCGCAGGTTCTCAATAAAAACCCTGATGGCTTCATCATCAGCTTTCTCTTTAGATAGAGCAGCAAACTCCGTTTCAATGGATGGTTTTAGAAGTCTTTTGTACGAATCCTTAACAGCCTCTACCATTTGTTCGGCACATTCATTGTTGCTACGTACAAATGTTCTTTCCATTTTTTCGATGCATTCTTCATCATCGGGTGATATGCTGACTTTCAGGAGTCCTTCATTTTCGGCACGTCGGATAGCCAGGATGCGGTGCGAAGTGATTCGTTTCAACGGTTCCGAAAAATCATAATAGTCTTTATATTTGATAGCTTCCTCTTCTTTTCCTTTCACCAACTTAGCTGTAACAAGAGCCTCTCTGGTAAATTGGTTTCTGAGGAGATTTCTTGCTCTTTCGTTTTCGTTAATTTGCTCAGCAATTATATCCCGGGCACCTTTTAAGGCGTCATCTACATCGGGTACATTATCATTAATAAATGCTTCGGCTTTGAGCAATAAGTTATTCTCACGTTGCAACATTATTAATGTAGCCAATGGTTCAAGACCTTTCTGACGGGCTGCTTCTGCGCGGGTTTTTCTTTTGGGCTTATAAGGTAGGTAGATGTCTTCAAGAACGGTTAAATCCCAAGTGTCATCAATTCTTTTTTTCAATTCATCCGTAAGCTTTCCCTGTTCTTCGATAGTCGACAGGATTGTAACCTTACGTTTGGCTATTTCACTAAGTTTATTGTGTTTATCCTGGATATCTCCAATTTGTATTTCATCAAGTCCACCGGTAACCTCTTTACGATATCTGCTGATAAAAGGAACTGTAGCACCTTCTGTAAGTAGTTCCAGCGTATTACGAACCTGATTCTCTCTTATTCCTAAATCCTTGGAAATAAAACTGCAAAATAAGTCTGACATATAATTGAATATTTTTATAAAGGTACAAATGTATAATAAATAATGGAACACAGAGGCACAGAGGCACAGAGTTTTTTCTAATAAGAACATCTACTTATAAAAACCTCTGTGCCTCGTATATTTGCATCATTAATGATCCGTTATTTCTCCGAGTGTTGTATATTCGTAGTTAATACGGAAAAGAATAGTCTCTCAATTGT
>NZ_QVMJ01000056.1 GCF_010500955.1 Bacteroides sp. 519
AGACCTCAGTACAAAGTATCGCATGAAGCCTTCCTTTGGCGGAGACAAAGATAGAAAAAATATTTAATTTAATTTGGAATTCAACACAGTACCTCTGTGGCTCTATGTTCCCAAAAACATTACTTTTGCAATATCAATAAAACACTGCATCAATGATACTTCTCCATACTTCCGATTGGCACATAGGACAATACTTTTATGGTTACGACCGTAAAGAAGAACACATCGCTTTCTTTCGTTGGCTGAAAGAAACAATCAAGCAACAAGCTGTCGATGTACTTCTTATTGCAGGTGATATTTTCGACAGTCCCAACCCCTCGGCCGAGTCGCAACGGATTTATTATCGTTTTCTTCGTGAAGTAACTACCGAAAATCCTGCTTTGCAAATTGTAATTACTGCAGGTAATCATGATTCGGCTGCACGATTGGAAGCAGCTAACCCCTTGTTGCAGGATATGAATATATCAGTAAAAGGAGTTATCCGCAAAAACGAAAATAACGAAACTGATTGTTCTTGTTTGTTTGTACCTCTTATTAAAAATGGAAAAACCGAAGCTTGGTGTATGGCTGTTCCGTATCTGCGGCAAGGCGATTATCCCAATACCGAAAGCTATGCCCATGGAGTGAAAGAAATGTACGAACAGCTTTACAATGAAATGAATGAGGTGAAACAACCCGGTCAACCACTTATTGTAATGGGACACTTACAGGTTATGGGCTCCGAATTATCATCGAACGACCGTTCCGAGCGAACCATTATTGGTGGATTGGAAAGCGTTTCTACCGACCTATTCGACCGGGAAGATGTACTTTATACAGCCTTAGGACACCTTCATAAAGCACAACGTATGGGCAGCAAACAAAACATCTGCTACTCGGGAAGCCCATTACCCATGTCTTTTACTGAAAAGAAATATCAACAAGGAGTGAATATTATTGAGATACAGGATGGACAATTAACCCAAATGGAACGTGTTAACTTTGACCCTCCGGTGCGGTTGCTGAGTTTGCCCGATGAACCCCGTATACTGGTTGAGGTACTGGAAGAAATAGCAAATCTGCCCGACGGTGACATAGTAGCTGCTTCACCTTATCTGGAACTTAAAGTGTTGATAACTGAGCCCGAACCCTCTATGCGGAATCAAATTGAAGAAGCACTTCAAAATAAATCGGTACGGTTAACCAGTGCTGTACCCTTCCGTTTAAAACGTGAAGGCGATTTACAAACCTTTACTTACGAAGAACTTAAAACAATCAATCCCATGAAAATGGCAGAAGATATATTTGCAAGCCGGTACGGCAATGAGATGCCCAACAAAATGAAAACCCTGCTGCAAAGTGTAATAGAGGAGGCACAAAGATGAAGATATTAGCTATCAGAGGAAAAAATCTGGCTTCGCTCGAGGGAGATTTTGAAATTGATTTTACAACAGAACCTCTTAAGTCTACAGGATTATTTGCAATAACAGGCCCTACCGGTGCGGGCAAGTCTACTATACTCGATGCCCTTTGTGTGGCTTTGTTTGATGATGCTCCCCGCCTCAATAAAGCAGAAGCATCAATCAATGTTGCCGATGTAGAAGATAAAACCATCACCCAAAGAGACAGCCGTAACATTCTCCGCCGTGGAACCAGCGAAGGATACGCAGAGGTTGATTTTGTGGCACTTAACGGTGATAAATATCGTTCGCGATGGATGGTACGACGTGCCCGGGGAAGAATTGACGGAGCACTGCAAGCAACCTCGCTGAAACTGGAAAACCTGACTACAAACTGCGAAGAGCAAGGAACAAAAAAAGATCTGCTTAACCGAATTACAGAGATAATTGGCCTTACATTCGACCAGTTTACACGTGCTGTATTGCTGGCTCAGGGAGATTTTGCCACTTTTCTTAAAGCCAAACAGAATGAGAAAGCCGAACTACTGGAAAAACTTACCGGAACCGAAGTGTATTCCAGGATATCAGCCTTGATTTACCAAAAAACAAACGACGCACGCATTGATCTTGAATTGCTTAACCACCGCATAGCCGATATTAAGCTACTTACTTACGAGGAACTTGAACATTACAATCAAGAAAAAAACAAACTGAAAGCAGGTATAGAACCTTTAAAGCAACAGCAAACAGTTATCAGCAAAAAACTGGAATGGCTTAACGAAACCGAACGCATAAAAGCAGAAATACGACAGGCCGAACTTCAGTTAAATGACATTCGCACCAAAATCCGCGAAGCCTCTCCCCGTTACGATTATCTAACGATGTTGGATACCTCGCAAGAAATACGCGATACATATATTGATTTGATAAACAAGCGTAAGCACCATCAAAACCTACTTGCTTTCCTGCAAAAGCAGGAAGAAGAACTTCAAAAGGTTACAGAGAAACTGGTGCTTGCCAATGAACAGTTTAAAACAATTGATACACAACTGAAAGAGGCTGAACAACGCTATAACAACCTCAAGCCCGAAATAAACAAGGCGCGCGAAATAGACAGGCAAATGCATTCGCTGAAAGAAAGACTTCAGGATATGCACAAAGAACTATCCAAAATAAAAACACAACACGATAACCAAAACAAGAATATAGCTACCATTCAAAAGCAGTTGGAAGATAGTAAAAAAATAAAAACAGACTTGCATAACTGGTTCGAAACCAACGATAAATTCAAAGAGATAGTTAGCCGTTATGATCTTATTATTAACTTGCTGAATGATGCACGTATTGCCGGAGAGCAGAAAAAGAATGTTTTGGTATCCTTAGATTCGAGCAAGAAATTGCTTCAAACATACACTGTACAACAAAAGCAATATGAGGAAGAAGCCGGACGTTTAAATACATTATTACCAACAGAGGTTTTAATTTTACGACGTAAACTGGAGGAAGGGCAACCATGCCCGGTGTGTGGAAGCATTGAACATCCCTTACTTATTAACCACACAGATGCCGAAAACAGTGCTATCAACGAGGAAGAGTTGGAAAAAGCAAAAGCCCAACTAGTTAAAGAAATCTCGCAAACAACAAAGAATATTGAAGATACGCTTAAGAACATAACGGTTTTCGAAACACATATACATAGTTATCAAACCCAATATACTAACACCATAACTAATCTTACTGCCTATTTACAAAAGATTGATCAGTGGGAGTTAAAGTTGGAACAAGGTGTTCTTCAAAAAGAACTATCGCAGATGGTAAAAACATGGAATGACAATCAATTACGTCTTACCAAATGCGAGCAGTTTATAGAAAACACTACATTGAAACTATCGTTAGAGCAAAAATCGTTTGATTCTTTACAAGAAGATTTTAGAACGAGAACCGAACTTTACAACGAACAAACAAAGGTTTGGAAAGATTATGTTGAACAACGATCTGCCATACTGGGTGGTAAAACTGTTGACGAAGCAGAGGATTATTTTGCCAAACTCAGGGAAAAACTTACTCGCCAATACAACAGTTTAAGAGATGAAAGAGAGAAGACCGATAAGGAAAAAGCAACTATAAACGGTGTAATAGGCCAGTTTAAGAAAGATATTCAGGATACAATTGTTCAAACCGGGCTATTGGAACAAACTGTTAGTCAGTGGCTTGATAAGAAAACGCATTCCATAACCCCCGAAATATTAAAAGATCTGATTACCAAATCTGCCGAATGGGTAAACCAGGAACGTAAATACCTCACAGGAATTAAAGAGCAAGAACTTATCTTGTCGACCACCATGCAGGAAAAGAACAACCGTTTTAATCGCCATCTTGAATTGCCCGATAAACCAACCGATGAAACAAAAGAACAACTGGTATTATTAGTAACCGAAACAGCTAGCCAACAAGATGAGATGAATAAGCGCTTAACCGAGATAGAGGTATTACTTGCCACTCACAATAACGGTAAAGAAAGAATAAAGGCAATAGAATCTGAACTAAAAACCAAGAACGAATTATATACAAACTGGGCCAAACTGAATGAGTTATTAGGTTCGGCAAAAGGAGATAAGTTTAAAACTATTGCCCAAGGTTATACGCTCGATGTGCTTCTTAGTTATGCAAACAAGCACCTGGAAGAGCTAACCGGAAGATACAAACTAGAGAAAATTCCCAACACACTTGCCTTACAAGTGGTTGATAACGATATGTTGGGCGAAATACGTACTGTTCACTCGTTGTCGGGTGGCGAATCGTTCCTTATTTCGTTATCACTGGCTCTGGGTTTGTCTGCTCTTTCTTCGAACCGAATGAAAATTGAATCTCTGTTCATTGACGAAGGTTTCGGTGCATTGGATATTGATACATTGAATGTAGCCATGGATGCATTGGATAACCTGCAAACACAAGGCAGAAAAATAGGGGTAATATCGCATGTTGAAGAGATGAAAGAAAGAGTCAATGTACAAATACAGGTAACAAAGGCTTCGAATGGACGTAGTAGTGTGAGGGTTGTGGGGTAAATAAAATCAAAAGATAGATATGGAAAAAATTGTTTATGTGAAAATCCCTCAAAACGAGGAGGAATTTGTGAATTTGTTTTCAAATGTAATAGAATCATTTAGAAAATCAGGAGAAGAGTTGCCTAAATATTTTAATGAAGCAAATATCTGTGATGATTGCGAAATTGAGGAAATTATTAAATTGTTAAGCGGATATTATCTATCTGAAACTGAAAAACAAATCAAATTATTAGGAGAAAAAGATGATAATTATTTGATTGAAATAAGGGATTAGCACAGTAATGAGGGTGTGTCACACTTTGACACACTCTCTTGTGATTTGATCTGCTATAATTTGTTTATCTGTTCTTCCGTCAATCCGGTTACATTTATAATTGTTTCAATTGGGATGTTGGCTAGTTTCAAATTGCGAACCATTGTCTTTTGAGCTTCTTCTCTTCCTTCCTCTCTGCCCTCTTCTCTTCCTTCTTCCCTTCCTTCCTCTCTTCCTTCCTCTCTTCCTTCAATCCTTCCAGTCTCAATAACACTTGCCTGATAACGCAAAGCTTCCATGTGTGAGTTATACCGAAGCCTATCCTTATCACTAAGATGGCTAACATCAAGTATCTCTTTGGCTTCTTTCAGACCCTTGGCTTGCGGACGGGCCGGTATTTTTCCTGTTTTAAGGAACGCAATCCATTCATCGAGTGGAGTGAGGGCATGTTTATCAAATTCGTTTACACGAAGAACATAGTATTCGGGAAACAATTGCTCTACTTTTTGATAAGTAAACTGTTTTCGTTGACTGGCAGACAGTCCTAATGTATCTTTGGTATGGATACCTTGAAACTCGGTGCGACCGTGATATACATAGTCTTTACCTTGTCCTAAATCAAAATAGACGATGTTTATTGAATATACTTTGCGCACTTTCGAGTAGAATTCTCCTTTACTTATGTATTCCGAAATAGCTTTCGATACTCCATAAAGCATGCGATGAAAGTAATCGAGCTCGCGGTTGTTTTGCACTTCAATGATAACAAGTTCGCCTTTACTGTTTTCGGCAAACATATCTACACGATTAAACTTATCTGCTTCGTGCTCTTGGTTGCCTTCGCTCTCAAGCATGCGAACAATCTTAATGTCTTCGTTCAACAAAGTAGATAAAAAACCTTCTAACACTACGAAGTTGGATTTTTGACGCAATAAGCGTTTCATTGCCCAGTCAAAACTGATAAGGTTTGCCATAATTATATGCTTAAAATGTTACTTGTTATAATTCGTTTATCTGCTCTTCCGTCAATCCGGTTACACTTATAATTGTTTCAATTGGGATGTTGGCTACTTTCAGATTACTAGCCATTGTCTTTTGAGCTTCTTCCTTTCCTTTCTCTATACCTTTCTCCAGACCTTTCTCTATACCCTCCTTTATTCCTTCCTCTCTTCCTTCAATCCTTCCAGTCTCAATAACACTTGCCTGATAACGCAAAGCCTCCATGTGTGAGTTATACCGAAGCCTATCCTTATCACTAAGGTGACTAACATCAAGTATCTCTTTGGCTTCTTTCAGACCCTTGGCTTGCGGACGGGCCGGTATTTTTCCTGTTTTAAGAAACGAAATCCATTCATCGAGTGGAGTGAGGGCATGTTTATCGAATTCGTTTACACGAAGAACATAGTATTCGGGGAACAATTGTTCTACCTTTTGATAAGTAAACTGTTTCCGCTGACTGGCAGACAGTCCTAATGTATCTTTGGTATGAATGCCTAGAAACTCGGTGCGACCGTGATATACATAGTCTTTACCTTGTCCTAAATCAAAATAGACGATGTTTATTGAATATACTTTGCGAACTTTCGAGTAGAATTCTCCTTTACTGATGTATTCCGAAATAGCTTTTGATACTCCATAAAGCATACGATGAAAGTAATCGAGCTCACGGTTATTTTGTACTTCAATGATAACAAGCTCGCCGTTACTGTTTTCGGCAAACATATCTACACGGTTAAACTTATCTGCTTCGTGCTCTTGGTTGCCTTCGCTCTCAAGCATGCGAACAATCTTAATGTCTTCGTTCAACAAAGTAGATAAAAAACCTTCTAACACTACAAAGTTGGACTTTTGACGCAATAAGCGTTTCATTGCCCAGTCAAAACTGATAAGGTTGCCCATAATTATATGCTTAAAATGTTACTTGTTATAATTCGTTTATCTGTTCTTCCGTCAATCCAGTTACACTTATAATTGTTTCAATTGGGATGTTGGCTACTTTCAAATTGCGAGCCATTGTCTTTTGAGCTTCTTCCCTTCCTTTCTCTATACCTTTCTCCAGACCTTTTTCTATACCTTTCTCCATACCCTCCTTTATACCTTCTTCTCTTCCTTCGATCCTTCCAGTTTCAATAACACTTGCCTGATAACGCAAAGCCTCCATGTGCGAGTTATACCGAAGCCTATCCTTATCACTAAGATGGCTAACATCAAGTATTTCTTTGGCTTCTTTCAAACCCTTGGCTTGCGGACGGGCCGGTATTTTTCCTGTTTTAAGAAACGAAATCCATTCATCGAGTGGAGTGAGGGCATGTTTATCGAATTCGTTTACACGAAGAACATAGTATTCGGGAAACAATTGTTCTACTTTTTGATAAGTAAACTGTTTTCGCTGACTGGCAGACAGTCCTAATGTATCTTTGGTATGGATACCTTGAAACTCGGTGCGACCGTGATATACATAGTCT
>NZ_QVMJ01000057.1 GCF_010500955.1 Bacteroides sp. 519
AATTCTTAAGAAATCCCTTTGAATTTTAAAAAATCAGTCATTCCTTGACCAAGAACAAACAAGAAATACAATATAGGCGACAAAGCGGAGACGCTTACATTCGAAGTATCATAGCTCATAGCCGTAATTCAATAATAAGTAAAATATCTTTCTATATAGAACAGATGCCTGAAGCTATATAGCACGATGGGTCGATGCTATATAGAACAAAGACACTCAGCTATATAGCTTCGATCCTTCGGTCTATATAGCTGCACAGAAGTATGGATTATTTTATGGAAAACTATGGACTATAGTGTGGGAGAATCCAGAGTTTTCTGCCAGAAAGTCCCTATGATTCACCACAGAGCTCACAGCAGTACAGAGTTTTCAAATACGATGCCGCATGGAATTTAGAACTCTGTGTAACTCTGCGAACTCTGTGGTGAAATCAATAATGAAAAATCTTTCCGAAACCAATAGCTTTGTTTACTTGTTTCACACCGCCTAAAAGCAACAAAAAGTGGAAAATTGCTTTCCTTACCACCGTTATACGCGTTGTGTGGCCTATTTTATTGCCTATTTTCAAAATGCTGCATTTTGCATTGATGAAATGCTGCATTTCGTTCATTCAAAATGCTGCATTTCGAAAGTGTGAAATGCTGCATTTTGAAACAACGTTTTGCAGCATGAAAAATAGTATTGATTTATGAATGGATGAAAGTTTACATGTAGATGGTGACAATGAATTGGATGCTTGTTAAAAAAACGCAAATATTCAACAAGATTAAGAGTAGGTAGTTAACATTTAGTATTTTTATTAAAATCTTAAAGTAATCTAATTGTAAAACTATGTCAAAAACGATATTAACACTTATATCCTTTTTATTGCTTTTCTGCTTTTCGTGTACCTCGGAAAAGATATCAAACACAGTATTATTGCAAGCCGATTCGCTTATGGAATGTTGTGCCGATAGTGCTTTGCTTTTATTACAAAGCATTGAACAACCCCCAGAAATGAAGAAGCGCGATCAAGCTTTTTATGCATTATTGAAAACTCAAGCCGACGACAAGAATTATATTACTCATACCAGCGATTCATTAATACAGGTGGCAGTGGATTATTATAAAAATCGGAATGTGGATAAAAAGGCTAAGGCATACTTTTATTTAGGGAGTGTGTATAGGGATATGGGAATGAAGTCGGAAGAAATGAAAGCATATCAAGAAGCCCTGAAGACTAAAGGAAAGAAAGAAGATAGGCTGACGGCATTGATTTGCAATAATTTGTCTTGCCTGTATACTGAACAGGATTTTTATGATCAGGCACTTAAAATGGCAAAGCGGGCGTATTTTGTTAGTTTGAAATTAGGGAATAAAAATGATATTGTACAATTTGCAAGAAGTTTAGGACTTTCGTACAGATATGTAGAAAAACAGGATAGTGTTTTGTATTATTATAAAGAGGCTTTAAAATATATACAACCCACTGATAAAAAAATTACATCATTGCTTTATGGAGATATTGGTGAAGTATACAGCCGAATGGGTAGTTTGGATTCGGCATATTATTATTTGTCAAAATCAATACAAATAGCCTCTAAGGCTAACGTATCTTTTTCTACACTTAATACAATGGGTAAAGTTTATCATAAGTTGGGACAGTTAGATTCTGCACGTGTTTATTTGCTTCCTTGTCTTAATGCTAATAGTATTTATGTGCGTGCTTCGGCTAATTATGAACTGGGTGGAATTGAAGAAAAAGAAGGAAATCTTGAAAAAACAATTTATTATAATAAGGTATACCTTGCTATGAATGATACAATTGATGCCAACTCAAGAAGAAAAGAAACCGCATTGCTAATTGGTAAACAGCTATCAATTGAAGAAAAAAAAGAACCAATCAAAATAATATCAGTTCTTTTGATTTTGCTACTTTTAATCGCTTTGTATTTGTTTTATAGAAAAGGAAAACCTGAGCAACAGTCTCAATTGCTTATACCTGCTGCATCTCCTATACCTATTGCATCTTTATTAGTAAATGAGTCAATAAACTCTGTATTAAATAGCGAAAAACATCAGGCATGTATTGCTTTATTGAAACAAAATGTTCATTGTGCTACGTTGAATGTTTTGTGGAAAAATCCAAAACATAAACACACATTGCCTGTTACTACTAAATCCGAACTAAAAAATGATATTACAACTATTTTTTCTGATACAATCAATGCACTCTCAACTTCGTTTCCCGATCTGCAAACGGATGATTTATATTGTTGCATTCTATACTTATTAGGTTTCAAGGTTCGCGCTGTCGAAGTTCTTATGGATTTGGGAAACGATGCACTTCGGAAACGAAGATCTCGCATTAAAAAAATTATTGGTGACGAATTGTATACTTGCATCTTTAAGAGTAATTGATGTTGGGTAAAACGTGACAATACGCGTGCTTGAATCGTTGTCACGCGTATTGTCACGCTTTTCTTATTGTATTATCTCTCCTTTTACATAGTTTTGTGTATCACTCAAATGAATTCTATATCATGAAAACAAAACTATTTTTAGGCAGCCTTCTCTTATTCTTTTTTATTGTGGGGAAGGCTGCAGTGACAGCTGAAAGAGAAATCATTGATTTAAAGGGAAATGAAAAACCCCTTCTTCGTTCTCTTCCGGTTGTTCCTGTTAGAGCCTTTCTTGAAAATGCTGCGGTTATATTGGAGTTTAGATATCCATGCGTATCGGTGGGTATTACCATAGTTAATGAAGATACTGGTTGTGTGGTGTATTCTAATTCGGTTATGAATCCGGACGGGTTTATGGTTAACTTATTGGGTGAAGAAAGTGGGAACTATAGGTTGGAAGTGACGGTTGATGGGAAGATATATAAAGGAATATTTGAGATTATATAAAACGATTGTTTAATTAAAATTATTTTTTTATGAGAAAACTACGAAGAATAACCTTGTCTAACTTAAGTAAAGTTGAGATGACAGAAAAAGAACAAAATCTTTTAAGAGGAGGTTCTGGTGCAGGTGGAACTTGTGTATGTGTGTGTCTTGAGCCTAAATGTGCATGCGGAGAAATTAAAAGTTCCGGTTATTATCATGATAGCGTAAAAGCTTTTAATGACAATGGCGGGTCGAATGTGGAAAACGGTGAAGCCAGAGCAAATCAAATAGAAAAATAAATGGCATGAAGGAAAGTTTATGTATCTACTTGTTACTTCTTCTTGTAGGATGTGCTGATAATATAAACAAAGATTCAAATTTACCGATTATTGAAGTAAACCGTACAAACTATCCCGTGGAGATTAAAGATCTCCACGAGGTGGCTGATGTGGAGTACATACCACTAGAAACTATCGATGAATCTTTGTTGGGGACTACAGGGGTGTTTGTTGTTTCCGATAAATATATTTGGGCTTCCGAAACATATGGTAATATATGGAAGTTTAGCCGTACAGGAAAGTTTTTATCCAAGATTAATAGATTTGGAAATGGACCAGAAGAATATAGTGCTATTTTAAATATAACCTGTGATTTTGAAAAAGAGGAACTGTTTGTTTTTAGTAGTGACAAGTTAGTAAAGGTTTATTCGTTCGATGGCATTTATAAACGAACTCTTTCATTTCCGGATAATATAATGTTAGATTTTTGTTTGCATAATTACAATGAACAATATTTAATAGGCTATAACTTTGATTTTCCTTATTCTTCGGAAGACACGCCCGAAGGTGCCGACTCTCACCCTTATTATTTGATAGACAAAGAAGATGGAAAATTAGTACCTCTGTCGATTAACGTGTCAGATCGAATAAGCAAAACAGTAAGTAGGGTCAGAACATCATTGGGTTCAGGAGTAACCTTTCCTATGTTTCAGTTGTTTGCTGCTGGTGCAGAGAATGCTATAATCTCAGATATATCTTTGGATACTATTTATTCTTTCAAAAATATGACCTTGTCTCCCATTGCTTACAGAATCCCTCCGGTGCAGGTAAAGAAGAAGTATCCCAAGGTGGTTATTGCAGAGTTCGATACAGACTATTTTACTGTATTCAGGATAGTAGATATGATTTTTGACCCTGTAAAACGACATCAGATACATGCCCATGCATTAAGAATAGTTTGGGACAAACGTACTAAAAGGTTCGAAGAATGGAAAGTGTACGATTATAATTACGGTAAAGATAAAACCAGTTTCCCTGACAATGGTTTGTTTTCAAATTTACCAAGAAATCATGGGGAATGTTTTTACAATGCATCGGATTTGGTTGAAAGGTACCAAAAAGGTGAACTCAAGGGGGAGTTAAAAGAAATTGCTTCCCAATTAAAAGAGGATGATAATTTGGTTTTGGTAATAGCGCACTATAAATAAATTGAATATTATGAGAAATAAAATGTGTATTTATTTACTGTTTTTTCTTGTAGGATGCAATGATAATGCGAACAAAGATTCAGATTTACCGGTTATTGAAGTAAACCGTGCAAACTATCCCGTGGAGATTAAAGATCTTCACGAGATAGCCAATATGGAATACATACCACTAGAAACAACTGATGAATCTTTGTTGAAACCTACGGCAGCGTTTGTTGTTTCTGATAAATATATTTGGACTTCCGGAACATATGGTGATATATGGAAGTTTAGCCGTACAGGAAAGTTTTTATCCAAGATTAATAGATTTGGAAATGGACCAGAAGAATATAGCGCTATTTTAAATATAACCTGTGATTTTGAAAAAGAGGAACTGTTTGTTTTTAGTAGTGACAAGTTAGTAAAGGTTTATTCGTTCGATGGCATTTATAAANTTACAATGAACAATATTTAATAGGCTATAACTTTGATTTTCCTTATTCTTCGGAAGACACGCCCGAAGGTGCCGACTCTCACCCTTATTATTTGATAGATAAAGAAGATGGAAAGTTAATACCTCTGTCGATTAACGTGTCAGATCGAATAAGCAAAACGGTAAGTAGGGTCAGAACATCATTAGGTTCAGGAGTAACTTTTAATATGTTTCAGTTGTTTACTGCTGGTGCGGAGAATGCTATAATCTCTGATATTTCTCTGGATACTATTTATTCTTTCAAAAATATGACCTTGTCTCCCATTGCTTACAGAATCCCTCCGGTGCAGGTAAAGAAGAAGTATCCCAAGGTGGTTATCGCAGAGTTCGATACAGACTATTTTACTGTATTCAGGATAGTAGATATGATTTTTGACCCTGTAAAACGACATCAGATACATGCCCACGCATTAAGAATTATTTGGGACAAACGTACTAAAAGGTTCGAAGAATGGAAAGTGTACGATTATAATTACGGTAAAGATAGAACCAGATTTCCTGATAATTGTTTCTATTCAAATTTGCCAAGAAATCATGGAGAAGATCGTTATAAAGCATCGGATTTGGTTGAAAGGTACCAAAAAGGCGAACTCAAAGGGGAGTTAAAAGAAATAGCTTCCCGATTAAAAGAGGATGATAATTTGGTTTTGGTAATAGCACATTATAAATAGAGTTTATGGTAGAATTTAGAGAAATAACGCAGGAAGATGTTCTTTATAATTTAATAAATCTCAGGCAATTAGTTTTTGAGGTTACCGAAAACTGTAATCTAAAGTGTAAGTATTGTGGATATTCTCAATTCTATCAAGAGGTGGATACAAGGAATAGTGGGAATATGACTTTCGATAGAGCAAAGAAGATAATAGACTATCTTTATGATTTGTGGAGCAACCATAACTGTAAAGATGTTCTTCAAAGAACAGCTGTTAGCTTTTATGGAGGTGAGCCGTTAATGAATATTGCCTTAATAAAGAAAATAATAACTTATATGGAAAGTCTGCCATCAGTTGGAAGATTCTTTACCTACTCAATGACAACAAATGCAATGCTTTTGGATATTCATATGGATTATCTGGTTGAGAAAAATTTTCAACTACTGATTAGTCTGGATGGAAACAAAGAAGGACATAGTTATCGCATTGATTGTAAGGGAAATAATTCTTTCGATAAGGTATTGAAAAATGTAAAATTACTTCAGAGTAAATATCCGCATTATTTTGGAAAGCATGTTAGCTTCAACTCAGTGTTGCATAATAGAAACAGTGCAGAATCTATATACGAATTTATATCTAACGAATTTGGTAAGCGTCCACACATTAGTTCATTAAATACTTCGGGTATACGCAAAGATAAACTTGATGAGTTTAACAAAACATATCAGAGTTTGTATAGCAGTATAAGTCAATCGTGCAGTAAAGAGTTAGAAGATAACTTATTTACAGATAATCCTCAAACATACAATATAGTAGAATATATGTTTCGTAGTTCGGGAAATATATATAGAAGTTATTATGAATTGATTATTGATAAAGACAGATTGAAAACTTTTCCAACAGGAACGTGTGTTCCTTTTTATAAGAAAATGTTTATAACAGTAAATGGACAAATACTTCCATGCGAAAGGGTAAATTATAATTTTTCATTTGGTTATGTTGATGATGAAGTTCATATAAATCTTTCTTCTGTTGCAAAGAAACATAATGAATTCATTTTTAAATATATAAATAAATGTTTTTCTTGTAGTCAAAGAAAAACGTGTAGTATTTGCATATACCAATCAAATAGTGTTATTGATGGTTCTTTTTCCGGATGCGAATTTTATAGGGCAATTAGAGAAAAAAAGGAAATTGATGTGAATGGATTAATGTACCTAAATCAGCATCCCTATTTGTATTTAAAAATATTAAACGAATTAACCATAATTGAATGAATAAAGTTGAATATAGTTTTCTGTATCTAAACCAAGAAACCTTTTTATGGACCAACAATGAAAAAGGATGTGTGTACAATTGTCTCAATCAAAAGATATTTGTGTTTAAAAACAATGAGGTTTTAAATATGGTATTAGAAGAATTGTTGAATGTGAATAATCTTTATAGGACTAGATTGTCTCAAAAACTTATTTTGGATAAAAATATACAAAATTGGATAACTGATATAGAAAATATTGAAGCTGGTGGAGTTGAATCTGAGGAAGATGCAAAAAAAAGAATCACATTTAAACCATTACTAAAAATACAGCAAACCCAAGATTTCTATAGATACAACTACGAGCAACGAAAAGAAAGTGGTAATATTATGGATAACCTCCATACACTCATTTTTAATATAAATGGGAGTAAATATGGAAATGATAATTATTTTAAGCAAATATTGTATCCAAAACAGTCAACCGAGGTGCTAAATAAAGATGATGTGTTTGACTTTATTGACAATTCGAAAAAATCAAACTTACTGTCAACTGTTGGCTTGTTGGGGAATATATGGGAATATCCAGATTATGAAAAACTAATAAGCAATCTAAAAAACTATCCATATAGAGTAGTTTATTATTGCTTAGAAGAGGATTGTCGGAGTAATACAAATATTGATTTTTTGGATGAAAATTTCAATCTGAATATTTTAGTGACTGAATGTGCCAGTAAAAAAATATCTCCTATCATTAGTCCACATATCTTATATACTTTTATTGTAGCTTCAGAACAGGATATGGAACAAATAGAGGATATAGTAAGCTTGTATCCGGCTTTGTCTTACAAAGTAATTCCTATTTATACAGGAAAGAATATAGATTTTATGAGAGAATATGTTTTTATTCGTGAAGAAGATTTTTTGAATGCAAATCTTTCGAAGCGAGAAATATTTACTCGTCAAGCTATTAATATACATGATTTTGGCACATTAACCATAGATTGTGATGGAGCAGTATATAGCAATACACATAGTTCGCCTATTGGGAGAATAGATGAATCTCCTCATTCTATAGTGTATAGGGAAATTACCGAAGGAAAATGCTGGTTGAGAATTCGTGACCAATATCCTTGTTCAAATTGTATCTACCAATGGCTCTGCCCATCACCCTCAAATTATGAATTAGCAATTGAACGCCCAAATCTGTGTGATTTATCAGTATAATTACTATAATTTAAAAGCTAAGATGAGAACAGAAAGCCTATATGAAGAATTTAACCCAACTTTCACTCTTAAAAATAATTTTCATAAAAATTGCACTTCTATTTCCCACTATGTCAATCATAACATATTGAGAATCAATTATAGGATTG
>NZ_QVMJ01000058.1 GCF_010500955.1 Bacteroides sp. 519
ATAACAACTGTTATCAAAATTTTTCTATTATCCCAACTTTTTATAAATTCACCTCATTTTCAACAGTATAATTATTAATAGTTTGGATAATGCTCTTTATTTTGTGTCTGCAACTTAAAAAATATATTATGGACATTACCAATCTTAAAGAGAATTATCAGTATTTGGTCGACTACCTCATTAAAAATGACTACTGCAAAGACCTTGTCTACAAGACGCAAAAGTGTATCCAACTAGCATTGGACATTGGATCATCTTTAGAGATTACCTCATACGAAGACTTATTTTATTATGAGGTCAAACGACAAGGATACAAACCTAACGAACAAAGATACAAGGCCTTTAGGTGTTATCTTGGAAACGTCAAACGTTTCGATGAAACAGGAGAATATCCCAGTAGAATGAAATCTACCGATAAGTTCCCGGCAGTTTTATCGGTGTACAGCCAATTGAATGCGGAATATCAATTTATAGTGAAACGACATCTTGAAGTCGGAGGTCTCAAAGGGAAAATGCCTCAGACTGTACGAAATGAAGCAAGAGCAACTATGCGCTTTTTCAAGCATTTACAAGATTCAGGTGCTTATTCGTTGAATGAGGTTACCCCTGAAATGGTATATCGGTTCTTCTTTGATGGAGAAAAACAAAAACGGGGAAGAGATTACTGTTCGCAAATCAAGAGAGCACTAGAATCAGCAAAAGCCTTGATGAGAGAGCCTATACAACGTTTGCAAGACTTTTTACCATCAATTAAAAGTGGGAATAAGAATTTTCAGTATCTGACACCTGAAGAATCCAGAAAAATAAGGGAATGTCTTGAAGATGAAAAATCACAGTTGACACATATTGAGCGAAGTGTAGGGTGGATATTATATTTTCTTGGACTCAGAGGGACAGACATTGTATCTCTTTCAGCAAAAGATATCGACTGGAAACGTAACAGAATACGCATTACTCAATCCAAAACCGATCAACCACTGTCTCTCCCTATGAATGCAGCTATAGGAAATGAACTCTTTGACTACATAACAACAGAACGTCCCGCAAGTGATATTAATACTATATTGATCACTAAACGCAGTCCTCATAGAAGTTTTAAAGATCTTCGTAGTATTATCACGAGAATTTTTGAGAAAGCGGGAGTCAGGATTGAAGGAGGTCCGATTGGTCCAAGGGTATTTCGCCATCATCTTGTCACTTTTCTCCTTAGCCGTGGAGTAGACTGTGATGTCGTTTCCTCCATTGTGGGACATGCATCACCAGAATCAATAAAACATTATGCTGATGCTGATATAGAACACCTGCGTGAGTGCTCCATCAGCGTACAAAACTATCCGATATCATCTAAATTATTCAAGATATGAAAAGACCATTTAACTCATTCCTTGCACCTAAACTAGAGGAATTTGTCTTGAGCAGACAAGCGGCCAATAGATGGAATACGTCTTATAATAAAGAACTTCACCGATTTGATAATTATATTGCTGTGAATTATCCTGATGCCCAAATATTAACAGATGAGATGACCTCATGGTGCAATCAAAGATTGACAGAGAAAGGGTATTCATGTCGAACTCGTACAGCAGCAATTTGGAACTTCATCGATTATGCCCGTATACAGAAGTGGTGCGATGTAGAACGCAGAAGAGATCTCTCAAGGGAGGCAAGCATATATGTGCCTCATTATTTTACTTCCGAAGAACTTTCATTATTTTTTAATGAATGTGACTGTCATTTCCTTGATTTATCTAACCGACAGAAGAGCCGTTCTAACATGCTCAACCGACTGGAAGTGCCTGTCTTTTTCCGGCTGTTGCTAAGTTCCGGAATGAGAACTTGCGAAGCCCGTTGGTTGAAATGTAGTGATGTGGATTTTAGTACGGGGGTCATAAAAATTGAAAAGTCCAAAGGTGTAGACCAACATCGTGTCGTTCTGCATGAAACAATGCTTTCTATATTGCAAGATTATAATAATGCAATGTCCAAACTTATGCCTGGGCGAGTACACTTGTTCCCCGATAGAAACGATTGTTCTCATAAACCGGAATGGGAGTCACACCACTTCAGAAATATCTGGTATAAAATTAGCAATGAAAGAGCCTGTCCTTATGACTTGCGAAGCTATTACGCAGTCGCCAACATAACAAGATGGGAAAACCATGGGTATGAACTTAGTGGCAAACTCCTATTCCTTTCAAGAAGTATGGGCCATAAGAATATACAAAGTACTTTTGGTTACTTCCATATCACTCCGATGCTTACAGACAAACTTAAACGAAATACAGAAAAGAATTTTAATAGTATTCTACCTAAACTGCCAACCGATGAAAAAGAGTAAAAGTGACAAGAAAGCTATATCTCTGCAAGCCAGAGACCTTGCACAATATACATATGAATGGATTAACATCCATGTACCAACTCTTAAGACCAGCAGTTGCCATACAGAACGGGCTTACAGATTGTCACTGCGTTTATTTACCCTATTTCTGGAAACGGTCAAACATGTTGACATATTTTCGCTTACCACCGCATGTTATTCCGTAGAAACACTCAATGAATGGCGGATGTGGTTAAAGAATGAAAGAAATGCCAGCAACAGCACTTGTAATAATAGGATGTCTGTAATCAAAAGCCTTCTGGAATATATCGGAGGGAAAAATATGGCATATAGCTATCTGTATCTTAGAGCTGCTGAACATCTTCGTCCGCTCAAGGAACCACAAAAGAAAATAAAAGGGATGACACGCGATGCCGTTCAAGCTATTTTTGCCGTACCGGACACGAATACCCGTATCGGACTGCGGGACCTCACACTCATGATGCTCAGCTACGGTGTGGCCGCTCGCATTGATGAGATTTTGTCTCTTACAATCCGTAACGTACACCTTGATGCAAAAGACCCATTTGTTCTACTTCTTGGTAAGGGAAACAAGATTAGATCGATATATCTTGAGAGTGGGTTGGTAGAGTGGCTCAGACGTTACATTGAAGTTTTTCATGGTAAAAATCCATCGAAAGGCAATTTTTTATTTTATTCACCATGTCACGGAAACAAAAATAAGCTAACGCAACCAGCTATTAGTAAGCGGTTAAAGCTATATGCTGAAAAAGCGCATCAACATTGTGAAGAGGTTCCTCTGAACTTGCATAGTCACCTTTGGCGCCACAGTATGGCATGTCATTGGCGAGAAGATAATATTAACATTGTCGAGATTAAAGAACTGATGGGACATTCCAGACTTGAGTCAACGATGATATATCAAGATGTTACAGAGGAACAGAAAAAAGCAGCAATTGAAACACTCGAAGACACTGTGACTAAATCTTTGGAAAGGAAATGGAAAATGCCAGAGAATAAAGGATTGGCAGCAATGTTCGGTCTTGATGTTTAAAATGTGCTGTCAATTATCCCAACTTTTTCCTGAAAGCAACTCATTATAAGGCGTTCTAATAAAAAGTTGGGATAATGAAAAGTTTTGGATAACAATCGTTAT
>NZ_QVMJ01000059.1 GCF_010500955.1 Bacteroides sp. 519
CCATATCTTAACGAACCGCTGTATACGTGACCCGTACGTACAGTGGTGTGAGAGGCTCTCCCTGCCGGGCGACACCGGCAGGGCAGTCTACTCGATTGCGCAGAGACCGTTGGCCTCTGGAAGGCTGGAAAGACAATTAATTAAATACCATTATATCAATGAACAAGCCCTCAATCAGCCTCCTATTTCTCCTTCTCTTTATACAAGGAGCCATAGCGCAAACCTTCGACCCGAACCAAAGCTATGAAATCCATAGTGTAAATGGATTGGTACTCGATAATCAGGAAAGCCTCCATTCGGGTTCCAAGATATTTATATCCAAAAAGGAAGAAGGAAAAGAATCGCAGGTGTGGAATATTATACCTGCTGCTAACGGATACTATTCAATAGTGAACCCATTAGCACAACGCAGCATAGACAACAGCGGTAACGGTAAAACCGAAGTAGCAATCCTGCAATGGGATACCAACACAGACAATCCCAATCAGCAATGGATTATCACCCCATTAGATAACGGTAAGTACACCTTTACCAGCGCTGCCAGCGGATACAACATCGGATTCCCCGATGCCGGACTGGTGGGCGAACCCGTGTTTCAGCTTAAGCCCGATGCATCAACAGTTAATCAACAATGGGTATTAGTAAAGTCAAACATTAAAATAAAAGGCGAAGCCATTAAGAAACACAGTACGGCCGACTGGGAAAACCAACAAATCTTTGCCATCAATAAAGAAGATGCCCGGGCCACCTTTACACCGTTTGCCTCGCTCGAAGAACTAAAGAAAGACCCATCATACTTAAAGCCGTGGGAAAGAAACAAGTCTTCACGATACATGTTGCTTAATGGAAACTGGAAGTTTCATTGGGTAAAGCAACCCTCGGAACGTCCTGTCGATTTCTATAAACCCGGATACAATGTATCTGGTTGGAACGAAATACCTGTTCCCTCCAATTGGGAAATGCATGGATACGGTGTACCTTTATACACCAATATCACCTATCCGTTTCGCAACAATCCTCCTTTCATTCAGGGCCAACGTGGGTACACACTGGAGAAAGAACCCAATGCTGTGGGCTCTTACCGTCGTGATTTTACCCTTTCTGCCAATTGGGACGGAAAAGAAATCTTCATTCACTTCGATGGAGTTTACAGTGCAATGTATCTTTGGATAAACGGTAAAAAGGTAGGATACAGTCAGGGATCGAATACCGATGCCGAGTTCAACATAACCCCTTATGTTACAAAAGGAAATAACACACTGGCAGTAGAAGTATATCGCTGGTGCGATGGTAGTTACCTTGAAGATCAGGATATGTTCCGCATGAGTGGTATACATCGCGATGTTTACCTGATTGCAACTCCCAAAGTGCGCCTTCGGGATGTTCAAATAACATCCGAAATAAGCGACAGACTGGATAAAGCCACACTAACTGTTAAAGCAGATATAAAGAACTACACCAAACAAAGTGCTGCTGCCACCGTTAGGTATTCGTTACTTGATGATGCAGGAAAGACACTTCGCACAGTTGAAACCACTGCTTCCCAATTACTTCCGGGCAATGAAACCGAAGTAACAGGAACCTGCACCATCCGCGATCCGCAGTTATGGAATGTAGAAGTACCCAACCTTTACACCATCAATATAGAATTACTGGATGGTAAAGGAACTGTTTTAGAAGCCACTACCCAGCAGTATGGTTTCCGGAAGATTGAAATACGTAACAACAAAGTCTATATCAATAACGCATTGGTGATGTTTAAAGGGGCCAACCGGCACGATACCCATCCGCAATTCGGAAGAGCCGTTCCTGTTGAAAGTATGATTGAAGACATCCTGCTTTTTAAACGTTTCAACCTGAATACCATACGTACAAGCCATTATCCCAACGACCCTAAAATGTACTCGTTGTTCGATTATTACGGGTTGTATGTTATGGACGAGGCCGATCAGGAATGCCACGGTAACATGTCGTTAACCAATAATCCGGCATGGGAAGGTGCATTTGTCGATCGTATGGTTCGCATGGTAGAACGCGATAAGAATCACCCTTCCATTATATTTTGGTCAATGGGGAATGAATCGGGTGGCGGCTGTAATATCCTTGCCGAATACAAAGCTGCCAGGGAAATAGACGACCGTCCTATCCATTACGAAGGAATGAACGATGCCGCCGATATAGACTCCCGCATGTATCCAAGCATTGAAGCCATGATTAAACAAGACCGTGAGCCGCGCAACAAACCTTATTTCCTTTGCGAATATGCTCATGCAATGGGCAACGCTATCGGTAATCTGGAAGAATACTGGGATTATATTGAGTTTAAATCAAACCGTATGATAGGTGGTTGTATCTGGGATTGGGTAGATCAGGCAATTAATATGCACGGTGAAGCTCCCAACCGTTACTACTTTGGCGGAAGCTTTGGAGACATGCCCAACGACCACGATTTCTGTAGCAACGGTATCATCACCCCCGATCGCAAGGTAACTCCCAAATTATGGGAGGTGAAAAAGGTGTATCAGTACATCTCCATGCATGTGAATCATGAGGATCAAATCGAACTTCACAACCGTTACTCTTTCCTTAACCTAACAAATTTTGTTCTTCACTATACTGTAATGAAGAACGGAGTAAAGGTAGCCGAGGAAGAGTTTGGTTTACCCGATGCTAAACCGGGCGAACGTCGTTCGATATATACTCCATTCAAACGTCATATTACAGATGATGCCGAATATTATCTCAATCTGGAAGTCAAACTTAAGCATAATTCCGTATGGGCCGATGCCGGACATATAGTTGCCACCGAACAATGCCTGTTACAACCTGGCAAAAGTCAATGGGTAGATGTCCCTACCGGAGACGACTTTAAAGTAATAGAAGATCGCCCCTATATCCGTTTCCGCAATACCGGAGTTGAAGCATCTTTTGATTCGCGCACTGGTAAAATGACTGGTCTGCGTTATAATGGAAAGAATATGCTTTATCAGCAGGAAGGGTTTGCTTTGAACTGGTATCGTTTTATAAACAATGATCCCCGAACATGGGTGCCATCGGCAACCGAACTAAAAGATTTGAAATGGAATTTAGCAGCAGACAAAAAAACTGCGCAGGTTATTGTGCAGTTCGAAACAACTGTAAGCAGAGTTACTGTACCCCATACATTGGTTTACAACATACATGGAAACGGTGCAGTAGATGTAACCGCCTCATTCCAAACTACCGATAACTTTGATTTGTCACGTTTATCGTTGCAAACTTCTCTAAGTCCCGCATTAGAGAACATTCAATGGTACGGTCGTGGCCCGATAGAGAATTATGTGGATCGTAAGAATGCCGCTTATCCCAACTTTCACTCATCACCATCATATTTCCTGCATCACTGACATCTGAGGGTCATTCTGGTGGCGGCTGTGTCCTACAGATTTTTATTTTCTTGAATG
>NZ_QVMJ01000005.1:0-11779 GCF_010500955.1 Bacteroides sp. 519
TTCTTAAGAAATCCCTTTGAATTTTAAAAAATCAGTCATTCCTTGACCAAGAACAAACAAGAAATACAATATAGGCGACAAAGCGGAGACGCTTACCTTTGAGTGGTACTTATGTTTTACTTTTTGGGCATCTGTCATAGTGTAATATATTGAAATACAGATCAATAAGTACGCTATGATACTTATGATGGTTTTTTTGCGATAAATCGTCTGTACGGGATTACAAAAAACACAAGGTTCCCTCTTTTTTTGATATCCTCCTCCGCCCTTCGGGCAAAGGAGGATAGCCTGCGGAGCCTCCCACTTCGTGACGAATGAGATCTTCCGAACATGACAGCTCCATTATTCATCATAAGCCGAAAAGCCTGTTATTATCATCCAAATCAACTATAAAACTCAATATTATCTGAATAAATATCACAGTTTTTAATCCAAATCAGCCAATATAGGATTAATCATCATAGTAAACAATCTGATTTGTGACAAATGTGATTAATCAAAAAAAATGCACGGTTATATCTGTCTTTTTTACAAACAAATATCACCGTAGCTTTGCAGAACAAAATTTCAAGTTCATTTTTATTCATTAACAAATTCAATTAAATTATGAAACTAAAATCAATTCTGGGTGTAACATGTGCAGCTACAGTAATGTTCGCTTCTTGTTCCAACGAAGACAATCCGAACGAGTTTATCAAAGGCGATAAAGATGCTCATTTGAATATCGCTGTGGCTTTTCCTAAAGTAGAAACAAGAAGTGTAGTTGATGGTAATGCAACTACAGACGAGCTGAAAGTAACTAATGTAACTGTATTTATCTTCGAAAACGGAGCGGCTGCTTCGGGAAGTGGCCAAACATTTACTGCCGACAAGTTTGATGCAACAACCGAAAACTTGTATACACTTAAAGAAGAAAACAAGATTTTAACTACAAATGGTACAAAAAACATTTATGTAGGTATCAATCTTCCAACAAGCATGCAAAGCTTTACTACCGAAAGTGCTCTGGCTAAAGCTATTGCAGTAAGTGCAAGCGACCTTCAGGGAGCAAACGGTAGTGCTATGTTCTCGACTAAAGTTGAAAAAAGACTACTCGAAGCAGTAGAAGCTGGGGGCAGCACACCTCAGAAAAACATTGTAGCAGTAGAAGTAGAGCGTTTAGTTGCTAAAGTAGCTGTATCACATGGTTCTACAACCAGCTATACTAAAGATAATGTAACTTACACTATCGACAAATTTGCTGTAGGCCAGGATGGTTCTGAAATGTATCCAATGAAAGTTGTAAACAGTGGTAAATTAATCACTCCTTACAAAAGAAACGGTGCTCCAACTACTCTTTTTAACATTAATGCAAACAACACAGCCAGTAACGGATTGGTAGGTGCTTATGCTATTGAAAATGCTACAGAAAAAGGCACTTCCGGCGAAGCTACTTATGCTGTAGTAAGAGCTTCTTTCAAACCTGCTAAATTGCACGAATTAGATGGCACAACTATCAAAGAAGTGGCCTATGCATTGAATAGTGATAATAACATTTGGGTAGTACGTTACGAAGGTGATGTTTACTTTGCTGCAACCGAAACCATTGCCGATGCAATTTGTGCTAACCTTTCAACTCTTAATCCAACTCTTAAAGCTACAAAAGAAGAATACAAAGGATCATACTGCTACTACTATGTTTATTTGAACAAAGACGACGCCGGCAAAAAACTCGAACTGCACCGTAACGATTTCATTCACATCAGCATAGATGGTGTTAACGGATTGGGAACAAGCGGAGACACTGCTACCAATGGAGAAACTCCAGTTGATCCAGCAAATCCTAACGAACCAGTTGTTAAAACAGCAACATCACTTATTGTAAGTATTACAACCAAAGCATGGAACTATAGCACTAAAGCTGTAACATTGGAATAAAATTAAGTACTATAATAATGGTTGCCAAAAACGTGGCGGCCATTATTTAACCAAACTATAACGAAAAGAAATCCACCCCAAGTTATAAAACATGAGAAATAGTAAACATATTATGTTGATCCTGTGCTTTATTATAAGCTTGGGGGTCAATTCGTGCATTGACGAAAGGGATAATTGCCCCAACAACAACCTGATGCATGTAGTGATAATAGCAGAAACAGAAGAAACAAGAGCCGCAACATATCAACAAACAATAAATAATTCGCAATTATATGTATTCGATGATAACGGCAACTATGTTACTTCGGCAACTAAAGGGAAGTACACATCCGGACAAGAATACAAATTTTCGTTCAACATAGATCCAGAAAGAAATTATCATCTGGCATTATGGACAAACCTGGGCAATGAATACATACCCAACTACACACCAGAACAATGTAAAACTGAGAAACCAAACAAAATAGACATGCAACTGAGGTTTCATTATCCACCCAATAAAGTAGTGACCGAAGATATAGCCGACCTCCACTTTGCTTTTATAAACAACGCATACGTAAAGGCCGATGTAGAGAATGTGTTTAAATTACCACTTATTTTATATACTAATATTATTGATGTAAAAGTAAAAGGATTGCCCCAACCCGAGGCAAACTACGACCTGGAAATTAACGACAACAATGCTCGCCATACTTTTACACACCAATTTGCCAACAGCGACCCCAATCAAGGGATGTTTACATATAAACGAAAAGGAAAGCTTAAAGACGGGGTAATATCAGGAACGTTCAAAACGCTTCGACTGGCAGATGGACGTTCGCCCCGTCTCTCCTTATCAACCACCAACAGCGACGGAACAACCGAAGTTTTATTTGCAGGAAACCTGATTGAAATGATAAAAAAAGCATATCCTGCCCAAACAGATTACAGCAACTTCTTCGACCAAACGCACGTGTTCGATATTACACTCGATTTTGATGTCGACCTGGGAGTTACAGTTACAATAAACGGATGGCAATTCAAACATCAATCGCAAATTATAGGCTAAAAACAATACAAATGAAACAATATTGCAAAACAATTTTATTATTAACACTAATAGCAATGCTGCAAGGAGCTTGCTCAAAAGATAATTTGGAACAAAATGAAGAACCGGTGGTAATATTAGTATCTGCCGAATCGAGAGCAGACACACCAAACAGTCACGAAGGAGATCCGGCCGACCGGAACATATCCACGCTACGTGTGCTGATTTACGAATCGGGAAGCCAGCAGCTGGCATTCAATATATTTGTACCTACAATAAACAACCCAACCAAACTCAATATTAAAACAGGTAGATACAACTTTGTGTTTGTTGCCAACGAGGATAGTGACCCTGCAATAGCAGCACAATTGGCTGCACAAAACCCAGGTAGTAAAGCTATAAATTTATTTGATATGAGCTTTGCAGCCTCGGCATTTGCTGCCAGCAAAAACATACCCATGGTTACACGCATTGACAATGTGCTTATATTAGCCTACGAGCAATACCAAACCCCCGATATGCAGGCACCGGAAACAGGTGTATGGCCAATATGGATGGAGCGTTTGGGTGTTCGCCTTGATATAGCTTTGCAGATGACCCAATCGCAATACGATAGATTTTCTACAGAAAAAACAATGCGTTTTACCAATGTACCCGACCGTGTATATCTGGCGCCTGCTATCATCAGCAACGGAACTGTAGTAGCAGCCGGAGTTACAATACCAACAACCGACATCACCATTACACCTATTACCAATCCTGTTGATGAGTACATCTGGAAAGTACAGTGCAACCGTATTATTTTGCCCGAAAACACTTTTTTCAATAAAACAGATGCTACCAAAGCACTTAAACTGACTCTTGGTTTTGGAACCGATGATGTTTCTGAGGGCATAATATGCCTCGAACCGGGTACAGACCATACGCTTCCGCGCAATACATTCCTCGATATTGATGGAAAAGTACTATCAACCACGTTTACATTCAATACGATTGTTCAAGATTGGACACAAATAGACTTACCAAACCAATTGTAAAAACCTAGCCCGATTCCATACTGTTGTTTACTGCTAAAGTATTGTAACTTGTATAGAAAATAACCTGTTCTCTTTTTCGGTTTATATGTTCTGTATTAAACATCGATTTGACAGTGTTGTATAAAAGCTGTATATTAACATAACAATAGAATGTTTTCTTTGAATTATTGCTGACCCCAAAAGAGAGACCCCTCAATAACCAATAAACCCAATTAATTAGCTAAAAAATCTAACGATGTATGATGATGAAAACGAAGAAGTTTGATTTACACAAAGAGTTTTTAAAAATGCTACACAACCTCCCCGGAAAAAGATCGGAACTGATAAATGAAATTGCGGATGAACTAAGTATAGAACGAGAGTCGGCCTACCGAAGGCTATCGGGAAGGGTATTGTTTAGTGCCAGTGAGATTGGTCTTTTGGTTCGACGTTTCAACATTTCGTTGGACGATATGACCAAAGAAAACCCTTTATATAGTACAGTTACTGTAATGATGTCGCAACCAATGACACGTCGTCATTCAATGGACATGCTTATCCGACAAATGGAAAATTCTCTGAATAAAATAAATAAATCGGTAAGTGAAAACGGAGAACTATATTCGGTTTTCGATTCATTGCCAATTGAATTCTTTCTTCCTTATCCTAACCTCTGTAAGTTCATGTTCTTCAAATGGGGGTATTGCTACATTGGCACAGAAGATTATTATAAGTACAAAGACTGGGTGCTTCCTGAAAAAATACATGTGGTAGGCGAAAAGCTACTCGAAGCATGCAAGAAGTATTCTAAAGTGCTATATATTTGGGACTATCCGGTAATCTGGAACCTGGTTAATGATATTACCTTCTTTTATAATATTCTTGTACTCTCCGATGAAGATGTAGCTGCTATTAAAGCCGATTTGCGTGATTTGCTTATCAACCTGGAACGACTTTTAAAAGGAGGCGATAACCACAGCTATGTACCTGAACTGAGTGTTTATTTTTCTACTGTAAATATCAGCATTACCTGTTTGGCACACATCTCAGATACAGAGTGCCACAGTTTCTTCAGAAATTACTTCTTTCAAACCGAAAATATGAATAATCCGAAAACCTCCGGCAGAGTACGCGATTGGATACAATCCATGAAATCTCTCTCAACATGTATATCCGAGAGTAGCGAACGCGAACGTAGATTATTCTTCGAAAGGCAACACAAAATGTTGAAATGAGTTTTGAGTGGTGAGTTTTGAGTTATGAGTTATGAGTGGTGAGTTTTGAGTTATGAGTTATGAGTGGTGAGTTATGAGTTATGAGTTTCCATGCGGCATCGCAACTCAAAACTCACTACTCATAACTCATTACTCAAAACTCATTACTCAAAACTCATAACTCACTACTCACTAAAAGAAGAATCTTAATACGTCATTAAAGTTTGCCCAGATAAGTAAGCCAAATAATAACAGCATACCTGCCACCTGGGCATATTCCATAAATTTATCGCTTGGTTTTCTACGAGCAATGATTTCGTATAACAGGAATAATACATGTCCACCATCCAAAGCAGGAATAGGCAGAATATTCATGAAGGCCAATATGATTGAAAGGAAAGCCGTCATATACCAAAATGCATGCCAATCCCACTGAGCTGGGAAAATACTTCCGATGGTACCAAAGCCACCTATTTGTTTGGCTCCTTCTTTAGAGAAGAGGTATTTCATATCACCAACATAGCCCTTAAGCGTATTGACTCCAAGCTTAATACCTGCCGGGAAGGATTCAAAGAAACTATAACTCACCTTTACAAGCGGAAGGAATTTTGAAAGATTGCCTTGAGGAAGAACACCTATTTTAAAAGCCGAATCGGCAACTGCTGTTGTTGTACATAGCTCGCCGTTGCGGTAGTAATCAAGGGTTATTTCGTGCACGTTCAAGCTATCGGTAGTTGCAGTAGCTGCATTTTTCTCAATGGCCTCAATTAATTCCGAATAATCATAATAGGCAGGAGTAGGCATACCATTTAAGGCAACTATACTGTCGCCTCTCTGTAATCCGGCTACAAAAGCAGGCGAGTTAGGTACAATACTATCCAACACAAAAGGGAAACGATAAGAAGCAAAACGCACAGAGTCTGCCATTAAACTTTGCATCAATCCTTCTGGTATATATACCGATGCAGGAGCACCGTTACGTAGTACAGTTACTTCGCGGGCATTTGCAATCATACGAAGCATATCACCATCATAGCGAACAAACTCTTTTCCATCGGCCGATATAGGAATATCTCCATTCTGGAAACCAACCTTTAAAGCGGTTTCGTTAAATTGCATACCCAACTTTGCATCTTTTACAGAGATATAGCTATCGCCCCACGCAAAAAGAATCATCGAGTAAATAAACAATGCCAGTATAAAGTTGAATACTACCCCGGCAACCATTACCAGCAATCTTTGCCATGCCGGTTTTGAACGAAACTCCCAAGGTTGAGCCGGTTGTTTCATTTGCTCGGTATCCATAGACTCGTCAATCATACCCGATATTTTCACATAGCCTCCCAAAGGCAACCAACCTATAGCATATTCAGTATCGCTTTTCTTGGGTTTATGTTTGAATAGAGTAAACCAGGGATCAAAAAACAAACAGAATTTTTCCACCCTTATTTTAAACAGGCGGGCAAAAAAGAAGTGACCACACTCATGTACAATTACAAGTATTGATAAACTCATAATTAACTGAAGGGCACGAATTAAAAATGTCTCCATTATTATTAAAGTTTTGAGTTATAAGTTTTGAGTAATGAGTTATAAGTTTTGAATTTTAAGTTATGATGCGGCATCGAAACTCAAAACTCATTACTTAAAACTCATTACTTCTCCGGCAATTATTCTTGCCATTTTATCTGTAGCTACATAATCTTCGTAGCTAGGTGATTTTATATAAGATACTTTCTGCATGGTTTCTTCAATCACCTCGCTCATTTTGAGGAATGATATTTCGTCACGCAGAAAAGCAGCTACTACTACTTCGTTGGCTGCATTCAGGATACAAGGCATATTACCAGCCTGATGCATGGCCTCATAAGCCAGAGCCAGATTGCGGAAACGTGTTGTATCCGGCTGTTCAAACGTAAGGGTTGAGAATTGTGTAAAGTCCAATCTATCGAACGATGAACGAACCCTGTCCGGGTATGAGAAAGCATACTGAATGGGTAATCGCATATCCGGCAAACCAAGTTGTGCTTTTATAGAGCTGTCTTCAAACTGCACCATAGAGTGTATAATTGATTGCGGATGCACCACTACATCAATCTGATCGGGACGTACACCAAAAAGCCATTTGGCTTCAATTACTTCGAATCCCTTATTCATCATGCTGGCCGAGTCGATGGTTATTTTAGCTCCCATCTCCCAATTGGGATGTTTCAGGGCCTGAACCTTGGTTACACTTTTCAACTGTTCGCTGGTAAATGTACGGAAAGGCCCTCCTGATGCTGTAAGAATCAGTTTCTCGATAGCGTTTGCACCCTCGCCAACTATACATTGAAATATTGCCGAATGTTCCGAATCGACCGGAATAACCGTTGAACCGGATTGTTGCATCATTTGCGATATCAGTTCACCAGCAACCACCAATGTTTCTTTATTTGCCAATGCAATGAGCTTCTTTGCCTGTATGGCGTGCATTGTTGGTTTCAAACCGGCATAGCCTACCATTGCAGTAAGTACAATATCAATGGGTTCCGATTCTACTATCTGGCAGATGGCTTCCATACCTGCATATACTTTTACAGGCAAGTCTTCCAAGGCATCTTTTAACTGAATGTATTTTGCTTCGTTGGCAATTACAACAGCCTCGGGTTGAAACTGCCGGGCTTGTATGATGAGTTGTTCTACACTGTTATTGGCAGTGAGTGCGTAAACTTCGTATAAATCGGGATGTTCGGCAATAACCTGTAATGCTTGTGTACCTATTGAGCCTGTTGATCCTAATATTGCTATCTGTTTCTTCTTCATAGTTTAAAAAACAATATAACTTGTGGGATTCACCGCTTTACCACGGTGCCAGAGTTCGAAATGAAGATGCGGTCCGGTGGTTAAAGTCCCGGTATTGCCTACCAAGGCAATAGATTCTCCGGCTTTTACCTGATCGCCCACTTTCTTTAATAATCCTTCGCAATGTTTATAAACAGACACAAATTCCTGGCTATGCTGTACCATTATAACATTGCCGGTTTCTGCTGTGTATGTACTCAAAATAACAGTACCTTCGAGTACTGCAACCACACTTTCGCCAAGGTTGGCTGCAATATCAATACCCAGGTGACTGATGTCTTCATCAAAAGAAGAACTTATTACTCCCCGGGTTGGCGGAAAGAAGATTACTCCGTCGGACTGTGTTTGAATGGTTATTGCGGTAGTTAGATTGTACTTTTCGGCCTCTTCGTACTGTTTACGGAATTCTTCTTCGCGTTCGGAACGCGCCAGAAGCGAATCTTCACGAACAGCCGTCAGGTTCTCCATAGATGTTATGGTATCGGGTTTAATGTTACCACTGAAGATATCATGGATATTCATGATGTAGAGTTTCTGCCTTTCGAGCACGTTTTCAAGTGAATCCATCCGCAAAATGTTGTCCATAATCTGAGAACGGACTTCGCTGTTCATATAGCCTGGCAGATAATTCCGTAGGGGTGTAAATGCGATAATGGCGGCGGCAATAGCAAATAGTACAATTAAAACAGTGAGAAGAACCGAAAGGCCATTCAGTTTGGATACATGAATTGCTGCAATCTCTTCCAATGTGTTTTCATTGAAAATGGAAATTTTATATTTAAACTTGAAATTGTGCCACAACGCTTTCGTGAGCCATTTCTTCTTTTTCGCCATCATAGTGTTTTATTGGAAACGCAAAAGTAAGAATTCTTATTCAGCATCCAATAAATTCCTACCCATTTTTACTTTTGTTATTATATACAGCAACCGGATTACTTCAAAATAAGCATCTTGTAATTCAATAAGTAACTCTATCGTTTTAATATCTATATCTGCCTGAATGGATTGATGGCTTTCCGAATCTCCAAACTTTTTTAACGGAGCTATCATTTCGTGCTCAACAAAAGATTCTATTAACTCCCACTGGGTTTCTTTTATCATCTTTTTGATGGTATCCTCCATTGAGAATATATATTTCTTTATTTCAATAATTTCTTCTTCGGTTCTACTCATCGACACACTAAAGGTGGCAATTATTGTATTTACTTGTGTAGTGGTTTCGTATTCGTATTTATCAAAGAGATTCTGAACCATAAAATGTGCATCATACAGTCGGTTTATTTCTTCTTTCTTCTCTTCATTTGCTGCATGGTTAATTGCATACTTGTACACATCAATATCTATATATTTTGCCTTTTCGCGTAATGATTCTACATACTTAAGATGCTCTTCAACAGGAAGGTTTTTAGGAGTATAGCGAGTTCCGTTGTATAAAATATATTCGGCCTCTATATGCTTGTTTTGTATTCCATACATGGTATTAGAGTCCTCAATGGCAGCTTCGAGTTCTTTTAACAGTTTTGAGTTTTCTTCTGTAAACGGATTTATTAAAACGTCATTGGCTGTTAGTTCTTTTCTATCAAAAAAGATAATGGCACGATCCAGAAATGCGCTATACTGTGATGGTACAGAATGTTCCTTATGATATTGCTCGCAATGTTCGGCTAACTCCACATCTGTTGCCTCTTCCAGTTCGCTAATGTCCTGCAAATTTAACAATAAAAGGTTGGACATTCTGATTACAACATCCGATGGAATGAGTTCCCATGCTGGTCTGAGATCTATTTCTTTGCTAACTGTAAGTTCCTGTACATTGGCTATTCGGTTTTCGATCGATGGGTGCGAGTCCCACGAGTTTTGCAATGTAATCCGGGAGTAAGAAGTGGAGTTATCTATCGGTTCATCCAGCAATATTCCTGCATTGATTTTTTTACCCGATTCTGCCGAAAGGATATCGGTAATAATGGTATGTACCCGGAATACATTTTCCGGTTTTTTCTTTTTATCCATCATGCTTTTCACTATTCCGGCAGAGTATTGGAAGGTTGCTCCGGTAAAATCTATTTTACACAGGCCGGAGATAAAAACATCTTTACCTGTATATTTACAGGCTATAGAGTCGGCATGATACTCCATTTGCCGGGATAATTGCATATACGACCGGTTTACCATACCGTACATAGCACGTAAAAGTCTCTTTACCAAATTAGTAAACCCGCGGGTTAACGAACCCGACAAGGCTATAATCCACACATTGATTGCACACCATTGGTTTACCCATTCGTCCCATTTATCTTCTTGAAAAGCCAGGTCATGAAGCACAGTGTTTGCAATATAAACACCTGAACCTACTTTCATGCTCTTTTGCGAAAAATGCCCGAACTCATGTGCCAGAATTCCTTTTAGCTCGTCTACATTAAGGGCTGTAAACAAACCGATTCCTATTTCAAGGTTTTTTCTTACTGGTAAAAATATACTCCAGAAACTGGTATTATAAAATACGCACGCATTAACATCGGGCGATATAAATACTTTTTTAGGTATAGGGCAATGGGTTGCTTGGGCTACTTCACGAATGGTCTTAAATAATTGGGGACATTCAGACTCTTTCACCTCTCTTCTGTTCAGGTTTTCGTTTTTGTTTTTAGCAAACAGAAATTTAAATAAGTATAAACCAAACATCAATGCAAAACCTATGGCACCCAGAATAGCCATGGCTGCAAAGAACATTCCATAAAGATTTCTTATCTGAATAATATTGGGAAACCCAATAATTGCCAGTTGAAAAGCTAACCAAATAAGGATACCCCCAACAACGATCAGGCAGATGTAAACCAGTATAAAAAGAATAATTCTAAAAATAACGTTAGAAGAATAACGTGCAATTGCTTTGTCGTGTTCCATAATGTATAATAACTAGATGGCCCGAAAGTACAAATAATTTAGAAGATATTCAAAGCTAATTATAAGAAACAACATATGTATTTGTTTTATTCATCAGTCATCTTGTCATAATATCTATATGACTCTTTCAGTTTGTATTTCCGTTTTATTTCTTCTTCCCAAGCAAAATATTCTTCTTTAAACTCATTAAAGTCACTTGGAATACCCTTTGTCCAATACATATTCCCATAAGTCAAAAGCATAGCCCAATGAAATTCCAATTCGTGTGTCAAAAACAAAACTTCATTAATTGACTTTGGCATTTTTATCAAATCTGAATTATTCAGTTTATTTGTGGCTAAATCATAACTTATTTTTCCATATTTTACCATTATATGCTTCACTAATTCGCAAAATGAATAATGGTTAAAAATCACACCTGATTCATCATCTTCAAATCGCAAATTGTCGGTCAAACTTTCCATCTTCTGTTCTTCCCAAACTCTCATTTCTGAATTGTTTAGTGTTTTTTTAATTGTTCATCTCTCATTTCAATATCACTGTAAATGGCTGCTAGCGGTTGGCGACTTGCACTTTTATGCGACCAGATTCTCTATCCTGAGTTTTTAAATAAATGCCTGCTTTTTCTGTTTGGTTATAAATAATTGTTGACCAAACAGCAGATTCAACTTTCACAGGAATATCTATTCCGATTGCTATTTCTTTCATTTAAATCTTTTTTAAATCATCTCGTCTGGTTCAGTTAGTGGCTGAAACGAACTAAAAAGAGTTCACAAGCAATTACCCCTTGGGGTAAAATTTGAATAACCCCCAGTGAAGCGAAGCGACTGGGGGTGGAGAATAGACTCAATCTCATCAAC
>NZ_QVMJ01000005.1:11799-297838 GCF_010500955.1 Bacteroides sp. 519
GGGTTCCCATGCGAGTGAGTGATTTATCTACCCCCAGTCGCTTCGCTTCACTGGGGGTTATTCAAATTGAATCCCAAAGGGATTCCCTGAGATGTATGCGCTTTTATACAACACTATGTTTTATACTATTATTGCTTTATTATGTTTCAAGGATAAATATAGTGAAACTTTTGAGTATACAACGAAAGAAATTACCTAAATCAGTCATAACAACTGTGCCATGCTTGTGGCACAACTTAATTATCACCAAACTTATCCTTACGCCATTGCATAGGCGTTACCCCATAGAAGGTTTTAAAGCACCGGCTAAAGTATTTGGTCGAAAATCCCAGTTGTACAGCTATGTCGGCCACATTAAGGTGTTTATGGTGTTCGAGCAGATTAACAGACTCCTGCAATTTTAAATTGAGCGTAAATTCATTAGGGGTAAGGTTGGTTATGTCTTTAATTTTTGTGTATAACTTGTTTCTACCCAAACCTAATTTTGTAGCCAACATGTCCATATCGAATTCCGGATTCTCAAAATTTTCTTTAATAATTGCAGTGGCCCTATCAATTAATTCCTTGTCGACCCCTGTTTGAATATCAAAGCTAATAACAGAATTATCCGGTTTTGCTATGTTTCTGTACAGCAGTTGCCTATTTTTTATAATACTGTTACAACGGGTAATCAGTATATCCATATTAAAGGGTTTGGTTACATAATCATCGGCCCCAAACATATAACCTTCGATTGTTTGGTCAACAGAGTTCTGGGCTGTAAGCAACACAACAGGGATATGTGCCAGATTAATGTTATTCTTAATCTTATAACACATCTCTTTGCCCGACATTTCGGGCATCATTACATCACTCAACACAATGCTGGGTTGTAGGTCCAGTACTTTTTCCAATCCCTCTTTTCCATTCAAAGCTGTATATACTTTGTATTTTTTCGAAAAAGCATCTTTCAACAACTCAAGCAATTCTTCATTGTCTTCAACAATAAGTATTGAAAACTCAAACAATTCGTTGTCCGAAACCTGCACACTATCAGCCGGATGTTCTGTTTCCTCTTCTTGTGTTTTTTTCTCGTATGTTTGCCACGACACCTGTGCATCATTAACAAGTTCTTCTTCCAGGAAATGAGCACTTCCTAATGGCAGCTTAATTTCAAAAAGGCTCCCTTTGTTAACAGTACTATGCACTGTTATCTCACCATGATGGCTTTCAACAATCTCTTTGGTTAACGCCAAACCTATCCCTGTACCTAAACTAAAGCCCGATGTTCGGTATTCTACCTGATAAAAACGTACAAATATCTCGGCCAGTTTGTCGGATGGTATTCCAATACCGTTATCTTCTACCTGAATGAGTACACAATTGGTATCCTGTTGAATTCTTATTGTAATCTCTCCCCCGTTCGATGTATATTTAAAGGCATTCGATAACAGGTTATAGATGGCCTTACCAAATTGGGCGGGATCTATATACACATTGATTTCCTTGTTGGGATGCACAAAGTTGTACCGAATATTACGTTTGTAAGCATAATCCTGAAAAGACTCGTATAATTCTTTTGTATACAAAACAATGCCTGTTTGCCTAACTTTTAATTTATAAAACCCTTGCTCTAGTTTACGGAAGTACAGCAACTCCGAAATCAGCTCGTACATATGTTCGGCATTTCTTAGTATCTTCCGGTTTCTTTGTTGTATGTTGGTATCGGTTTTTCCGTTTTGCAATATATATTCTGTTTGAGCTATAATAAGGGTTAATGGTGTGCGTAGTTCGTGCGATATGTTTGTGAAGAACCTCAGTTTCATTTGGTTCATTTTTTCGTTCTGCTCTTTTTCGCTACGTTCAAGTTCAACAGCTAGTTTTAATTTAGAACGCCACACAAAGAAACGGATGGTACCTGCTATTGCCGCAGCAACTAGCAACAGGTAAACCATGTAAGCAACAGTGCTTTTATAAAAAGGAGTGCTTATGGATATATAAAGCGAGTGCGACTTGGCCTTATCGCTTTCGGGTTGTACCTCGCGAACAGTTAGTTTATAATCTCCCGGATTAAGGTTTGTATATACAATTGTATTGGTTGCCAGTAAATTCCAGTCTTTATCGAATCCATCGAGTTTATACTCGTAATTATGCATGGCATTTTGCGAGTAATTGGAAGATGCAAACTGCACCGATATACTATTCTGGTTATGTTTGAGTTTTATTTTATCGCAAAAAGGAAGTGCTTTGGTTAAGATTTTTGTTTCATCGTTTGGCACCACCCGTTTGCCGTTAAGGTGCAGCTTATCGAAATAAAGAGAATACACTAATGATTCAAGATTCATCAACTTTGATTCGGAAAAAGAAACCAATCCATTAGTTCCACCAACAAACAGTTCGTTCGAAGTGGTAATGTAAGAGGTATTTCCATCAAAAAAGCTAGTCACCGGAAAGTTATCGGGCGATTTATAGATACTGCTACCTTTAACCGGATCGAAAATAGCCATACCATTATTATGCAGCAATACTAAATTGTTTTCGTTTGTTTCGAATATATGATAACAGAAGTTGCTGATAACTTTCTTATTGTCTTCTGTATAGTTTTCAAAAGTACCGGCATCAGGGTTGTATTTAAACACACCCGATCCGGCTGTTCCAAAAAACAAATCACCGTTTTTGGTTTCGCAAATAGCAGTAATTTTAAATTTCCCTATGGTTCCCGGTTTATCCTTTTCGTATTGAAAAAATTCTCTTTTTCCGGTTTTAAGATCAATGCACTGCATTCCATAAGAAGCCAGCCACAATCTATCCCGGCTGTCGATATAAAAATGATAGATAAAACTACTGTTTACCATTTGTGTAAGTGTATCGTTACCAATGGGATATATCTTTTCTGTTGCAAGATCAAGCTTGTGTAACCCCGAAGCATTCAAAAAAATAAGATCACCTTTATAGTACTGAAGCCCTCGTACCGAGTTGGCAGCTAATGCACTTTGGGTGGTTTCGTTTAGCAGCCTGAACTTTTTAGTAGGTATATCAAATATTCCCAAGCCTCCATTGTGCACGCCTAGAAACAGCCTGTCTTTTTCTTTATGATACCATATACTTTTCAAATTGTAGTTCAATGCCAATTCGGGTTTGGGGCCTTCGTAAAGATAGTGTGAAAACTCTCGTGTAGATAAGTCCAAACAATTTAACCCTCCACCTTCGATACATATCCATAGCTTTCCGTGGCGGTCTTCAACCATATTACCTACAAAAGGAAAACTCAAACTATTTGTTCCTTGCGAGGCAGCATTATAAAAATGAAAAATATCTGTTTGTGGATTAAAGTAATTAACACCCCCAAAATAAGTACCTACCCAAAGTGTTCCTTGTATATCTTTATACAAAGCAAATACCGACGAGTGGCTCAGGCTATGCGGCCGGTTGGCGTCGTGCACATAATTACACCATATTTCTGTTTCCGGGTCGAAGTAGTTCAAACCAAAATAGGTACCTATCCACAACCGGCCAAAATCGTCTTCGAGAATGGTACGTACCTGATTGCTCGATAGAGAGTTCTTACCAGATTGGTGCACATAATGGGCAATAACATTTCCGGCCAGGTCGAGTTTGTACAATCCATGATCGTTTGTGGTTACCCAAACATAGTTTTTACTGTCGACAAAAATAAACCGTACATGCACATTTTTGAGTACATTTTTGTGTTCCTGCGGATTACTGGATGTTGCAATTGTAAGTCCGGACATCCGTCCTATCCATACATGGTTTTCGTTGGTAACAGTTAATGCAGTAATCGCCCCCAGGTTTCTTTCTATTGTTGTGTACTGAAATATCTGCTCTTCTTCTTCACGGTATTGAAAAACATCATAATTGGTAGCAAACCACAAAACTCCTTCTCTATATGTTATTTCCTTGAGTCCCCCCCTTTTAATACATTCAAATTGCTCGTTAACAAGGTTGTATTTAACCAAATCACCTCCGGCATTCAGATACAAGCTTCCCTTCTTATTACCATAAATAGTATGAATGGTGTTTTGTGTTAATCCTTCTTCTTCTTTTGCTGTAAATACTTGTGTTCCGGTTCCATTATATCGGCATAAACCCTCAACGGTTCCAAACCACATAGCTCCGGTTTCATCCTGATAAATGGAATAAATATTAAGTTGCGGCAAATTATCTTTATTACCCAAATGATGAAAGTACACATTATTGGCATAAGACAATTGTGCAAATACAAATAGTAGTAGATGTAAAAAAATACGTTTCATGAGATTTAAAGTGGTGTAATTGTGTGGGCAAATATAATATTTAATATATTGTTTTGTGCAAGTAGGTACAATTTTCACCCTAAATCGGTACAAAAAGGACCCGTTATATGGAATCTGCCCATTACTTTTGCAACATCGATACAATAATTACCTTAATGTTTAACTCTCTATAATAAATAAAACAATGGCAGAATAGAAAAGCACCTTAAATGAAGAAATCTTCAATTTTCTTGCTAAGTTCTAAGTGAACTAAGTATCCAAACGACGAAAAAGAAATTATAATAGAAAGAAAGGGTAATAAAACCTGATTGTTTTTTGATTGTTTTATGATTTGTAGATGTATTTCGAAGAATTTCGATGGAAAAAGTTACAAATTATAATTAACAAAAAACCTATTATTGATGTACTAAATGTAATAATACTTAGTTCACTTAGAACTTGGCATCCAAGGGGAAAAGTCCCCATGAATTCAATTATATTTTTTTGTTAACTAAAAGAATAATTATGAAATTTACGCGAAAAAGAAATCTAAATCTATTGAAACACCTTTTTGTGTTGATGGCTCTGTTATCATCGACATTGGTGATGGCACAAAACCAATCAATTACCATTAAAGGTATTGTTTCTGAATCTACAGGACCACTAGTAGGAGTAAATGTTATAGTAAAAGGAACCAGCAATGGAACTATAACCAATCTTGATGGAGAATACACACTCACAGTTCCCAATCAAAATGCCATTCTGGAAGTATCTTATATTGGATACGTTACCCAGGAGGTACAGGTAGGCAACCGTACCACTATTAATGTTGTTCTGAAAGAAGACAGTGAAATGCTCGACGAAGTTGTAGTAGTAGGTTATGGTATACAGAAAAAAGTGAATGTTACAGGTGCCGTTTCTACTGTTCAATCGGGCAAACTGGAAAGCCGTGCAACAACTAACCTTTCTTCATCGCTTGCTGGGCTAGCCTCGGGGGTAACCGTTAGACAAGGTTCGGGAAAACCGGGAGATGACGAAGCTAACATCCGTATCCGTGGTATTGGTACATTTAGCAGTAGTTATCTTTCACCATTGATTATTGTAGACGGATCGGAAGCAACCATGAGTTCGGTTAACAGTGAAGATGTAGAGTCTATTTCGTTTTTGAAAGATGCTGCCAGTGCTGCTATTTACGGATCGAGAGGAGCCAATGGTGTGGTATTAATTACAACCAAAAAAGGAAAGAAAGACGAAGCACCTAAAATTACCTATACTGGTTTGGTGTCGAACATGCGAATGAGTGGTAAGGCTTTCCGTTTTGAAGATAGCTATGCCGAGTACATGGAAATGGCTAACCGCTGGAGTACAAACCTAAAGTGGGATGCAGCAACCAAATATACTTCAGATGATATTGATGAATGGCGCGCCGCTGAAAAGAAAGATCCTAATAGCACTGATAACCCTTACGGAGTGCCTAATTATCTGGCTTATCCAAACACACAGTGGGTAGATCATCTCTTTTTGCCAAGCACATCGCAAAAACACAATCTATCGATTGTAGGTGGTAGCGAAAATACAAACTACCTTTTATCGTTAGGCTATCAGGATAATCCAGGAACACTGGAAAACACAGGAAACGAAAGCTATTCGGGCCGTGTAAACCTAGAAACCAGAATTAGCAAGTATTTAAAAGTTGGTACACAAACATACGCACAGTTCCAAAAAAGAGAACCAGGTAATACCAGCTTTACATACATGTTCCAGAACACACCAGCTATGACTCCTAAACACAATGGTATGTATGGAGTAGCTGTTGATAACTCGTCGCCAAACAACTTGTTGGCTACAGTAGTAAGTACAGGAGGTCATTACGATCAACTACGCTTGAATACTACATGGTATGCAGGTATTAAGGTTATCGAAGGCCTTACTGCCGATTTGCGATATAACTATCAAACAACAATCAATGAAACTGCTATTTACGATAAGAAAGTTGATAAGCAGAACTTCCGTACAGGCGAAATAACATTAGGTAAAAACAGCGAAACTGCTACAACCACACGCTCAACCACACGTTACTGGAATAACACAGCAACCGCAACACTTAATTACATGAAAACATTCGGTGATCATGATTTTACAGTGTTACTTGGTGCCGAAAGATATTACTGGAATGTAAAAGGATTCAGTGCTAAACGTACAGGAATACTCGACCTTAGTTTGCCCGATTTCACTTCGGCTCTCGACTTATTGGATCCGGTACTGGGTGGAACTGCCGAACAGGATTATGCTGTTGTTTCTTACTTTGGACAAAACCTTATGAAATTTCTCGTCATTTACTGATGAGTGCTTATGAACATGTTAAGGCCAATGGTGGTAACAGCGGCATCGACAATGTTACTTTGGAGGATTTTAAGAAAGACTACCAAAACAGTCTCTATAAGATTTGGAATCGTATGAGTTCCGGTAGTTACTTTCCTCCTGCCGTTAAACTGGTTGATATTCCTAAGAAAGGTGGCGGTGTTCGCTCCTTAGGTATACCTACTGTTGGCGATCGTATTGCTCAAATGGCCGTTGTGTTGGTTCTCAATCCTGAACTGGAACGTTACCGTCCGGGTAGAAGTGCTCACGATGCCATCAGCAAAACGCGTGAGCGTTGCTTTCGCTACGATTGGGTACTGGACATGGACATCAGCAAATTCTTTGACACGATAGACCATGACCTTTTAATGAAAGCTTTGGAACGTCATGTTAAAGATAGTTGGTGCTTGTTATATATCCGTCGTTGGTTAAAAGTACCTTACATGCGTGCGGATGGCAGCTTGATAGAGCGCAGCCGAGGAGTACCACAGGGTAGTGTGATCGGCCCCATTTTATCAAATTTGTTTCTGCACTATGTTTTTGATAAGTGGATGGAACTTAATCAAAGCAAAATTCCTTTCGAAAGGTACGCTGATGATATAGTCTGCCATTGTCGAAGCAAAGCAGAAGCAGAATGGTTGCTTGATGGTGTCAGTGCGCGTTTAAGTAAGTGTAACTTATCCTTAAATCTTGATAAGACTCAGATTGTTTATTGTAAGGATAATCGTCGCAGAAATAACCATGAACACATTAGTTTTACGTTTCTTGGTTATGAGTTCAAGCCTCGTCGTGCAGTAGACAAACATGGGAAAGTCTTCACTGGCTATCTTCCTGCTGTGGGAAAGACAAGTAAGAAGCATATGTCTGATGTTATCCGTAGCTGGAAACTTCATAGGTATACCCACTGCAATATTGAAGTCATAGCTGATTTTATCAACCCTGTAGTTAAAGGTTGGATAAATTATTATGGTAAATTCTATCCCACTGAGTTGAAAACGTATCTAGGTCATCTGAACATAAGATTGGCCGTTTGGGTAAGTAGAAAGTTCAAACGTTTCAAAGGTAGGAAGGTAGCTGCAATCAAATGGCTGGAGGGTGTAAGTAAGCGGGATAAGCACCTGTTTTATCATTGGAAATGGGGTGCTGTTCCCAGTTAGCAACATAAGGTTGGATAAGAAGAGCCGTATGAGGGGAGACTTTCAAGTACGGTTCTGGGAGAGACGTAGGCTGAGATGCCTACGTCTACTCGACTATATTTTACTATCACTGCATCTATCACTAGTATAATCAATTGATTTTCACTTTATTAAAAGGGTTAGTGATAGCAGTGATAGCAAAATCGCGAAAAAACATTTTCTGAGGAGATGCTGAATTAATGGTAAGGGTATCCTCATTGACTCTGATTTCATTCAATCCTCGCTGGATGCGAGGGGGATAATATAGTAATATGCAGAATTTCTTCAATTTTAATGATGGTATTCAATGTTAGATTTTCTTTTCCTTTCAATATACGACTTATATATTGCTGTGATACACCCATCATTTGGGCTAAGTCAGTTTGCCTTAATCCCATTGCATCCATTTTAGTGAGCATCATAGTTGCTATCTTTTGAGACTCACGTATCCATTCGCGATTAGCTGCCCTGAACTCGGCTTCTTCCCTCCATTTTGATGGAGTATCTGATTGAAACCGTTCTAATCTTGCTATTTGTTCATCTCTTTCTTTCATAATCTATTCATTTATATAATCGAAAAATCCATCTTCATCGACAATTCCATTATCTTTAAGGAAATTGCGAACTTTTTCTAATTTAACAAGTTCCTGGCGTGTATGTTCCCGTTCTTCCATAGTAGCGGTTAATTTTATTGCACCGCCAGTGATAATGTATATTCCTGTTGTTAATTTTATCGCATATAATCTTAACCAGGATTTATTCATTTTGCCTTTAGACTTCTCTAAAAATAATTCGTGTTGATAATGGCTTAAACGTTGAAAAATAGAGTCCAAGTCGGCATCTGGCTCGATGTCCAATACTATTTTTTCCAGTATTTCACTTTCATCTATTGTTATATCAATTGCTTCTTGAATAGAAGATATTTTAAAATAAGCTGCATCATCCCAATTCTCTTTAAAGAATTCATATAGCACTAAAGGATTATTCCAATCATTAAATAGTCTTGTTAATTCATCTGAATCTTGTTCTGGATATTGTATGGCCCATAAACGGCCATCCTCTGTTATTCTATTTATATTCATGATTGATGCTTTGTGATACAAATATAAGGAATAGATTTTAAAAACACAACTTATAAGTTGTATTTCACTGTGGTTTAATACTTCAAACCCAGCTTCTTCCGCGCAAACTCTTCGATAAACAACACCGTTTCATCTATACCTAAAATCGAAGAGTCAATACATAAATGATAAGTCGCAGCCATTCCCCATGTTTTGTAGCTGTAATAGTTGTAGTATTCGGATCGTTTTTTGTCTGTTCGGTTTATCAGGTCTTCGGCTTCGCTTTTCGAAATCTGGTTGTTGGCCGAAACCCTTCTTATGCGGTCTTCCAGCGAAGAAGAAACAAAGATATTTACTGTTCGTGGATTATCCCTAAGAATATAGTCGGCACAACGGCCAACAAATAAGCAGGACTTTTCGGCTGCCAGTTTTCTTATCACATCGCTTTGTATCTTAAACAATGTATCGTTGCTCAGGTAGTTGGCATAAGGCATGGTATTGTCGGTAAACAAAGAAAACCTGTTACCAAAGAATCCTCCGATTATGGTTTGCGAAGGTTTCTCGTCGGCTTTTTCAAAGAATTCCTCACAAAGTCCGCTTTCTTTGGAAGCAAGGTTAATCAATTCTTTGTCGTAAAAAGAAATACCTAAACGGTTGGCTAGTTTCTCACCAATTTCTTTTCCGCCGCTACCTAATTGGCGGCCTATGTTGATTACAAAATTGTTATTCATGACAGTGTATGATATTAGTCTGTCACAAATTTAAAATAAAAAATTGATTTAAGACAAAAATTAGACACAGATGACGCGGATTGCACGGATTTAATAACACGGATATTATTATAGAGATTAATCCGTGTATTAAAATCCGTGCAATCCGCGTCATCCGTGTCTAAAAACCATTAAACTTTCTGTATCTAACCAGTGCCTCTAAAAAATAATAATCGGCATAAACCAGTGGTTTATCTATTTCGTTGTGATGTGGAATACTACCCACGCAATGCTTAATTATGAAGTTTACATTTGTTCCCAGTTCAGCACGATACTGTGCCGAAGCCAGTGTATATAGCATTTGAGTAGCCAGATCGATATATTTCTGTGTTTGTGATATGTGTCCCAGTTCAAATAGTGCCGAACAAGTTATAGCTGCTGCCGAAGCATCTTTCAGTTTTTCTTTGAATTCAACTGCATATGATTTACCTTCGGGTTTGTACCCATTTTGTCCTACATTAAAGTCCCATACAGGAATAAGATCTTCGGGAAGGTTCTTTAAATAGAAATCGGCTGTTTTTATTGCTACATCCAAATATTGTGGGTTGTTTGTTTCGCGATACATCATGGTAAAACCATAAATAATCCATGCCTGTCCGCGTGCCCATGTTGAGTTGTCACTGTATCCCTGACAAGTTGCCTGGTTTTTAACCGCACCTGTTATTGTATCGTAATCAACCACATGATAAGTGCCGTAATCCTCTCTGATATGGTTTTTAATGGTTGAGTTGGCATGAGTAACAGCAATATCATAAAACTTTTTATTGCCCGATAATTTTGAAGCAGCAAACAACATTTCCAGATTCATCATGTTATCTACAATTACAGGATAAAACCATTCAACAGTATCATTCCATGCTTTGCGGTAATTCCATGATTTTATTGATTTGGTACGTTCGTCGTAACGAGACGATAACGACTCTGCACTTCTTATTATAATATCCTTGTATTCGGGGCGTGGTGCAAGGCGTAAGGCATTGCCATAACTACAATACATCATAAAACCCAGATCGTGATGACCGGTAAATGTTTGCAGCGATTCCAAAGAATGTGTCCATTGTTCGGCATACTTTTCCCATTCTTTATCGCCAGTAAGTTCGTATATATACCATAAATTACCGGGGAAGAAACCAGGTGTCCAGTCGTATTTGCTGGTAACAACCAGTTGCCCGTTATCGTTCATGGTACGTGGATAATTTTTTCCTGTAGGTTCACCTATTCCAGCCAACATCAATCTGGTTTGGGCAACGGCAAATTCGGTATTGTCTTTTATAAAAAGATCTTTGTCGTTATTGCCATCACAGGCTTGTAGCAGAGTAATTGCTAATACCCATATCAAAATTTTATATCCTGCTTTCATTTAAAATGTATTTAAGTTGTTTGGCATGTTCAATTAGTTTCTCTTTAGAGAGGAAAATGAAGGCGTCTTCATCAGACGCCTTCATGGTGGGTACAATCTTTTTACGTTTTAATCATAGAGAAAAAATCCTTAATAATAACTTATACCCTTTATTAGTAAATCCAACCTGGTGTTTTCTTTAAAGCAGGATTCTTTTCAATTTCAACACTTGGAACAGGCCAGATACTATAATCATTTGTTGTAGACCATGCTACTTTACCATTACCACTACTTTGCATACCATTACATGTATGAGCTGCAGGAGTGTAACCCATATAAGGTGAGAATTTGGTTTCGCGCAGTGTTCCCCAACGCAGTTCTTCGTAGAAGTTTACTCCTTCGTTTACAAGTTCACGGCGAGATTCATCTCTGATCTTCTTAATGGCATCTTCTTTATTGGCAAAAGTGTATGCAGGCATTTCAACACTTGTACGTGCTCTTATTAAATTAACTTTTTCGGCAGCCCCAATTAAATCATCTTGTTGTGCAAGTGCTTCGGCCCACATCAGTAATACGTAAGCATAACGAAGAATCGGTTCATCAATAGGACTGTTTTCAATGTACTCACAATCATATACTTCCATAATGAATTTACGATGACGATAAGCAAATTCGGCCTCGGCTGTTCCGTCTTGTCTTAAGTCGTAGGGCGATTCAACACCCAAGCCTTTTTGTGCTGCAACCGATTGATTTGTTGCGCCAACCGGCCAGCGGAATATATAAGGTACAGGGGTAGTATTTCCTTGTTTGTTTTGGTCGGCATCTGTACCCAAGAATACTTCGCCATAAGGAACAATAAGGTTATAATGGAAACGTGGATCGCGGTTTGTCCATGCTTTTTGCAAGCGTGCCTCATTACCCTCAGGTAAGTATCTGTCTTTCGTTGCTTCGGGTATTTTTTTGTCTATTGCTGTCGCCATTTTATCGCTTACAAATTGTTTTCCATCGGCTTCTTTGTCACGTAGGAAATATACCAAACGTTCTTTTTCGGGTGTTTCAAAGAATTCCGGAATAACATCTTCCCAATTAAAAGGAGTACCATCTTTGTATTCATACAAGTCAACAATAGCAGGTGATGCACTGTATTGCGACCAACCGGTTCCACCTGTGCGGTCGCCTGCCGAACGTGTACCGCCTCTAAGCTGCATAGACGATCCATATCCGGGTTTTGAAATGTTTTGCACCGAGAAAATCATTTCAATACATCCTTCGTTGGCTTCGGTAAACAGTTCTCTGTATCCACCTTGGAAAAGATCGTAACCACATCCTTGCACTTTTGCAAAGTCGTCGGATGCTTTTTTCAACAGGTCCTTATCAATGCTGGTTCCTTCTACTTTACCTGTAGCATTGTTGTAGTTATATTTGGCCCCTTGCATCAGGTATGCTCTACCACGTAATGCATAAGCAGCCCCTTTCGATACTCGTCCGGTTTCTTTATAACGGTTAGGAAGGTTAGGCTCGTTTATACAATCGGTTAAATCGGCTACTATTTGTGCCCATATTTCGTTTTCGGGCGATTGCGATTTCACACATTCGTCTACCGATTTAATAGGCTCTGTATAGAGTGGTACACCAAATCCATAGCGTCCGTATAACTCATTTAAACGCATGTAATAATATGCCCGAAGAAATTTACATTCGGCAAGCAATCGGGTGCGTGTTTCTTCATCTACTCCACCACCACCGGGTTCCGACAGGTTGTAGATACCATCGTTAGCACGGTGTACACCTTCGTATAATGTTTTCCACATAGTCGAGAAGAAGGTATCTCCTGCTCCTGCTGTACCATTCAGATAAGGAATAGAGCGGTATGCTTCGCCTGTCATTCCCAAACATTCGAAAGGAATTACATTAAGTTGGTAACTGGCAGACCCATATACTCCCCATTTACGCATAGCCGCATATACACCTGCAACACCTTGATTGGTTAGAGATGCGTTTGTCCACATGTTGCTGGATGCTACCTGATCGTATGGTGCAGTATCCAATATATCGCACGATTGCATTGTGCAGAGTGCTACAAGAAGTAAATATATTATTTTTTTCATGTCTATAATCTTTATGTACTGATTAGAATGTTAAATTAATACCACCCGAAAAGATTCTAGGAATAGGATAAGAAGTAAATCCACTACCACCAATTTCAGGATCAACACCAGGATAATTTGTAATAGTTAACAAGTTTTCGGCTGAAACAAAGATGCGTAAGTTTTTAATTTGCGCTTTCGATGTCCATGCTTTTGGTAGTGTATAACCAATTTGTAGTGTTTTAAGCTTGATGTAAGAAGCATTATACAACTCGGATGTATTGTTGCGGTGTGCCGATCCTACATTACCAATACGCATGTAAGCTGCATTTATATTTGCTTTAGGGTCGGTAGCTGGGTCATAATCAGGATTCAACAGAGACTCTTTGGGATCGCAATAGTAATAAATGTCGCGGGCATTGCGGGCTATGATTGTTCCTTCTTGCCAACTAGAGCTACTCATACTATTAAAACCACGTTCGTAAATGTGATAGTACATGCCTGCATTACCTGCCCATGTCATATTGATATCGAAGTTTTTCCAGCTAGCCGATAGGTTTATACCATACGAATATTTAGGTGTTGATGATTTACCAGTAAACACACGGTCGTTATCGTTTGTACCATACATACCATCACCGTTTACGTCGGCATACACACATTCTCCATACCATAGTCCCGAGTTTTGTCCAACACTTTGATTATTAAAGTTATATACTTTATTTCCATTCGCATCGGTGTATTCGATCATAGCTTTTACCCAATCCAAATCGGCTTTTGTACGAATCATACCATCGCGTGGACCACCTTTGGGGTCAGGGGTTTTTCCGTCGGCCAAATAAATATTTCCATTACCCTTGTGGCGTTCCCACATATAGTATTCGTCGAACTTATGATCTTCTACACGTATTGTAGTGCCCGAATAATCAGCAGTTTCTCCTCGGTTACTTACCCATACTTTGTTACCACTAGCATCAGTTTCCCATCCTTCTTTATACTTGCCTTGATATTTTACAATGGCATTGTGGTTGTAAGTGAAGTTGGCGCTTACGCTATATTGGAAATCTTTTATTCTATCGTTCCAACCTATTGTTAAATCCAATCCGCGGTTACGCATATCAGATGTGTTGGTTGTAGGTGCAGCAACAGTACCCATTGTTAAATAAACCGATGGTGATGCCAAAATACCTTTGGTAGTACGTTGGTAGAGGTCGGCTTCCAGTGTTAAACGATTGTTGAGGAATCCGGCTTCGATAGCAACGTTGCTTGATGTAACGGCTTCCCAATGCAAAATAGGATTAGCTATTTTCTTTTGATACAAACCGTCGCTGGTATTACCATTGAATGAATAATTTACTCCTCCGTATGCAGCTTGCCATTCGTAGTAACCAGATGTTGTGTTACCCAGTTTACCCCATGAAGCACGTAACTTTAAATTAGAAAATACATCTTTCATATTTTCCATAAATGGTTCTTCGCTTATACGCCATGCTGCCGAGAACGAAGGGAATGTACCCCAACGATAGTCGGGTCCGAAACGCGACGAACCGTCACGACGGAAGTTGGCTTCGAACAAGTAACGTTGTTTATAAGCGTAGTTTAAACGTCCCTTTCATTAAGTCCTCCTTTCTAAAAGAAAGTTGTTTAACAATTAATACACAGATAAGCTGCTCCCTTCGCTCCATACCCATTACAGGTACTTCAACACTACTACGAAGCAGTCCGCCACAACCATGAGCATCAGTACTCAGTATCTTGGGGGGCTTCCCCTTGATAGGCTCCTTTTGCATCTCATGATTGCTTCCCGTGTTCCATAAACAAGCCACATGTAAGGTCATGCCATCTTAACGCCGAATGCCGTGTAAGCAGTAAACAGGTGCATCTTACACTTATCCCAAGGATGGTAGAATCCCTTGGTTTTGACATTGTTTTTACAGCTTTTCGACGCTTCAATGATGGTTTCCTTGCGGTCATCTCCTTACATAATACCTGACGATTAGAAACCGCCTTTTAATGTATCGCTCACTACCAAGTCTATTAAACAAAGCAGCATACACCGGTTTGGAACCTCCTCCTGCAAGGCGATTCCGAGGGGACAAATCCCTCATCTTGTTCATAGTTGCGAAAGGTTGAATACAAAACAACACTTTCTCACGGCACACTCTACCACTGCTATCACTAAAAAAATCGCAAGTAAATTCTTTATTATACCACTAAATCACTAACTAACAATCACTTAAGTAAATTGCAATATCCTGAGTGCTTATCACTCCAATCCTATTCATTCACTATATTATTCTTATTGTTTTCCTTGCCTATCCCTATAGATTTCTTTAAATTTGCCACTAGCATCGACTTTGTAACACCCGGGTGTACAATCTATGTACACCCGGATGTACAGACCATGTACACCCGGGTGTGCAAGCCACGTACACCCGGGTGTACACAATATTAACACCCGGGTATTACCAAACAAAATCTTATAGGAATCAAAACAAAACCTAATGCAAATAACCACCTACCGAAAGACTAACGAAACCCAAACACAACGGGTATTGGAACTGGAAACAGTACTAAAAAACCTGCAAACCGAAACAAAAGCGAAACCTGTAACCGCTTTGAGAAACAACCTGATATACAATTCAGGTGGAAAACGTAGTGATTATGCCGACAAACTACCTGCATTGGTGTTTAGCGGAGTATTTAAAAAGAAAGGAAGTGAACAGGAACTGGTTACCTACAACGGACTTGTTATGCTAGAAATAACTAAACTTACCGGAATAAAAGAGGCAGTGCAGTGGCGCGATGTGGCATCCACATTTCCACAAACCTTATTGGCTTTTGTAGGTTCGAGCGGGAGAAGCGTAAAAATAATCATCCCCTTTTCATTGCCCGACGGTAGTTTGCCTAGGGATTATGAACTGATTAAAATGTTTCATGCGCAAGCCTACCGCGAAGCCGTAAAATGGTATCAGCCCCAGATAAAGAGGGAAATAGAACTGAAAAAGCCTGATTTGGACCGTGGATGCAGGCTTTCTTACGATCCGGATTTATACTATAACCCGCACGCAACGCCCATACGCATGGAGCAACCGGTTCGCACACCGGCCGAACCTACATACCGTGAGGTACAACAGGCCATAAAAGACCCTTTGTTAAGGCTGATACCGGGATACGAACGGAACGAGATTATATCGACATTGTTTGATACTTCGTTGTACGATGCCCTCAATATGATAGATGGTATAGACTGGGAGAAAGACGAGTTAAAACCATTTCTCACCAAATTGGCCGAAAACTGTTACCAGTCGGGCATACCGGAAGAAGAGGCAGTGAAATGGACATTGCTTCACCGCGACTTCAGGAAATACGAAATACATATCAGGGCCAACTTCCGGGCCGTTTACTCTCTTGCCAAAAAGTTCGGCGGCAAACCTTGCATAACATCATCCATGACACTGGTTGCACAGTTGGACGATTTTATGGAACGCAGGTACCAGTTCAGGCGAAATACAATAAAAGGAATGGTGGAGTACCGTGAGCTGAAATCGTTCTACTTCGACTTTCGCCCGCTTACCAAGGAGGCCATGAACAGTATTTCACTGAATGCCACAGCCGAAGGTATCAGCGCATGGGATGCAGACGTGAAGCGTTACCTGCATTCGGACCGCATACCAGTGTACAACCCCATTGAAGAGTACTTGTTTGCATTGCCCCATTGGGATGGTAAAGACCGCATCCGCATACTTGCAAATACGGTAAGATGCAATAATCCCCGTTGGGCAGACTTGTTTTATACCTGGTTCTTGTCCATGGTTGCGCATTGGCAACGGGTAGACAACCGGCATGCCAACAGCACACTGCCGTTGCTGGTGGGCGATCAGGGTTGTGGTAAATCTACTTTTTGTTTGAACATTCTGCCTCCGGAGTTACGCGATTATTATACGGACAGTATTGATTTCAGCAACCGCCGCACTGTTGAGCAGGCATTGGGACGGTTTGCGCTTATCAATATGGACGAGTTCGATTCCATAAGTCCTTCGTATCAGGGTTTTATGAAACATATTCTTCAAAAGGCGGTGGTGCAAACCCGCTTGCCGTATGCGGGTACCACGGATGCTATTCGCCGGTATGCTACATTTATTGCTACGAGTAACAATTTTGATTTGTTATCGGACCCTACAGGCAGTCGCCGTTTTATTTGTGTGGAGGTTGAGGGGATTATTGATTATTCTCAGCCAATTGATTACAAGCAGTTGTATGCACAGGCGGTACATGCCATCCGCAATGGGGAACATTATTGGTTCAGCCACGAGGAAGAGGCCTATATTACTAGTTGCAATCAGCGGTTTGTGCGTACATTGCCCGAGGAGGAGATTTTACTGGCTTATTTCCGTTCGCCGGTTGGAGACGAACCGTTCGAGGAGCTCACTTGTGGGGAAATGTTGGAGCGCATCCGGAGTAAGAATACAGGTTTTAAATGTAGCAAAACGGCTGCGATTACATTGGGACGTTCGCTAAGAAACAAATTCGTCAACCGTCGGTTAAGTAAGGGCACGGTTTATAAAGTGACTGATAATCAGGAGTAAAGATTAAAATAGCATGATGTTATTTAGTGATAGCAGTGGTAGATGTATTTTACTATCACTGCATCTAGCACTGATTTAATTGTTTGATTATTAATATGTTGCATGGGTTAGTGATAGCAGTGACAGCAAAATGACGAAAAAACATTTTCTGAGGGGATTTGATTTTTATGTTTGTTAGGGCACTTTGTTCTGGAAAAGTCTAAGGTTTTCCACGGGATACTTCAGACTTTTCCATGGGAAAGTGTAGAGGGGGTTGAGTATAATAAAAAACTCAATCTTTCAAGGTTTAAAGTTGTTATATCCTTGAACTTTAATATATTTGTAGAATAATAAACAAAAAAATCTATGTTGTTAGAATTTAAGGCCTCGAACTATCGCTCGATATGTGAGGAGCAAACTTTAAGTTTAGTTCCAGCATCAAAACAAAGTACATTTTTTAATTAAGGAGTTAAGAGATTGGATTGCTTTCTATAATTATCAAGCATAATTTTTAATCTAACTAAAGCATCTGAGCAAAAAAATCATTAAGGATTCTAAATCCATGCCGGGCTTAACTTAATGACATTGGCACTTTGTTAGTGGCCGGCATTATTTCTTTATCATTTTTTCTAATGCTTTATCCAGCTTATCCTTTCTTACCCCCCTTGCTTTGATAATTCCCTTTTCATCAATTAGAAAGTTATCCGGAATGCCATACACACCATATATGAATGCTGCTGTATTATAGTGACTATCCAATTCGCTTACATGATTCCAATTTAAATTGTGCTGTTCTATAGCCTTCAGCCAATCTTCTTTATTCATATCCAATGATACGGCGAATACCTCAAATCCATATTTATGATAATTATCATAAGTTTTTTTAAGGTAAGGCATATCACTTAAACAAGGTCCACACCAGGAAGCCCAAAACTCAAGTAACACTATTTTTCCTTGAAATTCGGAGAGTTTTCTATTCTGTCCATTTGAATCCAACATCTCAAAGTCAACAAATTTGTCTCCGATGTTTAATTCTTTGTTTAATAGTAAATATTGTTCAACTATTTTGCCATCATCAGAATCCCTGACCTTAGGAGCCAATTTATTAAATAATTCCGTAGTTTTTTCTTTTCCAAATGTTGTACACATATTTGCAAGTGTACGTGCACTTGCAAGACTGTCAAGATTGGCCTCAATATACTCAATGTGTTTTCTTTTCCTACTCTCGTGAGACTCCCGTTTGTTACCACATCCAAAAAGTATAAAAGTAATTGTTAATAAGGTAATTGCTTTTGATTTAACGCTCATTGTATTCTGATTTATTATAAATTCTCCCGATAAGTACACCCACTCTTCCACTCGGAACAACCGTATGCCGTTTTTCCTTTAATAATTGTACCCTTTCCACACAGCGGACAAGGCTTTCCTACCTTATCTTCCACTTTTTTGGCCTTGGGTTTTCTTTCTCGCTTCTTGGTTTCTTTTTTAGGCTCAGCCTCTTTAGGAGTACTGGTATCAACAATGGTTATCCGGCGGTTTGAATTATCAGATAAAACACTGTTCACAACCTCTGTAACCATTTGTTTTAGCTCTTCAAGAAACAAACGGGCATCATATTTCTTTCTTTCAATCTCACGAAGTTTCTTTTCCCATATACCTGTAAGCTCGGCAGATTTAAGAAGTTCTTCGTGAATAATCTGAATAAGTTCTATACCTGTTGGGGTAGCAACCAAGTTTTTTTTCTCTTTACGAATATAGTTACGTTTAAATAGTGTTTCAATAATTGCCGCACGGGTAGACGGCCGTCCGATACCATTTTCTTTCAGGGCATCACGCAATTCATCGCTATCAACTAGTTTTCCGGCAGTTTCCATGGCACGCAACAAAGTTGCTTCGGTGTATAGTTTGGGCGGTTGCGTCCATTTTTCATTTAGGTCGGGCACGTGTGGACCGCGCTCTCCTTTAACAAAATTGGGCAGAACGGCTTCTTCGTCGTTATTCTTTTCTTCTGTTTGTTCCTTTGCAAAAACCACACGCCAACCGGGTTCAAGTATTTGTTTACCAGTTACTTTAAACTCAATCTTGTCTACCTCGCCCAATACAGTGGTTGTAGATATCTTACAATCGGGATAAAATATAGCTATAAATCTACGGGCAACCAAATCGAACACACGACGTTCCATCTCGCTCAGGTTTTGTGGATAAACACCTGTGGGAATGATGGCATGGTGATCGGTTACTTTGGAACTATCAAAAACCTTTTTGGATTTAGGCAACTTAACGTTTTGCAACGAAGCGGTCAATGCCACATAATCTTTCAATCCCTGCAAAATGCCGGGACATTTAGGATAGATATCATCACTTAAGTAAGTGGTATCAACACGGGGATATGTGGTTATCTTTTTCTCGTATAACGACTGAATGAGTTTCAAGGTTTCGTCGGCCGAGTAACCGAACTTCTTGTTACATTCTACTTGCAAAGAAGTAAGGTCGAAAAGACGAGGAGCATATTCGGTACCTTTCTTGGTAGAAACATCGGTTACTCCAAAGTCGGACTGCCGCACGGTTTCCAGAAAATCCATTCCTTCTTCTTTGGAAGTAAATTTTCCTTTTGTGGCCGAAAAGGTAGTATCCCGGTATATGGTTTTGAGTTCCCAATAGGGTTCCGGCTTAAAGTTCTCTATTTCCAGTTGCCTGTTTACAATCAATGCCAATGTTGGGGTTTGTACCCGGCCAATAGACAATACCTGTCGGCCTTGTCCATACTTTTGTGTATAGAGCCGTGTTGCATTCATACCCAACAACCAGTCGCCAATGGCACGAGATAGTCCGGCCTCGTACAATGGTTGAAATTCGGATTGGTCTTTGAGTTGCTTAAACCCTTCTTTTATAGCCTCTTCGGTAAGCGAAGAAATCCATAAACGTTTTACCGGACATCGTGCTCCGGCTTTTTGCATAACCCAACGCTGAATAAGTTCTCCTTCCTGCCCAGCATCGCCACAGTTTATAATTTCATCTGCGGCAAGCATTAAGGTTTCTATAATACGGAATTGTTTTTCGTAAGTGGGGTTTGATATTAGTTTGATTCCAAACCGGGGAGGTATCATAGGCAAGCTACTCAAGCTCCACGACTTCCATCGTGGGGAGTACTCGGCAGGTTCTTTCAGGGTACAAAGATGGCCAAAAGTCCAGGTTACCTGATAACCGTTTCCTTCTATATATCCGTCTTTTCTATCCCGGGCTCCTAAAACTTCAGCAATATCACGCGCTACAGAGGGCTTTTCAGCAATACAAACAATCATTATTAATTAAGAATTAGAAGGCAAAGGTAATGAATTGTTGGTTGCAACAACAAACTTACATGAAATTTGGGAGATTTTAAAACCCTACAATAAAATTACCCAATGATTTTGCATATCTTTGTCGGCTGGTGAACATATTAACACAAAACTGAAAAAGGGTAACTACTAGATATGGATATTTCCAAATACAGACAACAACTTTTCAAACAAAAAGAAATACTGGAGAATACATCCAGACAACTTAAATCCGAATTTATAGGTATTGATACTGTAATAGACCAAATTACTGATGCTATTAATTCGTGGTTCTTCTTCCCCGAGATGCAAGAGCGCCCTGTTATCATTAACTTATGGGGATTAACCGGAACAGGAAAAACATCGCTTGTTAAAAGATTATCCGAGCTTTTAGGATTTTCGGACCGCTATTTCCGTTTCGACTTGGGCGAAAGTGGCAATTCCTATTACGGAATTCAGGATACTTTCAAAGATATTTACGAAAGCAGCAATGGCGATCCTTTCATTATCGGTTTAGACGAGTTTCAACATGCACGCACTATTAATGAAGACAATGAAGAAGTAAATAAGGCCTCTTCGCGCGCTGTTTGGGATTTACTGGACACAGGGAAGTTCGACATGATTGATTTTGAGTACAACACCAGTTGGTTTAACCGTCTTATAAAATCGTTAGATCTTGCATTAAACAGAGGTGTAGAAGTTGAACATGGTATTATAGTAAATGGCAAAGCCATATACAATGAGATTATGACTACCACCAATCAGGATGAAGATGAAAGTGAAGTATTGAATAAAACATATTTTATTTCCGATCAGAATGTAAATACCATCTTCGACCTTGTTGACTTTATGTTTGTTACCAAAAGCGATTTACGCGAAAAACTGAATGAGATGGATGGCGAGGAAACACTTGCTTACCTAATCTATCTGTTTAAGAAATCGCTACGTCCTAAAAATATAGACTGTACGCGGGCACTGGTATTTGTTATGGGAAATCTGGACGAGGTTTATTCTATGACCCGCAATTTCAATCCGGATATGAGTGCTAACGAGTTTCATTACGAATCTACACGTATCACCGTTACACAAGTAAAAGAGGCCCTATTGACCCGTTTCCGCAGTGAACAGATAGCTCGTTTAGGTAATACCCATATTATTTACCCGGCATTTAACGAGGATAACTTTTACAACATTATTCGTTTAGAGTTAGAGAAAGTACGTCGTAAGGTACAGGATACTTATCAACTGAATTTAACCTTCGATAAGTGTACGGAATCTCTTATTTATGAAGAAGGAGTTTTCCCCACACAAGGTACTCGTCCGCTATTTACCACCATACATCAAATTGTTAATACCCGGTTGGGCAAGATTCTGAATGAAATATACCTGAATGGTTTCTTGGTAGATTCTGTACATTTCAGTGTTGACGAAACAGCACAAACAGATCATGCTACTTTACTGATTGATTTTATTAATAACAGAAAAATCATTCACAGGCTTACCGATAAATATGCATTGGTATTAGGAAAACTACGCAAACCAAGGCACGACGATGAACAGGCTATTGTAGCAGTACACGAAAGTGGTCATGCTATTCTTTCAACCATACTAATGAAAACATTGCCCAATGTAGTATTCTCTGTAACGGCAGATAGTAGCAGTGATGGTTTTGTGTTTGCCCGTCCGGAATGGAATTACATTTCGCGCAAAGAAATCATTAACCGGCTGGCAGTTTTGTTAGGTGGCTTGGTAGCCGAACGGATTATTTTTGGAGAAGAGAATGTTACAATTGGTTCGAGCACAGATATTAACCGAGCTACTCAGTTGGCTATCAAAGTGCTCTATACTTGTGGCATGGGTAATACCCGGGCGTATTATGGCAATCAACATACGGATCGCCCACCCGGATTTATTCTGGATAATCACAGCGATGGGATTAACAAACAGGCTGAGGAATTGATTTTTAAAGCAGAAGAACTTGCACAACAAACACTGGAAAAACAGAAAACATTGCTTATCCGTATGGCTGATTATCTCAGTGATAACCGGTCGGCCGATAAGAACAAGATCCGGGAGTTTGTTGAAAAACATGCTGTAGATTTTGATTTGAGTACTGTTGTTGAGAATGGAGAGAATGTATTTTACAGGCAGCATTTGAAGAAACTAGCCGGCGAATAAATAATCTGGTATATTCTTAATTACTTTTTTTCTTAAATTTGTTGTTATAGTATCGAATCTATATCATGAAGAGATTTAAGAACATAACCATTCATTTATACATACTGCTGGGAAGTATATTTGTACTTTCCGGCTGTTCAGTTATACGGTCGATAGGCAAATATCCTTCGAAGAAAAGGGAGGCAGAATTTGCTCAACTACCCAACTATAAAAACCGTTCATTCCAAAACATCTATAATACAGATACAATTATGTATCTCAACAACCGGGTTCCGCAAGAAGTGAAAATGCGCCAGTTCAGAAAGCGCCCGAAACTTTCACAGGATATCCCTTCGGTTAAAACCAATTTGTTGGATACTGTATTTCCTGAAACAACTATCGTTTGGTTTGGTCATTCTTCATACCTTATTCAATCCAAAGGTTTCAATATACTGGTAGATCCTGTTTTAAGCGGGTACGCCTCTCCCCTATTCTATTTTAACAGAAGCATGCCGGGCAGCCATATTTATAAACCCAAAGATCTTCCGGCTATTGATTTAATTGTAATCACACACGATCACTATGACCACTTAGATTGCAGTACAATACGCAAATACAAGAAGAAAAAAGAGACAAAAGCCATTGTTCCTTTGGGTGTGGGCACCCTGTTGTCTTACTGGAACTGGAAACCTGAAAGATACCGTGAAGTTAACTGGGGTGATACCGTTGAAGTAGCTACAGGTATTCGGATCATTTCTACACCTGTACAACATCGTTCAGGTAGATGGACAAAGAAAAACAGAACCTTGTGGAGTTCGTATGTGCTCGAAATACACGGTCACAAAATCTTTATTGGTGGTGACAGCGGTTACAACAAACATTTTAAAGATATTGGCGACATGTATGGTCCGTTTGATCTGGCCATACTTGAGAATGCCCAATACAGTACAGAATGGCCTAAGAACCATTCGTTTCCGGAACAGACAGTTCATACGGTACAGGAGTTGAAAGCCAGAATGGTGCTTCCGGTACATTGGGCACGTTACGCCGCCTCTTACCATATATGGAATGAACCGATTAAAGAGTTAGTACCCCTCATGGATACAATATGCGTACCGATAACCGTACCCCGAATTGGAGAACCATATACAATTGGTGATACACCTAAAAGAGAGATTTGGTGGGATTTCGAATAATTGATTACACGTTTATTAATACCACTGAATGTTGCTCTGAGTTTGGCTACGTTGTTCCCACTTCAAATCCTGTAGGATACTTGCACTGGCTCTGATGGTGAAGTTATAAGTCTTCCAACGACCAAACGGAGAAAGAGTTGCCGTCATTGTCCAGCAGTGAAGGTCGCGTGAGATATTAAATGTGGTCTGTGTTATTTCTTTAGCAACAAAATCATAACCCGAGTTGAAGCTAACCGCCCATTTATTCGATAACTTAATGTTACCCGAACAGTTAAAAGTATGCCTCAACGAATAAGGATAACGCATTGTTTTATAATTAATCTCTTTCGATTGGTCTTCGGCTATAGTTACTCCATAGTTCAGATTAAGCGACCATGGCATGGCAAATGCCTGATAACCATCTTCATTGGCTACTGCTTTTTCTTTCGGGCGAGAACTCATATTCAATTCATCTTCAGAAGTTTCGTTTTCTTCTGTATCAGATTCGGGTGAGGTTTCCTCGTCCTCTGTCTTTTCACCTCTGAGCTTGGCTTTCAGCTTTTTCCATGTATCATTATTTAATGTGTATTGGAAAGAAGTACTATACCCTTGAAAAATACCAAACCGCCCGCGCGACCATTCTGTTTTATTACTTGAAACCACCTTACCATTCTTATCTAACTCATATCCGTAAGTTTTCCAGGTAGCATTCATATTAAAGGTATAGCTTTTGCTAAATTTCATCCTCAACCGGGTATTCAAATTACTCCAAGGTCTTTCTTTAGCAGCCATGTTATAGGATAAACTGGCCCCCAATTCATCAATAAGACTTATTTTAGTCATTTTAGTTGAATCCTTTGACGACCTCATCTTCATTTCAAGATTATTGGTAATATCAAAACTAATATTACCTTGCTTTCCACGTCCGGGAACACCAAAAGAGTTTCCTTCATACGGAGAATAAGTTGCAACCTGTTCTTCCCCATTTCTATCTGTATATGTTACATCCTTATGATAGCCATAACGTGATGCACCGAAATCGGGAGCCGCCGATAAACTTACTGTAGGAGTAAAGACATGGCGAATTGTTACATCTTTTTTCTTTGCAAATGCAAATATTGGCTGATATGTACCATAAAGTTTGGTATTAATACCTAAACTGGCGTTATAGTTATATACCCGATGGAAACCATATACTGTATCGGTAGCAACCAATCTGCTTTCGTCCTGATCATACTCTTTCAGTACTTTACGTGAGTACCAACGCTCGGTATAATTCACCGAAGGGGTAATATTGAAATAATTAAAGAGGGTAAAAGTGGCACTGATTGGAATACTGTGATTCATTCCGTTAGTCCAGTCTTTAATCAAGTTAGAGTTGAAAAGTTGATCGTCTTTTGTTTTGATGCTATTAGTCAAACGCCCGGTATAGCTCATCGAAATCTTTTCATACCATTTTTCGCCACCTACAGCATTTTTTCTTTTAAAAGGGAAAATACGACTGAGCGAGATATTCATATCGGGTAAAGTTACCGAAATAGATGAGTCGCGTAAAGACTGTGCTATATTCATAGTTCCCGAAATGGTTAGTTTCTGATCGGGGAAGCTACGCGAATAACTAACACTTGAAGTCTTAGTGCTTTGAGCCATCAGGTTAGGATTGTAAATATTGTTAATGCTATTCCGCTCATAACTACTGGTAGTATAGTTTACGCTGGCAGAGAATGTACTGTTTGGATTAGCCTTAGGGTCTTGTCTGTGCGACCACATTATCTTCATATCCTTTGTTTCCGAATAGTCGGGCATGTTTTTTTCACCAAGTTTGGTTATCTGATAACTTCCCTGGAATGAACCTGTATATTTGTATCGTTTGGCATAATTAGATTCCAAACTTAATGCCCATGAACCTTTGGTAAAGATCTCGCCCAATACTTTCAGGTCCATTTTATCACTGATTGCAAAATAATATCCCCCATTCGATAAACCAAAACCGCGATTAGAATCGTCCATGTATGATGGCATAATGAATCCGGAAGAATAACTGCTTGAAAATGGGAAGAAGAAGAACGGCACTGCAATAGGTAGCGGAACATCTTCAACAACCAGATAAGCCGGGCCGGTAACAACATTTTTCTTTGGCCGTACTTTTGCACGGGTTAATTGCAGATAAAAGTGCGGATGATCGTGATGGTCGCAGGTAGTATAGCGTCCGTTAATCATAAACAACTCGTCGTTAGCCCCTTTCTTTGCATTGTTTCCAACCACATAACCTTCTCCTTGTTGGGTTACCACATTACTGATAAGCCCCCTTTTACTCTTAAAATTATAACGGATGGTATTGGTTTCGTAAGGAGTTTCTCCATCTTTAAATATCGGTATACCTGTCTTTACTCCCAAAGAATCTTCTACTCCACGGGCATATACAGTACTACTATCCATATTCATGGTAATAATTTCAGCAGTAAGTTCTATGTTTTGGTAATTTACCTTACCCTGTCCATATAAGTGTGCATACCCTCCCTGTTCAAAAACAATAGAATCGTTAGCTTCATAAAAAACAGGAGCATCTAATGGTTGTTTCTTTGGAGAAGCAGGAACCGTATCGGCTACAACTGTTTCACGTTTCAACGTATCATTTCCTATTGAGTCTCTCGGAATCGTAAAATTTATGGAATCACTACCTGGCATATCAACAGACGATACTCCTCTTCTTCTGCGTTGGGCCATGGCCTCGTCCGGAAGCAAGAGAAATGCGAATAGTAGTATGAATGATATTAAAGTATTTGCTTTCAATGCGTGATGAACTAAACATTTGCGCTATTAGGGGGCAAAAGTACACATTCTCTCTCAAATAAACGTCTGAATATATTTTTTTAATTATTTTTTAGTGCATTATAAGAACATCCTACACCAACAATCGAATCGTTCTAAACCTTCTGCTCCATATTTGCTTATGCTTTTACGAGCTTTATCCACACTTTTTTCGATGTTTAAGTGGGTCTTTGAGAAAAATTTGTCGGCAAAACAAATTACTTGTTCTTCCATACTTACAGGAATCATTTCGCGATGCGGTACAGGCAAGTTCTGTTCTACAATTGCTTTTAGTTCCAGTCCGGCTCCGGTATGACGTTCGCATACCAAAGCATGTTTGGGGAAACCCTCCCGGCTTACAAGTTCCGCTCCCAGATATCCATGACAGATATAAGGTTTATCACCAAAACAAAAAATGCTTGAGGCATCAGTTAAGAATATACCAATATCATGAAGCATAGCTGCTTCGTACAAGAATTCTCTATCCAGGTTCAGTTCCGGATGTTTATCGGCTATCTGTAAAGCTTTATCGGCTACCGATTTACTATGAATAAGCAATATTTGTTTTAATTGATTAGATTCGGGATAATACTTATCTATGAGATTTACAGGATTCATATTAATTGGGGAATTGAATATTGAGAATTGAATATTGAGAATTAATTAAAAGTTAGATTACTATTGGTTATTTAACTTTCAATTTTCAATTTTCAATTTTCAACTGATTAATTTTGTGCAATATTACGAAAAAATTATTTTGCTGAATATGATTAACCACCACTTTTTAAGACTTAACTTCTTTATTCTTCTTGTATTCCCCTGGTTATTGGTAAATGCCGGCAGTCCTCTACTTACTGGTGCCGAACGATTGGATAAATATCTTCCTCTGCTGAAAGATAAACGCGTGGGGGTGGTGGTGAACCAAACATCTGTTGTTGGAACCAATCAAGAACATCTATTGGATGTATTGATTAAAAACAAAGTAAATGTTACGGCTGCTTTTGCTCCCGAACACGGATTCCGGGGCACTGCCGAATATGGTGCAAATGTAAGCGACGGAAAAGATATTAAGACCGGAATCCCCATTTATTCGCTACATGGAAAAACCAAGAAGCCGCTTCCAGAGCAGCTCAACAAAACAGATGTGATTGTTTTTGATATTCAGGATGTAGGTGCACGGTTCTATACATATATTAGTACCATGTTTTATGTTATGGAGGCTTGTGCAGAAAATGATAAGGAGTTTATTGTACTGGACCGTCCAAACCCATGTGATTATGTGGATGGCCCTGTACTAAACCGCAGATATAAAAGTTTTGTAGGTATGCTACAGATTCCTATTCTACATGGGTGTACTGTGGGCGAACTTGCCCGGTTAATTAATGGCGAAGGATGGCTCCTTGGCAAACCGGATATCTGCAAACTTACGGTTATTCCTGTTGAAGGCTGGAAACACGGACAACCTTATTCTCTACCTATTCCCCCCTCTCCTAACCTGCCGAACGACCAAGCTATACAATTATATGCTTCACTTTGTGCTTTCGAGGCTACAAAAATAAGCGTAGGTCGCGGAACAACTTTTCCCTTTCAGGTAATAGGCGCGCCTAACGAAAAATATGGTAGTTTTGCTTTTACACCTCGCTCAATGCCCGGTTTCGACTCTAATCCGTTACACAAAGATGTAAAGTGTTATGGGTTGGATTTACGGAATGTTACCAGTGTTAAGGGTTTAACCCTCAAATATGTAATAGAGTTCTATAAAAAATCGGGCGAAGATGCAACATTCTTTTCACGCCGAAACTGGATGGATTTACTTATGGGTACCAATCAGGTAAGGGAAGCAATTGTTGCCGGCAAAACCGAAGAACAGATTCGGGCAGAGTGGCAAACAGGGCTTGATGAATATAAGGTGATGAGGAGAAAGTATGTTTTGTACTAGTTACAAAAGCTCATAGCATTACGAAAAAAATCTTTCCAAAACCCACAGCTCTGTTTAACTATTTCGTCACTACAAAAAACAACAAAAAAGAAAAACCATCTCGTTTACCACCCGCCATACGCGCCACAGAGCCGATTTTATGATACATTTTCAAAATGCAGCATTTTGCATTGATGAAATGCTGCATTTCGTTCAATCAAAATGCTGCATTTTGAAAGTGTGAAATGCTGCATTTTGAAATAACGATTTGCTGCATAAAAATTAGTACTGATTTATGAATAGATAAAAAAAGACAAATAACAAATCCGATTATTAGGATGATAGCTAAACAGGCTTTAATTAAAATTCACAGTAGCAATGTGTAATTTGTGTTAAATAACCTACTATTGTAATACAGAGATTGCAAATTACTAATTATAAGTTCTACATTTGCCGCCGCAATATTAAGAAATATGAAGAATTGTATAAAATATAGTATAATTGCACTTATTGCAGCATTGTTTTACCTTACAGTGCCGCAACAGGAGATTTATACAATTCAACAAGATCAATCATTTGTTATTTCGCAAGCCGATAATAGCCACGATAATGCCAGAAGTTTGCATATTGCAGGAACAAGGCTTATTTGCGACAATGCAGATTTATCTTACTCAAAAGACTACAGTTTTAAACAATTGTATCGTATTCATAAACACAATAGCTTTCAAAGAAACAACAGCAAACTTCCTCAAAAACAGAATACGAAAGAAATCTCAATATCTCAACATCCGGTAGCATACTATATATTCGGATTGAGAAAGATTATCATTTAAGTTTTTAAGTTTATAGTCCATAAGTTTTTAAGTTTAGGTATATACCTAAGCTTGTAAACCTATGGGCATATATATTTGTTTACTTAAGAACTTAAAGTCTCAAAAACTCAAAAACTTAAAAACTCAAATGAACTTTATTTTTTTAGTCGTTGCTTTTCTAACGGCTATAGTCCTTGTTACGGCTGCTATTGTTATAGCCAAGTTGATTTCACCTCGTTCATACAACCCACAAAAGATGGAAGCATACGAATGTGGCATACCTACCCGGGGGAAATCGTGGATGCAATTCAGGGTTGGGTATTATCTGTTTGCTATCCTGTTCCTGATGTTCGAGGTCGAAACTGTGTTCCTGTTCCCCTGGGCTGTGATTGCCCGTGAACTGGGAACAGGTGGAATCATCAGTATTCTCTTCTTTTTTATCATCTTAGTTTTAGGACTGGCGTATGCCTGGCGGAAAGGAGCATTGGAATGGAAATAAAGAAACCTAAAATAAAATCAATTCCTTATGAGGAGTTTACCGACAATGAAACGTTGGAGAAAATGGCACACGAACTCAACGAGAACGGAGCAAATGTTTTTGTTGGAGCCATGGACGACGTTATCAACTGGGGAAGAAGCAACTCCCTGTGGCCGCTTACTTTTGCCACAAGTTGCTGCGGTATTGAATTTATGGCACTGGGCGCTGCCCGTTACGACATGGCACGCTTTGGCTTTGAAGTAGCCCGGGCAAGTCCGCGACAGGCTGATATGATTATGGTTTGCGGAACAATAACCGACAAGATGGCCCCCGTTCTGAAACGTTTATACGACCAAATGGCCGATCCTAAATATGTGGTTGCCGTAGGTGGTTGTGCTGTTAGCGGCGGTCCTTTCAAAAAATCGTACCACGTGGTAAACGGGGTAGATAAGATTATTCCCGTAGATGTATATATCCCCGGATGTCCCCCACGCCCGGAAAGTTTTCTGTATGGAATGATGCAATTGCAACGGAAAGTAAAAGTGGAAAAATTCTTTGGAGGGGTTAATAAGAAGGAGGTAGAGTGAGGTAGAGTGAGGTAAAGGGAGGTAAAGTAACGATGCCGCATGGAAACTTTACCTCCTTTACCTCACTTTACCTCCTTTACCTCCTCCTTCTAAACTAAACAATAATGAACAATACAATAATCGAAATTGCAGCAGAAGAGTTTCATGATGCAGCTCTGAAACTACGCAATGAGAAACAGATGGATTTTCTGGAATGTATGACCGGAATGGACTGGGGCGAACGCCTCGGTGTAATCTATCATTTGGAATCTACTGCTACGGGCGAACGCATGGTGGTTAAAACTTCCACCGAACGGGAAAACCCTGAACTGGATTCGGTTGCTGATATCTGGAAAGCTGCCGAACTGAATGAACGTGAAATATATGACTTCTTCGGCATCATCTTTCTTAATCATCCGGATATGCGCCGCTTGTATCTCCGGAACGACTGGGTAGGACATCCGCTTCGCAAAGACGATGATCCCAATGATGACAGAAACCCTTTAAGAATGTCGAACGAGATTACAATTGATACCACACATCTGGTAGAGTTGAATCCGGACGGTACATTCAAAGAACAGGAAAATGTAATCTTTGAAGATCGTGAATATGTGGTTAACATCGGCCCACAACACCCTGCAACACATGGAGTACTTCGTTTCCGTGTTTCGCTTGAGGGTGAAAACATGAAAAAGATTGATGTAAACTGCGGTTACATTCACCGGGGAATTGAGAAGATGAGCGAGAGTATGACTTATCAGCAGATTCTTGCATTGACCGACCGACTGGATTATCTGGCAGCACATCACAACCGTCATGCCCTTTGTATGTGCGTTGAAAAGGCAATGGGTATTGAAGTTTCCGAAAGGGTACAGTACATACGTACCATTATGGATGAACTGCAACGTATTGATTCGCACTTACTTTTCTATTCGGCGCTCTGTATGGACCTGGGTGGTCTTACTCCTTTCTTCTATGGTTTCCGCGACAGGGAAAAGATTCTGGATATATTCGAGGAGACTTGCGGTGGCAGATTAATAATGAATTATAATACCATTGGAGGTGTTCAGGCAGATATCCATCCTAATCTTGTAAAGAGGATCAAAGAGTTTATCCCTTATATGCGGGGTATAATTCATGAATATCACGATATATTTACTGGTAACATCATTGCACAACAACGTATGAAAGGCGTTGGTATCCTTAGCCGTGAAGATGCAATTTCTTTTGGAGCCACCGGTGGCACCGGACGTGCTTCGGGGTGGGCATGCGATGTACGCAAGCGCCGTCCGTATGCCCTTTATGATAAGCTGGACTTTAAAGAAATCATTTATACCGAAGGCGATTGCTTTGCACGCTACATGGTACGTATGGACGAGATAATGGAATCTATGAAAATTCTGGAGCAACTTATTGATAATATCCCCGAAGGTAATTATCAGGAGAAAACGAAACCGATTATAAAGGTGCCCGAAGGAACTTATTATACTGCTGTGGAAGCAAGCCGTGGTGAGTTTGGGGTATTCCTTGAAAGCAACGGTGAAAAATATCCTTATCGACTGCATTTCCGTAGCACCGGATTGCCTCTGGTATCTACAGTCGATACTATTGCCCGCGGTGGCAAGATTGCGGATTTAATCGCCATTGGCGGAACACTAGATTATGTTGTACCTGATATAGATCGATGAAATATTTTTTGAACACAGAGACACAGAGGCACAGAGTTTTTTATCATTGTGCTAATCTAAGAATTAAAACCTCTGTATCTCTGTGTCTCTGTGTTCTATAATAATAAAAAAATATGTTAGATTTTAAACCACTAACAAACTGGATACACGAAATGCTTACCTCGGTGATGCCGGAAGGGTGGGCTATATTTATTGAATGTGTAGTTGTTGGAATTTGTATTATCCTGACCTACGCCTTACTCGCCATTGTATTGATATACATGGAAAGAAAGGTTTGTGCCTTCTTCCAGTGCCGTCTGGGCCCGATGAGAGTAGGGAAATGGGGAATCTTTCAGGTATTTGCCGATGTTATAAAGATGCTTATCAAGGAAATCATATCCTTAAAGCATTCGGATAAATTCCTGTACGAACTGGCTCCTTACATGGTAATCATTGCTTCTATCCTGGCTTTTGCCTGCTTACCAATAAGTAAAGGACTGGAAGTGATAGACTTTAATGTGGGGGTGTTCTTCCTTTTGGCAGCCTCATCTATTGGTGTAGTTGGTATTCTGCTTGCCGGATGGGGAAGTAACAATAAGTTTTCGCTTATTGGTGCTATGCGAAGCGGTGCACAGATCATTAGCTACGAGCTGTCTGTTGGATTGTCTATCCTTACGATGGTGGTATTTATGGGAACCATGCAATTCTCGGAAATAGTTGAAGGTCAGGCCGGAGGATGGTATCTATTCAGGGCACACATTCCTGCACTGATTGCCTTTATCATCTACCTGATTGCAGGTAACGCTGAGACGAACCGGGGTCCGTTCGACCTTCCGGAGGCTGAAAGCGAACTTACTGCAGGGTATCATACCGAATATTCGGGTATGCACTTCGGTTTCTTCTACCTGGCAGAATTCCTTAATATGTTTATTATTGCTTCGGTAGCTGCTACAATATTTCTTGGTGGATGGATGCCTTTACACATTCCCGGACTGGATGGTTTCAATACTGTTATGGATTATATTCCCGGATTTATCTGGTTCTTCGGCAAAGCATTCTTTGTGGTGTTCTTGTTGATGTGGATAAAATGGACATTCCCCCGCTTGCGTATCGACCAGATACTTAAGTTGGAATGGAAATATCTGGTGCCTATCAGTATGGTGAATCTTATATTAATGGTGATTATTGTGGTTTTCGGGCTGCATTTTTAAGATAATATTAAAATGAACTTCTATTTTGAAACGCAGATTAACGCAGATTTTCGCAGATTAAAATAATATAATAATCTGCGTTAATCCGCGTTAATCTGCGTTTCAAAAATTCATTAACAGAATATGGAATCTACAAATAATTATTTCAAAGGTTTATTCAACGGCATAGCATCACTGCTAACGGGGATGAAAACTTCAATGACGGTTTTCCTCCGGAAGAAAACAACAGAACAATACCCGGAAAACAGGAAAACACTGGTTATTTCCAAACGTTTTCGTGGTGCCCTTGTATTGCTATATAATGAAAACAACGAGCATAAATGCATTGCTTGTGGACTGTGTCAAACTGCCTGTCCCAATGATACTATAGAAATTATCAGCGAAATGGTAGAAACAGAGGAAGGCAAAAAGAAGAAAATACTGAAACAATATAACTATGATCTGGGTGCATGTATGTTTTGTCAACTTTGCGTGAATATATGTCCGCAGGATGCAATAACCTTTGCACCATCGTTTGAAAACGCTGTGTTCGACAGAGATAAACTTCACCGGGTTCTTAATAAGTTTTGAGTTATGAGTTTTGAGTTATAAGTTACCATACGGCATTGAAAACTCAAAACTCACTACTCATTACTCATAACTTAAAATATGGAAACAATCGTATTCTTTGCATTGGCTGTGTTTATTGCCGTTTTTTCGGTAATGACTGTTACCACCAAACGTATTGTACGTTCGGCCACTTACCTGTTATTTGTTCTTTTCGGCACGGCAGGTATCTATTTTCTTTTGGGCTATACATTCCTGGGTTCGGTACAGATTATGGTGTACGCCGGAGGTATTGTAGTGCTGTATGTATTCTCCATTCTCCTTACATCGGGAGATAATGATTTTGCAGAAAAGCTGAAAAGAAGCAAGTTTCTGGCAGGATTGGGAGCCACTTTAGTAGGTGCCGTTGTGGTACTGTTTATATTGTTAAGGCATAAGTTTGTTCCCACTACAGACCTTGAGCCTGTGGAACTTAATATAAAAACAATTGGGCATACATTACTTAGCAGTGATAAGTATGGTTATGTTCTACCTTTTGAGGCAATAAGCATCTTGCTTTTAGCCTGTATTATTGGTGGATTATTAATCGCGCGAAAGCGCTAGTTGTGAGTGATGAGTTGTGAGTAATGAGTAATGAGTTTTTTCCATGCGGCATTACTTAACTCACAACTCATTACTCACAACTCATAACTCATAACTCATAACTCAAAACTCAAATTATGGAGTACTATCTTATAGTTGCAGCTATTATGTTTTTTGCTGGTATTTACGGCTTCTTCACTCGCCGTAATACGCTTGCCATCCTTATATCTATAGAATTAATACTGAATGCTACAGATATAAACTTTGCTGTATTCAATCGTTTCCTCTTCCCCGAAAGCCTTGAGGGACATTTTTTTGCATTGTTCTCCATCGCTATATCAGCAGCCGAAACGGCTGTGGCAATCGCGATTATGATTAACATATACCGCAATATACGCAGTATTCAGGTGAAAAATTTAGATGATTTAAAATGGTAAAAGATATGTTCGACTTTACTATATTTATATTAATACTTCCTCTCCTATCTTTTCTGATACTGGGAATCGGAGGAAAATGGATAAAACCTGTTATTGCAGGATATATCGGCAGTATCAGCCTCGGCATAATTACAATACTTAGTTATGCTACGGCATGGATGTATTTCACCCTGCCACGGCTGGCCGATGGTACTTTTGAAAAACTCATGCCTTACAACGAAGTGTGGTTAAGGTTTACCAATACACTTCATTTTGACCTGGGTATTTTGCTCGATCCTATTTCCGTAATGATGCTGGTGGTGATCACTACCGTATCTTTTATGGTGCATATTTACTCCTTGGGATATATGAAGGGTGAGCAAGGGTTTCAGAGATATTATGCTTTCCTTAGCCTCTTCACCATGTCGATGCTGGGATTGGTGGTTGCAACAAATATTTTCCAGATGTATCTGTTCTGGGAATTGGTGGGCGTTAGTTCGTACCTACTTATCGGCTTCTACTACACCAAACCTGCGGCTATTGCTGCATCGAAGAAAGCGTTTATTGTTACCCGTTTTGCCGATCTGGGCTTCCTGATTGGTATCCTTATATATGGATTCTATGGCGATACATTCGGGTTCAATCCCGTGTTGGGTCCGCACGAAGAACTTGGCACCGGCACCTTGCCGGCACTTGCTTTGGGGCTGATGTTTATAGGTGGTGCAGGTAAAAGTGCAATGTTCCCACTACACATCTGGCTACCCGATGCTATGGAAGGTCCTACACCTGTCAGTGCGCTTATTCACGCAGCAACAATGGTTGTTGCAGGGGTTTATCTTGTGGCGCGTATGTTCCCGCTGTTTATTGGTTATGCACCGGGGGTATTGGAAATAATTGGTTGGGTAGGCGCATTTACCGCCTTGTTTGCCGCGGTTATTGCTTGTGTGCAGACAGATATTAAACGTGTTCTTGCTTTTTCAACCATCTCACAGATCGGCTTTATGATGGTAGCTCTTGGTGTTTGCACCAGCGATGATCCGCACACCGGAGGGTTGGGTTATATGGCGTCTATGTTCCATCTCTTCACACATGCCATGTTTAAAGCACTGTTGTTCCTTGGAGCCGGTAGTATTATCCATGCTGTACACAGTAATGAGATGAGTGCTATGGGAGGATTACGAAAATATATGCCTGTTACTCATATTACTTTCCTTATTGCATGTCTGGCCATAGCTGGTATTCCACCACTATCGGGTTTTGTTTCCAAGGATGAGATACTTACTGCCTGCTTCAGCTACAGTCCTGTGATGGGTTGGGTAATGACGGGGATTGCCGGCCTTACAGCCTTCTATATGTTCAGATTATATTATAACATATTCTGGGGTGGCGAGGTGTCGCACGGGAATCTGGCCGTGGCGCCTCGCCACCCACACGAAAGTCCTGTAAGTATGCTCTTTCCACTGATATTTCTGGCTCTGGTTACCTGTGTGGCAGGATTCATCCCCTTCGGGAAATTTATAAGTAGTAACGGACAGGCTTATGATATTCATTTGAATACAACAATTGCAGTAACAAGTGTTATTGTGGCAGTAATTGCAATTGGTGTGGCAACATGGATGTATATGCGTCCATCTCGTACTGTTGCGCAAAAACTTGCTCAACGTTTTTCCGGATTGCACAAAGATGCTTATAACCGTTTTTATATTGATAATATATATCAGTTCGTTACACACCGGATTATATTCGGATGTATCTCTACCCCGATTGCGTGGTTCGACCGCCATGTGGTTGATGGATTCTTCAACTTCCTTGCCTGGGGGGCCAACGTGGCCAGCGAAGGTCTTAAAGGCTTCCAGAGTGGAAGGGTGCAGCAATATGCTATTGTGTTTTTATGTGGGGCGGTGGCGCTTGTGTTATTGCTGATATTATAACATGATAATGAACCGCATGGAATTCCTCTCCCTAGAGGGGAGAGGTGCCCAAAGGGCGGAGAGGGGGGACGCAAAGGTTGCGCAGCCGAATTACCATGTGGCATATTTTTACTCCCCGCCCCGGCCTTCGGCCACCCCGCCCCTCAAGGGTGGGGAATTCCATGCGGCATCACAACTCAAATCTCATTACTCAAAACTCAAAACTTTAAATTATGAACTTTTTATCATTATTCATATTAATACCATTGTTAATGCTTCTGGCATTATGGATTGCCAAAGGCACAAAAGCCATTCATGGCATTATGGTAGCAGGTAGTAGTGCCTTATTGCTGCTTTCGATAGCATTAACGGTAATGTATTTAGGCGAAAGAAATGCCGGCAACACAGCCGAGATGCTTTATACAGCCAGTATTGTTTGGTATGCTCCTCTCAATATACATTATGCCGTTGGTGTGGATGGAATATCAGTTGCCATGCTTCTGTTATCGACTATCATTGTATTTACAGGTACTTTCGCCTCCTGGCAGATGAAAAAACAACCCAAAGAATACTTTTTGTGGTACACGCTATTAAGCCTCGGTGTATTTGGTTTCTTCATCTCGATCGACCTGTTTACTATGTTCATGTTTTACGAGATAGCACTTATTCCCATGTATCTGCTTATTGGTGTATGGGGTAGTGGGCGCAAAGAATATGCAGCAATGAAGCTTACGCTTATGTTAATGGGCGGTTCGGCATTCCTGCTGATTGGTATATTGGGGATATATTTCGGAAGCGGAGCAACTACAATGAACATACTGGAGATTGCACAATTACATACCATGCCCTTTGCACAACAGTGTATCTGGTTCCCTATTACATTCATTGGTTTTGGGATACTTGGTGCTTTATTTCCGTTCCATACATGGAGTCCCGATGGTCATGCTTCGGCACCCACAGCAGTATCCATGCTTCATGCAGGTGTATTAATGAAACTCGGAGGATACGGTTGCTTCCGTATTGCTATGTATCTGATGCCGGAAGCAGCGAATGAATTAAGTTGGATATTCCTGATTCTAACAGCTATCAGTGTGGTATATGGTGCATTCAGTGCTTGTGTTCAGACAGATTTAAAATACATCAACGCTTATTCTTCGGTAAGCCACTGCGGATTGGTACTCTTTGCAATACTTATGATGAATCGAACAGCAACTACAGGTGCTGTACTTCAGATGCTTAGTCATGGTTTAATGACAGCCTTGTTCTTTGCTCTTATCGGGATGATTTATGGTCGTACACATACCCGCGACATTCGTGAACTTAGCGGATTAATGAAAGTAATGCCCTTCCTCAGTGTTTGTTATGTTATTGCCGGCTTGGCCAATCTGGGACTTCCCGGACTTAGTGGGTTTGTGGCCGAAATGACAATCTTTGTGGGTTCCTTCCAGCATACGGATACTTTCCATAGGGTTCTTACTATTGTTGCAACAACTTCTATTGTTATTACAGCAGTCTATATCCTGCGATTAATTGGTAAGATATTATATGGTAAACCCAACGAAGCACATTTAAAATTGACTGATGCCACCTGGGATGAACGTATTGCGGTGATTATGTTGATTGTCTGCGTAGCAGGACTTGGGATTGCTCCTCTGTGGATTAGTGATATGATAAGCGATAGTGTATCAGGAGTTTTGAGTTTTAAGTTTTGAGTTTTGAGTATATATGGTTATACTAAAGATCCTCCCCCTAACCCCCTCCAGAGGGGGATACCATGCGGTTAGATCGTGTAGCGCAGCCTGTCCCCCTCTGGAGGGGGTTAGGGGGAGGATCTTTAGTATAACATTCAAAAATAAAAAAATATGGAAGATTTTTTCATTATGAAAGAAGAGCTATCACTGATAGCCGTTATTTTCATTCTTGTTGTTGCCGATTTGTTTATGAGTCCGGATGCCCATAAAACCAAAGGCAAAGCCAAGCTAAACACGATGCTTCCTGTATTGTTAATGGCAATACACACCATAATCAACTTTGTACCTGCACCGGCTGCCGATGCTTTCGGGGGCATGTACCACTATGTACCTATGATGGGTGTAGTTAAAACCATCCTCAATATCGGCACACTTGTTATCTTCCTGATGGCACATCAATGGCTTTCGCGCGAGGATACCAATATTAAACAGGGAGAATTCTATATCCTTACTTTGTGTACGTTATTGGGAATGTACTTCATGACTTCCGCAGGACACTTCCTGATCTTCTTCATCGGTTTGGAAACTGCTTCAATTCCTATGGCAGCGTTGGTTGCTTTCGATAAATACAAACATCACTCTGCTGAGGCAGGAGCAAAATATATATTCATGGCTCTCTTCTCCAGCGGTTTGTTGCTTTATGGTTTATCTTTTCTCTATGGAACGGTAGGTACTCTTTATTTTGAAGATATTGCTGCACATATTGATGGAAGTCCGTTGCAAATTATGGCATTGGCTCTGTTTCTTGCAGGTATGGGCTTTAAAATATCACTTGTTCCTTTCCATCTGTGGACTGCCGATGTGTATCAGGGTTCTCCTACCATTGTCAGCAGTTACCTCAGTGCCATATCTAAGGGAGCATCTGCTTTCACATTATTAGTTATTCTGCTTAAAGTATTTGCCCCGTTGGTCAATCAGTGGCAGGAAGCACTTTTTTGGCTTACCATTGTAACCATAACTGTTGCCAATATATTCGCCATCAGGCAAAAGGATCTGAAACGGTTCATGGCTTATTCATCCATATCCCAGGCTGGATATATCATGTTAGGCATTGTTGGTGGTAATGCTTCGGGTATGACTTCACTGGTTTATTACCTGCTTGTTTACTCCGTCGCTACTTTGGCTATATTTACAATTATATCCATTATTGAACAACGCACAGGCAAGGTTGATATAGATTCTTATAATGGTCTTTATCAAACGAATCCCAAACTGGCTTTCCTGATGACACTATCACTGTTCTCTTTGGCGGGAATTCCTCCGTTTGCGGGCTTCTTCTCTAAATTCTTTATATTTATGGCAGCATTCGAAGCGGGTTTCCATTTATTGGTGTTCATTGCTCTGATTAATACGGTAATATCACTGTATTATTATCTCTTGATTGTAAAGGCCATGTATATGAATAAGAATGATACGCCGATTGTTAGTTTCAGGAGTGATAATTACAGTAAGGCAAGTTTGGTTATTTGTATGGTGTGTATTCTTATCCTGGGACTGGCAGGGATTGTTTACGAAACAATTGATAAGTTTAGTTTCGGGTTATAAATTTAGCCGCGGATTGCGCGGATTGCGCGGATTTTATAACACGGATTTCAAGAATGGAAGCGATAACTTCTTTAACTCCTAAAAGTATATTTATCCGTGTTATAAAATCCGCGCAATCCGCGCAATCCGCGGCTAATTCTTCCTTTTCTTCCACAACTGCCACGAATTAATCATATTCTGCCATAACACATAAAACCCGGGGCCAATAGCAGCAAGCGGGTTCAAATAAGTATGAGCCATCCAGATAGCAAGCACAGTATTCTTCTGCCCCAATGCCTGTCCACCGCTGACGCGATCATTATATACACTTCCCAATGTCTTCCCTAAAAAGAATTGCAGGCAGCAAATAATAAAAGTACCTAAAGCCGTTAGTGCGGCAATGCTCCAGTCGGCCGAATAATTTAATAAAGAAGATAGTATCTGCGAAGTTACTATAGCCAGGGCTACTGCCCAAAGGTAGAAAGCTACTTCGTGCAAGCCAAGCATTTTCTGATGAATCTTTGGAGTAAACCTACGGATAAGCCATGCCAGTATAAAAGGGCATATTAACAATATAAATACACGGTTCAATATGATTAATACCGATTGTATAAAACTAACATCGGCGTGTGGCTCAATTACCGGAAAGAATAAAGGAACCACAATAGCTGTTGCTATATTCGACAGGAACGTATAGGTACTTACACTGGCAGCACTCCCTCCCAGCTTAGCTGTAATAACAGCAGCCGATGTTGCAGTAGGGCAAATCACACACATCATAACAGCCTGTGCCAATATTTCATCATAGCCCCGCAGCAGATAATAAACGCCAAAGGTTCCCGCTATCTGAATAATTAATAGCCAAAGGTGCAAAGGTTTGGGCTTGAGATCGGACACAGATATCTTAGTGAATGTAAACAATAACATTGTAAACACCAGTGCCGGAGTAAGAAACCCCAATCTTACAAACAAAGGATAGCCGAGTACACCTGCGCACATGGCAACAGGAAGGGTCCAGTCTTTTAGGAATTTAATCATTCAGTTACGAGTTACAAGTTACGTTTTAGTGAGGTAAAGAGAGGTAGAGGTTAGGTAAAGGAGGTAAAGGCAACGATGCCGCATGGAATTCCCCACCCTTGAGGGGCGGGGTGGCCGAAGGCCGGGGCGGGGAGTAAACATACTGCATGGAAATTCGGCTGCGCAACCTTTCTACCCCCCTCTCCGCCCTATAGGGCACCTCTCCCCTCTAGGGAGAGGAATTCCATGCGGCACTTTACCTCATCTTCCTCCCTTTCTCCCTGCAAAGTTACAATTAAAACCAACTCCAATCGTAAATCGTAAATTGTAAAATCGTAAATATTCTTATCTTTGCCGCGAGTTTTTAACCAAAACAAATTAAAAAAATGAAAGAAAACACGTCAACCAAAAGGGATGCTATCCGCTGGAAGCAATTCAACCGGAAAGCTTACGCTGTGTTCTTCAGTTTAAAAAGAGAGGTAACTATTGGAGTATTAACAGTATCTACTGCCGTATGTGCAAGTGTGATAACTGTGAATGCCCAAACTACCGAAACTCCTAATCAACTGAAAACATGCGAGCTGGACGAGATTGAAGTGACCGGCACCCGTGTCCCGCTGACTGAATTACAGTCGGCAAAAATGGTAACTGTACTTTCGCGCGAGGACATTCAAGCGGCGGCGGTACACAGTATTAACGACCTTCTGAAGTATGCAGTAGGTGTCGATGTTCGCCAGCGGGGCGAATTTGGAATCCAGACAGACATCTCCATACGCGGAGGAACCTTTGACCAAGTTACCATTCTTCTCAATGGGGTAAACATTACCAATCCCCAAACAGGCCACCACTCGGCCGAATTCCCGGTTTCCATGAACGATATTGAACGAATCGAAGTGCTCGAAGGACCTGCAGCACGTGTATTTGGTACCTCTGCTTTTACAGGGGCAATCAATGTTGTTACCAAGAACGACAAACAGAGTTATGTAGCAGCCAACGTTATGGGCGGTGCTTACGGTCTGTTTGGCGGAGGGGCACGAGTGAATTATTCGAAAGGCGCTTTCAGCAATCAGGTTTCCGGCAGCTACAGTCGCGCAGACGGTGCTACCACGAACAGTGATTTCCGTATCGGGAGGGCTTACTATCAGGGCACTTACACTTCACAACAAGCCGATGTCAGGTGGCAAGTCGGATTCAGCGATCAGTCGTTTGGGGCCAATACCTTCTATTCGGCTGCCTATCCCAATCAGTTTGAAGAGCTTCGCAGATATCTGGTATCTGTTCAGGCAGAGACGAAGGGGTGGCTTCGGTTTACCCCCACTATCTACTGGAACCGTACGCACGATCATTTCCAACTAATCAGGGATACAAACACAAGTGAGAACTTCCACCTGAACGATGTGTATGGCGCCAATCTGAATGCTTACTTTAACACCAAACTGGGAAAAACGGCTTTTGGTGCAGAGTTTCGTAACGAAGGTATTCTCAGTACCAATCTGGGCAAACCACTCGACGAGGAACAATACATTAAAGTTCCGGGTGAGGACGGAATCATGTTCAACAAAAAAGATAACCGGACCAATATCAGTTATTACCTGGAACATAACATCCTATTGCCTCGGTTAACTATCTCGCTGGGTGTAATGGCAAACATGAACACAGCACTGGATCATAAGTACCGCCTCTATCCCGGTGTGGATGTTTCTTATCGCCCGGCCGGGAACTGGAAACTCTTTGCATCATGGAACAAAGCTCTTCGGATGCCTACCTTTACCGACCTGTATTACAAAAGCCCCACCCTTCAGGGTAATGTTGGATTGAAACCGGAAGAGACCCAAGCCATCAATGTTGGAGCCAGGTATCGCATTCCGGCGGTAGATGTAACAGTCAACGGATTCTATCATAAAGGAAAGAATATGATTGACTGGGTAATGTACAATGCCGATGATGTGTACCACTCGGCCAACTTCAAGTTGGATAATATGGGGGTTGAAGTATCTGCTGTTCTTAACTTCCGGTCTATTGCCGGCGAGAACTTCTTTATCCATAAATTGAACCTGAGTTATGCATATATTCATCAGAACCGGCACGACGATACCGAGATATACAAATCGAACTATGCGTTGGAATATCTCAGACACAAGTTTGTAGCAAACCTGGAACATAGGGTCTGGAAAAAACTTCATGCCAGTTGGGCTTTCCGCTGGCAAGACCGCATGGGCAGTTACGAAAAATATCAATGGAATTCCAATACAGGCAAGCCAGAATCAACCAAACAATTGGTTTCGTACTCCCCGTTCGCATTGTTAGACTTAAAACTAACGTGGGCGGAGAAGAACTATTTACTTTTTGTTGAGGCTAATAACCTGTTCGATAAATACTATTACGACTTGGGTAATATCCCTCAACCGGGGGTCTGGATAAAAGGAGGAATAAACATCAAACTTCCCATATTTAAGTAGTTAATAAATAACGAATCTAATTTATAAAACAAAAGAGAGATTGCTTAAAAAACAGTCTCTCTTTTTCTGCTACATTATTTACAATCAATGCATTAACCATAAAAAGAACTATTAAACAATCGGATTTTTTTAACGTTCGTTTAATAAAACAAGTTATTCAATATTATAATAGTAACATAAAATTGAAACGAATACAAATACATTTATTTTCATAATTTATTCACTATAAGCTATATATGTATCTATCTGTAAGAAAAAGAAGGTTTTTAATATAAAAAATTTGTTATTTAATAGAAAGAGCGTATCTTTGTCCCACAAAACGAACATTTTTTAAGTCAAAACAGCGAGTATTCACCATCGTGAATAATAAAAAACACACACAATCTGGATAAGACATCATGTCTCACCCAATAGCGAAGCTGTCTATCACCAAAATTTCAACTAATTAATCAAGTATTGTTAAATGACTGACAAACAGGAGTTTTGGTTTGCGGCACGTACAAAAAAAGATCAGGAAATAGCCACCCGGAATCTTTTAATCAAAATGAACATTGAGCACTTCCTACCTACTCGCGTAACAGTGAGGCAGTTAAAGTATCGCAAGAAAAAGGTGGAAGTCCCTGTTATCAGGAACATCATTTTTATTCATGCCAGCAAAGAAGTTGCATGTTCATTACCAAACGATTTCGGACTGAACCTATTTTATATCAGAGATTATGCCACACATACCATGCTCGTTGTGCCCGACAAGCAAATGAACGACTTCATGTTTGTGATGGACTTAAACCCCGATGGAGTATGTGTTGACGATACACCACTACAACCGGGCGATAAAGTACTGGTATTGAAAGGAGATCTGCGAGGTGTTGAAGGCGAACTGATACACATTGATAAAAAAACACATGTAGTTGTTCGCATCCTCAATCTGGTAACATGGAAAGCCAGTATTCCTAAAAGCTATTTAAAGAAAATCTAGAGATTTATATTCAACCTGCGGAACACATCAGGGCACCCACAAGGGATGCCCCTACAATGTATTCTCAATCGTAAATAAAAAATATGTGGGTTAACAACATTAATTACAACCTTGTGGGTTGTGTGGTGGTCACGCTGCTGGCCATCTTTATTGAGTCACTGATTATACCCCGGGTGTTACTGATAGCCAAAAAGAAGCGTCTTTTTGACACACCCGATTTTCGGAAGATTCATTCCAATCCCATCCCGCGACTGGCCGGAGTTACTTTTGCTCCCGTTATAGTATTAAGCGTATTGCCGGTACTATGTATTCTTACGTTGTTATTCCCCAATCAGGTATCTTATTTTAATCCGGCCTTTATATTATCGGCCTCCTGTTTTTTCTGCGGTTTAATTGTACTGATGCTAACTGGTGTAAAAGACGATCTGATTGGCGTACGTTATTCGCATAAATTCATTTTGCAACTTATTGCTGCCATATTTCTGGTTTGCTCGGGCAACTATATCAACCACTTTTACGGTATACTGGGCATTCACGAAGTCTCTCCCTTTCTGGGCATTCCCTTTACCTTGTTATTAACCGTTTCTATTATAAATGCCATCAACCTGATCGATGGGGTAGATGGACTGGCAGCCATACTGATATCTATTGCTGCCGCCGTGTTTGGGGTTGGGTTCTTTGTAACCGGCTCGTACACATACGCCTTTTTATCGTTCAGCGTGGTAGGGGTACTGATTCCGTTTTTACGTTTCAACTTCTCGACCAACAGAAAGATATTTATGGGCGATACCGGATCGCTTGTACTGGGATTTGTACTCTCTTTCCTTGCCGTTCGTTGCTGTATGCTCACCCCCGGCAAGTCGCCCGACAATCCACTACCGGTAATTATTGCCGCATCGGTATTGTTTGTGCCGTTGTTCGATACCATCCGCGTGTTTGGTGTACGGTTTATGCAGCACAAACCTATATTTTATCCGGATAAGAATCATATTCACCACAAACTGCTTGGGTTGGGCTGTTCGCACAAACAAGTATGTTTGGTACTGGGGTTAATTACATTGTTCCACTTAGGAATGAATATTTGCCTCCATCAGGTTGTTAACGTGAATATATTACTGGTAATCAATGTGATCTTAGGAATTATAGAGAATATTTTCCTTAATTTTAGACACGGATTGCGCGGATTACACGGATTAAGAAACACGGATTAAATAAAAGAATGAATTTATCCGTGTATTTAAAATCCGTGCAATCCGCGTCATCTGTGTCTAAAGTGTCTAAAACAAAAACTCTACAGAAAAGTTTTTTTCGCATTTTATCTATCATCTATCACTAAATGGAGATAATTTACAGGGAATCAAATAGTTAAAGCAGTGATAGATGCGGTGATAGTAAAATATATCTACCACTGCTATCACTAAAATGGGAATAACGGTTTTTAGATAACGAGTTGATTATAAATAGATTACATTATAATTTTAAAAATATAGTTGTTTTAGCGATTACAATATCAGTTCACATAATCAATTGCCGTCTGCTTTAGCTGACGGTGTGAAAACGTCCTCCCCCTACCCCCTCCAAAGGGGGATACCCTGCGGATACATTGTATAGCGCAGCTATCCTCCTTTGGAGGAGGTGCCCAAAGGGCGGAGGAGGACGTTTTCACAGTCTCTAAAGCAGACAATTGATAAACAACTTATTAATTTGTTCACCATAGAACGTCAATCGTTTCATCATAGAAAACCAACAGTTTCACAGTAGGAAACCAACTGTTTCACAGTAGGAAACCAACTGTTTCACGGTAGGAAACAAGTAGTTTCATATATAGAAAACTAGTAGTTTCATACATAGGAAACCAACAGTTTCCTATATAGAAAACAACTTGTTTCATTGGTAGAAAATCAAATGAAACTATGTAGCATTCGTAGCATATCTTAGGACAAAAGCGAAGCCTCCGTGTTCAGCACAAGAAAGAGCCTTTGTGTCTCTGTGCCTCTGTGTTTAAAAATTTAATATAGATTATGAATAAAAACCTTTTCAGCATTTTAATCCTTTGCCTGTTACTTGCATCTTGCGGTACTTCGAAAAAGATTTTGTACTTGCAGGATATGCCAATAAACCAACTTGAACAAATCACAAACAAAACGGATATAACCATCCAACCCAAAGATATGATATCAATTGTGGTATCCAGTAAAGATCCACAACTGGCTTTGTTATTTAATCTGCCTAGGGCAACTGTGCGCATGGACCACTTATCCAATAATTCCAGCTCAAATGGAGAAATTTTAGGCTATACAGTGGATAGTAAAGGCAATATTGATTTCCCGGTACTGGGTTACTTAAATGTAAAAGATAAAACACGCGAACAACTGGCACAGTTCATCAAAGCAAAAATAATGGAAGAAGATTTAATTAAAGACCCGGTTGTGACCGTGGATTTTTTGAATCTGCATTTCTCCGTACAAGGAGAAGTGGCTTCGCCCGGCGAATATTCCATTGACAGAGACAATATTACACTATTAGAAGCCATCAGCAAGGCTGGCGACCTGACCATTTACGGAAAAAGGGATGGCGTTATTGTTATCAGGGAAGAAAACAACACCCGCATTGCCCACCAGGTAGATTTGCGGTCGACCGATTTGTTTAACTCTCCGGCCTTTTATTTAAAACAAAACGATGTTATATATGTACAACCCAACACAGTAAGAGCCGGACAATCAACAGTGAACGATAACAATGTTAAATCTGTTTCGTTGTGGATATCCATTGCGTCTTTCTTAACAACCCTAGGCGTATTAATCTTTAAATAGAAAGCGAATCACCTACATAGCAATTCTTAATTCTTAATTCTTAATTCTTACCCATGTCAAATAACCCAAATAAACCTGGCGAGGACTTTATTCATATTCAAGACTTATTCTATATATTTTTAAACAAATGGTATTGGTTTGTAATTGCTGTTGTTGTTGCACTTTCGGTAGCGTTTTTGTACCTGGCCAAAACACCGCCGGTATATACACGCTCGGCATCGATACTGATAAAAGACAATTCCAATGGAGGTGGAGGCATCAGTGCCGAGAATGCAGCCTTTTCCGACTTGGGCATTTTTAAATCGAATACCAATATTATAAACGAATTACATACCTTTCAATCACCCTCGCTTATGACGGAGGTGGTTCGCCGGTTAAAACTGGATTATAGTTATAGGGTTACAGAGGGCTTGCGCGAACGGGAACTCTACACCCAAACCCCATGTACAGTTGGTTTGGGCAATGTAAACGAAAGCCAATCACTTTCGTGCACCATAGAATTACTGCCCAATAATAAATTCCGGCTGACAGAGATGATGTTGAACGGCTTAATAACAAGCAGTCAGCCCGTGGAAGGTACGTTAAACGATTCTATTACTACACCTCTGGGTACCATTTGTGTACAACCTACGTTGTATTATTCTGAAAGTAGTGCTGGTATGTATATATTGTTTTCCAAATCAGGCATACAATCTACAACCAAAGCTTTTAACGAAGCACTCAGTGTAAACCTGGCAGACGATAAATCGTCTATCATCGACCTGAGGATTACAGATGTGTCTACCCGCCGGGCCGAAGATATTTTAAATACCTTGATTCAGGTATACAACGAGAACTGGATTAAAGACAAAAACCAGGTAGCCATCAGCACTTCGGCATTTATCGACGATCGGTTAGGCATTATAGAAACCGAGTTGGGGCATGTAGATGATGATATATCCAACTTCAAAAGCAAGAACCTCTTGCCCGATGTACAGGCTGTATCAACCATGTTCATGGCACAATCAAGCGAAAATAAATCCAGAATATTCGAGTTGGAGAATCAGTTGTCCATCACCCGGTTTATACGCGAGTATATGGACGATCCCAAGCAGAAAGATCAACTTTTGCCTGCCAATGCAGGTATTGAAAATGCAAATATCGGAAGCCTGATAAACGAATACAATTCTGCATTGCTTCAACGCAACAACTTGTTGGCTAATAGTAGCGAAAAGAATCCTTTGGTTATCGACCTGAATCAATCGTTGGTTTCTATGCGTCAGTCGGTTATTAGTTCGTTAGATAATTCCATTGCAACTTTAAACAAGCAGATTGGCAACATTCGTCGTTCCGATACACAAACCAATCGTCATATTGCTTCCAGCCCCAATCAGGCCAAATACCTGCTTTCGGTTGAGCGCCAACAGAAGGTAAAAGAGGCACTTTATTTGTATTTACTGCAAAAAAGGGAAGAAAACGAATTGTCGCAAGCGTTTACAGCTTACAATACCAAGGTAATAAATATGCCAAGTGGAAGTAACTTTCCCACTGCGCCACAAAAAGGTAAAATATTATTAGTGGCACTGGCAATGGGTTTACTTATTCCGGCTGTTATTCTATTCTTATTAGAATCGTTAAACAACAAAATCCGGTTAAAGAAAGACCTGGATGGCATGTCTCTTCCGTATGTGGGTGAGATTCCTCTTGCCGAAACGGGTAAGAAATCACTTTTGAAAAAGGGTCATACAACTTCTACCACCATTGCCGTAAAAGAGAAAAACAGAGATCAGATTAATGAAGCTTTCCGTATTATACGCACTAACCTCAACTTTATGAAGGGGAATCAGGAAAACAGCAAAATTATTATGATTACTTCGTTTAATCCGGGTAGTGGTAAAACATTTACTACTGCCAACTTAGGGGTAAGTTTATCCTTAGCCGGCAAAAAGGTAATCACCATTGACTTGGATATGCGCAGGGGAGCCCTCAGTGCCTATGTAAATTCTCCCAAACAGGGGGTATCGAACTACTTGGCTGGCTTAACCGACAATATAAACGAAATTATAGTAAAAGGATCGGGAGAGTTGAAACTGGATATTATTCCGGTGGGTGTATTCCCCCCCAACCCCACAGAATTGTTATTGAACGAAAGGTTGCAATTATTACTGAATACATTGGAAAAGCAATACGATTATGTATTGATTGACTGTACCCCGGTTGAGATTGTAGCGGATACTTCGATTGTTGGTAAATTGGTGGATATGACACTGTTTATTATCAGGGCAGGGTTATTGGATAAGAGGATGTTGCCGGAATTGGAGCGGATGTATAGTGAGAATAAGTTGAATAATATGGCGGTGTTGTTGAATGGGGTGGATTATAGTGCGGTGAGGTATGGGAATTATGGGTACGGGTATGGATATTATGGCAAATAAAATTTGAATTCCAAAAAAAAACAACAATAGTTGGAACCGGTTATGTGTATTTAGTTTCAGGAGTCTGTTTTTTTATTAATAAATTGTAATGTTCATTTCTTTATATTGATGAAGTATACAATATTGGTTCCTAATATCCCTATTATTTCTTTATATCATAATAACGTTTTGGACAAATACAAAAATACAGCAATACCAAAAATAAATTATGCATTCAAGAAATAAAACAATAGCCAAGAATACATTGATATTGTATTTAAGAATGATTATTGTAACAATAATTTCATTATACACATCACGTGTCACATTAAATGTATTAGGAGTTGATGATTTCGGCATTTGGAACATCGCTGGCGGATTAATAGCCTTCTTTGCTATTATAAACACTGCTTTATCCAGTTCTGTACAAAGATTTTTAAATATTGAATTAGGAAAAAATAATATTGACGCATTTAGTAATACTTTCAATGTAGGAATTGAAATTCATTTCATTATAGGACTTATTATTCTAATATTAGGTGAAACAATAGGGTTATATATATTTAATCATTTCCTAAATATACCTACCGAACGATACATTGCGAGTCAGTATGTTTTTCAATTTTCCTTATTTTCAACTATTATTGACATTATAAGAACACCATACAATGCTTTAATCATAGCAAAGGAAAGGATGGATTTTTATGCTTATCTGTCTATTTTCGAAGTAGTTTTTAAACTCCTAATAATTTTTTTTCTGATATTTGTTTCTTATGATTCATTGATTTTATATTCCTTATTGTATTTTTTTATATCTCTCATTGGTTTTTTTTTTATGTATATATACTCAAAGAGGAAACTTCAATCTCCTGCATTTAAGTATGTATCGTTGAAGGGAGATATAAGTAAAAATATGATTACCTTCTCTAGCTGGACTCTCTTGGGGAATGTCTCAAATATAGCATCTTCACAAGGCATGAATATGTGGCTAAATATATTTTATGGAGTAACATTAAATGCTACAATGGGAATAACCAATCAAGTCACAAATACAATATCGAGTTTTATATCTAATTTTCAAATGGCTTATAAACCTGCTATCATTCAATATTATATGTGTCCCCAAAAAGATAAATTTATAGAATTGGTATGTAGATCATCTAAATACTCTTTCTTCCTTTTATTAGTGATATGCTTGCCATTATTGTTTAATATTGAATATATACTTAAAATATGGTTAGGCACAGTTCCAGATTATACAGGTGATTTTATTCGTATTTTATTAATATCTCTTATTGTAAGTTCAATATATATTCCATTATATAATGCAATAGAGGCTTCTGGCCATATTGGAAAATATCAAATGTGTGTTTCGATTGTCAAACTTGTTACTATTATTTTGTCATATTGGATTTTAAAGTTAGGTTTTCCTCCTCCCTGTATCATGTGGCTACATGTTATTTCTGCAGTACTATTTCTTGTAGTACTGTTATATATTGTACATGTGAAAATTTTTATTCGAATAAAAATTTTATTCCTGCTTATAATTTACCCAATATTGAAGACCTTGACAGTAACTCTTGTCTTATCATACTTCTTCTCAATAGATAATTCATTACAGAATATTATAATCACACTGATAATAGGCTTATTCTCTATTGTTACGTTCGGTTTGTCAAAAAAAGAACGAATATATTTTACAACATTATTAAAGAAGCATCAAAGATAAATCAGATTTTATGTTACAAATATATTATTTGCACACAATCTAAACAAAATTATAATCGCGTTATACAATTAAGATAAGGATGATAAAACTTTACCATTTTAGCAATAATTTTGGAGATTCTGCTTCTCCCTATATTATTGAGAAACTATCAGAAGAGAAGGTGTCATTTGCATGGCCGTTTACAAATTCCATATTTATTCATCATATATTATCAAGTGTAAAACATATATTTCGTTGGTCTTTTAAGCAACATAGCTACAATTTAGCTTTTACTCGAAAAAGAGTTTTAATTGCAGTAGGTAGTTTAATTGAGGGGTCTACTCCTCGATGCATTGTTTGGGGAACAGGTATAGCACAGTCTCAAAATTCTATAAAGGGAGGAAGATTTATTTTTACTAGGGGAAAGCTATCAACAAAACTCCTCCGTTCTAAGGGTTTTGATGTAGAATATGATGGTGGAGGAGACCCTGCATTATTATTTCCGCTAATTTATCATCCCATCCAACTAAAACAGAAATATAAGATAGGAATTATTTGCCACAATTCTGATAGTTCTTTCATTCCATCTCATAAATTACCATTGTCTTCTTTTGTTATCAATTTGAACACAAATGATGTTGAGAAAGTAATCGATGAAATATGTAATTGTGAAATAATTTTCAGCAGTTCTCTTCATGGATTGATTGTTAGTCACGCCTATGGCATTCCAGCAGTATGGATTGAAAGAGAACAATTGGTTGGGGGACGTTTCAAATTCTATGATTACTTCTCATCAGTAGACATTAAAGATTATGAACCTATTAATTTTTATGAAGTTTTTGACAAAGGTTTTAAAGTTGACTTATCCGGTAAACAACTAAACATCAATTCCAATGTATTAAATCAAATCCAACAAGTAATATTGCGCCATGCTCCCTTTGAAATAAAAAACACATCTATTGTAAATCATAATAAAAATCATTCGGAATGATTGTTTTATTTTAGATAATACTGTTAGAATTATTCGGTATAAAAATCAAATGAAGAAATTAATATATAATTTAGGAAGAAGAGGTTTTTTCTCTGAGATAAATAATCTGGTTATTGCAAAGATCTTTGCAGAAGACAACAAATGGAGTTTTGAAGTAAACTCTTTTTACTGGAATTGTAAATACAGATACGGATTAAGAGATTATTTTGATATTAATATAAAAGAGAACAACAATTTATTTTCGGCTCAATTAGTTAGAACAAATAAGAAAAGTCGTGTTTTAATTACAAACTTACATTCCGTATTTTATGCTACAACCCAAAACTTAAATTGTTTATACAAATTATTTCACCATAACATTGTATGGGGCAACTATATTTATGAAACATTCAGATCACAACCTAATTTGGCAAATATTGATAAAGATAGATTTTTAAATAATTTAAAGCAATTACTACAATTAAAACATTCACTAAATGAATCATTTTTAAAGAAAACTTTAGAAATGGAATTACCAAATCGTTTTTTAGGCATTCATATAAGAAGGGGGGACAAAATTACTACAGGTGAAATGGAAGAACTTCCATTGTCTATCTATTTAACTGCCATTAAAGAAACATCATTTAAATATATATATATAGCAACTGATGATTATAGGAGTATTGAGTATATTAAATCTGAATTATCTCCTTTAGGGTATCAAATATATCACAACCCTGAACTCAAGGCAGATGGATTTAGTGAAGGCAAATTTAATCATTATACAAAAAATAATCGTTACAATGAAACACTTTCACTTTTGTTTGATATATTCATTTTATTTAAAGCATCTTATTTTATAGGAACGTTCTCAAGTAATTTAAGTCGCGTAATTCCTTGTGTTCTTGGATTAGAGAATTGTAAATCTTTAGATATTGATTGGTTTGTAGGATAGTAATTGAGCATGAAAAATAAAATGTTTCTATTTATTTTAGGATTTATTGTATTTTCTTCCTTTTGCTCTTTTCTTACAGTTCGAATTCTCAATCTACCATGCACTATAGAGTTATTCCTTGTTCCATTGGCATATTATTTTCGAAAAAGTTTTTTTATTCCAAGAAAAGATTACATTGGTGTCGTGTTGTTTGTCTTACTTGGAATATTTATAGGGCTATTAAACTCTGTCTATTTTTTCACTGATATCATTCCTATTGCTAGATGCTTTTTTCTTGGTGCCCTTGCATTTGTTTTTGCAAAAAACAATACAATATTTAAAAATCTGGATAATTTGTATATATTCAGTTTCGGAGTTTTCATGGGAGATCTCTTAAATGCCTATATATTAATGAAGACAGTATTGGGAACAGAGTTTGACAAGCAGTATGCTGTAGATATTAATATAATATTCTCTGTTCTATGGCCAATCCTCACAATACTATACAAGAAACCATCCCATTTGATAGCTGTTTTCTTACTGGTCCCTATTTTATCTTTTCTTTCTGTAAGCCGAGGTATATCAACCTTTTTTACAATTGGGATTATATTGGCATTTTTATTAAAAATATATAAAAGACCATCAAAGATTATAATTGCTATGGCCTTTCTCTCAGTTTCATTTATCGTTCTTTCTTCTCTTTATTATAACAGTGAAAATAATATTAGAAAATTTTCACCATCTATGCATTTTCGTATGTACAAAAAAATGTCTTCTTATGGAAAAAATAACATTGATAAAGATCGCATTCGTCCATACATATGGGCCTTTGACAATTTGTCATACTATGTTGTTCCACGTGGATTTTTGGGAAAGAAATTTTTAACAAAATCAGATGGCAAAAACACACCAATGATGGCTCCTTGGGATAGTGCTTATATGGAATTTCTTTATACTTTTGGCTTTCTATTACTACTCGTACTTGTTCTAATATATTTATACAAATTATATATCTGCTTTATACTCTATAATAGAACTAACGAAGTCATTTTTGCTGTATCATGTGCAATGCTTTCATTACTATTTGTTGAACATGTATTTACTTATGGCCTGATTCGAAGTCCTTTTATGGTGTTCTGCAATGGTGGTTTTTTGGGATATATCTGGAAAATAACGTCTCATCCTGAATCATTAAAAGGAAATCTAATTTCAAAAAAACAAAAATTATGATTAAAATAAATATATTATCAGGAGTCCAAAAAAATCCATTTGGGGCACAATGGGACAAAAAAAGATTCCCAGAATCTCTGTTTTATATTTGTGAGAATTCAGATGAAAAAATTGAATGGGATATTATTGTTATATATGAAAATATTAGATCATCCATAACTTTCCAATGCCGAAAAGGACAGTTAATTTATGTAGCAGGTGAACCGCCTATGATGCGACCATTGCCCAATTCATTTCTTAAACAATTCGATGAAGTAATAATCCCCAATACTAAAAGTAAGCATTCCAATAAACTGCTTAGTCATGGTTTTTTAAACTGGTCGTTGGGGGTAAGTTTTAAAACAAAGCAACATCGCTACAATTTTGAACAGTTAAAGAATTTGAAAACACCAAAAACAAAAAATATTTCAATTGTAACTTCAACCAAGAGAATGATGCCTGGTCATAATCGACGTATGTATATAATTGAGCAATTAAAAAAAGATTTTCCTGGACAAATAGACTATTATGGGCAAGGTCATCAGTTTGTTGATTTCAAGGCTGATGTCTTAATTCCATATAAATTTCATATTTGTATGGAGAATAGTGCCATTCCATACTATTGGACGGAGAAATTTTCCGATCCTTTATTAGCAAATTGTATTCCGATTTATTTAGGTTGCACCAATCTTGAAATCTATTTTGATAAGCGTGGATATATACCATTTACATTTGATAATTATGCACATCTTAAAAATACAATTACAACAATCTTACAGAAGCCGGAAGCATTATATGAGCAATACCTGCCATTCATGAGAGCCAACAGAGATATTTTGTTAAATAAAGAAAACTTAATTCCTTTTATCATTGAGCGGTACTCTAAAAATGATGGAGAAGTTATTGAATATACTGTGAATAATTTGGAACGATTCAGAGCATACAGAAATATGTTAAAGATAATAAGGCTCAGGCGTCTAATATATAAAATCTATTATTCATTTATTTTAAAATTCAGAAAATGACAGTCAAATGAAAAGAATCCTATATATATTGCAACACGATCCATGGGGAATTGGAGGAGGAAGTTATGCATGTTACATATATTTTAAAGCTTTCCATTCTTTGTTTCCCGATTATGATATAGATGTCTTAATTTGTGATGATTGTATGACACGCCAACCACAGACATGGAAAAATAAATGCAATTTTATTCCTGTGCCCAAACGAAGTTTGTTATCTAGAATTGGTTTTGTTTTTACTGGTATTATGCATCGATATCAATATTTGGCCAAGCAGCTACTGAAAAAAAACAATTACGAGTATTGTATATTTGACCACAATCAGATTGCCGGAACTCTTATATCCTATACGAAACCGGAGACAAAAAGCATTGTAATTCATCACAATTTTGAGCAACAATATACAATTGACAATACCTCTTCTTATTTTAAAAGATTGCTATTGTTACCTCATGTTCGGAACTGTGAACGTAAAGCATATCTAAATTGCACACATAATATATTTCTTACAGAAGAAGATCGATTAGAATTTAATCTAACATATGGTGAGACAAAAAGTCAAACAGCTTGTATAGGAATCTTTGATATAAAACTACAAAGTTCCGATTATTTAAAATTGTATAATAAAAAAAACACGATTGTTATTACAGGCTCTCTCGATAATATCCAGAATACAGATGGTATTGAATATTTTATTAAGGAACTATATCCATTGATTTCCACCGATATAGATATTATTATAGCAGGTAAAAACCCTAACCAAACGATTAAAAATGCTGTAAGTGGACTAAATAATGTTATGTTGATTGCTAACCCTCAAAACATGAATGAAATCATTCATATGGGAACCATTTTTGTTTGTCCAACGCGCTTAGGGAGTGGGATAAAAATTCGTGTATCCGATGCCCTCCGCAATGGTTTACCAGTAATCGCACATAGCGTTTCGGCGAGAGGATATTCTAACTTTATAAAAAAAGGTTATTTTTTTACCTATACAAACCCCAAAATTTTTTTAAAAAAACTCAATGAAATATTGCAACTTCGAGAAAGTAACAAACTAAATTCAAAAGAAATTATAGAATTCTACAATTCTGAACATAGCTTTTCTTCTGGGCTGCAAAAACTTAAGGATCTTTTACTGTAACCTTTTATCGTATTCAACAATATAGATCATCTCCTATTATTCATCTATGGCATGATATAAATTCTTTAAAGACAGTTCAAATCCTAGACTACTTCATGACATATGACTCTAATAATTATTAAAAATTCATCTCAAATAAATGAAGATCGTTTTCTTTTCCAACTTCCTTAACCACCATCAAGTAGCTGTAGCAGATGAACTTTATAAACTTACAGAAGGAAAATATCGTTTTATTGAAACTATGCCAATACCTGAGGCACTAAAAAAAAGTGGATATCCTGACTTTTCTTTTAAACCTTATATAATAAAAGCATATAAAAACGGTTATGAATATCAATTAGCAGAGAAACTAGCAAGAGAATCCAATGTTGCCATTTTTGGATGGATTGGCCTTGAGCATTTTGAGAAGATTAGAGCACGAACAAAAAAAATAGCATTTCAATGCAACGAACGATGGCTTAAACGAGGATTAATAAATTTTCTTTCACCAAACTTTCAAAAATGGCTATGGAATTATTATCTAAACTTACGAAACAGTCCATTTTATATGCTTTGTGCAAGTGCTTATGCTTCATCAGATCTTCATTCTTTTGCAGCTTATAATAATAGATGTTATAAGTGGGGATACTTTCTTCAAACAGAAGATATTGATATTCAAAAGATTTTATTAAACAAACAAAAACAACCTTTTTCAATAATATGGGTTGGACGTTTCCTTAATTGGAAGCACCCAGAAATACCAATAAAAATGTCGAAGATTTTGCATAACAAAGGGTATGAATTTACACTTAATATGTACGGATCAGGTAAATTACTAAAAAAAACAAAACATATGATAAACAAGGAGGGGCTTTCTAATATCATTTCACTTCGAGGAAATCTTCCAAACAAGGATTTGTTATTAGAAATGCAGGAACATCATATACTTTTAGTAACAAGTGATCGTAATGAAGGGTGGGGAGCTGTCATTAATGAAGCGATGAATAATGGATGTACTGTGGTTGGAGCTAAAGCTATAGGATCAATCCCGTATTTAATAAAAGACAAGAAAAATGGTTGTATATTTAGAGATATGCAATCATTAATCCATAGCGTTGAATATCTAATAAATCACCGTGAATTATGTGAGGAATATGCTCGTAAAGCTTATTCTACAATTAGAGATTTCTGGGGACCACAAGTTGCTGCTAATAATTTTCTAAAATTGATTGAATGCTTAACCAATGGACAAGAAACAACAATAACAGAAGGCCCATGTAGCAAAGCAACACCTTTTATTTAATCGATTTACTGATATGGAAATAAAATTACTATTTTATCTTACTCGTTTCCCTGGAATTGGTGGTATTGAAACTGTTACATCTATAATCTGTCAAGCTTTAATTATCAAAGGATATCAAATAGATATAATATCACATTGTCAACAAAACAACAACTATAATTTTGTAAATATAAAACTATGGAAAATGCCCAATCCACAGAAATGGGTTACAAAAGAAAACTATGAATATATAGACTTTGTAATTAAAAATGGTAATTATAATGCGATCATTTATCAAGATAGCTATGCTCCAACAGAATCAATCATTTATTCCATATCCCAAAAATACAAAATCCCCATTTATGTTTTTGAGCACAATTCTCCTTTGCTCATCTATAACAAACGTAATCTTGAATCTATTCTGACAATAAAGGGATTATTACGTCGAGTTTTACACCCATATTTACTTTCTCAAGAACGGAAACGGAAACGAAAACTATTGGATTGTTCAACAAAATACATTTTATTGTCAAAACAATTCATTTCTGAATTTTGCAAACAAGTTGATTATGATAATGTAGACAATAAGGTGACATATATACATAATCCAATAAGAATAACGTCTACCCCTGTTAACCTTGAAATAAAAGAGAACATTATACTTTATGTGGGAAGGTTAGCTCCCGAGAAAAGAGTCGATGTAATGCTTAAACTTTGGAGAACATTACACAATTCTGTTGCAAAAGATTGGAGGTTTGTTATAGTTGGTGACGGTGTAGAAAAACCAAGATTGGAAAAAATGGTACACTCATTAAATCTAAGAAATGTAAATTTTGAAGGGTTTCAAGATCCATCAGAATACTATAAAAGAGCAAAGATATTTTTAATGATGTCAAAATTTGAAGGATGGGGGTTAACATTAATAGAGTCTATGCAATACGGAGTTGTTCCGATTGCTCAAAAGAATTTCTCATCTATAGTTGATATTATTGACAATGGAATAAATGGATATATTGTTAATAACCAACAGGAAAGTATACAGTCTGTCATTTCAGAATTAATAGGTAATAAGCATTTATTCACAACAATGAGTCTAAATGCTATTGGGAAATCAAAATTATTCAGCATAGAATCAATTATCCCCGAATGGATTAACCTACTAAAAGGTAATAAATGAAATCATTGTTTTTAACTTCTTATGGGTCACGACGTGCCGGTGGGCTTTTTGCAACAATGCAAGATTACAGTAAGGCATTACAACAAAAAGGAATATCACCTGTAATAATGCCATTTGTGGATGAATTTTGGGAAAAAGATAAAATAGCCTATGAAAACATCAAAGTAACTAACTACCACCGACTATCATTTCCAGTGATTAGTTCTCTAGGTTTCTCTACAGATATACATAAATTAATTTCATCTGAGAATCCGGAAATAATTCATCAACAAGGTATATGGATGTATTATTCTTATGCGGCTCTAAAAATGAAACGCACTAATCCCAAATGCAAGTTGATTATAGAACCACATGGTATGCTTGATCCGTGGGCTTTAAAGAATTCTGCTTGGAAGAAGAAAATAGTCGGAAAACTTTTTGAATATCAAAATCTTAATTCTGCAGATTGCATTCATGCTTTATGCAAAGCTGAATATGAGAGTATTCGCCAATTTGGACTTAAAAATCCGATTGCTATAATTCCAAACGGTATAAATATACCGGCTTCCCCCCATTTAAACCGAAATCACAAAATAAAAACGCTATTATTTATTAGTCGAATCCATCCTAAGAAAGGACTAATCCCATTAATTGAAGGGCTCCATATTGTTGCTCTTACGCAACCAAAACAACTAATTAATTGGAAAGTTAGAATTGCAGGTTGGGATCAGAATGGACACTTAGAAGAACTAAAATCACTTGTTAAAGAATACAAGTTAACAAATATGGTTCAATTTATTGGTCCGGTGATGGGAGAAAAAAAAGAACTTGAGTTGTGTAATGCTAATGCTTTTATTTTGCCATCATTTAGTGAAGGATTGCCAATGTCAGTCTTAGAAGCTTGGGCATATAAATTGCCTGTAATTATGACAAAATATTGCAACCTCCCTGAAGGTTTTGAAAATGGAGCAGCAATTCATATTGATCCTAATCCCCAAAGTATCGCAAATGCCTTACAACAAATATTCACAATGGAGACTAACAATTTATCAGAAATTGGCAATAATGGTTTTGGTTTAGTCAAAAAAGAATTTAGTTGGGAGCATATAGCCAGCCAAACTATCCAACTTTATAATTTTTTATTAAAAAACACTGATAAACCAGATTTTGTTTATGACTAAAGTTAATTTTTCATTATATAATAATTCATGGTATCAACCTGGGAGTTCTCGTATAATAATTTTTTTTTGGTATTTTACCAACATTATATTTATACGTAATATTTGGAATCCGTCATCAAAAATAAGAATTATCATACTTAGATTATTTGGAGCAAAAATAGGAGATCATGTAGTAATTAAACCTGGCGTTAACATTAAATATCCTTGGAATTTGAAAATTGGAGACTATGCATGGATTGGAGAGAATGTATGGATTGATAATTTAGCCACAGTAATAATAGGGAATCACGTTTGTATCAGCCAAGGAGCTATGTTACTTTGTGGAAATCATAATTACAAGAAAGAAACCTTTGATTTAATCACCGGAGAGATTATACTGGAAGACGGGTGTTGGGTCGGTGCCCAATCCGTTGTTTGCCCTAATGTAACCATGCATAGTCATTCAGTATTAAGTGTTGGTTCAGTTGCTAACAATGATTTAGAAGCATACTTCATTTACCAGGGTGTACCAGCAATCAAAGTAAGGGAACGAATTATATACTAATTTCATTCTACCTTTCATGAAAATATCCATCATTACCACCACCTACAATAGCAGTAAAACATTGCTCAGTACTATTGAGAGTGTGCTTCACCAAAGCTACACTGATATTGAATTCATTATCATCGATGGAGGCTCTCAAGACAATACATTGGAAATTATTAGAACAATGGAACCATATTTTTCTGGCCGTTTATATTGGATAAGCGAACCAGACAAAGGAATGTATGATGCCATGAATAAAGGAATAGCCATTGCTACAGGTGATGTGATTGGTATATTAAACTCGGATGACTTTTATACCTCTCCCCATGTATTAAAAAGGATCGCCACTGAACTAAAAAGCCCAAGTATTGATGCTGTATACGGTGACATTCATTTTGTAAATGATTCCGACTTAGATAATTGCGTACGCTACTATTCATCACAAAGATTCCGGCGATGGCAAATGAGATTAGGCTTTATGCCGGCACATCCCTCCTTTTATTGTAGACAAGAAGTTTATAATAAGTTGGGAGATTTTAATTGTTCCTATAAAGTTGCGGCCGACTTTGAACATTTACTACGTTTAATCTTCGTACATCGTATCCGTACAAAATATATACCACTAGATTGTGTAACAATGCGTACAGGGGGAGCCTCAACATCCGGAACAACAAGTCATATACAAATATTAAAAGATCACCTAAGAGCATACAAAGAAAATGGCGTATTTTCCAACATACTATTTGAAAGTTTACGCTATATATACAAACTAACAGAAGTTATTTACCAAAAAGTTTATAGACAAATTAATTCATTATGACCAAAACTGCATTAATCACCGGCATCACCGGACAAGATGGTTCTTTCCTTGCTGAGTTTCTTATCGAAAAAGGATATGAAGTCCATGGTATTTTACGCCGTTCATCCATATTCAATACCAGCCGCATAGAACATCTTTATTTAGATGAATGGGTACGTGATATGAAACAGCAACGATTAATCAACCTTCATTATGGAGATATGACCGATAGCAGTTCGTTGGTACGAATCATTCAATTAATACAACCAGATGAGATTTACAATCTGGCCGCACAGAGCCATGTAAAAGTATCATTCGATGTTCCTGAATACACAGCTGAAGCCGATGCAGTAGGTACATTAAGATTACTGGAAGCTGTACGCATATTAGGGCTGGAAAAGAAAACCCGCATCTATCAGGCTTCTACCTCCGAATTATACGGTAAAGTATTGGAAGTACCCCAAAGCGAAACTACTCCATTTTATCCTCGTTCGCCTTATGGGGTAGCCAAACAATATGGTTTCTGGATTACCAAGAACTACCGCGAAAGTTATGGAATGTTTGCAGTAAATGGCATCCTGTTTAACCATGAAAGTGAACGCCGGGGTGAAACATTTGTAACCCGAAAAATAACATTAGCTGCCTCGCGCATAGCGCAAGGTTTACAGGATAAATTATACTTGGGTAATTTAAACTCTTTACGCGATTGGGGATATGCCAAAGATTATGTAGAATGTATGTGGATGATGTTGCAACATCCGGAACCGGAAGACTTTGTTATAGCAACCGGAGAATACCATACAGTACGCGAATTCTGTACTTTGGCTTTTAAAGAAGCAGGGATTGAATTAACCTGGCAGGGAGAAGATGAAAACGAAAAAGGTATTGACAAAACAACTGGAAAGGTATTGGTTGAAGTAGATTCTAAATATTATCGTCCGGCAGAAGTGGAACAATTATTGGGTGATCCTACAAAAGCAAAAACAGTACTAGGCTGGAATCCTACTAAAACAAGCTTTACTGATTTGGTCAAAATTATGGTATCGCATGATATGGAGTATGTAAAGCGTTTTTAATTAAAAAACTTTGCTTTAAATGAATGTACGACTACTAATTATTTTCTTTTCTATCTCTACTTTCTCTATCATAGCGAAAGCACAGTACAGCATGGGGCTTACAGGGCAGTTAAACATACCTACTGCTGAGCTAAATGAGACAGGCACATTTATGGGTGGATTCAACTTTCTTCCGGAAAAAACAACTCCTGATAAATTTGACTACAACACATGGAATTACTTTGTAAACATGACTTTCTTTTCGTTTCTGGAAATAAACTATAAATGCACATTGATTAAAGGAGATTTCATGAGTAACAAGTATAAATTCAGGGAACAGGATCGATCCTTTTCGGCTAAATTACGTTTATTACAAGAAGGTAAATACCTCCCCGCTATTGCCGTCGGAGTGAATGACCCTTTAAAGCAAGGCATGAACTACTTTGCCTCCCTTTACGGCGTCCTCACCAAAAACCTTCTTCCCAAAAGCGAGCACAAGTTAGCCCTATCTTTAGGCTACTACCATGGATTAAACAGTAGTACCCTACAAGACGGCCTCTTCGGCGGCATCCGCTACACCCCCGCCTTCCTGAAACAAATCTCCGCCATGGCCGAATACGACTCACAAGGCTTTAACCTGGGCATAGCCGCCAAAGTATGGAAGCATCTTTCCATGCACATCTTTACCCACGAGTTTAAATGCGTATCCGGTGGCATACGTTACGAATACACACTAATCCATTAAGCAAGATGAAAAGAGTTTTTATACTGATCATACTAGTGTGTGGATTGAATACTGTGTATGCACAACTCGCAGAGAAACTGCAGCAACTGGGATTTGAAAACATTCAGGTAACAGAGAACAACCGCACATATACCGTAGCCTTTGAAGACAATGTGTACCGGGGCACGTACCGCGGAATAGGCAAAGCCATACAAGCAGGGATAGAAGGAATACAAACAGGAGCACTCGAAATGGTTGTACTCCACAACCAGATTCCCCAATTGTGCATCACATTAACCGAAGCAACCATTACAGCCTACAAACAGAAAGAGATCGGTTTGAGTGATGTGTACCGACAGATGGGCATCACAACAGCTACCGATAAACTAAAACAGACTACCAAGATAAATTCCTCGAAATGGAAAACCGACATCGTATTTTATCCGGATGTAACACTGGAGAACTTCACTTTTGATAAGCTCTACCATTATGCAGTAGACCTTTCTCCCGCCCTGCAAACATCTCCTTGGAAAGGGGCCATGATTACCGCACAGGTAGTCTTCCCTATTCTAACTAATATGAATGGCGAGCATACCCGGATACGTCCCGGAGTAATAGCCCTGTCGCAGGAAGTACGATTCAAAAAGAACTGGCTGGGACGGGTGGTTGCCGGAAACTTTACCAACAACCGGATTGGCGTTCAGGCAGAACTAACTTACCGTACTCCCAACGGCAGATTTGAAATAGGCGGGGTAATAGGCAGCACCGGATACTCGGAAGTGAACAGTGAAGACGGATGGTACATTGGTACCAGTCAGCGAATAAATGCCATGTTAAAGGGTATGCTTTACATACCACAATTCAATCTAGAAATGACCGGTGAGGCAGGTCGTTATTTATATGGCGATTACGGACTTCGGGGAGATATTACCCGACATTTCGGAGAATATGCTGTGGGATTATTTGGTATGTTTGTAGAGGGTGAAATTAATGGAGGATTCCATTTCTCCATCCCCTTAGCCGGGAAGAGCTGGAAACGAAACCGGATGATACGAATTAAACCCGCCGATTACTTTGCTGCCGAATACAGCGTTGAAGCATACGGCAAATATATGGATGAGAAAATGGGACGCAAGTATGCTACCCGGGCTGATGAGAATCGCAGTCAACGGTTCTATCAACCGGACTACATAAGGTATTTTTTAATTCGCGAGATTCGCGAATTAAAAAAATAGTTGAGAGTTGAAAGTTGAGAGTTGAGAGTTGCGATGCCGCATCGATCAATTGCCGTCTGCTTTAGCTGACGGTCTGGGAAGCATACCAATTTGGGCTTTAGCCAAATTAAATCAACTTTGGCTAAAGCCAAGAGAGAAATCTTTCTAACAACCGTCAGCTAAAGCAGACGGCAATTGATAGCGAGGTCTTCATGCTTTCGCGCTTTCATGCCTTCGCGCCTTCGTGCTTTAAAATAACCAACTATATATATAAATTATGAAAATGAACAAGTTTTTACAATGGGGGTTGCTATGTTGCGCCGCCCTATCTATGAACAGTTGTGCATTCGGCGACGACGAGAAAGATATTGAAATCGTTGACGACCCGATGACCGAAACTGAAGTGTATTACATTGCAGGTACCGTTTATGACGCAGGTACAGCAACTGCACTATCAGGTGTAAAAGTGGAAGCCAATGGCGAAAGTGTTACCACCGAAAGTGATGGTCAATTCCAATTCGAGGTACCTAGTAAAAAGGATTATACAGTTACATTCAGCAAAGATAAATACCTGGGTGTGAATGCTGAAGTTACTATTGCATCGAGTGCAGCAAACAGAAGTTTGGTGGCATTAGGCGTTAAACTTGCAGCTAAAAGCGAAACAATAACTGTAGAAGCGAATAAGGAAAAAGAAGTTAGTGATAAAGAAGAACGGGAAGAAGCCAATGTTATCATTACCATTCCAGCAGGTGCTGCTACAGAATCGTTCAAGATGAGCGTAACACCTTATGAAGAACCACAAAAAGTTAATTCATCTTTAAAAACTGGTAAAGAAACAATTGATGTAGCCTTGAAAAACATTGCTGTTGAAGCAACTAAAAATGAGTTCACTAGCGACTTGACTGTAACCTTTATGAACATTGCCAGCGACAATGTATATTTTGAAAATGCAGAAGTATACAGCCAAGGTGGACTAGCAAGAGCCATAGATGGTTGGGAGAAAGAAAACATCAAAGTAACAGCTAGCAATGGTAACTATCATTTTGATACCAAACAGCTGAAAGCTAAATACATGTTGACCATCGAAGCTGAAAAAAATACGGGTGCTGAAAACAAATCGGAGTACAACCTGGTAAACGGAAAGAACGAACTGAAAGTAGACAACAGTGGAAACAACAGTGCGATGAAAGATATCGCTATCAAAGTGGAAGCAAAAGCAGGATGGGAATTCACTGTAAACCCAACAAAAGCACTAGAAGATGTTGGTATTACTGGTAGTGATCTTACCAATATGGCTGCAACCATCAAAGATATTATTGAAGCACAAGAAGGTGGTTTCGCCAAATACTATACTGTTGAATATGAACTAAAAGCCAGTGTTAGCGGCAATCACATTATGTATTATCGCAACCGCGCCAAATTCTGCGAAAAAGCATATACATTTGACATCGTTGTAAAAGGCGGAAAAAATGTCAAAGCCGTTGTAAAAGTGAAAGCATACACTGGTATGGAAGATCTTTATCAAAACGAAGAGGCTACACAACATTCAGGAGGAAAAATTTAATTTAGTTGAGTAATGAGTAGTGAGTAGTGAGTAATGAGTAGTGAGTTGCCATGCCGCATGGTATTCTTACTACTAACTACTAGCTACTAACTACTACTAGCTACTAGCTACTAACTACTAGCTACTAACTACTAACTACTAGCTACTAGCTACTAATTAACAAACAATTATGAAAAAGATATATTTAACCCTAATATTCCTACTTGCCTTAACAGTAAATATGGCAGCTCAGGAAAAGAGACCACTTCAATGGTTTATTTCAGGTGGTCCCAGTAGTGTTATTGCACTAAATGGTTCTTCAAACACTAGCTTAGGTGGTAAAATTTCGGCAGGAACATGGCTAAACGGATATACCGGATTCCGTGCCAATGTAGAAGTTGCAAACATCTGGATGAAAAATGACTTCACAGCCATGTCGTATGGAGCAAGCATAGACTGGATGATCAACTTGTTAGCTATGGATACCTATCACTGGACAAAAGGCTTCTTTTTGAACACCTTCGTTGGAGTTGGCTATAACTACTACTCACTAGACAAAAAATATAGTGACAAGTACTCAAAGATAAATACAGTTGACTTTAATTTCTCTTTGCAAGCTATCTACAAGTTAAATCCCAAACTTAGCTTATTCTTTGAACCGGGTATCAAAATTGGTCCTAAGTTCTATGATATAGAGAATAAAAAAGACCCGTATGTTAGCTTGATGCTTACAGCGGGAGTGACGTTTAATTTGTAAAGGAAGATAAAGGAGGTAGAGTGAGGTAAAGGTAATAGAGATGATAAAGAAAATAAAGAATATAGAGAAAAAGAGAAAACTCTATGGTCTTTATAATCTTTATAACCTTTACTCCCTTCCTCTACCTAACTTTACCTCCTTTACCTCCTCTACCTAACTTTACCTCCTTTACCATGCTCATCGCAGTAGATTTTGACGGAACCATTGTCCAGCACCGTTATCCGGAAATTGGACGGGAAATACCTTTCGCAACAGATACATTAAAAATGTTGATGAAAGATCAGCACATGCTTATTCTATGGACAGTACGCGAAGGCAAACTGCTAGATGAAGCTGTAAAATGGTGTGAAGAACGCGGAGTACGGTTTTACGCCGTCAACAAAAACTATCCGGAAGAGGAACCTGGCGACCCAGATTACTCACGCAAACTAAAAACCGACCTGTTTATCGACGACAGGAACATTGGTGGAGTACCCGACTGGGGACTGATCTACCAAATGATTAAAAGTGGAAAAACATCCGAAATTCCTTCTACTTTATCCGAAACAAAAAAGAAACCAGGATTCTTTAAAAGACTTTTTAGTGAGTTTTGAGTAATGAGTTTTGAGTAATGAGTTACGATGCCGCATGGAAACTCATAACTCATCACTCACTACTCATCACTCAAAACTTCAATAAAAAAGCTGTCTCATTCGTTTGAGGCAGCTTTTTTCTTTTTTAACTGCGGAGTACGCTGAGTTTAAGCCTGAATTATTCATACTTGTTTGGTTCAGTTAGAGGCTGAGTTGAACTAAAAGTGAGTTCACAAGCAATTACCCCTTGGGGTAAAATTTGAATAACCCCCAGTGAAGCGAAGCGACTGGGGGTGGAGAATAGACTCAATCTCATCAACGCCGAAGGTGTTGAATGTCCAATTGAACCCTTATCGGGTTCCCATGCTAGTGAGTGATTTATCTACCAGTCGCTTCGCTTCACTGGGGGTTATTCAAATTGAATCCCAAAGGGATTCCCTGTATGCGGCATCCTACTTATACCGTACGACAAAAGCGAAGCCTCAGTGTTTCTGTGTCTCTGTGTTTTTATTCAATTCCTATCTGATTTGAACCAAGATTCAATACCGCATAGAACTTAAAAACTCCGCGTTAATCCGCGAAACTCTGCGGTTAAAATATCAGAACCCTTTCGCGCCTTCGCGCTTTTTCTTCTCCCCATTTATAATTACTCCCTTTCCCCTTTTTACCTATTCATAGTGATTGATTAGCTTTCGATTTATAAAGACCTTTGCGGAGATTTTAACAACACAAAATTCTTTATAAATTGAAAACTGTATTATATAAAATTTGTTTCGTTCTTACCTGTTTGCTGATTCCTATAGTAACATTGGCTCAACAGAGCGAAACAATGATTTCGGGCAAGGTATTATCTACAGAAAAAGAAATCATTGACTTTGCAACCGTTTACCTGAAAGGTACCAATTATGGAAGTACCAATTATGGAAGTACTACCAATCTCGAAGGTATTTATCATATTAAAGCCCCTGCAGGTGAATATACGCTGGTGGTTTCTGCCATTGGTTACAAAACAACAGAAGTAAAAGTAACACTAACCGTAGGCGAACGGATTCGTAAAAATGTAACCATTGCTCCCGAAACAACAGAGCTCGATGAAGTGGTGATCCTCTCAAACGGAGTAAGCCGTATAAAACGTTCGGCATTCAATGCAGTGGCCATCGATACAAAGGCCTTGCAGCATACAACCCAGAACCTTAGTTCGGCTTTGGCACAAGCCCCCGGAATGAAACTGCGTGAGTCGGGTGGGGTTGGGTCGGATATGCAGTTAATGATGGATGGCTTTAGCGGCAAGCACATCAAAATATTTATTGATGGTGTGCCACAGGAAGGGGTAGGTGCATCGTTTGGTTTGAACAATATACCTGTGAATTATGCCGAACGGATTGAAATTTACCGAGGTGTGGTTCCTGTTGGGTTGGGTACCGATGCCATTGGCGGAGTAATCAATATCGTTACTAAAAAGAATCAGGCAAAATGGTTTCTGGATGCTTCGTATTCGTATGGATCGTTCAATACACATAAGTCGTACATCAACTTTGGACAAACACTTAAGAATGGTTTTACTTACGAGATAAATGCTTTTCAAAATTACTCGGATAATAGCTATTACATAGATACTCCTGTAAAAGAGTTTATAGGCGAAACAGGATCTAGCACCGATGAGTCTGAAATAGAACATGTAAAACGGTTTCACGACACTTATCATAGTGAAGCTGTTGTAGCTAAAATAGGGGTTGTAGCTAAAAAATGGGCCGACCGTTTACTGGTTTCGTTTACATACTCGCAGATGTATAAAGAAATACAAAACGGGGTTCTTCAACAAATTGTTTATGGAGATAAACACCGTAAGGGGCATACTGTTATGCCGGCACTTGAATATCGCAAACGCGATTTATTTATCAAAGGATTAGATGTTTCCTTAACCGCCAATTACAACAAGAATATAGTTAATAATGTAGATACGTCTTCTTACGAATATAACTGGCGTGGTGAAAAACGTCGTAAGAAATCGGGCGTTTATGGCGAACAGTCTTATCAGCATACCCGTTCGGACAACAATAACTGGAACGGAACTTTCACTGCTAATTACCACTTAAACAAAATACACCTGTTTACCCTCAACCATGTACTTACCGATTTTAAGCGTAATAACCAATCGTTGTTAACAGCCAATGCCACCAAGAACCCTATTCCGAAAGAAACAGTTAAAAACATCAGTGGCTTATCATACCGGTTGATGCCCAATGAAAACTGGAACCTATCGGTGTTTGGAAAGTACTACAATATATATAGTGCAGGGCCTGTGGCTACCACAACCAATCAGGATGATTTTGTACGTGTAAGCAACTCTGTTAGTTCAACCGGTTATGGGGCGGCTGGTACTTACTTTATACTTAGGGGCTTGCAAGCCAAACTGTCGTACGAAAAGGCTTATCGCCTGCCCTCTAACGAAGAGATGTTTGGTGATGAAGACCTGGAAACCGGAGATATAGGGATTAAACCGGAGAACAGTGACAATGTAAACCTGAATTTAAGTTACAATGAGGCGTTTGGCAAGCATTCTATTTATGTTGAAGGTGGTTTAATTTATCGGGATACCAAAGATTATATAGTACGCCAACTAACCAGTCTTGGTGGAGGAAACACCGGAGCCGGTTATACAAACCACGGACGTGTAGAAACGAAAGGATACAACCTGGCAGCACGCTACGGCTTTGCCCGGTGGATAAGTATAGGAGGTAATTTTACCCAGATAAATGTACGTAGTAAAGTAAAAACCAGCAGTGCAGGTTCCAGTCAGGAGAATGCGGCGTATGGTGCACGGATCCCCAACACACCTTATCGGTTTGCCAATTCGGATGTAACCCTTCTTTGGCACGATTTAGGCAGAAAAGGTAATCTGTTAACAGTTACGTACGATAATATGTATGTAAAAGACTTCCCACTTCGTTCCGAGGCTTTTGGCGATTATAGTACAAAAGATATTGTACCCTCACAATTCTCTCACAACCTTGTTGTTTCGTATAGCTTTCGGAAGGGACGCTACAGCCTTTCGTTTGAATGCCGAAACTTTACCAATGAAAAGTTATACGATGACTTCAGCTTACAGAAAGCCGGGAGGGTGTTTAATGGAAAAATGAGGGTTTGTCTTTGAGTTAGTTACGAATTTAAACTTAAATAAAATGAAGAATTATTTTTTTAAAAGCATAGCTGCCCTGATGGCGATATGTGTATTTACATCTTGTGAAGACGATCCTAAAGAAACAGGTAATACTGGTGATGATGTAACAGAAGCCTATATTGTTGTAGGCACCAATACCGAAGGCAACGAGATAGGAAGTTGGCTGGTATCTACTGACGATATTGAATCGAACAGTCTTACTGCGAAAGGCATTGGAACGGAGTCGGCCAATGTAACACAGTGGGTATATTTTAATGAAAAATACCTGTATGGTTTGGTGTATAATCAAGGCAATGCAGGTGTAACTTACTCTTATACCCTGAACCCGAGTGGTAAAGTTGAACGAAGAAGTAAAACAAATGAGATTCAGCGTTTCACCACTTATGGAACTTACGATAATAATATTATAACAACCTCAACCGGTGATCTGGGTACGGAGTTTGCCGATGAAAACGGTTATCTACCCAAAGGCTTTCTGGTATCGTATCTGAATGTAGAAACACAGGAATATAGTTCAAATGCAACAGTGCTACATGCCGAGAATTACCTGGGTAACGGCGAGTTTGTAACTTTTGCAGGACTGTTGCAGGTTGGTAGTAAACTATATACTGCACCTATACCAATGGGATTAAGCCAATACGGTACTAAGGCCGAAGGTGGAAAATACGTTATATACCCGGAACTGGTAAAGACCGAAGATGGTGGTAGTAACAGTAGCAGCTATAAAAAAGATGAACTGCAATGGACACAATATCCCGATGAAGCATACGTTGCTATTTACAATGACGAAACCTTTACTACGAAAAAGCTAATTAAAACAGATAAAATAAGCTACGCCAGTGGACGTTTTAAATCTCAGTATTATCAAATGATTTGGGCGGCAGATAATGGAGATGTTTATGTGTTTTCGCCCAGTCATGCCAAAACCATGACAGCCGATGTACAAAAGACCACAAAGCCAGCCGGCGTAGTGCGTATTAAATCGGGCGCTGATGATTTTGATCCGGATTATTACTACAACCTGGAAGAGCAGGCAGGCGGAAGATCGTTTATGCGTACCTGGCACATTACAGACGATTATTTCCTGTTATTGATGTTTGACAGACCTTACAGCGAAACAGGTTATACGGCTAATCAGTTAGCAATATTCAAAGGCTCAACCGGAAAACTGAATGTTGATTTATCTGGTTTACCCGCTGCGGCTGATGTTACAGCTATTGGCTCTCCTTATGTTGAGGGTGGACATATTTATGTTCCGATTAAAACAACTTCGGGACCAGCTATTTACAAAATAAATCCGGTTACTGGTGTGGCAACTAAAGGTGCTACTATCGATATGCAAACAATTCCGGCTGTGGGCAAGTTGAAGGTTATTAAGTAACGTTTTGGGGAGATTTATTACAGAAATGAGAAAGCTGTTTTTTAAAATACATCTGTGGTTATCAATACCTTTCGGTATTATTATAGCAATTGTTTGTATATCGGGAGCGATCCTGGTATTCGAGACCGAAATACTGGAACAGTGTTATTCTTCGCGCTATTTTGTAAAGGAAGTAAAAGGAGAACCACTATCGCCTGCCGAGCTCATTAGCTCGGCACGACAGCAGCTTCCCGACTCCATAAAAATAAGTGGTTTGCGTGTTACATCCAATCCCAAACGAACTTATCAGGTGGTTTTGCCGGGGAAAAAGGCAGCTGCATTTATTGATCCTTATACCGGACAAATAACCGGAATAGATCAGGGACAGGGATTTTTTATGCAAACCATGCGCCTTCACCGCTGGTTGCTCGATACCTACAAGCGAGATGGTGGTTTCTCTTGGGGTAAATCACTTGTGGGATGGTCTACGCTTATACTCGTAATAATCCTTATCAGTGGTATTGTAATCTGGTGGCCCCGCAGCAAGAAAGCATTAAAAAACCGGTTGAAGATTCAAACAAAAAAAGGAGCTTTCCGCTTTTGGTACGATTTGCATGTTTCCGGTGGTTTTTATGTTACGTTGTTTTTGTTGATTTTGGCATTAACCGGCTTAACATGGTCGTTTGGTTGGTATCGCAATGTTTTTTATAATATATTTGGGGTAAGTACCCAAGCAGAAGCACATGCTTCGGCCCCAGCAGCAACTTCTGGCAAAAGAGGTTCAGGTGAAAGGAAAGGTGGAAAGCAAACCGCAGATTATACGCTTTGGGCTGATGTGTTAGCTAATCTGCAAAATAAATATTCAAGGTACAATTCAATCACCATTCAAGATGGTTCGGCTACTGTTTCTACTGCCAGGTATGGAAATACCAGAGGAAGTGATCGTTACTCCTTCGACCCGGTAACTGGTACCATAACAGAAACCCAGTTATATAAAGATTTACCCAAATCGGCTAAAATAAGGGGTTGGATTTATTCCGTTCATGTTGGTTCATGGGGAGGTATTACTACCAGAATACTTTCATGCCTTGTTTCATTGCTAGGTGGAGTTTTTGCTATAACAGGCTATTATTTCTGGATAAAGAAAAAGGTGAAGAAGATAAAATAGAAAAATAATCTTCTGTTTTGATTTTTTTAGCCACAGATTGCGCGGATTACGCGGATTTTAATTTTTCAGATTATTAATCCGTGTAATCTGTTAATCTGTGGTTAATTGACATAACACTGGGCTTCATATTTTAATTTTAACCAATCAGATATCTTTTTATATTTCTCGTTTCTTTATCAAACTCAACACCAACTTTTACTAATTTCCGGTTATCTGCGGTATACGGTATTAAATAACTCTTTTCATCAATCTGTTTCAGGGCTTCCTCTGCTGTTCCATTGAGTTTAAATTCAAAAACATATATATAATCATTGGTTTTTACTATTGCATCGGCTCGCCCAATTGCCGAACGGACTTCTGCCTCAATAAACTGTCCCATTAACTGGAAGATGAGATAGAAAACAACCTGATAATGACGTTCAGTCTTATCATTCAAATCGTAAGGGATGCTGCCAAAGAAGGCTCTCATACGAGTAAGAAAGGCATCAATATCATTTTCTTCTAGTTCCTGAGTGAATTTACCGATATAAAATGGCGTGTTTTGTGAGGGAACAGGTGTGTAAAAAGGTGTTATAAAGTTTAGAAGTCCATATTTTACTTCTTCGTTAGGAAATCCCAAAGTGTATGTTTGAAAACGTTCATCATAACTTTTTATAGTGAGATATCCGCTTTGGTAAATCATTGGTATGGGGTTATTAATGTTAGCTCGGTCATCCATTAAGGAAGATGCAATAACTTCAATACCATCTAATTCGCGCAAGTCAAAATCTGTTTTACGAAGCATCTCAACCAAAAAAGTAGGAGTACCGCTTGCAAACCAATAATTCTCAAAAGTACCATCGCTCAATACATTCAGTAAACTGAAAGGATTGTATATGCCCATCATATTATGCCTGCTGAAATGATAACCATCGTATCGGCGCGTCAATCTTTCCATTGTTTCCTCATACGTCAGGTTGTTCCATGCTGCAAGATTCTGTAGTCCTGATTGAAAACAATCCTCAATCTCCTGGCGGTTCATACCACAAATATCGGCAAAACGTGGGTCAAAGCTTATATCTTTCAATTGATTAAGATTGCTGAAAATTCCCATTTGCGCAAATTTAGTAACCCCCGTAATGAGAACAAAATGCAACCATTGATCGGCACTTTTTAATACGGTATAAAACGCTGTCAATATTACACGAAACTGTTCCTGTAGTTTTTCATCATGGAAACTGCGTAGAAGAGGTTTGTCGTACTCATCAATTAGAACAACAACACGACGACCGGTTTTTTGGTATGCCTTTTCAATCACAGTCATAAACCGACCGGAATGATTAATACCTTCACCTCCTGTTTCATAAAGATCTTCCCACCTTCTTAGTTGTTTCTCAAGCATCTCCAATAGATTTTCACAGCTATCATATCGATCTGCATTGAGGTCAAGATGTAGCACCGGATGAACATTCCACTCAGCTTCCCATTTCTCAATGGCTAATCCATGGAAAAGTTCTTTCTTTCCCTGAAAGTATGCTTCTATGGTAGAAAGCAATAAACTCTTCCCAAATCGTCGGGGACGACTAAGAAAATAAGGATTACCTAATTCAATAAGTTTACGGATATGATGTGTTTTGTCTACATATTCATAACCTTCCTGACGCAACTTCTCGAAACTTTGTATACCTATGGGATATCTGGGTTCCATGATTCTTGAATTTTATTTATGCAAACTTAAATAAAAATGTTCGATTTATATGGTAATTGAATGAAAATTACCACGAGCTTGGATTATTCATAGAGACTGAGTTTTTGAAACGCTGAGTTACGCTAAGTAACGCTGAGTTTTTATTTCGATGCCGCAGGAAAACTAAAACTCTGCGTAACTCCGCGCAACTTAGCGTTTCAACACCCCTCTGATTTGAACCAAATTAGAATAACTAAAGACATTACTTGCATAAGAAACAATCCCGTTTTATTTTTGCGTAAGAAATAATAATAACGCATATATAACAATGAAACTCCATTTAGCTGTTTGCTCTATTTGTTTAATTAGCCTCTTTCAGTGCCAAAGCCCGAAAGAGAATTCACAACAAAACCTGGTAGAAGTAGGAAAAGGATATAGCAGAACTTCCGTAAACACAACCGTTTTCAGAAACAATTCGGTGGCAACATTTGGCGATACGCAGTTTATTGCCTACTACGATGCCGATGAATATCTGGTATTAGGTAAACGTAAACTTGGTGAAAAGAAATGGGAAATTAAAAGATCGCCCTATCAAGGTAAATGTCGGGATGCACATAACATCATCAGTTTTATGATAGATGGCGAAGGCTACCTGCATGTTTCATTCGATCATCATAATAATAAACTCAATTATTGCCGCAGTGTTGCTCCTCTTTCTCTGGAATTGGGAGAGAAAATACCAATGACCGGAGTTGATGAGGAAAAGGTAACCTATCCGGAATTCTACTTGCTTGGTAATGGCGACTTGTTGTTTGCTTACCGATCGGGTGCTTCGGGACGAGGCAACTTGGTAATGAATCGCTATTCGGTAGAAAACAAAGAATGGAGCCGTGTGCAGGATGTATTGATTGATGGTGAAAACAAACGCAATGCATATTGGCAACTGTATGTAGATGAACGCGGAACCATTCACCTGTCTTGGGTATGGCGCGAATCTTATAATGTAGAAACCAATCATGATTTATGTTATGCCCGATCGTTGGACAATGGTATAACCTGGTATAAAACCAATGGCGAAAAGTATGAACTCCCTATAAAAGAAGAGAATGCCGAAATAGCCTGCCACATTGCGCAGAACTCGGAACTGATAAATCAAACCAGTATGAGTGCCAATAGCGATGGCAACCCTTTTATTGCTACTTATTGGAGGGATCAGGATAGCGAAGTACCCCAATATCGCATTGTATGGTTCGATGGCGAAATATGGCACAACCGGCAGGTGAGCGAACGCCAAACTCCCTTCTCGCTAAAAGGTGGCGGTACAAAAATGATTCCCATTGCCCGCCCGCGGATAGTAGCCGATGGCAATAAGATATATTACATTTTCCGCGACGAGGAAAGAGGTAGCAAAGTGTCTATGGCTTATACCGATAATGTAGGCTCTGGTAACTGGCAAATCTGTGATCTTACCGATTTCTCTGTTGATGCTTGGGAACCATCGCACGATACGGAACTTTGGAAACAAAAGAAAGAGCTCCATTTGTATGTTCAACAAACCAGTCAAGGTGATGGAGAGCAGACAGTAGAAACGGAGCCCCAAATGGTGTATGTGTTAGAGGTTAATGAGTGTACTCAAACCAATTGAAATCGGCAATAACCGGATTGGCTTTATTCTTCGACACAGCATAAAGCCCCAGATATACCCCGGTAAAACCTCCCAATGTTTCGGAACTGATAAAGCGGGTGTTGACTTTGGCAATCACACCACTGGCTTTATTGCCTTGCTTGTACGAAAACTCATAGTAGTCGGCCGATCCGGTAACAAATAGTGTTAAAGGGTTATTGTCTATTTCAATCTCTTTTTCAATGTGATTAATGTTTCCCAAGTGGTATTTTACCTGTAAAACCCTTTTTCCTGCTTTTTGTGTAACATACATATCGTAGTGTCCGGTAGAATTCATGTACACCGTAATTCCGGCTTCATCGCCCTCGCTTATATTTTTTATATCTACAGGCGTTGAGGCTGTAAAGTTAATATGTTGTTGTCGGCGGCCAAGAAAGGTAGGGCTGGCGTTATCGTCAAGCGTAACAACATCTCCTTTTAATCGTAATGCACCATTTGTAATGCTGTAATTACTATAATTGGGATTACGAAGATAATTCCATTTCAAATTTAATTTGCTGCTATTAAACTCGTCGCGAATAGGTTCGGCTGGCCATGGGTGTTGTGGTAAAAGGTGAGATACATTCATATCCAAAGTAACTGCTCCATTGCCGTTAATTACAGGCCAGGCATTGGTGTCCCATCTCACAGGTGCAAGAAATGTTTCACGTCCTAACAGGTGATGCAGGTAAGATTGTGGGCGGAAACCCAAGAAAACACTCCACCACGAACCATCGTGTCCTTCAATCAGGTCGGCATGGCCAACCCCCTGTATAGCGTTGCCTTGTGTATGTTCGTTGATGTGTGTAAGAATAGGGTTTGCCGGGTTAGACTCGTAGGGTCCATAAAGCTCACGGCTCCGGGCAATGGTTACCTTATGCCCATATTCCGTACCACCTTCTGCAATAAGCAGGTAATACCATCCATCCTTTTTATACAGATGGGGTGCTTCGGGATATCTGCCACCTGTACCTCGCCAGATTACCTTTGAGTTTGATAATTGCTTACCTGTTGCCACATCAATTTCGCATAGTTGAATGCCATCGGGTATAGACAGGAAATAACATTTACCATTATCGAAGAAAAGTGTAGGATCTATGCCTCCCTGTTTTACCCAGATAGGTTCCGACCATTCGCCTGCCGGATCTTTAGTGTGTACATAAAAATTGCCTTTATCGTTTACATTGGTAGTAACCATATAAAATGTTCCGTTGTTATACCGGATAGTGGGGGCGTATATGCCACCTGATGGTGCTATATTATGTAACTTCAATTGCGATTCGCGTGTGAGGCAATGGCCTATTTGTTTCCAGTTTACCATATCTTTACTGTGAAATACAGGAACACCGGGAAAATATTCGAAGGTACTTGTTACCAGATAATAATCATCGTTTACTCTGCAAACCGAAGGGTCGGGGTAAAATCCGGGAATTACCGGGTTTTTGTATGTATATTGGGCAAACAAATTGCCACACATAACTAAACAAACTAGTAAGAGCAATGTTTTTTTTAGTGTTTTCATGATTTTGGTTTATTACAGATAATAAATATGTGCTTTTTCAGGAAGCAATATTAAGAAAATAATCCGGTATTTAAGGAGATTGTTTGTAATTAATGGGGTATGCTTTTGTTGCATATCAATGCCATCCCTAATCCGGCAAGTCCATTATCCAGACTTAAATCTTTTGAATAAATCAGATGCTGTATCTTATGATTAACATATTCTTCCAGTTCTTTCATACTTACTTCTCTATCTAAACTAAAATGTTTTATGGGTATCTCTTCAATGGGGTATGGTATAGATTCGTATATCTCTTCCAGAATATCTGGATCGGCATCTATATATTTGTTACTAATCAGGTAATTTATTCCTTGCACTATCTCATATAACTCATTCTCTGTTTGTGGTAGGTTCTCCCATATCATTTCAATTAGTCTATCAGCTGCTTCATGATAATGAAACGATCCGCCACTGCGTACATATTCATAAAAGAATAAAGCAATCCCCATTTTCCCTGTAAAAAGATCATTTTGACTAACTTGTTGTACGTTGATATACAAGGTGTTGGCTATTTGTTTTAATAGTGTATTACGCATTGGAATTAAATTAGATTGATTTCGATTCTATTACTTTTCTGAAAAAAGAGATCAGTTCCGGTACATAATGATCGAAACTAAACTCAAATCGTTTGTCACGAACATTCTTTTGAATCTCTTTTAAAGTAGATGTGTTGTGTAATTGTTGTGCCAAATCAATGAATGATTCAAAAAATATTCCCAGATTATCTTTTCTTAGTTTAGATTGCATAGCTACCAGATGTTCGCTATTGTTCATCTGGATCATTGGTAAGCCTGCGGCTGCCAATGTATTCATTCGGGCAGGGAGATTTAAATCGTCCCAATTGGCATTCATTAAAACCCCTTGGTTCTTACTTTTGAAACAATGCAACCATCCGGCATCATATTGCGAAAACTCTTTTACCCAATCTGTGGCTGTGCAGGTTGGATGAATATGATAATGATGTGGAGCTGTTTGTTTTGCAGCCATATTGTATTGCAGCCGTTTGTCGAAATAATTCTCATGATAGATATGGATATGGATACCATTGTCGGCTAGTGTTTTTATATTCTTCATTCCAACACCCACAATTCTTCCTGGAACTACAGTATGTATTTCTCCATCCTGATCGGATAATTTGGTTGAGAAATTGTTGGTGAAATAATCTTTCTTTGGTAAATCACCATCCAGAATATAAGTAGGTTTTGAGGTTATAAGAAACTGTTCATACCAGTCTTTACATTCTTCATTGATAAAAATTCTACCATCTGCCTGCTCATACATTTCAATCAGTTTTTCCCATTTGTTCATTAACATGGTGAGGTAAGGGCCTTCCTTGAAATGCCAAATAAAAGGAATTTTGCTGTTATTGCTTTTAAAAACATCATAAACCGTATCCAAGGCATCCCAATTGAGCAAGGCATAAATAATATCCGGTTTAACTCTTTCAATTTCATTGACCCGGTTTTCGAAAGATAAACTTTCTACATTTCCAAAAGCTAAAGGGCCAACTGTTGAGAAGGTTAAGCTGGGACGCTGTGTCCATATTGCGTATAACTTATGACCAGCTTCTTCAAGTGCATAAATTCTTTCGGCATTATAGGCTAAATCTCCTACTATCAGAATTTTCAGACCATCTTTTTGGGATGGAAATGATGTTCTGAAATCTTTGTATAACTCAAATTCATTGATTAACCTATGTTCGGATACTTTGAAATTCAAAGGCTCTTCTACCTGATAGTATTGATGATAAATGTATATACCGCCTCCTTCATTTTCATTGATTATTCTATGCCGCTGGTTGGAGTGATGAGTCCAGTTTGCCGTTGTTTGTGGTATATAAACAAAATTCCCATATTTGGTTAGCTTGCACCAGTACATTTTAAAAAGATCATCAGAAACCCACTCCGATCTTTCAACCCATCTTTCATTGTTCTTTTTGTGGGCTGTTTGTACCAATTGCAAACAATAACCATTGAACACCCCGTTTGTATTTGCATTTTGATACTTTATATGTGTAGAATCTATGTTTTCTGCACTGGCATTGGTGTATGCTAAAACAATATCATCAGATTCGGTTAATTTATTTATAAGTGTTTCTAAATGATTGAAATAGAAGTAGTCATCAGATGGCAGATAAGCAATGTAATTATATCTGGCATGATCTATTCCTTTATTAAGGGCATATCCTAGTCCTTTGTTCTTTTCGTTTTTTAAAACCCTGATTTGTGGATGGTTTTGAAAGAAACGTATGCAATTTTCCGTATTATCCGTACTACCATCATTTACAATAATCAACTCCCAATTGGTATATGTTTGATTAATTAAACTTAAGATTGCTCTTTTTATGTAGCTTGCCTGATTATAGGTTGGCATTATCACAGAAATTCCGTTCATAATATTTAAACTTAGATGTTAAAGTAGTTATCGCTTCGCTGGAAGTTAAAGGGAGTTAGAACTCCTTCTATTCCAAATTGTAAAGTTGTATCATTTTCTTTTTAAAAAGGTTGATTTCATAGTTTTCAAGGAAACGTTTCCTGGCATTACTTCCTAATTCCGTGGCAACAGCCGGATTGTTTAATACATATTCTATTTTTTCGGTTAGTAATTTGGTATCTATTCCTCGTACTCCTTTTTTGTTTCTGATGGGTATCTTTAATCCGGAAATAGTATCTTCAATGATTTCTGCCAGGCCTCCGGTGTTCGATGCAATAATAGGAAGCCCATGCATCATCATCTCTATAGCTACAAAACCAAATTCTTCGTGTGTAGAACATATTACTCCCAGATTGGCAATATTGTATAGTTCGTATAATTTCTTTTTATCCAATCGTCCGGTAAACGATACTTTTGTCCAGCAATCATTTATTTCGCTAATCCATTTATTAAAATCTCCTTCGCCTGCAATTAAAAGATGTGCATCCAGGTTGGTATTCAGTACGTTTCTGAAAGCTTTCAATAGAAACGAAATTCCTTTTACTTCATCCAATCTGCCAGCAAAGATGATTATTGGACTATGTTCCGGAAGGAAGTATTTCTTTTTTATCTGTATCTTTTCCGTTTCGGACAATGGTTTGTAGCTATCTTTTAAAGCATTGTGTATTATCTGGCTGTGCTGAATGTTGGCATGAGCAGTATGTTGAAAGAAATCGCGGGTATGTTGGGCAACAAAGACTACCTTATCGCATTTCTCCATCATTTTCTTGTCTTCATTAATATCTTTCAGTATCTCCTTTTCGGAAACGGTCAGCTTAGTTTTCTTCTTATTCAATATTTCTTTCACAGCCTTTTCATTGCCCAGTAAAGAAAAGCTCCAGTTGGTGTAATGCGAAACCAGTATGACTTTACATTTGAACATTTTCTTTAAATAATCTACCAGCAATGGATTGGTCATAAAGTTGAGATGAAAAATATTCAAAACATCTTCATCCTCTGCAATGTAATCTTTTAGTAGATAAGCTATGTTTCTGTAATAGTATTTTGCTTGTTTGATGGTAAAAGGTACTTGTGGTATGGTTATTTGGTTGTATCCATTCTCGCTACTGAAAGACAGTTCATTGCTATCTGCATGAATATAGATCACTTCAAAGTTGATGGTGTTTTTGAGGCAATGCACCAATTGCTCAATATATGTACCAATGCCATATACAGCAGCCCGGCTGGCTCCGTTAAAGATGTAAACTCTTCTTTTCATTGTTCAATAAAATATGTAATCCTATTCCGGCTATGCCATTATTTGTTAATCCGCGGGGAGATTCTGTATTTATCTTATCGGGTATTTTGTATTTATCTTTAAGAAAAACAGGTGTAAAATAAATAGCAGGTAGTGTTTCTTTCTGGAGAATCTTATGCAGGCCATCCAGAAGAAAAATTATTTCATCGTCTTTATCTTGAGAATTCAGTAAGCTGTTAAATAGATCCTGAATATAATCCTCGGGAAGAGAAAACCGGTTTCTGTTACCACAACGTGCAATGCAATAGTAGGCTACTCCTTTTAAGCCAGACTCTAAGGTATAGTCTGATATGCGCCTTACATCCCATTCTATAATTTTTTGATCAAGCTCGGCTAATATTGCATCGGGATCGGATTCAACAAACCCCTGCCGAATGAGATATTCTATTGCCCAGGCAATACCGCAAAAGCCATCTTTGAAATTAATTGGATAGTCTAAATGCATTTCACTATATATTTCACGAATCAACTCTTCGGCGAATTTTGCAATAAGTTTACTCTTCTTGTATCGCCCATAGTGACACAGAAAAATAACAATTCCCATTTTTCCATTCAATAATCCCGAGTTGTTATTGAAACTTGAGTTTATTAGTAAATAGCGGAAAATGGTTTGAAGGAGTGCTTGTTTTTGTTGGTTCATTGTTCTTTTAATTTATACAAAACCATTACCGGATTTCCTTCTTCATCAATCGTTTCGGCTAACGCTCTTGATTCAGGAGTATTGGATGCCAAGAATTTCTCTTTAAGATCTTCGGGCCGCATAGAAGTTCCTAAGTATTGATACCCATTTATTTGTACAGAACGACTAAAGAACAAAGGAGCCCCCCCATCAATATCATTAACAATAGGTTTGTCTGTGTTTTTGAATGTTTTATTTTGTTTATCATAGATTGTTATATTAGAGGTCCACTCACCTGTCATGAAAGCCCACCTGAAAAAAATGAAACGATTTGTTTCAACTATACAATTCATCTTTAAGCATCCATCCCGATTACTTTCATTTTGTGGAGTTAAACGATATCTACCATTGCCAAATACACCGAACGCATCCACTCCGGATTTATTAATACGATAAATAGTATCACTATACATATTCCAATAGATGGATGAGTTATTATAATCTGTAGGACTCCAAATATAATTTGCACCTGAACTACTTTCAAAAAAGAGGTTCTCGTCTTTTTTTGAAGAGACCCATTTCCCTTTTTCATCAATCACAAGCCATAAATCTGGTTGTGAGGGGGCATAGGATGAAATATCTTTAAAAAAATAGAACTGATTATTGTATTGCCGAAAAACGTTAGGTATACTTAGTGATACTTTTGCTTTAATACGATTTAAAAAATTACCATCAAAATCATAAGTTAGTATTATATCCTCATAAGTATGGATAAAAAGTTTTTCTCCTGACTCGCTTTTTGTTATCTGATAGTCTTGATTATATTCCATTGGTCCTTGTCCAATGCCTCCAATCTGTTGAATAAACCTCCCTGTTCTATCATATTTCAATATTCCAAGATTGGTTTTTAAAAATATGAAATCATCTGTTAATACAGTTCCGTCAAAGCCTGCAAATATTTTAGTAGAGTCAAACTGAATATAGGTAATACTTTCAACAAAATCTGATAGTTTGAACTCATGGGTTGCTTTTTGTGGTTCAAATATCAGGATGTTGCTTTCTGGTTTCTCTTGCTTGCAAGAAACAAGAAGGAGGATAAGGATTAAAAGTGGCCTCATTAGAATATGGTTATTAAATACTATTTTTATTAAAAACCAGAGGTAGGTCTAAAAAAATCACCTACTCTCTAGTTATTTAAATAGGCTATTCGCAATTAATCGTGATATTTTCTAGTTCCTTTTCACCAAAACCACTACCTCCCAAATTGCCTTTAATCTTGCTTTTTGCTTCATTAGAAGTAGAAGCACATATATCCCCTTTGGTGTTAGCCCCACTTGGGAACGAAGTATAGCAAGTATACAAGTATTGACCACTTCCACACCATGAAGAGACACTTGCCCCTCCCCTGATCTGCTTCATATCAGAATCACTCAATTGATCCTGATTCTTCTTTAACGAAATCTTTTTTAATTTCATAAGAATAAATGATTTAATTAATTTGTTGTTTTTAATATCACAAAGCTTTGTTAACTTCCTGTTGCCTACAAATATTACAACAGTTTACTATTCTTTTAATTTATACAAAACCATTATTGGATTTCCTTCCTCATCAATCGTTTCGGCTAATGCTCTTGATTCAGGAGTATCGGATGCTAAGAATGCTTCTATGAGTTTTTCAGGATATATATAAGTTTCCAAATATTGATTTCCATCTATCTGCACAGAACGACGAAAACGCAAAGGAATACCTCCATCAATATCATTAATTATAGGTTTATCTGTGTTTTTAAATATCTTACTTTGTTTATCATAGATTGTTTTATTGTCGGTCCATTTGCCTGTCATTAAAAACCAATCAAAAAGAATAAAACGATTCGTTTCAACTATGCAATTCATTTTTAAACATCCCTCCGGATTGCCTCCGTTTTGTGGAGTTAAACGATATTTACCATTGCCAAATACACCGAACACATCCACTCCGGATTTGCTAATGCGATAAATAGTATCATTATACATATTCCAATAGATGGACGAATTATTATAATCAGTAGGGCTCCAAGTGGGACGATCTCCAAAGTCATTATCAAAAAAAAGGTTTTCATCTTTCTTCGAAGATACCCATTCCCCGTTTTCATTAATTATAATCCATAAATCAGGTTGCGAGATTCCTGAACTTATATATTTAAAGAAATAGAAATGGTTATTGTATTGGCGAAGGCACTGACAAATATCTAGAGGAACTTCCAATTTAATACGATTTAAAAAATTGCCTTTAAAATCATAGATTAATATTGATTCTGGATAACTATAAATGAATAGTTTTTCTTCGAATTCACTTTTTGTAATCTGATAATATTGGCCATATTCCATAGGTCCCTCTCCAATACCTCCGATCTCTTGAATAAATTCTCCTTTTTTGTTATATTTGAATATTCCAATATTGGTTCCTAGAAATATAAATTTATCTGTAATTACTGCCCTTTCATCAAAGCCTGCAAATATTTTAGTAGAATCAAACTGAATATAGGTAATACTTTCAACAAAATCTGAAAGTTTGAACTCATGGGTAGCTTTTTGTGGTTCAAATATTAGGATGTTGCTTTCTGGTTTCTCTTGTTTGCAAGAAACAAGAAGGAGGATAAGGATTGGGAGGAGTTGTTTCATTTAAAATAAGTTATTTGAAGATAATTTCTTTCTTATAATAACCAGAGGTAGGTCTATATATTTCACCTACTCTCTGGTAATTTCATATTATTGATATTACTCAATAACAAATTTCATATTAGTCGCATTTTATGTTAATCTTATTAAATTCTTCATGTTCAAAGCCGCTACCAAGCAAAGATTGCATAGCTTTAGCTTTAGCATTATTAGAATCGGTAGCACATACATTTCCTGTTGATTTGGTTCCACCAGGAAATGTAGTGTAACAAGTATATAAATACTCAAAACTGCTGCCACCATTGGCACCACATAACGAAGAGGTATGTGCCCCTCCCCTGATCTGCTTCATATCAGAATCACTCAATTGATCCTGATTCTTCTTTAACGAAATCTTTTTTAATTTCATAAGAATAAATGATTTAATNGGGAACGAAGTATAGCAAGTATACAAGTATTGACCACTTCCACACCATGAAGAGACACTTGCCCCTCCCCTGATCTGCTTCATATCAGAATCACTCAATTGATCCTGATTCTTCTTTAACGAAATCTTTTTTAATTTCATAAGAATAAATGATTTAATTAATTTGTAGTTTTTAATATCACAAAGCTTTGTTAACTTCCTGTTGCCTACAAATATTACAACAGTATATTGTTTTAAACATTAATGTCAGTAAGATATATTAAATCCTCTAAGATGTAATTCTCGGGTAACTTGTACCCATTGATTAGTATTGTTGGAGTGCCATTAATTTTGTTTTCTTCTCGCCAGGCTTGATGTTTTCTGAGTTCAGACTCAACAACTTCGGAACTTAGATCATATTCAAACTTCTTTATGTACTCTTTAGCAAAATACTTTTCTTTCTCGAACCATTGGGTAAATATCTTCTTTTGGGTGTGTTGATCTTCATGAAGTGCTACAGCAATTAAGAAACGGTTGCTTTGAAGTAAACTTTCATTAAATGCAGCAAAAATGTATTGAACACAAAACTTATCTTCATATTCACTAAGCAGTTTGTCAATTCTTTTGTGGGCTATAGCACAAGGTTCACAATGCGGATTGGTTAATACCGTGATTTTAAGATTTGCATCCGGGTTACCAAATATTACTTCTGAGATATTATCAACAGTATAGAATGGTTGGCTTTTGAGAATAGGAATAAAAACTTCGTCGGTTGCTTTAAAGTGATTCAGTTTATATATGGCATTGTTTAGTTCTTCTTTGTTTGCAAAAAAACGAAATATATAGTTTATACTAAGAAAGGGCAACGTATAAATAATGAAAACAACTAAGAGTTCGTGAAAAGCCAGTGATGGTACACGTAGTTGAAAAACGATTATATTTAAAATGGAAATGGTAACTAATACAATTTGTACAGCAACACACAAAATACACCAGCTTCGGGCTATTTTATACTGATACCAGATGCTCCAACAGCTATAGGGCAGGGTACAAAGATTGATAAAAATATAATAATAGATTAGCTCAGGAAAAAAGATGGTAAGTATGGTGTTTGAAAGAAAGAAACCCAAACCAATTTCACTCCAACTAAATAAGCCCATTAGTTTGGCGGCTTTCGATTCTAAAATATTGTTACAGTCGCCTTGTTTAGTTAATGAACAAAGTTTATCACCATATTGACTATTTCCTTTCATCTGTTTTATTACCAACCAGTATGAAAGAAGTATACCGACAATGTTGGGTACCAGATTAACATAAAATACCTCTTTAAAGATAACCATTGTTTGCAAATACAAAATGACACCTAATATAATAAGAGAGAGAATACCCGCTTTTTGATACCGTGCAACAAATGCATGTAACTGATGGCGTTTGTAATCCGGTTCTATCGAATGTTCGTCGGGCTCTGCCAATAAGATAACACCATCCCATATAGAATTAAAATCTTCAATCGTACATTTAATTTTTTTTCCATCAAGGATATAATTTACCTGATTATTAATTTGGGTGATGACACAAAAATTATCTTTAACATGAGCAATACAAGGTGTATCAATGTTCTTTAGTTCTTTTGAGTCTATTTTTATTCCGGCATTCGGAATATGATATTCGAAAAGCATTCGGGATAATCCATACAGGGTATCTCTGTATGGACTTTGCAAATAATGACTGTCGGCAAAGTAACAGGTGTGTTTTACTTTCAGTTCTTTAAGGAATATGGATAGTATTGTATGTGTCATTTGTTTATTCTTTCGTATAATAAAATAGACTCTTTGACTGTTTTATCCATATCATAATTTAAGGGCTTGCTCTTCAAAGTTCCGCGCTTCGGATATTTTTAAGCGTTGGGAATTTATCTTTTTTATTGCTTCATCCGGAGTTTTTACTTTCCATAGTTGATAGAAAGTATTCATGTTGAATGGCATATTATATAACTCATCTTTATATATGGCTAATGGAGAGTTAACATAGTGGTTAAATGCACAAAAAGTTCTCATAAAATCCCAAATATATTTTTCTTTTGTATGGAAAATATGCGCACCATATTTGTGTACATTAATGCCTTCAATGTTTTCGCAATACAGATTTCCACCAGTATGAGACCGTTTTTCTACTACCAGACATTTTTTCTTGTTTCTGGTAGCCAAATATGCAAATACTGCATTGAAAAGTCCGGCCCCAACTAAAAGATAATCGTATCCTTTATTCTTCTTTATATACATAGTATTTGATTGAAAAATATTTAAAAGTATATAGAAAGAAGATAATCCGTTGTACGGTATTGAGATAAAAAAGTACGTAAATAGTATCTGTGCTTTCAGGAGAACTTCTTTGGCAAAAAATCGTACTTTACAAGTGTGGATGTGAAACTAAACAGTATCATGCCGGTGGTACAAAAGTGCCACGCTTGTGATACAAAAGTATCACACCTAAGATACTTTTGTACCATGCTGGTGGTACAAAAGTACCAAGTCTAAAAAAAGTCGTGGTACAAAAGTACCAAGCCTAAAAAAACGGTGGTACTGTAATTTACTGATTATTAATTAGATTATTTTTTTTCAATGTGCCGCTAATCGTTCGGCTTCCTTATTTATGCAAGGGTTGTTGTTTCGTTAATCAGGTGCAGATTTACGCACGATGCCTGCCCGTAAGGCGACATCGACTCTCCATGCTCCGGGTGTGTCATTGCTAGTCGTTCATGATCTGTTAATAAATAACCAAAGTAGTTTACTATATACTGAATGACTTCTTTATCCATTATTTTATTCTGAATCGTTATTCCACAATTTAACAGTATTCAATAGCTTTTCTTTTAGTTCATCATCGAAACAATCAAAGTCTTCTTGCGTTAAAATTTCATCTATAAAAAGTCCAACGAGTATAAAAAAACACTTCGATCCCCTTAAATCATTATATCGTTTTGCAATGTGTTTATCAAAGGATTTCACCTTTTTATAAAGATTCAGATATGCCTTATGCGGGTTTGTACTTTTTTCGCTGTTAACAATGGAAGTTTCTATTTTTTCAAGGAACTGGGCGCATTCTATTTGCAGAGATTTCTCTATAAGTTCTCTAGCAAATCTCTTTTGACTCTTTGACAATTCTATACTCATAGTTCATTATCCTTTTTTTCGCAAAAACATTTTAGTCAGATATCTGCGAACCGGTTCGTCATAAAGCTTCAAGCTTGCATAGGCCAATATAATACTTCCTACAACTAAAGCTATGGCTCCGGGTAAAGATTCGGTAAATGTAAGATTTTCGTTTTTAACCCATGCATAATACAAATAAATGAAAGGATAATGTACCATGTATAAAGGATAAGATATATCACCCAGGAACTTACAAATACGAATTGTATATTTATCTGTGGTTTTGCCCGAAGCACCTAAATACACAATGAGTGGGAAAAACAAGGCAAAACACACTGTTTCGTATAAACCATTCATCCAAAGATGATCGGCACCTCCAATACGGGGAACAGATAAAAGAATAACCACCAACAAACTACACAACCAGAAAGCCCCCTTTATATTAATAGGCTTAAAGATACGCGATAAGAGCAAACCTGCCGAGAAAGAGAAAAGCAAACGTAAAAATCCTCCGGTAAACTCAGTTCCGGTCAGCTGAAATCCGGCACAAATATCTCCGTAGGGTCCAAAGATGGCAAATGAAGCCAATCCGAAACCTGCCAGTATAACTAATACAGTAAGCCAAAGATTAGAAAGTTTGCGAATAAACAATGCGTAAAGAATATTACCGATATATTCAAAGAATAAAGACCATGTAGGTCCGTTTAATGGATACATCTCTCCTAAACCTCTTACTTCCATACCAGGGGTAGCTGGCAATAGTAGTGCATTCAACAGTGTAGCTATTAAAAGCGCACCTATTGTAACTTTCGAAACATCCCATACAGGGCATCCCTGAAAGTAAAATACACAAGCTCCAATAATGGCTCCTATAACAACCATTGGTTGTAAACGTATAATTCTGCGTTTAAGAAAATCCTTTGTCTTCATGGTTTTCCAACGGTCGTCGTAGGCATAACCTACAACAAAGCCCGATAGCATAAAAAAGAAATCCACAGCCAGGTAGCCGTGGTTTATTTTTTGGTCTAGATGACTAGTTGCAAAAGCTTCGAATATATGAAAACAAACTACTGTAATAGCAGCTATTCCGCGCAATCCGTCGAGGATATTGTAATGTGGTTTGGTATCTGCAAATGCAGCAGATGGGGTTTGTTTTTCTGACATAGAGAATTCAATTGATTTGGGTTTGTTTTTTCCTGCACAAAAATATGAATTCTTTTGTAGAATTAAGTAATGTGTTGTGTTTTAAGCCATAAATTAGGGTAGAGACGTAATGCATTGCGTCTTTTGTTGGAGAATTATTCAGCAGCTACAGGAAGTTTTCGACGAAAAAAGTGCCATAAGTCTCATAACTGCCACAATAAACTAATTACCAGTAGCTTAACTTATGACATTTGGCTAAAAAGTAAAACATAAGTACCATTCGAAGTATCATCTATATAGACCGAGGGTATGAAGCTATATAGCACGGAGGGTCGAAGCTATATAGTACAAAGGCGCTCAGCTATATAGACCGAGATAGCTCTGCTATATAGCTTGCGCGAAAGTATGGACTATTTGATGGGAATTTGTGGACTATTATACGGTACTCAGAACGTTTGTATATCCATTTCTTTAGCAAGCAATGGCTGCACATTCTTTGCAAAGTCTTGAAAATGTGCATTGCTTCCATGTTTCCTGATAGCATCCTGATCTTTATATTCTTCATAGAAGATAAACTCGGATTCGTTAAACGGATTCTGATAAAGTGTATAAATCAGATTACCTTCTTCGTTTCTGGTTCCTTCGATCAAAGCAGGAACAATAGCTAAAAAATCTTTTTCTTTTCCTTTTAAAACTTCGATACGAGCTACAATAACTTTCTTTTCCATGATTTATGGTTTTAGGTGAATGAAAAAATATTAGAATGCTGTGTTGATACCACTATATCCTTTTTTAATGACTTTTGCACATCAATAATCCGTTGATTACTACTACCCCTGAACCGGAGGTCTTCATCTTTTAGTGCATCAACAAACCGCCCATCAACAATAACATCAACATAAGGAAGGATCTGAGATAATCGGGGCGACTTTACAATCTGTTCAAACAAATAGCCAGTATAACACCAGATGCTTTTCTTGGTTTCAAGTTTAATTCTCCGGGCCAGTTCCGTAAATCCCTCTATTTGAGTAAAAGGGTCACCACCAGAAAAAGTGACATTGGCAAACTCATCAGCCTTGATGATATCCATTAACGTATCTACCGAATACAGTGAACCATTATTTATGTTCCACGATTGTGGATTATGACATCCCGGGCATTGGTGTGCACACCCAGCCGAATAGATGGCCGTCCGGAATCCGGGACCATCTACAGTTGTATCGTGTACAATGTTGAGTATAGATAACTTATTCATGAATAACACGGTCGTTAAGTTCGGCTAATTTAGCACTGTTCCATCTGTCGGTTGTACCAACCAGATATCCTGTGATGCGTTGCAAACGGTCTATTTCGTTGCTTCCGCATTTAGGGCACTCTGTAATAGTAGCACTCGAATTTTCGTAACCGCACTTTAAACAACGGTTGCGGTTGTGGTTAACCGACGAATATCCCATATTATATTTATCCATCATATCTACCACAGTCATAATAGCTTCCGGATTATGAGTGGCATCACCATCAATCTCTACATAGAAAATATGTCCGCCACGGGTTAGATCATGATAAGGTGCTTCGATCTTTGCTTTTTGGTGTGCACTACATTTGTAATATACAGGCACATGGTTTGAGTTGGTGTAATACTCCCTGTCGGTTATGCCTGCGATAGACCCGAAATCTTTCCGGTCGCAACGTGTAAAACGTCCTGCAAGACCTTCGGCTGGAGTAGCAAGTACACTATAATTGTGTTGATACTGTTCCGAGAAATCATTCACACGGTTTCTCACATAAGTTATAATATCCAATCCAAGTTTCTGCGCCTGTTCATCCTCACCATGATGTTTGCCGATAAGGGCTACCAATGCTTCGGCCAAACCAATGAAACCAATACCCAATGTTCCTTGATTGATTACTTTTTCAATGGTGTTTTCGTTTGCCAGTTGTTCGCAACCTTCCCACAAAACCGACATCAATAAAGGGAATTGCTTGGGTGCTGCTGTTTTCTGGAACTCAAAACGGCGGTGTAGTTGAAGGGCTGCCAATTCTAACATCTGGTTCAACTTTTTATAGAAACAGTCGATACGCTCTTTCTCGTCTTCAACGTTGCGGCACTCTAATGCAATACGAACCAGATTTAGGGTCGAAAAAGAAAGGTTTCCGCGTCCAATGGAAGTTTTCTTGCCATAACGGTTTTCGAATACACGGGTACGGCATCCCATGGTAGCAACTTCATATTCAAATCGACGGGGATCATCTGCCTGCCAATCTTCATGTTGGTTAAAGGTTGCATCCAGGTTCAGGAAGTTGGGGAAGAAGCGACGGGCACTAACCTTACATGCCAATTTGTAAAGATCATAATTACGATCTTCGGGCAGATAACTAACTCCACGTTTCTTTTTCCATATCTGAATGGGGAAGATGGCCGTTACACCACCACCAACACCTTCGTAAGTGCTGTTTAGTAATTCACGGATAATGCATCTTCCTTCGGCCGAGGTATCGGTACCGTAATTAATAGAACTAAATACCACCTGATTGCCACCACGCGAGTGAATGGTGTTCATGTTATGGATAAATGCTTCCATTGCCTGATGTACGCGGCCTACGGTGCGGTTAATGGCATGTTGAACCATTCGTTCGTCACCGGTTAATCCATCAAGAGGTTTTGGAAGATAATCGGTTATTTCAATTTCATATAAATGGCTATAATTCTGTGCATTAATTTGTTCCAGCACTCTTACCTCTTCAATAAAGCTCTTCCGTACAAAAGGAGCCAGGTAAAAATCGAATGCCGGGATAGATTGTCCACCATGCATTTCGTTCTGTGCGGTCTCTAACGAGATACAGCCTAACATACTGGCTGTTTCGATACGCTTGGCCGGGCGTGATTCGCCATGACCGGCATTGAAACCGTTTTGAAGTATTTTATCTAAAGGATGTTGTACACAGGTAAGGCTCTTTGTGGGATAATAATCTTTATCGTGGATATGCAGGTAATTGAGGCGAACCGCTTCTTTCACTTCCGGAATCAGCAGATAGTCGTCAACAAAAGGTTTGGTGGTTTCGCTGGCAAACTTCATCATCATTCCGGCAGGAGTATCTGCGTTCATGTTGGCGTTCTCGCGGGTTACATCATTAGATTTGGTTTCGATAATTTCGAGGAACATATCCCGCGTTTTAGCTTTACGGGCAATGCTGCGTTGGTCGCGGTATGCAATATATCCTTTGGCAACCTCTTTGCGTGAGCTCTTCATTAATTCTACCTCTACCATGTCCTGTATTTCTTCTACAGTCATTTGTTCTTTACCCTGACAGGAAACATAGTCGGTAATTCGTCTGATCAATGTGGCATCTTCACCTTGTTCGGTGTGTAACATGGCTTTACGGACGGCAGCCATAATCTTTTCTTCATTAAAACCCACAATTCGTCCGTCTCTCTTTACAACTGTTTGAATCATAACAATTTGTACTTAACCTATTTTATGAAATTACTTTACTTACGGAAGGGCATGGCACAGTGATGCCTGGTGGGCATATCCTGTCACTTTTCTCCCGAAAGCTAATGAATGTATGTATACAGTGGATTTTTGTTTATAGCCTTATATAAATTACGAATTAAAAGGGTTAATGTTTCCATTTTAATTCTTAACTTAGTTGAAATTTACAGCTACTGGGATAGCTCAGGATTTCCACCTGATTCCCTTTTGATCCTACTGAACTTTGGAACCGTATATGCCAACAAAGGTATAGCATTTCTTTGAGATAATAGTTGAAAATATAATTTGTTGTTTGGTCATATTCTACAAAAGTTTTCCAGTTTTAAATTTAAGTATCTGTTTATCAATAGATTATTTTTGCAAACCTGTTGATAAGTTTTCCAAAAAGAAAATCGATTATCTGTTTGAATCTATTTTTTGCTTTTGTGATAGTAACAACCAAACTTACTTTTTTGTTTGGCAAACCCTGAAAAAATAATAAAGAAATAAATGTAAGTATGTTATCTGAGTTAGTTTATACTATATTTGAACATTGTGAGCTTTGTAGTGAAAATAATATGAATATTAAATTATGGCACAAGAGATAGAACGTAAGTTTTTGGTATCAGGTAATTTCAAATCGCAGGCAATACGAAGTGTACGTATAACACAGGGCTATTTGTCGTCGATACCCGAAAGAACAGTACGTGTAAGAATAAAAGGTGATAAAGGATTTATTACAATTAAAGGCATTAGCGATGCAAGTGGTGCAAGCCGTTACGAGTGGGAAAAAGAAATTCCGGTTAGCGAAGTAGAAGAGTTATTGAAACTATGTGAACCAGGCTTGATTGACAAAACCCGTTATTTGATTCCAGTTGGCAAACATACATATGAAGTAGATGAATTTTATGGCGATAATGAAGGGTTGGTAGTGGCTGAGGTTGAATTAACTTCTTTAGACGAGGCTTTTTATAAGCCCGAATGGTTGGGACGCGAAGTGACTGGCGATTCCAGATACTATAATTCTATGTTGATGAAGAAACCATATAAAAGATGGTAAGCGGTATAAAATGATAAATCCCAATAACCTGTTGATTATTGGGATTGTAGAGCGGAAGACGGGGCTCAAACCCGCGACCCTCAGCTTGGAAGGCTAATGCTCTATCAACTGAGCTACTTCCGCATCTTTAGTGGGCAATGATGGATTCGAACCACCGAAGTCGAAAGACAGCAGATTTACAGTCTGCCCCATTTGGCCACTCTGGTAATTGCCCCTTTTCTAATGCAGTGCAAAGATACGACTATTTTTCGAAACTCCAAGAAAAATCTATCATTTTTATTGCAGTAATTGCACATTCGTCTCCTTTATTACCTAATTTTCCGCCGCATCTTTCTTCGGCTTGCTCTAAAGTGTTGGTAGTCAGCAGTCCAAAGATTACTGGTATGTCACCGTTAGCATTAATCTCAGTAACTCCTTGAGTAACTCCCATGCAAACATAATCAAAATGTGGAGTATCTCCTTTAATAACACAACCTAATACAATGATTGCATCTACTTCGGCATATTCTGCCATTTGGTTGGCTGCATAGGTTAATTCAAAACTTCCCGGAACAGTTTTAATCAGGATATCTTCATCCTTCACTCCATGTTTTTTTAATGTTTCTACTGCGCCATTCAGTAATTTACCTGTTATAGCAAAATTCCATTCGGATACTACAATGCCGAATCTCATATCCTCGGTACTTGGTACCGAATTGAAGTCGTATTCTGATAGGTTTTGATAAGCAGTTGCCATAATTAAAATTGAGAATTGAGAATTGAAAATTGAGAATTAAAAAAAGTTGAAAATTGAAAGCAATACTACCTGCATCCGCATGGTAACTTTCAATTTTCAACTTTCTATTTATAACTTATTTAAGCAGTTTTGCTCTTTCGATATACTTATCAATATCCATTGCCTGGAATGACTGGAAGTATTTTTCTTTAATTTTAGTGTAAGCTTTTACAGCATCATCATATTTGCCTTGCTTTACTAATATATCACCAGCCTGAATAAGATATATAGGGCTCAATGAATTATTGTCAGCATTGTCGGCTGCTTTAATTAAGTATGAAGAAGCTTTATCCAACTGATTCAATTCGGCATAGCTATTACCAATGGCTCCCAAAATAGCAGGACTTACCATAAAGTCGTTACCATTGAATTTATCGAGTTCTTTCACTGCATTTTCGTGCTTGCCTAATCTCATATAGCAGATACCTGCATAAGCTCTTGCCAGATTTGCAGCTTTGGTTCCGCTGAATTGTTCAGCAACTTCCAAAAATCCTTCGGTTGAAATACTGTCACCATTTAATGCTTGTTCAAAAGCGTCTGCTTCGAAATAACTTTGAGCACCAACAAGTGCGCTTTGAGCTTTTGCTTCCCGTGGTTCGGCATACATATTCTTATATATAAGAACACCGGCCACAACAATTACAATTGCTGCAACAACACCAATAATTAAGTTCTTGTTTTTAATGATAAATGCCTCCGACTGTGTTAGTGCGTCTTCCACATTTAATTGTTCCTTGTGGTCTTTTTGATTTGCCATTTTTGTCTATATATTCTTTTGTTATTTTACGAATTGTGTATTTCGGTCAGCAAAAGTAGTTGATTTATACATATAAATGAAATTTTGAAGGAAATATTTTATTAGTAGCTAGTAGTAAGTAGCTAGTAGCTAGAATACGATGCCGCATGGATTCTTACTACTTACTACTGGCTACTAGCTACTTACTACTAGCTACTAGCTACTAATATTATCCCCTTTATTTTCCTAATTCAAAATTCTCTTTGTACTTTTGCCTTCATGATATTGAATCGTATATCCATCCTTAATTATAAGAATCTGGAAGAAGCTGATCTTGCTTTTTCCAGCAAGCTGAATTGCTTTTTCGGGCAGAACGGAATGGGGAAAACCAATCTGTTAGATGCTATTTATTTTCTGTCGTTCTGTAAGAGTGCAGGAAATCCTATTGACTCGCAAAATATAAAACACGAACAGGATTTCTTTGTAATTCAGGGTTTCTATGAAACAGATGGTTCGCCAGAGGAAATCTATTGCGGAATGAAGCGAAAACAGAAGAAACAATTCAAACGGAATAAAAAGGAATATTCTCGTTTGGCCGATCATATTGGTTTTCTTCCTTTAGTAATGGTTTCGCCTGCCGATTCCGATTTAATTGCGGGTGGGAGCGAGGAACGCCGGAAATTCATGGATGTGGTAATTTCGCAATATGACCGCGAATATCTGGATGCCTTAATGCGATACAATAAAGCTTTGCAGCAACGTAACATCTTATTGAAAAATGAGCAACCTGTTGATGAGGAACTCTTCTTAGTTTGGGAAGAAATGATGGCCCAAGCAGGAGCTGTTGTATATCAAAAACGAGAAGCATTCATCGAGGAGTTTATTCCTATCTTCCAAAATTTCTATTCAATTATATCACAAGGTAAAGAAGAAGTTGGTTTAATATATACATCGCATGCTCGTGAAGCTTCCTTGCTCGATGTTTTGAAAGAAAGCCGGATGCGCGATAAAATAATGGGGCATTCATTGCGTGGCATTCATAAAGATGACCTTACAATGTTGTTAGGCGAATTCCCTATTAAAAAAGAAGGATCGCAGGGGCAGAATAAAACTTATCTGGTAGCACTTAAACTTGCTCAATACGATTTTCTGAAACGTACAGGTGTTACTCCGTTATTATTATTAGACGATATTTTTGATAAACTGGATGCTTCGCGTGTGGAGGAAATAGTGAAGTTGGTAGCAGGCGATCGTTTTGGTCAGATATTTATCACCGATACCAATCGTGAGCATCTGGATAAAATACTGCAGAAGGTAAACAGCGACCATAAGGTATTTGAAGTTATTCGTGGCAATGTATGTGAAATGAAAAAAGATACTTATGAAAAGGAATGACGCAGAATCTATTGGAATGCTTATCCGTAAATACCTGAGGCAGGAATGTTTGGAAGGACCACTGAATGAGCAACGTCTTCTAAACTCCTGGGAAGAAGTACTTGGCTCTACTATTGCTGCCTATACAAAAGAGTTATATATACGTAATCAAACCTTGTTTGTGCACCTCACTTCGGCTTCTTTGCGTCAGGAGCTGATGATGGGCAGAGAACTTTTGGTGAAAAGTTTGAATAGAAAAGTCGGAGCCGAGGTAATCAGGGAGATTGTATTTAGATGAAGGAGTTTTGAGTTATGAGTTATGAGTAGTGAGTTTTGAGTAGTGCTGCATAGTAAAACTCAAAACTCACTACTCATAACTCAAAACTCCTTTTCTTCTTCTTTTTTTTCTTCATTCTTTTGTATTCTTAAACAATAAGGTTAATTTTGCGGCTTTAAGTCCAATATAACTAAAGGTATGTATAGAATTCTATTTTTCTTTTTGATGACATTTGCCTCCATAACTTTCTCTATGGCCCAGATGTCTGATTCTCAAGTAATCCAATATATTAAAGATGGGAAAAAGTCAGGCAAGTCGGAAAAGCAACTAGGCCTTGAATTGCAAGCCCGTGGCGTAACACGGGAACAAGGCGAACGAATTAAGAAAAATTACGAAGAAGGCAAGTTAAATGATGGTTCTACAATAGATCAATCAGTTGAAGGACAACAACGCGAGAGACTGCATGATTCCGCAGATGATTTAACTGAAGGCTCATTAGATTTAATAGCTACAGAGGTTGCAGATCCTGATAAAAAACATCGGTTTGGTAGTAATATATTCAGGAGCAGGGGGCTATCCTTTGAGCCCAACTATAATATGGCAACCCCTGAAAGCTATCAGTTAGGGCCTGGTGATGAAGTTGTAATAAATGTTTGGGGAGCCAATGAAACCACCATTCGTCAGGTTATATCTCCAGAGGGAGACATTCAGGTAAATAATATTGGACCCGTTTACCTCAGTGGTATGACTGTAAAAGAAGCTAACGCTTATGTTCAACGTGAACTAGGGAAAATATATTCAGGTATTAATGCTACAGATGCCGTATCTCAAATCCGCTTAACTTTAGGCAAAATACGTTCTATACAAGTAAATGTAATGGGAGAAGTTGCTGTTCCGGGAACATATACACTCTCATCATTTGCTACTGTTTTTCATGCTCTTTATCGCGCTGGTGGAACAAATGCTATCGGCTCTTTACGTAATGTAATGTTAATGCGGAATAATCGCCGGGTTGCCACTGTTGATATTTACGATTTAATATTGAGAGGTGATTTTTCTGGTGATATCCGTTTAATGGAAGGCGACTTTATTATTGTGCCACCTTACGAAACTCTGGTGACTATAACTGGTAAGGTGAAGCGTGAAATGGATTATGAAATGAAGGAAGGGGAAACACTTTCTACATTATTAAAATATGCCGGTGGATTTACAGGTGATGCATACTCGGATGCTATACGTGTAGTACGTAAAACAGGTCCCGAATTTCGTATATTTATAGTAGACCGACCTGATTTTTCGACCTTTAAAGTAGAAGATGGTGATGCAGTAAGTATAGGTAGTACCTTAGATCGTTATGAAAATCGTGTAGAAGTTCGCGGAGCTGTATTTCGTGATGGTATGTACGAACTAGACGGTTCTACAAATACTGTGAAACAATTGATAGCAAAAGCAAGTGGATTAAAAGGGGATGCTTTTCTTAACCGTGCACAATTATTCAGAGAATATGAAGATTTGACAGTGGAAATTATTCCTGTTGACTTGAAAGCTTTAATGGATAATGCCATTCCCGATATTCCTTTAATGCGCAATGATGTATTGGTTATTTCAAGCATTTATGAAATTCAGGATCGTGGGTCATTAACTATTTCAGGTGAGGTAGCCCGTCCGGGTGAATATCCTTTCGCCGAGCAAACCACATTAGAAGATTTAATATTGCAAGCAGGAGGATTACTTGAAGCAGCTTCTACTGTACAGATTGACGTTGCTCGTCGAATTAAAGATCCTAAGAGCAAGGAGCCTGCTACACTTTTATCAGAAACATATACTTTTGCACTTAAAGACGGATTAGTAGTTGATGGTACTCCTGGGTTTGTTTTGCAACCTTATGATGATGTTGTTGTTCGTAGAAGTCCGGGATATCAGATACAGCGGAGGGTTACTGTAAGTGGTGAAGTGCTTTTCGAAGGAGGATATGCCTTGAAGAAAAAGAATGAAAGACTTTCTGACTTAGTAAACCGTGCTGGTGGATTAACTCCGGACGCCTACCCTAAGGGAGCTCGTTTGTTACGTAAGCTGAGTGAAGAAGAACGTACCGTACGTGCTGCCACTCTACAATTGGCTATGCAAAATCTGGGAAGTGATTCAATTGCAGCTTCTACTTTGAAAGTAAGTGATACCTATGCAGTTGGTATAGACTTAGATAAAGCACTGGCTAATCCAGGATCGGATTACGACGTTGTAGTAGTAGAAGGCGACAAATTAGTAATACCAGAATTTATAAGTACTGTACGTATTAGTGGGGTAGTAATGTATCCTAATACAGTGTTCTTTAAGAAAGGTGAGAAGTTAAGTTATTATGTAAATCAAGCAGGGGGATATGGACATCGTGCTAAGAAGAGCAAAGCATATGCAGTATATATGAATGGCACGGTATCTAAAATCAAAAACTATGATTCTCATGCCATTCAGCCAGGATGCGAAATCATAATACCTTCAAAGAAAGAACGAAAAGGATTTGATATATCCACTCTTATGAGTATAACTTCTGCAACAGGATCATTGGCCACAATGGCTGCGGCAATTGTAGCTTTGACAAAAAAGTAGCAAGTAAAGGTCAGTAGTTGAAAAACCCTTATGGCCTTATGATAGTACGGGTTGCATGGTGATACTATGCAACCCGTTCTTGTTAGTGTGCCGTTCCAACAGCAAATTTCCCCATATATTCCACGCTTGCAGGTATAGTAATTGTTGTTAATCTGGGGTGCCAAATGCGTTATTGCCTGCCCTGATGACGGTTAGTGAATTAACTTCTAATAGCGGCAAATTTAACTTCTAAATCTGCATAAACTAACTTCTAAATGTGCATAACAAAAATGGGCTGTTTATAAACAACCGATTGGCTCTTTATAAAAACCCAATCAGCTCTTTATAGAAAGCTAATTGGCTGTTTATAGAAAGCCAAGTTTCAATGTGCAGAAAAAATAGTTATTTACTGTGGATGCAGGAGTTAATTTGTGGGGTTAGGGAAGTTAATTAGTATGAGCACCGACCAGCAAGAACGTAACCTGGGAACTTGGTTAGTTGAAAGTTGAAAGTTATCTTTTGTCTATTCTTATTCCAAGCATTTGTTTACTTTAAGAAATATGGATAGAATTATATGTGTCATTATTGCAATAATTACTACCTTTGCAGTCAATTTTGTATATAATGAAAGATACTAAGCAACAGTTTGAACATGTGGTAGCATTGTGTCGTGATTTATTCTCGAAGAAGCTGCACGACTATGGGCCAGCGTGGCGTATATTGCGTCCGGCATCAGTAACCGACCAGATTTTTATTAAAGCTAACCGTATACGAAGCATTGAAACCAAAGGAGTTACAAAGGTTGACGAGGGTGTACGTTCCGAATTTATTGCCATAGTAAATTATGGTATTGTAGGCCTGATTCAATTAGAACTAGGTTATGCCGAAGCTGCCGATATGAGCAACGAAGAAGCATTGGCGCTGTACGATAAATATGCTGCCGAAGCACTTGAATTAATGCTCGCCAAAAACCATGATTACGATGAAGCATGGCGAAGCATGCGCATAAGTTCGTATACCGATTTGATTTTGATGAAAATCTATCGCACCAAACAAATAGAGAGTTTAGCAGGAAATACATTAGTGTCCGAAGGCATAGATGCCAATTATATGGACATGATTAATTATTCGGTTTTTGGGTTAATAAAATTAGAGTTTGAAAACGAAACAACTAAATAAATTAAAAACAATCTGGGTAAATCTGTGCCGTTTTCTGTTGGCAGGAGTATTTATCTTTTCGGGGTTCGTTAAAGCTGTTGACCCACTTGGATTTACCTATAAAATAGAAGACTATCTGCAAGCATTCGGATTGCTGGCATGGGTTCCTTCTTTTGCTCCTGTAGTAGCTGCTGTGGCGTTATCTACTCTCGAATTTGTTTTAGGAGTGCTTCTATTCTTTGGTATACGTCAAAAACCTACAACTACGCTTATCCTGTTGTTTATGTTGGTTATGACTCCACTAACGCTTTACCTGGCAATTACCGATCCGGTTACGGATTGCGGTTGCTTTGGCGATGCCTGGATTTTGACCAACTGGGAAACTTTTGGAAAGAATGTACTTTTGTTGATTGCCGCCCTATCCGTTTTTATCTGGAAAGATTGCATAATACGCTTTGTTAGCGAAAAGTCGGAATGGCTAATATCTTTATACACAATTGTTTTCACCGTAATTTTATCTTTATATTGCCTCAACCGTTTACCCATTCTGGATTTCCGCCCTTATAAAATAGGAAACAACATCTGGGAAGAAATGAATATTCCCGAAGGTGCCGAAAAAAGTGTTATCGAAACCGTTTTTGTGCTTGAAAAGGATGGAAAAACAGAAGAGTTTACACTCGATAATTACCCCGACAGTACCTGGACCTTTAAAGAAACCAAAACCAAAATTCTGAAGAAAGGCTACGAACCGGCTATTAAGGATTTCTCAATGTTGAGTTTGGAAACCGGTGAAAATATAGAACTAGAAGTACTGACGGACGAAGGCTATAATTTTCTTCTGGTTGCACATCGCATTGAGCAAGCCGACGATAGCAACATAGACCTGATAAACGAAATATATGATTATAGCATTGAAAACGGTTATGGCTTTTATTGCCTCACCTCATCGCCTGATATTGAGATAGAACAATGGAAAGATAAAACCGGAGCCGAATATCCTTTCTGTTTGGTAGATGATATAACATTGAAAACAATTATTCGTTCCAACCCCGGATTAATGCTGATTAAAGGAGGAACCATATTAAATAAATGGGACGACAGCAGTTTACCCAACGAATATATGCTTACCGCCCCACTGGATAAAATATCTCTAGGCGAACAAAAGCAACAGAGCGATACCCACACTATTTTCATAGTGTTGCTTTGGTTTATAATCCCTTACTTCATTGTATTAACCATTGATATACTGTTGGTTAAACCAATGATAAGAAGAAGAAAAGCGAAATTGAAAGAGAAAGAAGCAGCAAACAAACTTCAATCGTAAATAGACTACAAACCCTTTAATAATTATAAAAATGAGAAAAAACATTGTTGCAGGAAACTGGAAAATGAACAAAACATTTCAGGAAGGTATTGAATTTGCAAAAGAACTGAAAGATGTTTTGGCAAACGAAAAACCAAATTGTGATGTAGTAATCTGTTCACCATTTATACATTTGGCTTCATTGGCTACCATTCTTGAAGTTACAGAAATTGGTGTTGGTGCAGAAAACTGTGCAGATAAAGTATCGGGAGCATATACTGGCGAAGTATCGGCAGCTATGGTTGCTTCAACAGGAGCTAAATATGTAATCCTTGGTCACTCTGAACGTCGTGCATATTATGGCGAAACAGCCGAAATCCTGAAAGAAAAAGTAAAATTGGCTTTGGCTAACGATCTTACTCCTATCTTCTGTATTGGTGAAGTGTTGGAAGAACGCGAAGCTGAAAAACAAAACGAAGTAGTTTACAATCAGTTGGCCGATTCTTTGTTTGAACTGTCTGACGAAGATTTCTCTAAAATTGTATTGGCTTACGAACCTGTTTGGGCTATTGGTACAGGTAAAACTGCTTCTTCGGCACAGGCTCAGGAAATGCATGCTTATATTCGTTCGGTTATCGCAAAGAAATTCGGTAACGAAATCGCAGATAATACGTCTATACTATATGGTGGTAGCTGTAATCCTTCGAATGCAAAAGAATTATTCAGCAATCCCGATGTTGATGGTGGTTTGATTGGTGGTGCTTCTTTGAAAGTAAACGATTTCAAAGGCGTTATCGAAGGATTTAATTAAGGAGTATTGAGTTTTGAGTTATGAGTATTGAGTTGTTGCAGTGTTGCATGATTCTTTATCTCAAAACTCAAAACTCATAATTCAAAACTCAAAAACATGAAGTATTTAAGTTTATTAATTATTCTCTTCTCCTTTAGTGTAGTAACATCTGCTCAGGACAACATTATAAGCCGTCTTGAGAAGAGTGAACCAGGACAAGGACGAGTGAAGATAAATCAGGATCCTGCCATTGCTAACCTGATAGGGAAGCAGTTGAAGTATGATACTACCGAAAAACAAGGTACCTTTAAAATGACTGGTTACCGTGTTCAGGTGTATGCAGGAAGCAACTCGCGCGAATCAAAAGCAGAAGCTCAAAGACTGGGAGCCAGGGTGAAAGAATATCGTCCTGACATAAAAGTGTACACCACTTTTGTATCTCCACGTTGGATATGCAGGGTAGGCGATTTCCGGAGTATTGAAGAAGCCAACGCAGCAATGCGTGATTTGAAAAAAACAGGAGTGTTCAAAGAAGTTTCTATTGTAAGGGAACAAGTTACCATTACATTATAAAAATTGAAATGATCAGGAGAGAGATTGTTTTTTCAGAGATGGAAGAATTGAAAGACCATTATAAGAGTATAATATCTTTATTAGGCGAAGATGTTGAGCGTGAAGGTTTGCTTAAAACACCCGAACGGGTAACCAAAGCAATGTTAACTTTAACCGAAGGCTATCGTATGGACCCCAATGAAGTTTTGCTATCAGCAAAATTTAAGGAAGAATACAGCCAGATGGTTATTGTTAAGGATATAGATTTCTTTTCTCTTTGCGAGCATCACATGTTGCCTTTTTATGGTAAAGCGCATGTTGCATACATTCCCAACGGATACATTACCGGCTTAAGCAAAATAGCACGTGTGGTAGATATCTTTTCGCACCGCTTACAGGTACAGGAACGAATGACACTGCAAATTAAGGAGTGTATTCAAAATGCCCTTAACCCACTTGGTGTAATGGTGGTGGTCGAAGCTAAACACATGTGTATGCAGATGCGTGGAGTAGAAAAGCAGAATGCCATTACAACAACTTCCGATTTTACCGGAGCATTTAATCAGGCAAAAACCCGTGAGGAGTTTATGAACCTGATTAGGCATAGTTAAATATGTCGTCAAGGTAGTATAACCCTATCTCCTTCTTGTTGAGCAATTACTCTTAGAACATTGTGCAAATTCATATACCGTTCCATAAGCTGTTTGCATTGGTCGCTATCATTCATAACCTGTGGGTCTTGTAGCTTGCGGGTAATATGTTTTAACTCTGTCCGAACAATTGCACCTTTAAAGTTAATCAATAACAAATCTGTTAATTCGTACAGCCGTTCTTCGTCGCTGATAATTCTTTGTGTTTTAGAGTGATATTTGCTTAACTGATATCTGTTCGAAATCAAATCGGCGGATATACGGCTAACTTCCGGATCGGTATGTCCCAGAAAGTAACGTTCCGAAACAAATCCTTCGTCGCGTACATGCTTCACAGCTTCATTCATAATAAGGCGGTGATATGGATTATGAAAAGATAATTCGTCTTGCTTCAATTCATTATCAACATATTCAATAACTGTTACAGCAGTTTGATTACCATCTTCATCTTCGTCGGCACAGACTACCATTTCGCCATGACGCACTATTAATTGAATAATCAGCCGTTCGTATTTGTAGAATTCTTCTCCTTCGTTTTCGCCAACAGGAATGTACGATTCGTAAGACGGATCAGGTAAAGGAGCGTTTTCTGTTTCCGGAGTATTGGGAGTGGGATTATCTTTTTCGTACTGTTGCCGAATAAGCTTAGCTACTTCGGCAACCAGCAGTTTCTCTTCTACCCGCAATAACTTACTGCACTCCTTTATATATACAGTACGCACAATCTCTGTTGGGATAACTGCAATACTCTTTACAATATCGGTAATCAGTTCGGCCTTTTTAATAGGATCTTTCTCGGCATCCTTCAGCAACAGATTGGTTTTGAAGCGGATAAAATCGACTTCATTAGCAGCTATATACTCTTTAAAGGATGTTGAATTGTGTTTTCGTGCAAACGAGTCGGGATCCTCGCCATCGGGTAACAACAGTACCTTGATGTTCATTCCTTCTTCCAACAACATATCGATACCACGTAGAGAGGCTTTGATACCTGCCACATCACCATCGTACAATACAGTAATATTGTTGGTAAACCGGTGTATCAGCCGGATTTGTCCGGGGGTTAATGCCGTACCCGACGAAGAAACTACATTCTCAATACCTGCCTGATGCATGGAAATAACATCGGTGTATCCTTCTACCAGGAAGCAACAGTCTTGCTTAACAATGGCTTGTTTGGCAAAGAATATACCATAAAGTTCATTGCTTTTATGGTATATCTCGGATTCGGGTGAGTTTACATACTTGGCAAGTTTCTTGTTGTCGGTATTCAGGATTCTACCTCCAAAAGCAACAACTTTTCCGGATAAAGTGTGAACCGGAAAGATAACCCTGCCACGAAAACGGTCGTACAGTTTACCTTCGTCTGTTTCAAAACAGAGTCCGGTCTTGACCAGGAATTCTTTCTGGTATCCTTTTCGGATAGCTTCGCCGGATAGTGCTTCCCGATTGTCGGTGCTGAATCCTAACTGAAACTTTTCAATGATATCGTCGCGGAAACCACGCTTGCGGAAATAGGCCATACCAATGCTCTTTCCGTCGACATGATTTTTAAGGATATCGCGAAAGTAGTTAAGCGCAAACTGATTAACAACAAACATACTTTCACGAACACTTTGAGCTTGCTTCTCCTCATTAGATAGTTCCCTCTCTTTTACCTCGATGTTGTATTTCCTGGCAAGGTATTTAAGTGCTTCGTAATAGGTAAGTTGCTCGTGCTCCATAATAAAGTGCACGGCATTTCCACCTTTACCGCAGCTAAAACATTTGCAAACTCCTTTTGACGGTGATACACTGAACGAAGGAGTTTTTTCGTTATGGAATGGGCATAAACCAGTATAGTTAACCCCTCTTTTGCGAAGGGTTACAAACTCGGATACCACATCTACAATCTGTGCGGCATCGAGAATCCTGTCTATTGTTGCTTTATCAATCATGGAAGTAAAAAGGAGTACAAAAGTACAATATATTTAGAACACTGTTCTAAAATTCATCAACTTTTAAATCTGCCCGGTATTTATCGAGTATACTTTGTAGTTCGGTGGTAATTTCCTCGTATCCCGGTGTACCATATAAATTGTTCAATTCGTGTGCATCGGTTGCCAGGTCGTATAGTTCGTTGCAGTCAATGTCTTTATCGCCACCCATTTCTCCTTTGCCATAAAAATGAATCAGTTTGTATCTTTCCGTTCTTACCCCATCGTGCCTACGCACTTTATGAATTGCCGGATAATCGTAATAATGATAATACAAGCTGGTACGCCAGTTTGCGGGTTCATCTCCCTCGAATAGCGGTTCGAGAGTGGTTCCACTCATTTCCTGTGGCTTCTCAATCCCCGCTAATGATAGGAATGTGGGTGCATAATCAATGTTTTGTACCAGGGCTTTTGTTTCGAAACCTGCTTTTATTTTTTTAGGATAACTCATGATAAGTGGTGTGCGGAATGATTCTTCATACATGAAACGCTTATCGAACCAGCCATGCTCGCCCATATAGAAACCTTGATCGGAAGTATATACAACAAGGGTATTATCCATCAACCCGTTCTCTTCCAGATAGTCTATTAAGCGGCCTACCTGATCGTCAATACTTTTAATACAACGCAGATAATCTTTTAAATAGCGTTGGAATTTCCATTTTAAGAGTTCCTCGCCGGTGAGCTGCTCGTTGATAAATGCTTCATTGCGGGGGTGATAGGCGTTTTCCCATTTTTCGCGTTGTTCCGGAGTCATTCTTTTCAATAAATACTCCATGCCGTCTGCACTCCACTCCTTATTATAGGGCGAAACATCTTTCAGTTCATTCACTTTCAGGTCGTATACCATTGTCATGGTTTTATCAATGGTCATATCTTGCGTGTGGGCGGGTGCACAGCGGGTGCTGTAATCATCGTGAAAAGTATTAGGATAAGGAAACTCTATATTTTCGTACAAATCAAGGTATTTTAAGTCGGGTTTCCAGTTTCGGTGTGGTGCTTTATGATGAACCAGCAAGCAGAAAGGTTTATTGGGATCTCTGTTTTCCAGAAACTCTATTGAGTGGTCGGTTATAAGATTGGTTGCATAGCCTTCTTCACGGATGTATTTACCATTAGATTCTTTGTTGCGGAATTCCGGATTATAGTAATTTCCCTGATCCCATAGAATGTGATAATAGTCGAATCCTTTCGGCTCGCATTGCATGTGCCACTTACCAACTACTCCTGTTTGATAGCCTTGTTGCTGCAACAACTCGGAAAAGAATGTTTTGGTAGAGTCAATTCCTTTTCCTAACTGCCGCTGCCCATTCTGGTGACTGTACAGCCCTGTCATTAAACTGGCACGGCTGGGAGTAGATAACGAATTTTCAACAAAGGCGTGCCTGAAAAGCATTCCGTTTTGGGCCAACCGGTCAATATTAGGTGTTGGAGCCAACTGTGACAAAGGATGCCCATAAGCACTGATTGTTTGAAAAGAATGGTCGTCCGTCATAATATACAGTATATTAGGACGTTCGTCTTTCTGATCACTGTTACAGGAAATGTTAGTCATTGCAACAGGTAACATAGCAAAACTAATAGCTTTTAGTTTGTTCATAAAGAGATTGAATTAAAAGGTTGTATCAAGTTAATAGTATGTCGAGGTTATCATTAAATAAAACAAAGTTAGAACTTTTTTATTTACCCCATATCACAACCTTATGTTTTATTAAATAAGTAAGTATTCAAAATTAATTCAGATAGCTCCCAAAACATTCTCCCACCCCAATCCGTTACTTTAAAAGTAACATACAAATAATTATAATATGGAAACATTGTACACAGCCACTGTAACCGCTGTTGGTGGAAGAGAAGGAAATGTGAAATCGGACGACGGAATCATCGACATGAAGATAGAAAAGCCCAAATCAATGGGTGGACGTGGCGGAGCAACCAACCCCGAGCAGCTTTTTGCAGCCGGATATTCTGCCTGTTTTGGTAGTGCATTAGAAATGGTGTTGCGTCAGGAGAGACTTCGCCCCGAACGTACAGCGGTAACAGCCGAAGTTAGCATTGGCCCCAACGATAAGGGAGGTTTTATGTTGGCAGTAAAGTTAGTGGTTGAAGTTGTTGGCATTGATCGTAAACTGGCGCAAGAAGCAATGGAGAAAGCGCATTATGTTTGCCCCTATTCAAATGCAACACGTGGAAATGTGGAGGTGCAACTGGAGCTGAAATAAATATATTGAACACAGAGGCACAGAGTTTTAATAAATTCTTTATGTCTCTGTACCTCTGTGTTTTTAGAAATGTATTTACTCTTCGGCAATACTCTTCCACTGTCGCAGCAATCGCGCAACAAACCACATTGCTACAATCGTTACAGGGAAATTTATCCAAAAGCCTTTCAAAACATCTTCATCACCAATAAAGTCATACTCTTTAGTTAGTTCCGAACAAGCCCAAATAGAAAACACACACAATGGTATGATGCATGGAACTAACCAAACAAGAACATTTATATAAATCTTTGATTTCCCTTTGGGAAACTTCCGCACTATTTTTGTTTGGATAGTGGCAAACAATACAATAAAAGTTATTATCCAAAACAATAGTGCTGCCAGAAATACACCATAATGCAAAGGATAAGATACAGCATTAGCCAAGAGTATTGCAACAAAACTTCCCACAAACAGTATTATGCCTGTAGCAATAAAAGCAATAAGCCATGATTTTCCGCTGGTTACTCTATAAGAGAATATGGCAACCGATAAGTATAAAGAAAAACAGAAAAAGAACAAAATATAATCCGTAACACCTCTCAAATCCACATAAGCTTCACGGGCATGTTCGTATGCACTTAACAATTCTTTTTTGTAGAGGTATGGATAAGAGCCATCATAAACATACTTATTGTAAATATATGTAGAATGATCTACTGGAAAGAAAGGTGGGTTGTAAACTCTCTCAAACCATTCTGAAGCCAAAAGAGCATTCAGTTTGTGTTTCTTATGCAAGGCTTCAACTTCAAGCATCAAATCCATGATTTGATCTTTTCGTCCTTCACGAAGCCATTTTTCAACCTCCAAATGAATATCGCTTTTGTATGAGAAAAACAACAATGATGAACCGATATATCCATCAACAATTATAGGATATTCCGGAGCAGTATAATATTCTTCAATCCCATACCCCTCATACTCTTCATCATATTCATCAATCTCAACCTCAACTTCAACCTTTATTGGTTTAGTATAATCATAGTGGTATTCAAAATCAGATCTATTGTAATCATCAATTTCAATATCCATACCTTTAGGAATAGGGATAGGCTGATGATCTTCAGAATCATAGTCAAACCTATCATACCCGGAATTTTCACTTGGTGTTGAGATAAGCATATCTACTTTATTCAATGTGTTAATTGCGCTACCTATTTCTTCCAAAGAAGCCATGGAACGCCATTTTAAAATATGCCCTCCCATCATTGTTAATGGAGTACAACATATACCGATACTTATAATAAATATCATTACCCACTCCAGATACAATTGCGAGGTTTTGCGAGGATAAAACGAGCTTAACCCATTATTGCGGCTATAAAAAGCAAGCCAACCAATTAATAGCAATACTCCGATCAGGAAACTGAGTGTAAAATAATTATCTATATCCATACTGCTCAAAAAAGAATAATTATAATATTCTCTGATGGTATGCTGGGTAAGAATATAGCTTAATGCAAAAACAACAAGATGTACTATCAACAGTATCAGCATCATTGGAACAAAACGAGTGTTCCACACAAGCGGGTAATGCAATAACAGATATTTTTGAATCTTTTTTATCATAACTACTGTGTTTTACGAAAGGAAGAATCTACGGGTTGAGTTTGAGATGTTTCTAAAGTAGCTTATTGGGATGTTCTGTTCCAATATATATTGCTGAAAATCATTTTGGGTAACTGTTTCCGGGAAGATGGCAATATAGGTTCCGCCGTTCATCTGTAGTTTTTCGAGCCCCAACGCACTAAAGTATTCTTTTAGTTGTTCGATTTTCCACTCCGAGTCGAACTCTATTATCAGTTTACGAACATTGCTACATGCAACATCGGAATCCTCAATAACATTTTGTGGACTTCCGTTTTTCAGGAATATAACCTTATCCGATGTTTTCTCTACTTCATATAATTGCTGAGAGCTCAGTACAACAGCTATAGGACGATAGAGCGACTGTGCTATATCACGAAAATCGTCTAAAACGATCTGTTGTGCCAATATATCAAGATTAGCCAAAGGTTCATCAATCAGAAGCAATCTGGGATTACGCAAAAGCGCACGGGCCAGCTCGAAACGCATTTTGTAACCCGACGACAAATCTTTCCACTTGTAAGTACGGAACTTTCTTAATCCCATACGGGCAGTTATGAGTTCTGTTACAAGTATGTTTTCCTCACCGGTTATTCCGTAAGAGGCTGCGGTAAACCTCAGGTTAGATAATAATGATCCTTGCCATGAATTTGTGCGTTGTGGTATATAGATTAGTTTCGAACGCAAATCATAGTTATCTTTATAAGGGAAAGCATAGTTGATTTTTCCACTGGTTGGTTGCAACTCACCACAGAGCGACCTTAACAGTGTTGTTTTTCCGTTTCCATTTTCGCCTACCAAACCAATAATTTGTCCTTCGGATATTTCAAAGCTGATGGGTCCAAGGGCAAAGTTTGATTTTTCATAAGAGCGTATCAGGTTCTCAACTGTGAGTAATGATTCTTCACGCTTTACAATGGATTTCTTCTGCAACTCCTGGTATAGTTTATCCAGTATCTCAGTAAATTTGTTTTTCTGCGTTTCTACACTGTTGTTATTGTCTAACCAATCCAATAAACTCACTGTTTCTTTATAAAAGTCCAGGTTGCCAGTATCGAGAGTTAAATCGATTACCCGTTTTGTGAGGAGACTAAACTCTTCGAGGGCTACAAGCTTCCTGACTTCATCAAACATACTGTTGAATGTAATCATAAAAAGATAATAGATTAAACAAAAAAAGGCTATCCGGTACACGGATAACCTTCTATATAATGATTGTTATTACTTTACATTTATGAGCAGCGCAATACCTGTCCTATTCTGAGTGTTGTGCGTGTAGTAATACGGTTTAGTTTACACAATGTACTAACCGATACTCCTCTTTGAGCTGCAATCTTAGATAAGCTGTCGCCACTCTTAACTTTGTGATATCTGATAACTCCATCTCCATCGGCAACCAATGTTCCTGATCCTGCTCCTGGCTTAGCTCTTCCTCGCATATTGAAGGTATAATTATCAGCTACAATATCTTGTTTTTCAAAATCGAACAGCAATGACGGATTAATAGCTACTCCAAGGAAACGGGTTTCAAAATGGAGATGCGACCCTGTTGAACGTCCGGTGTTACCACCTAAGCCAATAATCTCACCTGCTTTTACATATTGATCTTCTTCTACCAATTGTTCGGAAAGGTGTCCATATACTGTTTCAAGCCCATTTGCATGACGTATAATTATATATTTGCCATAACCTTTTTTCCGTCCCTGATCTTTAACAATACGTACTTTACCATCAAAAGCAGCAACAATGGTATCGCCTACATACACTTTCACGTCTAACCCATTATGCATTCTTCTTCTACGGGGTCCGAATTTTGATGTAATACGTGTACTGGTTGTTGGCATACAGAAGCCGGTGAGGTCTATTTTATGCGATTCGGGAATGGTTACTCCACTGTAGTTGTGTAGCGTAACATTGTTCCATTCGGGATATAAATCGAAGGCGGGGTAAGCAGCTTGTTCGGCTAATATTTGCTTGTGTAATGCCAGTGAGTCTACACTTTTAAGTTTTTTGTCGATGGGTGCCTGACGTGCTATTAAGTCTTGTGAAAAAGAATTTAAGCTTAATAATGCCGTGGCGGCAATCAGTCCTGTTTTAATCCAATTAAAATTCATTCGCTTCATGTTCATTTAATATTCGTCACTTGCATATAGGTAATCAAATGTTGCCTGCTTGTAATCGAATATTTCATCAGGTTTAAAAAATCGGGTTAATTCAACAGCAGCGGTTTCGGGCGAATCGGATGTATGAACTATATTTTCCTGAAAGCTCATACAGTAGTTACCCCGGATAGTTCCCGGTGCTGCCAGACGTCCGTTTGTTGGCCCAGCTAAAGCCCGGACAGCCTGAATAGCATCTACTCCTTCATAGCAGCATACAATGACTGGTGTTACCATCATTGCATCTTTTACTCGTTGAAAAAAGGGTTTTTCTTTTAGGTGGGAATAGTGCTCGCTTAGAACCTCATCATTCAGTTGCATCATTTTCATACCGGCCAATCTTAGACCTTTATGTTCAAAAATACGGGTAATTTCTCCTACCAGTCCTCTTTGCAGAGTACTAGGCTTTAAAATAACCAGTGTCTTTTCTATCATAATCTTCCTGTATTGAAAGGTTCAAACTGTTGTTCTAATTTTAAAAAGTCGGTCAAAGATAATATTTCTATTTGAAAAAAGGCATATATTATTAACTTTTTTTCCATTTTATCGGTGAACAAAATGAATAATTCACATTGAGGAGGTAGAGTGAGGTAAAGGAGATAAAGGAGATAAAGTACCATGCGGCATCGAAAACTTTACCTCACTTTACCTCCTTTACCTCACTTTACCTCCTCACTTTATCAACTAATCGAAGCCCAGTTGACATTTGTTTTCCGAAGCGCTTTCAGCTGTTTCCATAATACCTGATTGGTTGGAGATGTAGCATCGGGATCATTGTCTACTATCTTCTGGGCAATATCACGTACATATTGTAGCAATTGTCCATCTTTGGCTATGTTGGCTATCTTAAGATCGAATGCAATACCGCTTTGTTTGGTTCCTTCGAGGTCGCCGGGGCCTCGCAGTTTCAAATCGGCTTCGGCTATTTCGAAACCATCGTTTGTGCGTACCATAATCTCTAACCTTTTGCGGGTTTCCTCGGTTAGTTTATAGCTTGTTACAAGAATACAGTAAGATTGATCGGCACCACGCCCTACCCTTCCGCGCAACTGATGAAGTTGCGAAAGTCCAAAGCGTTCGGCGTTCTCAATTACCATGACAGATGCGTTGGGTACATTTACTCCTACTTCGATTACTGTAGTGGCAACCATAATCTTGGCTTCGCCGGATACAAACAGTTGCATTTGTTCGTCTTTCTCGGCAGCTTTCATTTTACCGTGTACCTTACATATCTTATAATCGGGGAATTCACTCGATATCAGTTCGTATCCTTCTTCCAGATTTTTCAGATCAATCTTTTCACTTTCTTTTATCAAAGGGTACACAATATATATCTGACGCCCCGCCTCAATCTGTTTATGAATAAATTGAAAAAGACTCTCGCGGCGGTTATCAAATTGATGCCGGGTTTCTATTGGCTTTCTTCCGGGTGGCAGTTCATCTATTACAGATACATCCAGATCACCATATACTGTCATGGCCAATGTACGGGGAATAGGTGTTGCAGTCATTACCAATACATGCGGTGGATTTACGTTTTTCATCCACAGGCGGGCACGTTGGGCAACGCCAAACCGGTGCTGTTCATCAACCACTACCAAACCTAAAGACGAGAAATTTACAGTATCCTCTATAACAGCATGGGTGCCGATAAGTATATGAATATCGCCTGTTAACAACCCTTTGTGAATAGCTTCCCTCTTTTTCCCTTTGATGGAACCGGTTAATAACTCAACCCGTATATCCATACCAAACAAAAATTCCTTGATGGTTTCGAAATGTTGATTGGCTAGTATTTCGGTAGGTGCCATCATACAAGCCTGATAGCCATTGTCAAGGGCAATGAGCATACTCATCAGTGCTACAAGGGTTTTTCCGCTACCTACATCTCCTTGCAACAAACGGTTCATTTGTTTGCCGCAACCTGTATCGTAACGAATTTCTTTCAACACTCTTTTCTGGGCATTGGTTAGTGCAAAGGGGAGGTTTTGTGAGTAAAAGGTATTAAATATTTTTCCTACAGACTTAAATACAAATCCGCGGTACTTCTTTTGGCGATCGCGCGAATAGCGCAGAATATTTAATTGTATATAGAATAATTCTTCAAACTTAAACCGGTACTGAGCCTTCCGAAGCATTTCGGGATTAGAGGGAAAATGAATATTCCACATAGCCTCGGTAAGAGACATCAGATGATGCTCGGCTATCAATTCGTCCGACAATGTTTCCGGGAGGGGTCCTTGCATCTGTTGAAGAACTGTGGACATCATTTTTTGTATCGCATGCGAGTTTAAGAAACTTCGCTTCATCTTCTCGGTGGTATTATAATAAGGTTGCAACCCCATAGAAGATAGTGAAAGTTCGGAAGCATTGTCTATATCAGGATGGGCAATATTGATTCTACCATTAAATGCGGTAGGTTTGCCAAAAACAATGTATTTTGTTCCTATTTTATATTTATTGAGAATGTATTTTATTCCCTGAAACCATACCAGGTCTACCACACCGGTGCCATCGGAAAAGTGAGCAATCAGGCGCCGCTGACGTCCTTCGCCTAATGTTTCGAAACCCAGTATTTCTCCTTTCAACTGAATATAGGGCATATTACCGTCGATTTCGTGAACATAGTAAATCCGGCTACGGTCAACGTATTTATAAGGGAAATAATAAAGTAAGTCGTGTAAGGAGTAGACTTCTAATTCCTTATTCAGTAAAGCCGCTTTTTGTGGCCCTACTCCCGAGAGGTATTTTATATCGCGTGTACTTAAATCGAACATTCCAATAGTGCATTGGCTATTTTCAGGTCAAACGGTGTAGTTATTTTAATGTTTTCGCGGTTTCCTTCCGTCAGATGTATGGCTATTCCTATTGCTTCTACTACAGAGGCATCGTCGGTGAACGCATCGGTATATGGTTGATTGTAGGCTTGCTTTAAAAGAGTACTATTGAATACCTGCGGGGTTTGAACCAGTTTGTACTGATCCCGGTTTACTGTAATACTGCCGGCATCTTCTATTTTCCGAACTGTTTCAACAACTCCGATAACAGGAACTACAGCTTTGTGTTTGGCAGCTAAAGTATAACAGTTTTCAATAACCTGCTGTGATACAAAAGGACGAACACCATCGTGCACACCAACTAAGCCATCATTATCTACATACTGTAATCCGTTTTTCACGGAGTGATAGCGTGTTTCGCCTCCATCGGCTATTATATGAGGAATAGCAAAATTATGTTCCTTGCATAACCCCTTCCAATACTCCTGTTGCGAAAGGGGTAATACAAGAATTATTTTAATATCCTTATTATATAGATAAAAGGCTTCGATTGTGTACATCAGTACTGGTTTACCCGTACCAATGGGAATAAATTGCTTGGGTAATTCTCCTCCCATGCGTAACCCTTTGCCACCGGCAACAATCAAAGCGTATTTCATCATAATTATTTAATACACATTGCTTCAACAAGTTCGGCAACCTTTTCTTTACCACAAAGTTTATCAACAACAGTCAAAGCGAAGTCCATAGCAGCACCCGGGCCTTTGCCTGTTATAATGTTGCCATCCACTTCTACCATTTCTCCGGTACAGTTAGCGCCTTCCATATATTGTTCGAAGCCGGGATAGCAGGTTACGGTCTTTCCCTTAGCTAGTCCAAGTTTTCCAAACACCATAGGAGCGGCACAGATGGCTGCTACCGGTTTATTGGCTTTAAAGAATTCTGTAACAAGTGCTTTCAAACCTTCGTGATTAGATAATGTACCTGCACCGGGCATTCCACCAGGAAGCAACAATAGATCTGCATCAGCAAAATCATTATCTTTAAAGAAAGAATCGCATACAACAGGAACATCATGAGCGCCCATAACAACTTCTTTGTCTGTTATACTAACCATTTCTACATTCAGGCTGGCGCGTCTTAAAACATCAATTGATGTGAGGGCTTCGATTTCTTCGAAACCGTCAGCAAAGAAAACATAAATAGTACTCATAAGCCAATTTTTTTATTTACGATTAGACGATTAAACTATTTAAATTCAAATATATAAGTAATCGTCCCCATTTGGTTATCTACCCTGTTCACAGCGTTGAAGCGTGCTTTTTTGGCTGCTTCTTCGGCTGCTTTGCGTAATTGGGGGTTAACCGTATTTGTTAATCTGTTAATGCTGGTAGCTACCACGTAGCCTCCGGGATTAACAGTTATATTTACTACAACTTTTCCTTCTTCCTGAAGGTTAACTACCGGAACAGGTAATTTACCACCACCAAATAAAGAACGTCCATCCAAATCAAAACCACTAGAACCTCCACTTTTTGCATTCGATGAATTGTCTGATGGGGTTCCTGTTGGTGTGCCTTGAATACCTTCGCCTGTGGTTTGTCCACGGCTACCCATTTCCGAACCTTTGTTAAAAGCACCTGTCACAAGTTTATTGGCTGCTTCGGCTGCTGCTTTTCTTTCTTTCTCGGCTTTCTCTTCTTGCAATCGTTTAGCCTCGGCTGCTTTTTCGGCAGCTGTTTTCTCCGGTTTGGGTTTTTCTTCCGTTTTCTTGGGTTCAACAACTACGGTTTCTTCTTCGGTCTGGGTAATAAGATCCTGTTCGGATGGAAGTTCGGGAGTAACTCCTTCGTTTGGTTGCGATATCACATCTACCTCTACAAGGGTTGAAGGTTCAACTGCTCCTAAGGCTTCTTCTGCATTACCCATTACTACTTGTACCCCACTCTCCTCCTCTCTTTCGGGAGCAGTGATAACCATAAAGAGCAAAAGAGCAATAATAGCCACATGCACCAGTACTGCACCGATCATTCCTATGTATTTCCCTTTCTGATCTCTCATTATTTTTTCTCCGGTGGTCGTGTAGCCAACACCATTTTAAACTGGTTTTCGTTAGCTATATTCAATACTTTAACAATCTCTCTGTATGGAACAGATTCGTCGGCATACAGTGCAATATACATTTCGGGTTCTTTCAAAGCCGAGCTTTGAAGAAAGAAAGTCAGGTCTTCCTCAGCAAGCGCTTGCTCTTTCTCATTACCGAAAGCTGCAAAATAGTTAAGATCTTTGTCTATAATTACCCGTGTTAACGGTTTTGCCGAAGTTTGTTGCTTTCCTTGTGGTAACAGAACCTTGATGGCATTTGGCGATACTACTGTTGAAGTTATCATAAAGAAGATAAGCAACAGAAAGATAACATCCGTCATTGATGCCATACTGAAAGCAGGTGATATTTTATTTCTTCGTTTTAGCATTTTTTGAGTATTGAGTGGTGAGTGGTGAGTTATGAGTGGTGAGTTATGAGTTAAAGAATCATGCGGCATCGTTAACTCATAACTCAAAACTCATAACTCATTACTTCCTTGCCGGTTCATTAAGTAAATCCATGAAAGCCATTGTTTTGGATTCCATTTTGTTTACTACTCCATTAACCAGGGTTACTAAGTAGTTATAGGCAAACATGGCGATGATACCTACAATCAAACCTCCTACAGTGGTAATCATTGCTTCGTAAATACCACCCGATAGAACAGTTATATCAATATTGTTTCCGGCACTGGCCATTTCGTAAAAGGCGCGTACCATACCGGTTACTGTTCCAAGGAAACCAATCATAGGAGCACCTCCGGAGATGGTTGCCATAATAGTAAGTCCTTTTTCCAGTTTAGCTACCTCCATGTTACCTACATTTTCGATAGCTGCCTGAATATCGTTTACCGGACGTCCTAAACGGTTGATTCCTTTTTCAATCATCCGGGCCGACGGGGTATTTACCCGTTCACAATAATTGAGTGCCGATTTAATTTCGCCACTAAGCATATAGTCTTTAATACGATCCATAAAGTCGGGATCTTCTTTTCCGGCTTTACGAATCACATAGATTCTTTCGAATAAGATATAAAAGCAGATTACCGATAGTACAGCCAGTACAATCATTATCCATCCTCCCTTTATTGCCATATCGAGCATATTCATTTTTTCGGGAGTTACCGGTGTTAGTATCGGATTTTCAGTAGCTAAGGAGTCAGCTAGGTTTGTGCCCACCTGGGCCAGCATGATTAACAGATTCATTTAGTTAGGCATTTTTTATATTCTTGAATAGTTTTTTCTAACCCCAGATAAAGCGCATCACTAATCAGTGCATGGCCAATGGATACTTCGTCCAACCAGGGGATATTAACATATAAATAGTTCAGATTTTCCAGGCTCAGATCATGTCCGGCATTCAATCCCATTCCTAAGCTACGGGTAATTTTTGCTGCTTCAACAAAAGGCATCAGTGCTTCTTCCGGGTTTTTAGGATAAGCAGTGGCGTAAGGCTCGGTATATAACTCTACCCTATCAGCTCCGGCTTTTGCAGCATATTCAATCATTTCCTTATCGGGTGCTACAAAAACGGATGTACGGATATGGGCACTTTTAAATATGTCTAATACTTCGGTTAGCAATTCTACATTCTTTTTAGTATCCCATCCGGAATTCGATGTAATTTGTGCAGGTAAATCGGGCACCAATGTTACCTGATTGGGTTTTACTTTTAATACAAGGTCGATAAACTCTTTATCGGGATAGCCTTCGATATTAAATTCGGTTCTAAGCAAAGGGCGAAGTTCGTACACATCGCTTCTGCGTATATGTCTTTCGTCGGGTCTGGGATGAACGGTTATACCTTCGGCACCAAACTTTTCACAGTCTAATGCTACCTGAACCACATTTGGCACATTACCCCCACGGGCATTGCGTAAAGTCGCCACTTTGTTTATGTTTACACTTAATTTGGTCATATTCATCAAAGATTCACATCAAAATTACAAAATTTTCTTTACCAGGGAGTATATATACAAAAAAAATCCCACTTTTGCACTAAATTACATTGCAAATGTAATATGAATTATGTGATTTACGATTGAAATTAGGCTTATTTACCATTTTCACAAATCAAAATTATATGCGGTTTGCCATTTTTGGAAATACTTACCAGGCTCAGAAAGCCTTTCACACAAGAACCTTGCTCAAAGCACTTGAAAGCAGGGATGCAGAAATATTTATTGCCAGAGACTTTTATGAGTTTCTGGTATCTGAACTTAAATTAAACATAAAGGCAACCGGATTGTTTGATGAAAACAATTTCGATGCTGATATGGTAATCTGCATTGGTGGCGATGGTACTTTCCTCAAAGCAGCAAACCGGGTAGGCCGAAAAGGAATCCCCATTCTGGGAATCAATACAGGCCGATTGGGTTTTCTGGCGGATGTTTCGCCGGAAGAAATTGAGTCGACCATTGACGATATTTACCAGCAGCATTATACTATCGAAGAAAAAAGTGTTATTCAATTGGTGTGCGAGGATAATAAAATACTCCAAACGTCTCCTTATGCCTTAAATGAAATTGCGGTATTGAAACGTGATAGTTCGTCAATGATCACTATTCATACTTCTATTAATGGTGAAAATCTTATTACTTATCAGGCAGATGGTTTGATTCTGGCAACACCTACAGGCTCTACTGCTTATTCGTTGAGTGTTGGTGGCCCTATCTTAGTACCTCAACTAAATGCAATTACCATTACTCCGGTTGCTCCGCATAGTTTAAATGTTCGTCCTGTAGTTATCCGGGATGATTGGGAAATTACTTTAGACATTGAAAGCCGCAACCACAGTTTCTTAGTAGCTATTGATGGCCGGAATGAGACTTTGAAGGATAGTAATATTTTGACTATAAGAAAAGCTGATTATATGATTAAAGTTGTAAAAAGAGCTGATCAAAGCTTTTTTAAAACACTAAGGGGTAAGATGATGTGGGGGATTGACAGTAGAGACGCAATGCATTGCGTCTCCACAGAATAACCTAGAATCACAAATAAAATTTATCAAGAAATTTATCCATACAACTCCTCCAACTCCAATTTCTTAATCCTCGACCGGATTGCCCCATTAGTACGTTCAAAGTGTACTGCCATTTCAGCAACACTTACACCATTGCAATACATGATAGTAAGTTCATCATCTAACTCGGTAGTCCAGGGCTCATATGCTTTTTTATGAATTGTTCTCTGTCTTTGAGGGATAAGTGGTGTTAAGTTTCCGGTTCGATAAATTTCATCTCCCAATACCTTAATGTTATCGGTTGGTAATGTTACAAGTGGTATCAACTCATCTGGTAAATAAAGTAAATTCTGGGCACGGGTAACAGCCACATACAGCAAATTTATTTCTTCATTTAGCTTTGCAGGGCTGATAGGTTCCTCATTTTCTCGCTCAGCTTCTTGTATTTGCTCTTCTTTTATAAAATCTGGTGTGAGTTCCACACAATCGTATTCCATACCTTTGCAGCGATGTACTGTCGAGAATATTACTTCTGCCTCATGTTTATCCTCATCGCTTACATGCTTACCTTTTAGTTCTTCCAATATCTGCGGCATTCGTCTGCCGTATTTTTTTACCATGTGCACCATCATTGATAACTGCATATCGCCTGTATTATCAATATACTCTTCCAGTTCGGCCATGCTTTTCATTGCACGAATCAATTTATCTCTGATTCGTTCCGGTTTGTTTAAGTACAGATTAAGGATATCATACAATGATGCACCTTCATCAGCATAAGTGTACGAATTTATATTGCCTTCAAAATATATTTTCTTTACTTTACCCGATTCAATGGCATATTCAATAGCTTTCAGTAATAATCCTTGGTTGGTTCGGCCAATTACAGCTTTCGATGTGGTAGCTTGATTGTTGCCTTTACCTGTTATTTGTATGGATACAGGATTCCCGATATACGATTTCCAACCCAGATAGGTCATGGCCAGGTTTGCTAAATTCTGATTGAAACGGAAACTTACCGATAAATCGAAAGTACGAAAATCGACTTTCTCCATAGAGTTAACGGCAAATCTCCAGGCATATATTTGTTGATGAGTATCGCCCACAATAACTTTAATGGCCTTATCTTGTTTCAAAAACACATCGAGCATAGCAGGTGAAGCGTCCTGCCCTTCATCAAATAAAATATAGTCGTAAGGAAGTAAGGGAGATGATAATTGAAATTGCTTCAAATAAAAATCGTGGGTTATTTCGATTTCACCTTTATACATAAGAGCCAGATACTCACGAGTTTTTTCCAGAATAAATTTATAACGGAACTTTACATAACCTCTTGCTTTTTCGTCCGAAACAATATCCAGATAATTGAGTTCACTAACCTTATTTTTATTGCTGTTACAAAAGTAGGCTGCATATTTATCTACATGACTAGCTACAATGTAAGCATCTAGTCGACCAATCTTCTTGGTTAGCTCCAATATTTCTGCAATCTCGTGACTTTTATATCCGTTTTTCTTAATCTTATAGCCTCTTCCATATACAACATAACTATATGCCAATGAGTGGGCTGTTTCTACCCTAACATTAGCCACTCCTAAATTACTGAATTTATAAACGGCCTCATTCTTTACCGATTTATTGAAAGCCAGATATAGGATTCTGCTGGTAGGGCGCGCTTTGGCATATTCTATTATCGTTGTTGTTTTTCCGGATCCCGCAACAGCATTTATCTTTATATTACCTGTAGACTGAATAATAGCTAATTGTTGTGGTGTTAATGTCATCTGATTGTTTTTTCGATTAATCTGACAACAAACTTAGATAAAATCTTCGATTTATAAAAACATTCACCACAGTACACAGAGGACACAGAGTTTGTTTTTTCCTCTGTGTCCTCTGTACTCTATTCATAGGTTTCTTTTGTTTTTTTATTTTTTGATCCTCCCAGTGGCACCGATACCCCCAGATACACATTTGCATTCTTCGTACTGTCTCCCAGATACATATAATCTGTAGCCAGGAATAACGGTCCAACCTTTACTCCCAACCCAAAAGTTTTTAACCCGCTTTGAAGTAACGAGTAGCTAAATGTTGCATTAAACCAACTTTTCGGACGATAGTTTGCTGATAGGGTTATTTCCGATAATGTTTTTGGGTTTCCAAAGCGGGTTACAGATAAGAGTCCTGCACTTAATTTATTATTCAAAAAAGCATATTCGCCACCAACAACAAAAGTTGCTGCCAATGAAGTTGTACGCGATTTAGAGCCTACTATTTCATAGCCCGGCAACTCCAGATCGAATATTCCATCGCTACCCAAATAACCAGTACCATCATAATCTACACGGAAATCTTTTGCTGCTTTTCCACTGGTGGTTGAACCTGCGCTCCATGATATAAAACCCAGATCGAGCAAAGATGCAGATACGGTAAGATTATCTAATACGCGGTAGGTAGCTCCTAAATCTAAACCTGCACCATAGCCCGCAAAACCAAATTTATCGAAATCAATATCATCAATATATTCCTTGCCATCGTCTTCGTCAATAGAAGTTTCCAAGTCCATACCCGACATAGATACATCAATATGTCCCTTACTGCGAATCTCGGTGTAGGTACCACCTTCGTCGATGTAAAGCTGATCAAGCTTAATCTCAGCATTAGCAATTCCTAAAAGAAACTTTACCTTAGCACCTACAGTAAGTTTGTCAGTTATAATTCTGGAATAGCCCACACCAACTTCGGTATATGCATTGAGGTTGACTGATTGATTACGAATATCATAAACGCCCGTTTTTCCAACTCCTTCGTTATAGAAATCGCGTGCATATTCAAACATCCCTTTGGGTATTGATGCGCCTATATCAGTACGTAAACCAATATTTGCACTCCAAAAGCCTTTGCCTTTATAAAAACCAAAAGAAATTATATCCGTGTTTAAATTTACATTCAAACGGTTATCTTCTTTTAATCGGTTATACATTTTAGAACGGTTGTAGAATTCGTCTTCCGAATCAATAAAAGTTGTTATATCGCTTACACTAATAGCATTTGTTGATGCCGATACATTTAATGCTCCGATAGCCAGAATGTCAACAAATCCTTTTGTTGGACGCAATGCTGGGTTTAATTGAATTCTTTGTGATGCACCTTCCATGAAATAGGAAGTACGAGAATACTGTGCCGACGCATAAAAAGAGACGAATAGCACCAAAAACGTAGTGATTGTTTTCTTCATTTTCATAATATATTTTTTATTTATTCACTATTTTTTAGATTTCGGGTGCAAACATAAGAAAAAACCATTATTTATGTAACAAAACAGGCTTTTAAATACTTAAATGTAAAACAGGAGTGTTTGGGGTTACCTCCTTTACATTCTGACTTGAACCATAATACAGGGTATTAAGAAAATAAACACAATTGGTAATCAAAGACTTACAGTACCAACAGTTTTTTACCTGTGAGAAAAAAGTATCACGCCTGTGGTACAAAAGTATCATAGGCAAGATACAAAAGTGCCACAGGCAAGATACAAAAGTGCCACAGGGAAGATACAAAAGTATCTTAGGGAAGAGTATTTAGCGTTTCAATATTTATTCGTAAATAGACCTCTTTTCTTCCTTCACCTTACCCACATTATGTAATTCTTTCCTAACCACATCGAAAGACACTTCTTCCTGCGGATTAAACTCCGATGATTCCATATACTTCATCAAACTATAACGCAACTGACGGGCTACAGGGCGAGACTCCAATTGACTCGACAAATCGGAACTGCTTACTAACAGTTTTCCCTTTCCGGCTTTGGCCTCGAATACCAATCCCAGATTCCGGTTCTTATAGAAGTTATCAACCATACGGATAATAGGTTGCATGTTCTGTTTCAAGCCATCCAGTTCCATTGTCTTTGCATTTTTGCAGATATCCCACCATTGCCAGTTGCTGTGCATTTCGGTGGGGAAGTGTGCCAATGCCGGATGCGACGGATCGCAAAGTACACCCATTGTTCCCGGCTGATTGGGGAAATGAACCGGGCTCCAGAATACCTGTACAAACTTTCCTTCCAGTCCGTTGATATCCTCCTTTTTAGGATTAAGCAGTACTTTTTTACCTTGTTGAAGCGCTTTCTCTGCCTCGGCAAAGCTTTGGGTATAGAAAACTTCGTTACCTGCTGCTGGAATATCCTGCGGATATACCCACAAATCCCATGAGTTCTGATAATCGGTTCCTTTGAATTTCACAGATAGCGTTAGTTTATCAGCTGTAGTAACCGTATTTAACGGAACAGAGATGTTACCTAGTTTAAATCCGTTTCCTATAGCTACATCTTGTTTGTTTAATTCGCCTTTTGCTATAACCGTTCCGGTTGGATTGCTTAAACTCCATTCCGGTTGAATGCCACTTATTGCCCTATTGCTGAAATTAGCCACCTCGAATGCGGCTTCAAAGGTTTCATTATTCATATAAGTTGCCTTTGCAAATCGTACCAAAGGTACTACAGGTGCACAAAAACGACGGAACTCTTCGGGGGTAATTAATCCTTTGCTTTCCCAGAAAGCATCAATAATACCTACAAGCGCGGTACCTTGCCCGGGGAAGTCGTGTAAATCCAATAACTGGAAGCCACTGAAACCGGGAGTTTTAAGTGCCCGTTCTATTTCCTCTTTATACAGAATAACGGCTAGTTTACCACTTGCCTTTAAATTATCTTCTGCCAGATGCAAACGGCCTTTCTTTTCCAGGTCCTTTGCTACGGCTTTGAAGTTTAATGGCATAAGGTTACCTGTGTATTTATCAATCTCTTTCAGGTTAGGGAATACACTGTACTGACCTATTTCGTGGGTAATCAACGGAACAGGCAATCCCTGAATAGATGCAGAATAATCCATATTGAAGCCGGCCGGCTGATCATCGAATATACCCTGACCGCGAACCCAACCATTGTTTGTCCACTGGGTAACCCAGAAGTCATCGTTTGGTTCAGGCCATCCGCCATGTCCCTGTTCAAAGGTGAAAGAAGTAGTCATATACAGATGCCGGTTATCGCGTTCCTTTATATTGGTAAGTAATTTATCCATTGCAGTAAAGTCGCCTTGCAGTTCGTTACCCAAACTCCAGAAGCAGAACGACGGATGGTTTCCGTATTCTTTCATAATGCGGTTGGCCTCATCATAGAGGAAATTCATTGTTGGTTCGTCTTTGCCTACAGTCAACACCCACAATGGAAGTTCTACTTGTAGGTAGAATCCCATGCGGTCGGCTACCTCAAAAGCTGCTTTAGGAGGGCACCATGAATGGAAGCGGATATGGTTTAATCCGTAATCGCGTGCAGCATTGAATACCTTTTCCCATCCGGCTTTATCGGTTGGTGGATAGCCTTTCAATGGGAAGATACAGCATTCTAACGTTCCGCGAAGGAATATTCTGTTGCCGTTTATTTGTAACAGTGCATTGTTGTTGGTTAGTTTTCGCATACCAAAGGTTTCGCTCTTAGAGTCAATGCCGTTATCTGATTCTAATGTAGCAGTTGCTTCGTAGATATTGGGATTGAATTCATCCCACAACAATGGGTCTTTGATAGCATACTCAAAGCTTGTTTCCTTTCCATCAACTTGTACTTTTACAGCAGGTAATGTTTTTCCGGATGGACTTTTTACTGTTAACTGCATCTGTCCTGATACGGGCGAAGATACTTTTACGGCTACATTTACTTTGGCATTGTCTACATCGGGAGTTAGCCGTAATTCCTGAATATATGCTTTTTCCTTTACCGTTAGTGCTATTTGCCCCAAAATACCGTTCCACATGGTTTGTGTATCGTTGGTATAGGCATGGGCAAGGTCTCTCACAGAGATATCGTGTTGCTTACTGTTATCAATACGGATGGCAAGGATGTTACTTTTGCCTGGTTCAAGGTATTCGCCCAAATCGAAATAGTGCGGGGTGCTCAAACTTTGGTTAAAGCCTTCTACCTTCTTGCCGTTTATCCATACCTGCGAGTTCCATATCACCCGTTCAAGGGTAAGAATTATATTACAGTTTGCCCAATCGGTTGGAATAGTTATTTCTCTTTTGTACCAAGCCACACCTACATAATCGTACTTGCGTTTCAGGTTGAGGAATATTTCTTTCTCCATCACTGGTTCAAGGGTACAGGGAGTACCATATCCGGCATCGCAAAGGGTTCCGGGAAGGGTTATTTTATCCTGAAAAGTTTGCTCGTACCATTTCTCGGTTATGCCACGGTCGAGGCTATCGAGTGCTACTTCCCACTGACCGGACAGATTGATTTCATTCGCGGGTTGAGTGCACGACACTGCTATTGAAGCAATGATGCTTAATACAAGGAGAATCTTACTTTTTTTCATATAGCTTTATTTTATAATTTCCATTCGGTTTCTACTTTTATATTCTTGTCCTTTACCCGGATAATCAATGGGTAACAAAGGTGTGTGGGATATTTCTCATTAACCCGTTCGTTGCCCGGCGGTATACCCGGAGCTTCTCCGGTGATGATTTCGAATGTTTGGTTTTCGGGTAGCCGGATAATCAGTTCCGTACTTCCTGTTTTACAACTAACGGGTGCCGATGCTGTTCGGGTTTCTGCTTTTGTTATATAGTTGTAAACCGGGGCATCGTTCAGTGTAATTGGTTTCCCTGTTGCTGCAAAGATAGGTTTATCTGTTAATATCAATACATAATCGTATGTATGTTTATCTGTAGAGCGGGCGGTGAATACATCTGTTAGTTTGTTCTTTTTCAGGGTGAGTTGCCTGTCCATCTCTATGCCCGGATATGCATCGGACGATGCTGCACGAACCTGTCCCCCATCGCGGGTGGCTTTAAATGAAACCAGTTTTCCAATTGTTTCGCGTTGGTCTTTGGCATCAACAGTAAGGGTGCTGTGCGATAAGGTTTTCCGATACCAACGGGTGAAAGCAGGTACTCCGTAGGCCGATGTACCCATATCAGACACAACTTCTTTCTCTCCATTGTGTATGGAAATAGAGAGTTGTTTGTTGCTCCAGCCTTGGGGAACAAAGATATTGTCTTTTTCATACCAAGCAGCACCGCTGTATTCAAAGAGGCGGGTCAACCGGATGGAGGTCATATCCTGTGTTTTGTAACCTTTCCCGGCTTGGTCGGTTGAGCCGGGAAGCACAATTGTTTCGGGTAGCTTGCTTACCAGGTTGCTGCCTTTTACTGGTATGCTTACGTTCATGGGGTCGAGCTTAAAGTTCCATATCCCGTTCAGGGGGATGCTCTCGCGTTGTGCTGTTTGGGGTTGCATGTGGCAACAACAGGCCAGGAATAATAGGAGGAGGAGGTATCTGGGCATATTGATTGGTTATATAATTTTGATAAATATTCTTTCATAAAGATGCCGCATGGAACTCCTCTCCCTAGAGGGGAGAGGTGCCCATAGGGCGGAGAGGGGGGTAAATACCACAGCCAAGTTTCCAAGCGGGTGGTTTTACTCCCCGCCCCGGCCTGAAGGCCACCCCGCCCCTCAAGGGCGGGGAATTCCATGCGGCATATTACAATTTAAAATCCTCTGTCTTGTATTACATTCTCAATTCACTCCATTTCTCCCACAAACGTCACTATAGATTTAGGCGCTATCACCATTTCGTCCAAACTCACTGCTGTACCTTTTTGCAGATTCGATGTTTCGGAAGTTATATAAGGTATCAGTGTGTTGTTTTTCAACTTCTTATCTATATCAAGTTTGCAGGTGGTTTCTTTATCGCTTGCATTAATGGCTACTATCACAAGTTTACCGGTTGAGGTATCTTTATAGGCACTTACCATTACATTTGTTGCAGCCTGTTCATGGTTCTGGTTCTCTATTTGTATGCGTTTCATGCCGGGCCGGATGAAGAACGAATAATTGCCCAACGCCCACATTAATTTGGATGAACGTGCAAAACCATCGTACTTACAGTATCCGGTATCCTGACTGCCGGTGCCGTTTCCATCGTCCAGATAAATAAGACCGTCTTTAAAATCGGCACGGGTAAGTGCTGTCCACCATTGCCACGACGAGGCATTGGCTACCACCAAATCGTTATGGATGATACGTGCCACAAAGATTGCAGTTTGCATTCCCAAGTCGCGCTTACCTCCGCTACCGCCGGGTAACTCGCTTTCGCCCGGTTGTTCAAGGATACAGTATTCGGTTTGCCAGTATTTTAAACCGGGATATTGTTTTATACGGGCATTCAGTTTACGGCGATACTCCACCTGATCGGCCACCGGCCATACCGAGAAGTAACTGTGACCTGTAATAACCTGCTCAACATTGGGCAAAGAAGCTATGCAAAGAGGAGAAGCAGGGTCCCAGAAATCGCTCACCTGATTGTCGCGGGTTTCGTTGTTTACATCCTCATAGAGGTAATTAATAACTGCGGCTTCGCCTAGGGCGATGGTTGTATTCAACTTTCTTTCGCTAAGTTTTTTCGATAACAGTGAAGTGAAATCGTACAGCTCCCGGTTTGTGGCCGGGGTACCTTCTTGCGAAGCTTTACCGTTTCCTTTCTCCATCCAATCCCATTGCGGTTCGTTTATCGGACTTAGATAGTTGAAGGTTATGCCTTCGTTTTTTTGCAGATTCTCTATGCAATCTACCAAAAAATCGGCGTACCGGGGCAGCATTCCTTCTTTTATATTCAGGTATTCTTTTTGTGGTGAAAAGGCTTTCCCGTTAATCGTCATGTGTACGGGTGGGCTGATGGTGAAGGCAAGGTACTTTTCAACTCCCCGCTTACGGGCAGCTTGCAGAAACCAGCGTTGTCCTTCCTGTTTTTGCCAGTTATATGTTCCGTCGGGGTTCTGGAAACATTCGCCCCGGCGCCACTCGTCGTATATATCGCTTTCCTCGCCTTGTTCGGTGCTTCCTGCACCGAGATAAAAGCGCCAAATGGATAGCCCTATACCGCGGGGATTTCCTTTTTCGTCGACCTCGCTACTGAATAGCATGTCGGCTATGGCATTCTTTTTTTCTTCGGGCCAGTATTTTCCTACCATCTGGCAACGCCAGGCATCGGATGCACCAAAGCCATCCATGGTTTGTAGTTCCTGCTCTGCATTTATTTTAATGGTATGTATTCCGGTGTAAACGGGTGGTGGCGGATTCTTAACTTTCGACCCGCAAGCAGTGAATGTTATCACCATTCCTACTATTACCAGGGCTATTGAGCTAATTTTATAGTGCATTGTTGTTCTATTGATTATTGCTTTTGTTTGGTATCCCGATAGCTTTCGTTTTAAATGCTTATTGCTTTTATTTGGGAACACCCGGGTGTACACCCTTTGTACACCCGGGTCTACGGGCCTTGTACACCCGGGTGTTAGTGGCTTGTACACCCAGGTGTACAGAGGTTGTACACCCGGGTCTACCCAAACAAAAGCTATTGCATTAGTAATTGGGATTCTGTGTTATTTTACCCGAACTGCGGTCTATTTCCGATTGCGGGATAGGCCATAACAGATGCTTATTAATGTCGAAGTTGATACCTTTATTCTGCAACTCTTTCAAGTTGGTGGTTTCGTACTCGTCGGTAGATTGGGTTGTGTTGTAGCGTATAAAGCTACCATTTGCCCCCATTAAGCTGGCAATCACCGGTTTTTGGGTATCCGGATCAATCTGGCGACGTATGTCGTACAGGCGTATGTCTTCGAAAGCAAGTTCCATACGGCGTTCTTTCCAGATGGCACGTAACAGGTCGTTGCCGGTTACTGTTCCTTTTTTAGGAGCCAGATTAACCCTTGCACGTACAACGTCCATATCGTTAGCTGCCTGATCGAAGTTGTTTTGATAGTAAGCAGCCTCTGCTCTTGTTAAATACATCTCGGCCAAACGTAGTACGGGTACATTAAGTGGAGCATGGAAACGTTTATCTTCCAATGCGCGGCGGGTAGCTACAGGAAGGTAGAACTTACGGATAATACGGCCCGATTTGTTCTGTGCCAGATCAAAGATGTGTGTAGGATTGTCTACTTCGTCTCCATAGGCTGCCTCGCCACAGCGGGTAATGGTACTACGCCGGCGTATATCATCTTTTTCACTGATGTAGCAGTTTTCCAGATCGCTGGTAGGGGTTCCCCATCCCCAACCGTCCATCACATCGTCTGTGCTATTGCTGGGGAAGTTCTCTTTTTTCTCGCCACGGGCGCCTGTAAATGTACACAGCTCGTTGCCCTGCCATATACTGCTCGAAATGGTAATAGGATGAGTTTGCATCTCCAATATAGACTCTACACCGTTGTGATTGTTAACATCCCATATATTCACAAAGTTGGGTTCCAGTGTATAGCCACTGTTAACAATGGTTGTGTCGGCATAGTGGTAGGCTTGTTGCCATTTGCTTTGGAACAAACTTACACGTGCCAGCATTGCAGTACAAGCCCATTTATTTACCCGGCCTACATCGGTTGATCCGTATGATGCTTTTACACGGGGGATGGCTGCCTTAAGGTCGCTTTCAATCTGCGCATATATTTCCTCTTTACTTACACGTTCTTTGTTCATCTCGCTTGTTGAGAGGGTGGTAAGAATCAAGGGTACGCCACCAAAGTTATTTACCAGGTGATAGTAATTGTATGCACGCATAAACAATGCTTCGCCTACCAATTGATCTTTTTGTGCTTCGGAAACAGGGGCACCGGGTATGTTGTTAATTGCCAGATTGCAAGCAGAGATATTTTCGAATCGTTTTGCAAACTCGGTGCTGAGGTATCCCATCCGGTTGGGAGCTATAAGGTAATGTGCAGCCGGTTGAAAGCTGGATGCATCTTGTCCGGTGTTACCCATCCACGCGTCGTCGGTAGCAGTTTCGTTGGCAAGGCGTGTGGCCTGGTATTCCCAGTTGTTTATCATAAACGCACTTCGGTACAGGTCGTTTACAAACACCTGACACTCTTCGGCTGTTTGAAAGTAATTATCGAGGTTCTGGGTTCCGCGTTCATCGTGTTCGATGAAGTCATCGCAGGCAAACAGTCCCATGGTTACAATCAGGGCGGAGAATATTATCTTTTTCATAAGTTTTTGAGTTTTTGAGTTTTTAAGTTTTTAAGTTTGTGAGTTTGTGAGTTTTTAAGTTTGTGAGTTTTTGAGTTTAAGCTTAAATCCTTAAAAACTCAAAAACTCAAAAAACTTAAAAACTAACATTTACTCCCATTACATAGGTTCTTTGTACCGGATAAGTCCATCCACCAAAACCAAAACTTGTGATGCTTCCTGATACTTCGGGATCAACGCCGTTGTAATTGGTTAATGTAAACAGGTTTTGTGCCGACAGATATACTCTTAGTTTATTGAGTCCGGGAATCTTATTGAATGTATATCCCAATTGTAGATTCTTTAACCGTAAGTACGAACCATCTTCAATATAGAAAGATGAGAAGTAGGAATAATTCTGGTTGTTATCGTTCGATGCCAAACGTGGAATATCGTTCGATGTACCTTCGCCATGCCATGCTTTATTGATTAAACCGCTTACTTTATTGGTTTTTCCTACTGCGTTGTGCAGTTCGTTCTTGTTTTGATTAACCAAGTCGTTTCCTACACTGGCATAGAGATTAGCAATAAGATCGAAGTTCTTGTAACCGAAGTTCAGGTTAAGTCCCATCGTTGCATCGGCCCATGGCGATCCAATCTTAGTACGGTCGCTGGCGTTTAGTAACCCGTCGCCGTTTACATCCTTAAAGCGAATGTCGCCCGGAACTGCGTTTGGTTGCAAAAACTCTCCTTTGTTATTGGTATGGCTGTTTATTTCTGTTTTGTTCTGGAATATTCCATCGGCTACATATCCGTAGAAGAAACCTGGTGCTTCACCTTCTATTGTTTTGGTTTTTTCGCTGTTGCCGTACAAAGGTTCTTTATCGCCGGTCAACTCTGTCATTTCAACATTGAAGGTAGTCAGGTTGAAACTGGCTCCCCATTCAAAATCACCACAACGATCGTTATAGCCCAAGCTAATGTCGAAACCACGTGAACGCATAGAGCCTACATTTGTCCATATCTTAGCATCGCTGGGATATCCTGAGTAGTTTGGATATGCTTTTTGGAAGAGCATGTTTTTGGTTTTCTTTACGTAATACTCAACCGATCCGCTAAACTTGCCTTGCAATAAACTAAAGTCGATACCTGCATTGATGTCTTCAACAGTTTCCCAACGGATGTCTTCGTTCTTAATGGCACTTGGGTAAGTGGTGTTTTGAGGATTGCCGCCAATGGGATAGTAGTTCTGTCCCAGTTTCGACATGTAAACAGCAGCAGGCAGATTTTGATTACCTACTTGTCCCCAACCTACACGAACCTTAAGATCGTTGATAATCTCTTTGGTACTCTGCATAAATGGTTCGGCCGAAACACGCCATGCAAAGGATGCCGATGGGAACGATGCCCATTTGTTTTTCTTCATAAACTTAGAAGATCCGTCGGCACGATAGGTAGCTGTAAGATAATACTTGTTATCGTAGTTGTACATTATTCTACCCAGATACGACATTACCGAAGTTGTTGCCAATGTACCGGTGGCTGTTGCATTGCCTGTGGCTGCATCGAGTTCCTGTAAAACATCCGAGTTATTGGGTGTTTTCTCCTTGGTTCCGGTAAAGGTATTGGTGTTCCACTCTTCTAACGTATTACCCAACATGGCGGTAAAGTTGTGTTTATCTTTCAGTGAGAAGATGTAGGTTAACGTGTTTTGTACACTCCAGTTGCGATACATGGGCTGCTCGCGTGTTACCTTGTTATTGGTTTGAAACTCGTGTGCAGCATCAATCACAAAGTCGGGCGCAAACTTTTTATACAGGCGAGAATCCAGTTCGAAAGCTCCCTGCGAACGGAATACAAGATTCTTGATCGGGGTTATCTGGATGTACGCACTTGTTGATAGCGCATAGCTTTTGTAGTCCTCGTTCCAGCGGTGTACCGTTGCTACGGGGTTCCATACATACGACGGCGAACGAGAGTATACACTGTACTCGTTTTCTTCGCCTGTAAGGTCTTCGGCTGCTTTATAAATAGGTGTGATAGGATCAACACGGTCAAAATCGGCCCAGTTGGTGGGGTTACCCCAGTTTTCGTAACGTGGGTTAAGCATATAACCTACCGAAATGTATTTGTTGAAAACATAATCGTTAGTAAAGCGTGCTGTAAACCTCTTGTAATCTCCCTTCTTATAGAAAGAGTCTTGTTCGTAATAATTCAGACTGAAAGAGTACTTGCTCTTATCTGTTCCTCCCTGTACACCGAAGCTCATATTCATTTGCGGCGAGTACTTGCGGATACCTGCTCCCCACCAATCGGTAGTTTTACCGGCGTAATCGGCAGGGTTATCAAATTCTTTGGGATAGCCTGCATTCAGGGCAGCAGTATTTAGTATTTCGGCATATTCCTGTGCATCGGCCATGTTATAGGGATTCTTCATTTCCTGAAATCCATAACTCAGGTCGAGGCTGAATGTTGGTTTGCCTTCCTTGCCTTTGCGGGTACTAACCATAATTACCCCATTCGATGCACGGCTACCGTAAATAGCACTTGCCGATGCGTCTTTAAGTACTTCCATACTTTCAATCTCATTGGGGTTAAGAAAGTTGATACCTCCGCTAATGGGTACACCGTCTACTACATACAAAGGATCGGTAGAAAGAGACACTGTAGAGAATCCGCGGATAAGCACTTTGGGCTGTCCGCCGGGATTACCGGCACTAATAATCTGAACTCCCGCTGCTTTTCCTTGCAAACTTTGGTTGGCGTTTCCTACACTCATAGACTTTAGTTCGCTTCCTTTTACGGATGCTATGGAACTGGTAAGGTCGCTTTTCTTCACCACACCAAAACCTACAACCACTACTTCGTCGAGCATCTCGGTATCGTCGTGTAGGGTTACATTGATGGTTCTTTGTTGTCCTACACGTTGGGTTACAGTTTTATAAGCAATGTACGAGAATGTTATTTCGGATGCTTCGCCGGCAACAGTAATGGTGTATTGTCCGTTGATATCGGTTATTACTCCATTCTGTGTGCCTTTCTCAAGTATGTTTACGCCGATTAATGGTTCGTTCAAACCATCGGTAACAGTACCTTGTATTTTTATTTGTGCTGTTGCTGCCAATAAAGGTAGCAACAAGAGTGTTATGGTTAAAATAATGCTTTTCATGTTAATTCTTTTGTTTAGTGAGTTATTCATTACTCCTTGATGAGCCATGCCCGTTCAAGTTCGGTATCCATAACAAAACGGTATGTGCCTTCGGCTCCTGTATAGGTATGGTTTCCACCACCAAGGAATCCTATTTTTCCGTTTCAAGTCTCCACCAAGGGTTAGTCCATCCCGGTGCACTGATGGTCATAGAAAGATCTGTTCCATTAAGCGGCATGGATGCACGGTATAACTGGTAAGGATTTTCCGGATTAGCCGAAACAAGGAAGTCGGTATTTGCCGAATCCCAACCGGCACCCACAAAGCCACTACCACATATTGTAATATTACCCGGAGTATGAATCACCGACTCGGGAGTATATGGGGTTGCTGTATAGGTAAGGGCAGCAGGATCAACAGTTATCAGGTAGTATCCTTTGGTTGGTAGTACTACGGCTGGTGCTGTATCGCTGTTTTCGAGTTTACCATCGGCAATGGCTCCGAAGCAATGAGGTTCAAAAGAAGCCTCCTGTCCAAGGAAATAAATTTCTTTGTTATCGCTATCGGCATAATATTTAAAGGTAAATACGCCATCGGCTAGCGTGTGGAAGTACATGGGTACTCCAAAGACATCGGCAGTTAGATCGGTATCTTTCGATACATCGGCCAGGAACATTTCGGTAAGTCCTTCAGATACACTGAACTTGATAGTGGTTTTCCCCCTGTTAGGTTCTACGAAGTTATCAACTGTTGTAACTGCGATATCATACGATTTAAGTTCTGCCGGAACAGGATACGTCTTGGCAAAGCTGTATGTGTTACCACCTCCAACTTTAATCTTTTCGTTGATACCCAGTTCTTTGTTGTACACCAGTACCGAGTCTATACCTGTAACATCGGTTACGTTGAATGCTACATTAACCTTCATATCGTCGGCCATAAATATAACACTACCGTTAATTGGCTTGATGTTGCTTAGTGCCGGGGCATTAAAGTCACCATCCAGTTTAAGGTTGAGTTCTTTCGATACGCTGTTTTCCGATACATCTGTCAATGTAAGGTTCACTTTGTATGTTTCGGTTTCTTTTGTATCGGCGGGAGCAAGAAACTGATATTCCAACTTGTATTCAGTTAGTAATTCATCTGTTGGAAACAGAATTTCTTTATCCAGATAGAGCTCGGGGATGTATATCCTCAGACTCTTTAGTCCCAAATCATCTTTCAGATTGGCTTTAATCGTAAACTTCCGATTGGGTACGGAGTACAGTTCGTTTCTTTCTACTGTGATTTCGGGCATATCCGAAGCGGGATAGGATGTGTCGTTGTCATTACAACCTATCAGTAGAAAAAGCATGATGGATAGGAATAATAAATAACTTTGTCTCATGGTCTTTTTTTAGATTATTGGTAAACTATTAATTGGGTTGTTTAAAAATTAGGGTCTAAGGCCAACGGCCTTTGTTCAATAGCGTAGGGCAAAGCCCTACGTATTGTTGTGCGCGTTTCACCGACCCCAACGGGGTCAACTTTATATCAGTTGAGTTGACCCCTTTTGGGGTCATAATGCACAATGAATCCCTTGCGTAGGGCTTTGCCCTACGCTATTGCATTGAGGCCGTTGGCCTCCAGAAACTCTCGGATGAGAGTAATTGTTATTTCCTGAAAACTTGCTTGTTTACATCAAGCTCTTTTACCTTAGAATAATACATTTCCGAAGCCTCTACTTCGCCCAGTCCGCTATATCCCAATGCCATAACATAATAGCAATGTATTTTGTTGCGGATGTTTAAATCGTCTTCCCAAATGGCCAGATCGGGAAGAGATACTGCAAAGTAATCAATACGACAGTTGTCGAAGAGGTGTTTCTTGCCGTGGTCTATCAGTTTGTTGTAACGGCTATGTGCTTTATTTGTGTCTCCAAGGGCTTCCCAAGCTAAGCCCTGATAGAATATTTTATCCGGTTGCTGATCGTTATAATAGAATGCCTGTTGAGGCTCCGATGTTCCTACAGTAGCTTTTTGGAAGTAGAAGATTGCCTTTTCTTCATCACCCAAACCGCGGTAAGCTACTCCTTTGTAATAATTAACATCGTTTTCTTCGGCATTTGCCAATTTACCTTCGCCCAAATTATGTGGGTACGCATCTGTTTCGTGGAGAAGGAGTAAAGCTTCCCCGTATTGTTTATCCTGAATGGCTTGCTTGGCCAGCTCTAACCGGCATATAGTATATTGCCCTGTAATCTTTCCTTCGCCGCCTTCCCAGGGGTGGAACTTACATGAGGCAATCAGTTCTTTAGCTTCCGTATATCTGCCTAGCTGATTGTAAAGGGTGATGCGTTCAATGCAAAGATCATCGCGTTCTTCAACCAGTGCTGCATGTTTCTCTAATACAGCGAGGCGTTGGGCAGGGGCATCTCCCATTTTCTTGTATAACTGGTCTAACTCCATTAACAAACGAGAGTCGGTTGTATCCAAGGCGAATGCTTTTTCCAACAGTTCACGGGCTTCCTGTTTCTTGTTGTATTTATTGTAATAGGCTAACGCCAGATTACGTAGTACGGTGGGGAACGTTTCGTTTAGCCACATAGATTGTTCCCAACAATTGCGGGCTTCGTCGTACTGACGGGAAGCATACCAGAAGTTACCCAGATAGTAAGGAGCAAATGAGTCTGAAGGATTTAGCTTCATGGCATCTTGTAGGATATTCACATCCTCTATACGGTTGGGGAAACATCTGTCGGGATTCATCTTCGATGCTTTGCTATAATATTCCTTCGCCTTTGCCGTATCGCCCGATTGTGATGCGAAGTATCCCAGTGTGTAATAAACCATGGGGTAAACATTATCTGCATCGGTAATACAACAGGATAGTAATTGGATGGCTTCTTCAAACAATCCGGCTCCTGCAAAGTCGAGCGCATACTCGGTGTACGGATGAACAGCGCCACGCATAATGGTTTTCAGTTCATCCAGATCGGCCGGGTTATTGGTTAACAGGTACTTTTCGAACCGGCAACCCATGTTGAACTTATCTATCTTTAGTGATTCTTCAATTAAGGTCAGGGCTGCTTCTTTGCGACCCAGCTTTCTTAAAATAGATGCTTTCAGCTGACGGCCTTTGTGGTTGTGCCAGTTTCGTATCAGGCTGCGGTCTATTCTGTCCAAAGCATCTTCCCATAATCCTTTGCTTGCATCAATTCTTGCCAGCGCATAGTAAGCAGAGTCTTGCCATGCTGCATTCCAAGTGGCTTTGAAGAAGGCTTTATAGGCCTCGTCTTTTTTGCCTTGCATATCTAAACACCAGCCCAGGTTGTAATGGGGTTCGCCATCGTAAGGGTTAGGACTGCGTTCTATTTGTGTTTCTATGGCTCTTTGCAGAAAAGGCTCTGCTTTAACAAACTGCCCTTTGCGCATCAGCAACAATCCTATTGCATTGTTACAACGGATATCTCCGGGTTCACGGCTCAATGCTTCCATATAGTAATCCATTGGATTATAGGTAGCATGCCGATACTGTTCCAGATGAAGCCCTGTTAGGTACAGTTGCTCTATGGATGGTATATCCTTAGGATCTTTTGCTGCTTTCGCAGGATCGGGAGTTGGTTTAATCTCCGGTTTATCGGCTTTATAAGTCAGCAGTTCTTTGCCTTCGGCGGTATAAAGCTCAAAGATCAGGTCTTCGGGCAAGATATTGCCTACTGTTATTTCTTTTATATATGTTTCGGCTGGAGATGTGTTGGTATAGTCATCTACCAGAATCTTTCCTGTTGCATTCTTCAAAATAACCCGAAGGTTCTTAAATGCTGAGGTGGTATACAGTATAATAGTTGCTTTGTCTCCTTTTACATCAATGTTAACAATGGCATCTTTGTTGGCATTCTTAACATAACCTACTTCGGCATAAGGCATAAAGTATTGTACCCACGATTTCTCTTCGTTGGGTTGTAGCCATGTAAAATCAGGCTGATTATCGGTATATACACCAGTCATCAGTTCTATGTATGGGCCGTCTTCGTCTGTAAGGTTTCTGTCCCATGCAATACCAAAGTCGCCATTGCCCCATGTCCATTGTTTTTTACCGGGCGACACATGATGATTGGCTACGTGCAGCAATCCGGCTTTCACATCTTCTTCGTATCCGCCAACAAAGTCGAACTTAGACTGTATGGCCATATACGAAGTAGGTACAGGGATATTCTTGTATTTGGAAATATCCACTCCTGCCGAATAATCCTGTTTGTAATATTCTCCGGTTGCTATCGGGAAATTGGATACTGCCCGCTTACCATGATCGAATACAGCATGTACATCGGGTGGGAATACCGAGTGATATCCATCGTTAACCACTACAGCCGGATTGGCCCACCACAGGAAAGTCTGCGGAAAGGAGGTACGGTTGTACACCTTTACTTTGATTTCGATATAAGATTTCCCCGGATGAAGCGTAAAGCCCTGCATTCCTTTGGTGCGGAACATGCGTTCTACTTCGTTACACCAAACGGTGATACTTCCGTCGGCATTTTCTTCAATGAAGTAATCGGTTGGCAGAAAAGTGCTTGGGCGGTGGTGCTGTGGCCAGTTGAATTCAATTCCACCGGAAATCCAAGGACCGGTTAGTCCTACCAAAGCCGGCTTTATTACCTGATTGTAATAAACAAAATGGCGTTGCTTTACTTTATCATAAGCCATGTGAATGCGTCCACCCAGTTCGGGCAATATCATGACTTTGATATATTCGTTCTCAATAAATAACGCCTTGTATTGTTTATCTTTCTTCTCGTCGGATACTTTCTCAACTACCGGATAGGGGTATACAACTCCCGAGCTACCTTGATAAACACGCTTTTCAAGGAATATCGGATTCTTTTCTTCTTCTCCTATTTCGTATGTAGGCAGCATGATGTTTTCTTCCCATGCTTTCACTACATTCTTTTCGTTTACTGTAGATTGAATCAGATAACTGGTTATCTTTTCCATTGATTTAAGTTTTAATTAGTACTGAAGTGAGGTAAAGTGAGGTAGAGGAGGTAAAGTAGTTCCATGCGGCATCGAAACTTTATCTCCTATACCTCACTCTACCTCACTTTACCTCCTTTGAATTATTTTGTGAGCTCATTTTCTATTTCTTCCAACGTCTTGCCTTTTGTTTCGGGCAATTGCGAACGTATAAACAGGAAGCCGGCTACGCAGATACCACCGTAAATCCAGAAAGTTCCGGAAGCTCCCAGCGTTTCGTTCATTATAGGGAACGTGTAGGTAAGTACAAAGCTGGCTACCCACAGGAAAAAGGTTGCCACAGCCATTGCGGCACCACGTATGCGGGTGGGAAATATTTCGGAAAGTACTACCCATACAATAGGTGCCAACGACATTGCATAGCAGGCAATAGCAAGAACTACCAGAAGCAACATGGGCAAACCAGTAATACCGAAATAATAACAAGAACCCAGAATAATGTAAATAATAGCTAATCCGGCCGAACCTACAAACATCAACGCACGGCGCCCCCAACGGTCTACTGTGTAGATAGCAACAAAGGTGAAGATTACATTGGTAACTCCGGTTACAACGATATTCATTAACACATCGGATACAGCGTAACCTGCTGCCGAGAATATTTCGTGTGCATAGTTAAAGATTACATTAATACCACACCATTGTTGGAAGATGGCCAGTACAATACCTATAATCAACACTTTGCGAACATTCGGCTGGAACAATGCTTTCCAATCTGTCTTCTCCTGATTGCCTGCGGTCTTTTCTATTTCAAGCATTTCGGCGTCGGCATACTTCTCACCTCCAATCTTGGCAAATACGTTGTGTGCAGCACTCTTCTTCTGGTTTACAACCAGCCAGCGCGGACTTTCGGGAATAATAAAAGCTAATACAAAGAAGATAAGAGCAGGAACCAGTTCGGCCCAGAACATCCAACGCCAAGCCCATTCTACTCCATCGGGCGAAAGTACATTTTTATCGGGCATATAGTAATCGCCTATTTGCCAGTTAACAATCTGCGCTGCCAGAATCCCCAATACAATGGTTAACTGGTTGAGTGACACAAACCTGCCTCTTACCGAAGCGGGCGAAACTTCTGCTATATATATAGGTGAGATATTGGATGCAATACCAATTCCAAAGCCTCCAAGTATGCGGTAAATAATAAACCATGTAAAGTTGTCTACGGCTCCGGTTCCGTAAGCCGATATGGAAAACAGTGCGGCAGCAATAATCAGCATCTTCTTTCGGCCGTACTTATCACTCCAAAGTCCAGCCAGTAAAGCACCAACCAAGCACCCTATCAGGGCACTACTCATGGCCCAACCACGCATAGCAGCCGACCCGTCGAGCCCAAAGAAAGGTTCGTAGAATATTTTGGCTCCGCCGATAACTACCCAGTCGTAACCGAATAGTAATCCGCCCATGGCCGATACAAAAGTGATAAGTAATAGATAGGTTTTTTTGTGTTTATACATGGTTTTCATAAATTAAGATGATTACAGGACAAAAGTAGTGCATCGCCGCATAACAAAAATGTAAGATTGTATGCAAAACATGTAAAAAAGGACTATTTTTGCAGTGAGGTAAAGGAGGTAAAGTTAGGTAAAGGAGGTAAAGTTACCATGCGGCATCGTTACTTTACCTCCTTTACCTAACTTTACCTCCTTTACCTCACTCAACTACTCAAACATGGAAAACTTTCTTGCAGACGGATTTAAAGGCGAAAGGGCCATTGTTACACCTTATAATATAAGAACGTATCAGGCCGGGAACGAGATTACCAAACAGATGTACATAACCCACATCGGTTATTACCCCGATGCCCAGTTTCATCACCGGGTGCGTGATGAAGGAGCCAACGAAAACATTTTTATTTATTGCGAAAAAGGGAAAGGCTGGATAGAGTATAATAATGAGCGCATCTGGTTGAAAGAGAATTGCTTCTTTATTATTCCCGCCAACGAAAAACATGCTTACGGTGCCGATAGTCGCGATCCGTGGAGCATTTACTGGTTACACTTCAAGGGCGAGAACATTAATATGTTCAGTTCTATTATAGGTAAGCTGATGCATCTGGAACAATCGGAACGAAGCCGGCAGCAAGACCGCATACAACTGTTTTACGAAATGTATCAGAATCTGGAAATGGGGTACAACCCAGAGAACCTTGAATATATCAGCTTTTGCCTGATGCACTTTCTGGCTTCATTAAAATATGTGTCGCAGTATCGTGAAATCAAGAAACTAAAGGAGAGTGATATCGTACAAAAATGCATCCTGTACATGAAAAGCAATCTTGAGAATAAAGTTACCCTCGAGGATATTGCAAATGCGGTAGGCTATTCCAGTTCGCACCTGAATACATTATTTAGCCAACGTACTTCTTTTTCGGTGATTGAGTATTATAACCAGTTAAAGATTCAACGGGCATGCAGTTACTTACAGTTTTCGGAACTAAAAGTTAAAGAAATTGCTTTCCGGCTGAATTATTATGACCCTTTTCATTTCTCGAAAGCGTTTCATAAAGAAATGGAGATAACCCCGAAGGAGTATAGGAAAAGGTATCAGGATAAAGGGATGAGAAAGATAGGGGAATAATATCATAAATATTAGTCATTTTTTCTTGCTATTTATAACTTCTTCCGCAAAATAATATATATATTTGCCACCTGGATAGTCCATAGAGAGAGACTTTCATCCAAATACATTATTAATTAAAAAACATAAACTACTATGGGTTTATTTGACAAAGTATTCAAGAGCTCGGCTCCTGAAAACGTGAAACTGACACAGCAAGAATCATTTGCAGCTATCGCTTTAGCAATTGCCGGAGCAGACGGTTGTGTAGCACAATCAGAATGGGATGGTATTGTAACTTACATTCGTCGCTTAAGCATTTATGACAATTTCTCGGGCCCTGCATTCGATAAACTGTTCGATAAATTATTCACTATGCTAAAGAAAAGCGGTCCTGCTGCTTTGGTTGATGCTGCTAAAGATGGTATTGGCGACGACCTGAAAATGACAGCCTTTGCTTGTGCTGTTGATATCGCTTTGGCCGACGGAGTATTGGAAGAAGAAGAAAAAGATATTATTAATCAGTTAGCCGAAGCGCTTGAAGTACCCGAAAACATGGCTATTTCAATCATTGAGGTAATGATGATTAAAAACAAAATGTAATTAACAAACTTACATCAATAAAAAACAAAGGATACAATCCGGGTGTTACCAACTGTTAATACACAGTTGTATATATCATAAGTATTTTGTATCTTTAGCATAGCATAAAATATGCAGGTTTTATACGGGAATGCTAGTAATTCGAAATTACTGCCATTTCCGTATTTTGTTTTTGTAAAACTACAGAGTTCTCTGTAGAAAACTACCGACTTTTCCGCAGAAAGCTACAGAGTTTTCCAAAGAGAACTACAGAACTTTCCGAAGAGAACTACAGTGTTTTCCAAACACAACTACAAAAAGGGATATCAATAGTGCCGAAAAGAGATTTTGAGTGAGTTGCTAAAACCCACCGGGGGTTAATAATATATAAAACGCTTCCTCTTAAAACAAATAAAGCAACTTCTGTCCCCAAATAATTTTCTTTACCTGAAGCTCCAGATTTTTCGCAGCGTCACTACTGGCAAAAGTCACCACGATTTTATCATGCGATTGTTTAATCACCTTTGTACATTTACATACTGTGATATCTACTATTCCATCAATTAATCGCAGTTTATTGATAACCGACTCTACCTCAATGTCGCTATAACCAGGACAACAGGCCGAGGTTTCATTCAAAAGCATTTCCGTTTCCATATATTTGTTTTTTCATTAAACATTTATGGTAATGAAAAGGTTTGGATGCAATGATGGATGATAATGGAACCGCAGAGTTACGCAAGTTACGCAGAGTTTTAAGTTTTTCTGCGGTATCGTAATAAAAACTCTGCGTTAATCTGCGTAACTCTGCGGTTCAAAGAATTCAGCTGGGCCTTTGACCTAAAAGCCCAAAACAACAACACTCCTAAAAAAATATCACTTTTAACTTGTATATTCCAAAAAAGTATTACTTTTGCAGCACAATAAGAAACAAAACATCATTTTGATGAACGCATTCGTTTATACATATAGCTTCTTTTTTTACTTTTACTTTAGCCAGAAAGTAGAGCGGGAGTTTTTATGTATACAGTAAAATAGCAATTTAAATAATAAACTGAATATAATAACATGAATCCCGCTCCATTAGGAAGCGGGATTTTTTATTTTAAATAACTTGTTTTATGAAGAAAATAGCTATCCAGGGAACAATCGGCTCGTATCATGATATAGCTGCACATAAGTATTTCGAAAATGAAACCATTGAACTTATTTGCTGTGCACGGTTCGAAGATGTGTTTAGTGAGATTAAGAAAGACTCGCAAACCATTGGTATGCTGGCCATTGAAAACACGATAGCAGGAAGTCTTCTGCATAACAATGAGTTAGTACGCCAAAGCAACACACAGATTATTGGAGAATACAAACTGCGAATATCGCACTGCTTTGTATGTTTGCCTCAAGAGAACTGGGAGGATATTACAGAGGTTAACTCCCACCCTATTGCCCTGATGCAGTGCAGGGAATTCTTGGAAGAGCACGCTGGTATTAAAGTGGTTGAAGGCCAGGACACAGCCCGAAGCGCAGAACTGATAAAGACAAACAACCTGAAAGGACATGCCGCAATCTGTTCAAAAGCCGCTGCCAAAATTTATGGAATGAAGATTCTACAAGAAGGTATAGAAACCAATAAACGCAACTTCACACGCTTTCTGGTGGTTGCCGATCCGTGGATAGCCGATGAGTACCACCGCAATACCACAATTAACAAAGCAAGCATCGTTTTCACACTCCCCCACACCGAAGGAAGCCTCTCGCAGGTTCTTTCCATCTTATCATTCTACAATATAAATCTTACAAAGATACAATCACTGCCCATCATTGGCCGCGAGTGGGAGTATCAGTTCTATATTGATGTATCGTTCAAAGATTATTTACGATACAAACAGGCTATAGCTGCCATTGAACCATTAACCAAAGAATTAAAAATATTAGGCGAATATGCAGAAGGAAAATCAAACATATAACATTGCCCCAGCCAACCGGCTGATGGATGTAAGCGAATACTACTTCTCGCGCAAGCTGAAAGAGGTAGCCCAAATGAATGCTCAGGGAATGGATATTATAAGCCTTGGGGTGGGCAGTCCGGACATGCCGCCGGCAGATGCAACTATCGAAACCTTGTGCCGTACATCGAAAGACCCCAATGCACATGGATACCAGTCGTACACAGGAATTCCCGAACTAAGGAACAATTTTGCTGCGTGGTACAAACGTTGGTATAATGTTGATTTGAATCCCGAAACCGAGATACAACCACTTATTGGTTCTAAAGAAGGTATTTTGCATATCACACTGGCTTTTGTGAATCCGGGCGACCAGGTACTGGTACCCAATCCGGGATATCCAACTTATACTTCTCTAAGCAAGCTACTGGGTGCAGAGGTTGTAAACTACAACCTGAAAGAAGCAAACAACTGGATGCCCGATTTCGACGAGTTGGAAACAATGGATACAAGCCGGGTAAAACTCATGTGGGTAAACTACCCTAACATGCCTACAGGTGCAAATGCAACACCCGAACTGTTTGAACGTTTGGTAGACTTTGCCCGTCGCAAGCAAATTGTGATTGTTAACGATAATCCTTATAGCTTTATCCTGAACGATAAACCGTTGAGCATCTTATCGGTACCGGGTGCCAAAGAGTGCTGCATTGAGCTGAACTCGATGAGCAAAAGTCATAACATGCCCGGTTGGCGTGTAGGGATGCTTGCAACTAACCCAACATTTATTGGGTGGGTATTGAAGGTAAAAAGTAATATCGATAGCGGTATGTTCCGCCCGCTTCAACTAGCGGCGGCAACAGCATTGCAAGCGGATGCCGAATGGTATGAAACCAATAACAAAAACTATCGCAACCGCCGGCATCTGGCCGGAGAAATCATGAAGCATCTGGGCTGTACATTCAACGAAGATCAGGTAGGTATGTTTCTTTGGGGTAGGATTCCTGATATTTATACTAATGTAGAAGAGCTAACCGAAAAGGTTCTTCATCAGGCCAGAGTATTCCTTACCCCGGGATTTATTTTCGGAAGCAATGGTGCCAGATATATTCGTATATCCTTGTGTTGCAAGGATGAACGATTACGGGAGGCGCTGGAAAGAGTTAAACATGTAGAGACGCAATGCTTTGCGTCTTCTAACAACAAATAATAATCAATAAAATAAATGAGACGCAATGCATTGCGTCTCTACAAAGAAAAAATATGGAATTAGAATCAATCTTATTGCCCGGCGTAGATGCTAAACGTCCTTTGGTGATAGCAGGTCCTTGCAGTGTTGAAACAGAAGATCAGGTGATGAACACCGCCAAACAATTATCATCGAGAGGGATAAAGATATTCCGCTCGGGGATATGGAAGCCACGTACTAAACCTGGTGGATTTGAAGGAGTTGGCACAATTGGCCTCCCCTGGTTAAAAGAGGTAAAGAAAGAAACCGGAATGTATGTGGCCACCGAAGTAGCCACAGCTTTACACGTGTACGAAGCATTGAAAGCCGGAATAGATATGCTGTGGATTGGTGCCCGTACTACCGCAAACCCATTTGCTGTACAAGAAGTGGCCGATGCACTTAAGGGAGTGGATATTCCTGTACTTATTAAAAATCCGGTAAACCCCGATCTTGAATTGTGGATTGGAGCACTTGAAAGAATACATAACGCCGGCCTTAAAAAGCTTGGGGTTATTCACCGCGGGTTCAGTAGCTATGATAAGAAGATATACAGAAATCTTCCGCAATGGCACATACCTATCGAGCTTCGCCGAAGAATACCTAATGTACCTATTATTTGCGATCCCAGTCATATTGGTGGTAAGCGCGAATTGATTGCTTCGATCTCGCAACAGGCTATGGACCTCAACTTCGATGGATTAATTATTGAATCGCATTGCAATCCGGATGCTGCCTGGAGTGATGCTTCGCAACAAATCACCCCGGAGGTTCTGGAATATATCATCAACTTACTGGTTATCCGCAACGAAACGCAAACCACCGAAGATCTTCAAACCCTTCGCAAACAAATAGATGAGTGCGATAATAACCTGATTGAAGAACTTTCGAAGCGCATGCGCATTGCCCGCGAAATTGGTACCTATAAGAAAGAACACAATATGCCCATCCTGCAAACAGGACGTTACACAGAGATTCTGGATAAATATGGTGTACTGGGCGAACAGTGTGGCATGGATTCTGAGTTTATAAAGAAAGTGTTCGAAGCCATTCACGAAGAGAGTGTACGGCAACAGGCGGTAATTATTAATAAGTAAATATATTCAAGAATGGAAGGAGTTAAAGGGAGTTATCAGGAGCGAAGCGATAACTCCTTCCATTCTTAAATATCAAATCGTAAATACAAATGCGAATATTAATTCTTGGAGCCGGTAAAATGGGTTCCTTCTTTACAGATATATTGAGTTTTCAACACGAAACAGCTGTTTTCGATATCAATCCTCAACAATTGAGGTTTGTGTATAACACTTACCGGTTTACTACCCTCGAGGAGATTAAAGACTTTGAGCCCGAGCTGGTAATTAACGCTGTAACTGTAAAATATACAATTGAAGCATTTAAGAAAATACTTCCGGTATTGCCGCCCAACTGTATATTAAGCGATATTGCTTCGGTTAAGAATGGTTTAAAGAAATTCTATACCGAATCCGGCTTCCGCTATGTGTCCTCGCACCCTATGTTTGGGCCTACATTTGCCAGCCTAAGTAATCTGAGTAACGAAAGTGCCATTATTATCAGCGAAAGCGATCACTTGGGAAAAGTGTTCTTTAAAGACTTATACAGTAGTCTGAAACTGAACATCTTTGAATATACCTTCGACGGACACGATGAAACAGTGGCATACTCTTTATCTATTCCATTTGTTTCTACATTTGTTTTTGCTGCTGTTATGAAGCATCAGGAAGCCCCCGGAACAACATTCAAAAAACACATGGCAATTGCTAAAGGACTATTAAGTGAAGATGATTATTTGTTACAGGAGATTCTATTTAACCCGCGCACCCCTTCGCAAGTAGAGAATATCCGTACCGAGTTAAAAAAACTTCTGGCTATTATTACTGAAAAAGATGCTGAGGGGATGAAGAGGTATTTAACTAAGATTAGGGAGAATATAAAATAAGAAATGACTCAAATTAGAGAAACGAAATATTATCCCTAAGACTGGGATAATATTTTGATGATATTTCAATCAATAAATCATTAAAAGGCGGATAAAAAACACAATACCGCTTTTTACCTTCGTTCTTAATAGAAAAAAGATAATTGATATTTATAATATGATGTTGTGAAGACTGAAAGAAATCCGAATTAAGTTTAAGGATCTCGTCTCCTTTGGTTGAATATTTAAGTGGGTAACTGGTATTATCAGCCAGAATAGCCTTCCATAGCCTGTTTTCTTTTCCACCATATTCAAAATAAACCACCTGTGATGTCTTTACAATAAGATGTTCGGTTTTCATATTAAGAGCAATCAAACCATTTTTGTGTGTCAGGTTCTCAACTTCTTGTTTTATGTTGAGTTTCTCATTAATCAGTTTATTTTTCACCCGGTTAATTACGCTGTCAAGTTCTACTTTTTTGTAGGGTTTGAGCAAATAATCGAAAGCAGAATGATGTATGGCCTCCATCTTATAATCGTATGCCGTATAGAATACAACACACATTTTTTTTCCATCAATAACATCCGCCATTTGCTGCAAAAAATCAAGTCCATTCATATCGGGCATTTCCATGTCGAGAAATAGCAAATCGGGCATATTTGTTTCTAAAGAAGATAAAGCAACTGTAGCAGCTGTATATGTGGCTGCAACCGAAATTTCATTATAGCCAGCAAGGTCTTTCTGCAAAACATCAATACAGGCCTGCTTATCATCTATTATAATTGTTTTAATTTTCATAATTCGTATTTGTAAGATATGGGAATGGAAATTTCTACAAGTGTGCCTGGTTTCGGCGAATCCATGACATTCAGATTCCGGACATCAAACTCTATTCTTTCAACATTATGTGAATTAAGCAGTTCAATGGTTTGCTTTAAAATCTGTAATCCCTTTTTTGTTCCATTATCACTGGTATTTATATTTTTAACCTGAAAACCAACTCCATTATCTGCTATCGCTATTTTAATCCAGTTAGAATGAATCCGGGCAGATATCTCAATGCGATCGTTCTGGTTTGGTAGAGGAAAAGCTGATTTAATAGCATTCTCTACTGGTATTTGAATTATCATGGAGGGGACATTCATATTGGTATCGATTGCACCATCTATTTTCCACTCTATCTGGGGAAAAGTAGTAGCAATGCTACAAGTGAGATCCAAATAGTTACGTACAATCTCAAGTTCGGTGCCAAGAGATGTGAATATTTTGTCGGACATTAACAGTTCATTTCTCAATGACTTCACCAGTAAATCAATGGTTTCATATTCTGCAGTGTTGCGCAAAGAAGGCAGTATGGCCGTTATTACATTTTTCACATAGTGTGGGGTCATCCTGTTTTTTATATTCTTCGCTCTGAGTGCAGTTAATTGGCTTAATTGCTTATTGTATTCCTGCTTTTTTCGGCTTCTCCAATAAAATGCGATAACAATAAACACAACACAAATAAATACTGCGGCCAGTAAAATTAAATAATTCTGATTTTTGAGTTTCAATACACTCTGCTCTCCGGTTATAATACGAATATCCCTATTCAGTAGCATTGTATCTCGCTCGTGACGTAAATTCATTTCGGCAATGTTGTTTTGCAGGGTGATATTCCGTAGCGAATCATTGAATTCATCGGCCAGTTCACGATACTTATACGCTTTAGGGTAATCTTTTCTTTTCCGATATAGTTCTTCCAAACGCTTATTATTATAATAGATATAAATAGGTGCTATGGGTACAGATGAATAATCTTTAAGAAGTAACTGTTCGGCACCTGACAGATTTCCGTTCAATAAATTTAATGAAGCATACAATCCGTCAAGGTAATAATCCATATCAGAAAAACCAGGGCCTCCTATATTTTCTTTTGCTTTATCCAAATAGTACCGGGCAGAATCGGGTTGATTCAGAAGCAGATAAATTTCTCCTAAATTAATATCAGATACCCTGATGGCAGATGCATATCCAAATTGATTGGCTATCTCTTTTGATTTCTTAAACCAAGGTAGCGCACTTGCATATTCTTTCTTTGAATAATAATAGTTTCCCCTGCTTGCTGCATAAAAATTTCTTTCATTAATAGGACGATTATCGAAGTCATCCTCTATCTCACTAAAATAGGCTTCTGCTTTAGCAAAATTCTTTAAATCCGTATATACCTTTGCCAAACCGCTGTGAAATGCAAACTTCATATCTAAAAGTCCTAAAGAATCGGCTGTCAATAAACCTTTTATATAATAATCTATAGCCAAAGGAAGTTCGCCTGTTAAAATGTAGCAATCGGCAATATTGATACAAATATCAGGTATTTGTTGTTTGTGCCCTATTTTTGTTAAGCATTCTGCTGCCTTCTGATAGCAAACTATTGCCGAATCGTTCATGCCAACAAAGTAACTATATATTCCTCTATCATTCAGTGCTTTTGCTCTTAGTTCTTCTATCTGATTACTGCTCTTTTGTCTATCACAGAATGATAATACTTGCTTATTTATGATGAACGCCGAATCAATATTGTTCTCCATCCAAGAGCCATTGGAATACAATGACCATAATTTATAATAATAAAAACTATCTGTACAATGGTTAAGGTGAGTAATCAGTTCTTGCTTTGTTGCTGCCGGATCAATATTGAGTTCTTTTTTTAGCTTATTGAATAATGAGTCCTGTTGATTATTGACATCAGTATAAACAAAACGTTTACAACTAGTAAACATAAATATCATGGCACAAAACAGGAGGGCATATTTGCTTACATTCATAGTATTTCGAGAATTGGCATTTAAACACGAATTTAACTCCAATGATGAATTACAAAGATAATCTTTTCACATTATAATAGCTATAAAAACAAAAAAAATGCAGATAAAAAATCATCTGCATGTTATAGATCAATTTGAAAATGTAAAGTTCACATAATCTGAATTAGCTATAAATTTTCGTGTTGCTTCTTCATAAATTTGGACGTTAAATTTCAAAGCAACATTTTTTTGACCACTTTGTATGTGCAACTCGGAATACGGCATAAATAGTGTAAAGTCATTATATATAGTATTTACATACTCAGGTGTAAAATTATCACTGACAGAAACCTGCCCATCTGTTGTTCGATATGACTGATTATAGTCTAATAGTTTATCACCATTTTTGAAATGAAAATAGGCGACGCATCTTCCTCGTTTTCCTAACATATTGTTTGCAGAGAATTTTACATGAATCAACATTCCTTTCACATAGTTGCTGTTATATTGATCAAAATCTACCCAAACAGATTCAATCTTTCCTATGCTTTTATCATCTCCTTTCTGTATTATATCAATTCTAACTTTTTTATTATCTGCACGAACTTCCAAATAATCCTTTCGTTCAGAAGAAGATGTATTCTTTTGAAGTCGTAAAACAAAAGAATTAGAAGTTCTATTTTCTAAACTACACCATGAGGGTATTCCCCAAAGTGTATACTTATCTGCGTCTGTTGAGACTGAGTAAGAGATAGTGTTTTCACTGGAAGGAGCTGTTGTAGATACAGATGTAGCATTATTAACTTTTAAATAAGTAACTTCATTATTCTTCTTATATAAAGTGAATGTTTTTGAAAACAACATTTTTCCTTCATACCAAATTTCATAACGATAATCTCCAGGCCTATAGGTACCACCGGTCTTAGTGCCCCAACCTCGTAAGGCTATAGTACTATTCGTTCCTGAGGTTACATTTATATCATCCGATGATGTATAGCCTGAGGGTGAAGAAGTACCTGTACTTAAACTTCCATCGGGTTTATATATTTTTTTGTATATCGTTATTTTTTGTGGTTTATCTGTTAGGCCATTATAAATAATGCGAGCCTTTAGATATTTAATATCAGAAGCATACAGGCGCGAACCATAATTACTGATAATCTTTACGCTGTCTTCATTAGCAAATTCTATATCTTTAATGTCCATAAAACCTTTTGCAGCAAGGACTTTTTCATTCTCTCTTTGTTTTTCCTTTTCTCTCTCTCTTTCTTTCTCCAGTTCTATTTGCCGTAATCTTTCTTTTTCAGCAGCCTTTTCTTTGTTGTTAATACCTGTATTACACTTCTGAATCCATGATTGCAAATCGTTCCCTATTGGCTTGTCTGGACAGTCTTTTGCTGCTTCAAAGACACTAATTGCATCTTTATATTTACTTTGATTATATAATGATATACCTTTGGAGCGTGTATCATTATAACAGTTTTGCGAAAAACAAATTCCGGTAACGATTAACAATAAAAATAATAAAATGTGCCTTCTCATGTTTATTCTATGTTTTAACCTGATCTGCTATTAATTGATTTTAAAACTTTTGCTGAACAACATTTTGCCTTTATACCATATTTCAAGACGATGTGTACCGGAATTGTAAGCTCCAGCCGTTTCATTGCCCCAACCTGAAAGCGTTACTAAATTGTTTTTTCCGGGACGAACCGTTATTTCATCTTCAAAAGTGTATCCTGATGGCGATGAGGTTCCCTTACTTAAAACTCCGGATGGATAAATTAACTTCCATGATAATTTTATCTTATTATCCTGTTCTGGTAATCCATCATATTTTATACGGGCATATAAATATTGTATCTTAGATGCATATAAGGTCTTTCCATACTCATCAATCGTTATGTCTCCATTACCATTTTGAAATTCAATATCTTTTATTATCATATTTCCATATTCGTTGACCATAGAATTATAAGTTCGTTTTGTCGTAGGGTCATTTTTTAACTTTAATGCCAATTGATAGAATTCTACAGCTTTTGGAAAATCTTTCACTTTTTTATATTGTGCATCCGCTGCTTTACTCCATGCATTGTGGGCAGCATCTATTTTATCATCAAGCATTTTACTTAGAGAAGAGTAATTACTATATCCTGACATTTTAGACGAATATTTTATTTCCATTTCTTGTATGGAAGAAAGAATTTTTTTTGCTTTCAACAAGGATTCAGTATCAGTATTGCTTCCGCTACTAATATATGTTTGACATGAATCTAACTTAGCACTATAATTTGACCAGTGTGCTTCAGCTTCTTCTTTTAAGGGATCTTTTGAATTCTGAATTATAGATATAACGCAAGGTATAAGCAGGATCAACAATACTAAAAGAATATTCCTGATAGGATATTTTTTCTTTTTTTGTACCTCTGATTTCTTGGTAGGTTTAGGATCCTTTCTTCCTTCCAGTTTTGCTTTTGCAATCTCAACAATTTTCTGAGCAGTAGGTCGGTCCCATGTTTCTTTTGCAAGACATACCCGCATAAGATGATTTAATTCGCGCGACCATCTTCTATCCAGTTCGGGAATTTCTGCACCATTAAGCAACATGCTACCACCCATACCACAAAACGGTAAATCACCTGTAACTATTTCGTAGATGGTAACACCTAAAGACCAGATATCACTTGCTTTTACTGGGGCTGGATCTTTTGTAAATCGTTCAGGTCCCATATACGACGTTGCCCCTGCTGTAATAGCCCTACCCGATTGTTTACGCATAGTTGAGCGTATCTTTTTGCTAATGCCAAAGTCGGTTATCAGGAAATTATTATTTTCATCAATCAGTATATTGTCCGGCTTTATATCCTGATGCACAATAGGTTCTGGCTCTTGTTTGTGTAAATAGGCCAGTCCTGTTGCAACATCATGGATAAATTGCCAAATCACTCTTTCATTAGATACATTTCCTACCATATTGGCAGCCGATCCGTTAGGGCAATATTTCATTACGAGATAAGGGCGTTGTTCCCATACATCAAAATGGGTTGCAATAAGGAGGTTTTCATGATTCAGGCCGTAAGCTGTACGGTATTCCTGTTTAAATTCGTCAATACCTCGTACATCCAGTGATATATATATTTTTATGGCTACATCAATTCCTAAGAATTCATCGTGTGCCAGCCATACTTCGCCAAAGCTGCCACTTCCTTTAGATTCTTTGAGGATATAACGATCGCTAAATTTTAATCCTTGTTTTAGTTCTGTCATAATCAAACCATTTTATCGGAGGTAAATCTTTATATTTATTAATGCATAAAAAGAAATGATAACTATTATTGCGAAACAAGCATATAAGTATTTGTTTTCCTCTATTTTAAATGAATTATCTAGTTGTCCCCATGTAGAATATCCATTTTTCTTTATCTTTAGTATACCATAAACAAGTAGTAAAAACGTAAAAGAAATCAGTATATGGAACACTGTAATATAATGCATAAAAACTAACAAACAAGCAAATGTTAGAATACATAAAACCCAATATCCATATTTCAGCCATTTCCAGAGCATAATACCAGCAAAAGCCATAGATAAGCTTGTTAGTGCAAGAAACACATTTTCCCATCCAGTAATGAGTAATGGTAAGGATAAACTAGGATAAGTAAAATCTATTATAAAAAAAGCAATTGCTGCAAATGAACTTATTAAAGTAAATAACATTAAAAACACCGACACAAAAGGATGCCTTTTGTAAGGAATAACCTGAACTGTTGATTTGTTTTTTGGATTTTCTTTTTCTGGATTTTCTTTTTTCGGTGATTCTTTACTTAGCCAGAAAGGACGAACAGCCTGATAAGGATTCTTACACTTATCCGCAGCATATTCATAAAGCTGTTGAGCAGTGGGTCTATCCCATGGTTCCAAAGCCATACAAGCATGAATAACTTCGCTTAAATCTTTAGACCATTTAGATGGAAGTTCCGGCATTTCTGCACCATTTCTGAGCATCACGCCTCCCATGCCGCAAAAGGGTAATTCATCCATAGCCAATTCATAGATACTGGCACCTAATGACCATATATCACTGGCCTTTATGGGTGTTGGGTCTTTAGAAAAACGTTCCGGGCCCATATAGCCAGTTGCACCTGCTGTTATATCCCGTCCGGATTGTTTTCGCATTGTATTGCGGACTTTCCTACTGATTCCAAAATCAGTTATTGCAAAATCACCATTTTCTTTAACCAGAACATTATCCGGTTTTATATCCTGATGTACAATGGGATCCGGTTTTATATCGTGTAAATATGCTAAACCGGAAGATACATCCCGGATAAATCTCCATATAGTATCTTCTGTTACATGTCCCGAAAGTTTTCCGGCAGAACCATTCGGGCAATACTCTAAAACAAGGAATGGACGTTGCTGCCATACATCAAAATGTGTCGCTACCAATAAATGTTCATGCTTCAAGCCGTAAGCTGTACGGTATTCCTGTTTGAATTCTTCTATTCCTCTTGGATCTAAAGAAACATATACTTTCACTGCAACATCGAATCCGAGAAATTCATCATGGGCAAGCCATACTTCGCCAAAGCTTCCGCTTCCAACAAATTGTTTTAATAAGTAGCGGTCATTTATTCTTGTATTTTGTTGTAAATCGGGCATGCTATTTTTCTATTAATTTGAGGGAGAAAACTAAAATGTCACCTGGATATAAAGGAGATGATTCATTTATTACTTCGTTATTTCTTTTTATGCTAACTATTTCATATTCAGGATTCTCCTTTTTAATATTTCTGTTTGCACTGTCAAATCCTTCACTTTTTTCAACTCTGTATTCTACTTCTTTGTATTCTTTCTTAATTGGAGTCAAATCATTTTCCGAATGCGTTGGTCCAATATCTTCTGTTCCGGTTTCTGGATCAATAGTTGTCTGTGCTGGTGAAGCTTTTACCTCTATAATTTCGTTTATTTTCTTATTTATACTATCCGTTTTTTCGATTGAAATAATGCATTTCTTTTTCTCTTCCAGAATCTGAATATTCCTTTCTATTTCATCCAATTTAGCACTATCAGCAAGATTGATATCATCTACGATAGCTTTAATTTCCAAAAAATCTTGAATTTCTTTTAACCGCTTCGTTAAATCAATTTTTCTTTCCTCTAAAGTCGGTTTATTATTCGTTTGTACAATTTCATCTGTATCTTCTGGTGGGGGTGTTTCACGAATATTATTCCATACCAAGTAAACTGCGCCAAGAACCAGTAAAGAAAACACAACTGCTATAATAGCCAGAAGGCTTTTTCGGCTGGTACGGATATTAACCGTTTTATTCCAGTATGTTTTTTCTTGTTTAACCATCTCCGGCTCTTTATTAAAAAATTCTTCCGGAGTCTCCGATGCACCATTTAATATTTCACATAAAATAGTGGTTACATTATCATACCAGCCTGCTTTCTCGGCAGCATCCCATAGTGCTTCCCTGCATTCCTGCATGGTTGAACAGTTATTGCGGATGATGGTTTCAATTTCCTCATCACGTAATACCCCACTCAGCCCGTCACTGCATAGCATAATGATATCCGAGTTATATACCTTGAACAACCGGGTTTCGGGTTTTGCCTTTTTAGAAGGATCACCCAGACTGCGGGTAATTATATTACCCTGTGGATGATCAAAAGCCTGATCATATGTTATAATGCCTTGGTTAACCAGTTCCTGTACATACGAATGGTCTTCTGATAGAGGCTGCAAACCATTTTGAGCATTGAAACGGTAAGCCCGGCTGTCACCACACCAGCTTACTGTTAATTCATCCCCTGAAAGCCAGGCAACAATAATGGTGCTTCCCATGCCTTCGTGCTCGGAATTATTTTTTGCATCTGCTTTTATTCTCTTGTCGGCTTCCACAATAACATCTTCTATAAAGCGTTTTCGTGATTCGTGGGTAGCAGCCAGTTCTGGAGTTATTTTTCCGGGCGAGAAGTATTCTTTTACCGTATTAACAGCGATTTCGGATGCTACTTCACCTGCATTCATTCCTCCCATGCCATCGGCCACAGCCATAAGCATTCCACAATCGGAGAGAACAATCTCTTTATCGGTATGGAAACTTTGGGGAATTTTATCGGCAAGATTATCATCAACAAAAAAGTTATCTTCGTTACCTTTGTTGGGGGCCTCCTCGTTATATTTGCCAGCTGCTTCGGTATAAGCAGTAATCCTGAAGGTTATATGATTTTTCATACGCTGTTATTTCTTTTGTTTTCGTGTTTTCTTTTTTGTACTTTTTTCTTCAACAAGAGTTAATTCCTCTATTGTCTCTTCGGGAACTTCAATTACTGTTGTGCCTGCATTTTGCAATGTAAAAGGGGTTATAATTCTCCATTTATCTTCTTTTTTCATAAGAATACCTGCCAAACGGAATGTTATTTGCCCAATAGCAGTTTGTTCGGGTACAATGAATATACCCCCCCAAGGATGTTGGTTGGTAGAAGGTGCATCTATTTCGTACTCATTTTTACCCGTTTCCCTGTTCAATTCTTTTCGGTAGATTATGTAAGATACCGTAACAGAATCTGCCTTCTCTATGGTGTTAGCAGCTACTAACCATACAAGCCAACCATTCCTTTTGCCAACAGAGGTATCTGTTTCGAACCCTTGTTTATTAAAAGTTGAATCAGTGAGTTGATAAAGCTCATTGGGATGAATTTCTGTTAGAAGACGATTGTGAAATTCCAAAGTTTCATAATAACAACTATCACACAGTTCTTTGTAATGTGTTTTGATAATAATAGGCACATAGTTACTTGAACGATAACGATTAAAATTCTCATCATGTTCCCAGGGACGAATTGCTTTATCTGTAACACAGTAGCTTTGTTGCAATTTTACTCCTAGCGAAAACAAAGTACCAAAATCATTACGTCCTCCACGGCCATAATATTCATTAGTGAGTGTATCTTTTAGCTGATAGGATTGACGAAGTACAAAAAGAGAGTTTTCAATTGCACTAACAACCAATTGTTGGTTATCGGAATAAACAAATTGCGCTTTTACCACGAATGGCAAAACTATTATACACAAAGAAATAATTATTTTTTTCATTTCAGTTTCACTTATTTTATTGAGCAAATAGGTACAGCCCAATTATGTTCATTTGTTTTCTCATCTCCTCTGGAAACAATACCCACAACAACTAATTTACCATCTTTCAGAGCTAAAATAGGTCCACCGGAATTGCCATGATCTGTTCCCCGGGAATGCAAAATGCAACCATTATTAGCCAATCCGTTTCTGGAAGCAGTACATTTTACACCTATTGGTTCTATCATATTTTTCCCGTCGAGCACTCCAAGGCCTTTTGGATATCCACATACTATCAGTTCTTGCATAACCATCAAATTCCGGCTTAGAATTTCATCTGTTTGCAGATTTCCACGCAATCCCCCAGTATTAGTTGTGTACGCCCAGTCAGTAGCCCATATTTCATCAGACCATTTAACTCCTTCAACTGGAACCGGATAAGGGAATTGCCATAAAACCGGGTTTCCATTATTTTCATCTACTCCTACCTGAATGATTTTGTCCTTATTTTCATCCTTTTTAAAATCAGTACTTTTAAATTGAAGCTTTTTACCAGAAGGAGATACAGCTATAAAATATGCTACAATATTTGTCTTCTTCTCAGCTGCGGCACGAACTGCTTCTGTTGTTTTGGATATATTATCACTAAAGTCCATATATAACCAACCGTATACACAATGTCTGGCTGTTACCAATTTTCCATCATTCAATAAAAATCCGGTTCCGCTCCAACCGTAAGGAACTACTTTTATATTTCCATTTTCATCATGTACAGGTTGTCCGTTTCTATCATAGTAAGGATGTGTCAATACAGTTTCAGTACCATTATCAATACGTACAACCTTCTCTGTTTGTATATAGAAAACATCTTTCAATATATTCTGTTCTTGTAACAATGCGCTGATTCCGGTAGTTTTACCTCCTGCTTTCTTTAATGCATTATTAATTGCACGCCCCATTTCATCCTTAACAGTAGCTATCTCTTTTTGATATTTCTTTTTTTGATTTTCCAGTTCTATCCGATTAATAGAATCTTGCTTTAAACGTTCTTTCTCTGCTGTGGCCAAAGCTTCTTGCATATCTTGTTCTATTCGGATATTTTCCGTATGATATTCCTTTATCTTTTCACTTTGACCATACATTATATATCCTCCCACACAAGCAAAAAGTAAAAAAACAAACGATAGCGCTGCAAGCGCCTGTTTATATGGCCTTAATGCCTGCTGCCTGAAAAGGTTGAGCCGGGCAGTCATGCCAATACTTTTCACCAGACCTTTCTCGCCCTGCGGAACAATGAATCCCAATTTAGGACCATTAGTAGAAAGCTGTATCTCGTCTCCACTTTGCAGATACCATTCTTTTTCTATTTTCCGTCCGTTAAGGTAGGTAGAATTTGTTTGGGATAGTTGTACCAGTTTCCAGTTATCAGCGTCTTTTATGATTGCTGCATGCCGACGACTTACAGTGCCGAAAGATTCGTCGAAGCGAATTTGGCATTTCGGATCGCGTCCCAGTTCAATCTGATCTACAATGATCTTTTGCGACTCGCCAGCTTTATGAAATTTGGATGAAACTTTGTGTTCTAATACATAATACCGACGATTGTTTCCACCAAGTATTGATTTCATGCCGGAACCTACCGATCCTGTAAATGAGCGTTTGTAGCGTTGTGTCTGTTTGGACATAAGAAACTATTTATAAAATCTATTAATTAAATTTTCAATTACATAAGAATTCATGCGGGTAAACAAATTGTCCTGTTTCATTTGCAGGTAATGAATTCCATACATCAATACAATACTTAATATAAGTGCAATCAAGGTTGTGTCGAAAGCTACGGCCAGCATTGATGTTACGTTTTCAATGCCTTGGGCAGTGGAAGCATCTTTTGCAAATCCCAGAGAGGCAGCAATACCTAATACGGTTCCGATAAAGCCTACAGAGGGTATTGCCCAGGCGGTATAACGGATGAAGGATTGTTCGCTCTCCATTTCGGCGTTATAGATGCGTATCTGCGAATCTACCAGTCCTAAAACTTCGGATGATGATTTACTCAACCGATATTTGATACAGGACTTCTTTATTAAATCCGTCATCAGAAACTTTTGAGAGTGCTCCAACTGCTGCATATTAAGTTTCAGTTGGTTAACATCTTCCACGCTCAATACCCAGTTCTCTTTTTCGGGTAACAAATGGGCACTGAATGCATCATTTTCATAATTTATCTTTTGCAGTAAAGCTAAAACTTCGAACCCCCCAAAGAAGAAAAGGAAATATGTAAACCCCTGAATAATCCCTTCAGGCATTACTCCACCCATCATTACTAATATTCGTGGTGGGTCTTTATCGGGGGTTATGGCTACCAGAATAACCATAAACAATGTGGTGATAATTCCACTGGCTACTAACCGGATTATCCTTGAATTCATATTGTTATTTTATTACTTCACCTTCCCCCCATTGTGGTTCACGGTGACTGATTATTTCAAAACCAAAATTACTTAATCGGAAAGAAACTACACACTTAGTTGTTCTACTTGAAAGATATATCGGTCCTATTTCCTTTCGTTGCTCATCTGGTTTTCCGGGATGAAAAATTAGTATACATGTTACATTTGCATTTGTACCAGATGATTTTTTATAAATATTAATCCAAACTGTATATTCATCGGGATATATCTGTGGTACATAAAATAGCTCGAATCTTTCCTGATCACTTATTTCCCGCTCTCTTACATCCTCACCCAATATACCCCATGATTTGGATGGATACATGCGCCAACATTGTTCCGGCGACATGCCAAAACGTTGTACACCCATATCTACATCTGTATTTGATTCTTCCCATTTGCACAAAATGCCAAATTTGGCAAATACTCCCAATGTTTTTTCTACCGTATTAGCTGGTTTGTTTTTTTCTTCGGCTTCTGTAGCTCTGGTTGTCATTTCGGCAAGTTTGGCTTTAAGTTTTTCTATTTCTTCCTGCTGGGTTTGAACCGTTTCTTTTAATGTTCTGTTTTCTTCTGTTATTTGCTGTATTTCTTTTTCCAGTTCGGCTAGTTTGTTTTTCAATTCACTCATCTTAGATTTGATTGTTTCCATCTCTTCTTTAAGTGTATTAAATACTTCTGTAGGAACACTGTTCTTTACCTTTTCCAGAAGTTCTTCAACATCCGAAGCTATAACTTCTATTTCTTTTACTTTTTTTATTAATTCCACATTTTCCTGTGTCATTTTAGGGACAATGATGAACAAGATAATAACCGCGCCTAATGCACCCGATAGTAAATCAAGGAAGGATGTTCCGAATATGTTTATCTCTTTGCGTGCCATATTAATATCCTTCGACCCTAAGTTTCACATCTCCAACAGATATAATATCACCGGGCGATATATAAAAGCCATTCGTAGTTACTTCTGTAGAATTTACATAAGTGCCATTCAAAGAAAGCTTCCATCCTGTAGAGAGTGTTTTTTCCCATTGTCCGTCACGTATTAACCATACAGCTTTTGCCGAATCATATTCAAGAGTACAATGTTTCCGGGATATATAACTACTTTCATCTTCTTTAATGGAAATAGCATTTGGAGTCATTCTGTCCTCACGCCCCAATGTAATGATCCGGCGTTGTCCTGAAAGCAATTCATTGAGTTTATATATTTTCCCAAATTCTTCTCCCTGCATCACTTTTAGCAGAATACCATTTCTCACCTGCATATTGGGCTTTTCGCCAGACGAGATAGACTGGTATTTATAACTTTCATTGGTGCTTTTAGGTAATAATGCCAGAACTTGGTCAACATTTTGCAACCGCTTTTTAAAGTCGGGTTCCAGACAGCCTTCCATCATTCCCATCCAATGTTTACCAGTATGGGAGTTTGCTAATAGCGTTCTGTCCCATTTTCCTTTTTTTCCGTTTTCTACGTATGTAGGTAAATCTCTTTCGGAACTTAAACTACCAAAAGGCATCTCGTATGTCAGCATTTGGTAAAACATGACTCCGAACGAGAAAATATCCGTGGTTGGTAGTACGGTAGCGTCGCCCCGCCGGGGATTGATCTGTTCGGGCGGCATATACCCATAGGTTCCGAATATTTGTTTGGGAGTACCAAGGATACCACGTTCCGTCATTCTTTTGTTCTGGTCGCCGGCAATACCAAAATCAGTTAGTACAGCTGTTCCGTTTTGACGGATTAATACATTCTCCGGTTTCAGGTCACGATGTACTTTGCCGCAATTATGGAGATCACGAAGTCCAAACAACACTTGGCTAGCTACTGCTTCAAAATTAAGTTTACGTGTCTCAGCTGCAGTAAGCAAATCTCCTCCGGGGCAATATTCCATTACAATGTATGGATTTCCTTGTACAATGCCTTTCTCGTGTGAGTGGACCAGATAATTGCTTTGTATTTGTCCGGCCTCAAACTCCATGTCGAATCTCTTCATTAACTTATTTCTTTCATGAGATTCAACTGTCCATAATTTAAGTAGTTTGAGCGCGTATATTTGCCCGGAAGAATTCTTTACCTGAAACACTTTACCAAAGGTTCCTTCTCCCAATTGTTTAAGGATAGTATAATGTTGGTTTATACAATCTCCAATTCGAAAATCACAACGTTCACATGGAATATAACCAGTCATTTTTATCCCTTAAATTCAAATAATCTGTTTCCGAGTACCACTATATCTCCGTTTTCCAGCTTTATCTTTTTTCCGGCACGAATGAATGTTGTTTGCTGTTCACTTTTGTCTTCAATGTACCATTCATTACCTTCGCAAATCAATACAGCCTGTTCTTTAGATGTTATAGTATTGTTATTAGGATCTGTATTGGCTCGGTTGAGTATAATGAGTTTCCCCGAATATGTAATAGGATTGTAGGTTACTTCTTCTCCTTTCCATGGTATAGGTTTCAGCGTACAAAAGTTACCTTGCTGTGGCGACTCCCAAGCATTTACTGTTCCCATTTTCAGAGAAGAACCACAAGAAGAACAAAATTTCATGGTGGGAGATACTGAATTTCCACATTTGGGACATGTTTTAGTCTTTTGTTCCGGACTTATTTTGACTTTTGATTTTCCAATATCATTTCCGCAATTGGGGCATACATTCATTTTATCACTGATAATGTATCCACACGCCGAACAATTGGTATTTTCACTGGGATCAAGATCATTCCCTGTATTAAGATGTTTGCCATTTTCGGGTACAGTTCCTCTTAGTACATCAGCTATAGGTTCTGATTTCCTGCCTGAAATATTATTTTCAATCATCGAACCCATTAAGGGTGCGTTACATTTTTCACATTTCTGGTTTTGGTCCGGATTTTCCCAACCACAGTTTTTGCATCGCATAGATAGTGTTTTATAATTCTTGAATGCAAGTATAATGTTTTATTTAGTTAAATCAAATTACACATTTTCACATAAATTCTAAATAATTGCACACAAAAAACACAATTCAATGCTCGTTTTTATATTTTTTATGTTTATCTCATAATGTATTCTGCTCAACTTAAGCTGAAAGAGTTTACTTTCCTTACATATTTAAAAACACAAAAAAAGTTAATCGCTATATTAATGCAATCTTTGTTAAATAATCATCATGCCATACGATTCTCTACATGTTACCATATGTTAACCCCAATTTGGAAATCTCAAAAAATACCCATAACTTTCGTATAACAAAGATATACGGGAGGTATACCACAAACGGGCTGGAAAACATATTGTTTCCAGCCCGTTTTTTTTGTGCAATTATTGTTTTTGTGGTTACCACTGACATTTCTGTGCTTAACAAAACAGGTGTTCTTGGTAACCACAACCAGTACTCTTGGTAACCACAACTGTATTCTTGGTAACCACGGCTACCAGTTTTGGCATGCCGTGTGAAAAATGAAATTAAGCAGGGTATTTTTCGATTGAATGTAGAATCTATGCAGATATGGAAAAGTTAATAATACGCAAAAATATTTTAGGAGAACAAAAAAGGCTATCTCATATTTTCTTTTGAGACAGCCTTTTTACTATTGAATTGTTTTCTTTTCCTTTCCGAATCATAACTCTAATTATTCAAGGATGATACCTTTGTTTTTCAGAGTTGTATTCATTAGTTCTAAATACTTAGTGTATTGTTCTTTTGTTAATGTCTTTTTCATCAACTTCAGGTTACCATATACTGCATTGTGAATTTTGGCTTTCTGATTCTTTTTAGCACGGGTTGCCTGACTCATCTGCTCTGTAAAGAACACAGTGATGTTTCTAACCTCATCAGTTTGAGAAGCTTCCAACTCTAAATACTTACCCAATTTGCTTACATTAATATTGGTATCCCATTTTACTACAGTTGGCTGATTGCTTACAGCAAAAGAACTAACACCAACACAAAATACAGTAGCTATTGCTAATACTAAACGTTTCATAATACTTACTTTTTTAATTATAATCCTAAAAACTAATACCTATTGAAAAAACTTAAGCGCTTAATATTTTTTTTCTCTTTGCAAAGATAGAAAATATGTTTTATAACATAACAACGAAGCAAACTAAAATATGTTCTTCAGCATGTTTGTTTAACTAATGTTGTTATATTCAGTATTATTGTAACACTTTTGTAATATAATACATCTGTTCTTATGCACAGAGACATAGAAATGCAGTAATTTCAAATAAGAATATGTATTCATGCAAAGAACTCTATATATCTGTATCTCTATGTTTTATCCCTCATATTATATTTATTTATATCTTTGCGCCAAATCATAAAAAAACATTAAAATGAAGAAAACACTTACGCTTGCATTGCTATTATGCAGTTTTTTAGTTCTTAATGCACAAAACATTCAGTTTCATTACGACTTTGGTAGTATGTTGTACGATGAACTGGATACACGTCCTAAACTAACTACTACAGTAGAAATGTTTAAACCCGACAAATGGGGAAGCACATTCTTTTTTGTAGATATGGATTATACCGGAAAAGGAGTAGCTTCGGCATACTGGGAAATAGCACGCGAATTGAAATTCTGGAACGGCCCAATTTCTGCACATGTTGAGTACAATGGCGGTTTAAGATACATTGATAATGCTTTTCTGTTTGGTCCAACCTATACATATAACAGTTCCGATTTCAGCAAAGGGTTCTCTTTTACACCGATGTACAAATACATCCATAAAAACTCTTCATCGCATAACTTCCAGCTAACCGGAACATGGTATCTGCATTTTGCACAACAAAAGCTAACCTTTACTGGCTTTGTTGACTTCTGGCGCGAGAAGAATCCTTTTACCGGCAAAGAATATATATTCCTCACCGAACCACAGTTCTGGGTAAACCTCAACAAGTTTAAAGGGGTAGATAAAGATTTCAACATGAGTGTAGGTACCGAATGGGAACTCAGCAACAACTTTGCTGCCCGTAAAGGCTTCTACTGCCTTCCAACACTTGCTGTAAAATGGACGTTTAATTAGTTGAAAATTGAGAGTTGAGAGTTGAAAGTTGCCATGCGGCATCGTAACTCTCAACTCTCAACTTTCAACTCTCAACTAATTTAATCATGTTAGAAAAACTATTTGGCTTTACTAAAAAGCACAATCTGAGAATAGAAATACTGGCCGGTATAACTACTTTCCTTACTATGGCTTACATTCTGGCTGTTAATCCGGCTATATTAAGCGAAACAGGAATGGATAAAGGGGCATTGTTTACCTCTACTGTTATAGCTTCGGTTATTGCTACGCTTCTGATGGCCACACTGGCTAAACTTCCTTTTGCATTGGCTCCCGGCATGGGATTGAACGCATTCTTTGCTTACACCATTTGCCTGACAATGGGCTACAGCTGGCAATTTGCACTCACTGCTGTACTAATTGAAGGTATAATCTTTATTGTTCTTACACTTACAAATCTTCGCGAAGCAATAGTAAACCTTCTGCCCGAAACTATAAAGAAGTCAATCAGTGCGGGTATCGGACTGTTTATTGCTTTTATCGGTTTGCAAAACTCCGGAATTATTGTTAGCAATCAGGCTACACTGGTTAGCTTGGGCGATATTACCAGCGGAGCACCATTATTGGGATTAATTGGATTACTGATTACCGGTGTTTTACTGATTCTACGTGTAAAAGGCGCTTTGCTGATTGGTATCCTTGCAACTACTTTAATTGGTATCCCATTAGGAATTACTCATTATAGTGGGGTGGTTAGTACACCTCCTTCTATCGAACCTATTTTCTTCCAGTATGAGTTTCATAACATATTTACCAAAGATATGGCTATTATTGTCTTTACCTTTCTTTTTGTAGATATGTTCGATACCATTGGCACACTTGTAGGTGTATCAACCAAAGCAGGCATGCTAAAGAATGGAAAAATACCTAATGCACGTATGGCTTTTATGGCCGATGCTGTTGGTACTACCATCGGTTCGGCTTTGGGAACAAGTACAGTAACTACATTTGTAGAGAGTGCTGCTGGTGTAGGCGAAGGCGGACGCACCGGAATGACATCCTTTGTTACGGCTATCTGTTTCTTGCTGGCTCTTTTCTTTGCACCTCTTTTCCTGGCTATTCCGGGTTCGGCTACTGCTCCGGCGCTGGTTTTGGTTGGGCTAATGATGCTTACACCAATTAAAGATGTAGATTTGCACGACTACTCGGAAGCTATTCCGGCATTCATTTGCATTATCTTCATGCCGCTGGCTTATAGCATTTCGGATGGTATTGTGCTTGGAATGATTAGCTATGTTATTATTAATTTGCTGTGTGGCAAACACAAGAAGTTAAGTATAGGCATGTACATTATTGCTGCACTGTTTATATTGAAGTATTTGATATAACTGAGGAATACCTATAGGTATAAACGTGAAAGAGGGTGTAACCGCAACGATTACACCCTCTTTCTATATATAAGTAATGAAAATTAAAGTGCGCCTACTTCTTTCAATGCAGCATTTGTTGAGCGTACAGCATCAGCACTTGCTTTGAATTTTGCTTTCTCGTCTTCGTTCAATGGAAGATCAACAATCTTTTCAATACCGTTGCGTCCAAGTATTACAGGAACACCAATACAGATATCGCTTTCACCATATTCGCCTTCCAATGCTACAGAGCAAGGAATCATTTTCATTTGGTTGTGCAGAATAGATTCTACTACGAAAGCTCCTGCAGCACCTGGTGCATACCATGCAGATGTACCCAACAGTTTAGTAAGTGTTGCACCACCTACCATAGTTGCGCTAACAACTTCGTTTATTTTTTCTTCGGAAAGAAAGTTAGAGATCGACATACCTTTGTAAGTAGCAAAACGAGCCAAAGGAATCATTGTAGTATCGCCATGACCACCAATTACCATACCATCAACTTCGTTTGCATTGCAACCGATAGCTTGCGACAAGAAGTATTTGAAACGTGAGCTATCTAAAGCACCACCCATACCAATGATACGGTTCTTTGGTAAACCAAGAGATTTCAATGCAAGATAAGTCATTGTATCCATTGGGTTCGAAATTACTACAAGAATAGCATTGGGAGAATATTTCAATGCACTTTCGGCAACGCCTTTCACAATACCGGCATTTACACCAATAAGTTCTTCGCGAGTCATACCTGGTTTACGAGGTATACCCGAAGTTATCACAATAACGTCCGAATTTGCAGTTTTTTCATAATCATTTGTGCAACCAACAAGCGTAGTATCAAAACCGAGCAATTGAGCGGTTTGCATCATATCCATTGCTTTTCCTTCCGAAACGCCTTCTTTAACGTCTAACATTACTACTTCGTCGGCCACTTCATTGAAAGCCAACACATTTGCACATGTAGCACCTACGTTACCTGCGCCTATTACGGTTACTTTTGACATAAATAATATACTTTTTAAGTTTATGAATTTAACTAAAAGAATTTGATGACAAAATTACCAATGTTAATCTGATTAAGGAAATATTTCCATAATAAATTTAGTTAAAGATAACTGCAAATTCATTGTATTTCTATTACTTTTGCCCAATTAACACTTAACCACTACCCTTTATGAAAAATAAAAACCTGGTTATATATATAGCAGTTGGAGTTTTAATTGCTGCCATGTTTTTGGTAACATGGTTATTAATAGCCGAAAAGCAGAGCAACAAAGAGCTGATTGAGGCCTTTGAGCTGGAAAAGGAAGAGTTAGAGAATGAATACACTTCTTTTGCCAATAGGTACGACGAACTTCAACTCACTATTACCAACGATTCGCTTGCTTTGTTACTGGATCAGGAAAAGGTTAAGGTTCAAAGACTGCTCGAAGAACTACGTACGGTTAAAAGCAGCAATGCTGTAGAAATCCGCCGACTGAAAAACGAACTATCTTCTTTAAGAAAAGTAATGGTGAGCTACATCAACCAAATTGATTCTTTAAACCGGGTAACAGCCCAACAAAAACAGGTTATTGCCGAAGTTACAAAGAAATACAATGATGCTTCGCGACAGATTTCTAACTTATCCGAAGAAAAAGAAAAGCTCAACAAACAAGTAACTCTGGCTGCACAATTAGATGCAACCAACATCCATATCGAACCAAAGAATAAACGGGATAAGAAGGCTAAAAAAGTAAAAGACGTTGTTAAGTTAAACATTGGCTTTACTATCACTAAAAACATTACGGCCGAAACCGGCGAGCGCACTTTATACATCCGTATTACCAAACCCGATAATGATGTGCTTACCAAAGATGCATCGCACACCTTCCCCTACGAAAACCGTACGCTGAATTATTCTATCAAGAAATATATAGAATACAATGGCGAAGAACAACAGGTTACAGTGTACTGGCATGTTGAAGAATTCCTGTATGCAGGAAATTACCGTGTAGACATCTTTGCCGATAGCGGACTGATTGGCTCGCAACAATTTACATTAGAATAACATCACAAGGGCGGTTCACAAACCGCCCGCATTGTATCCTACCTACATTCCTCCCCCTATCCTAAAACAGATTTTGCCATGAAATATAACCTGTTTTTAATCTTTTTCTTCTCTACACTTACCTTATCATGTAAAGTGAGAGATAATATTGAACCACAGAGAATTATGCTTGCCGATAACGATTGGAAAGTGCAATCGTCCGAAAAAGCAACCGCCCCCGGAAGCGAAATATCAACCCCAAATGCAACAGTAAGTAACTGGTATAATGGTTTTGTGCCCTCTACAATAATGGGAGTACTAACGCAAAACGGCTTGTACAAAGATGTTCTTACCGGATTAAATTATAAGGAGATAGATCGTACCCCATTTAATTGTTCATGGTGGTACAGAAAGGAGTTTACCCTACCGTTGTTAACAGACAATCAGCATGCCCGCATACATTTTGATGGCATAAGCTACTATGCAAATGTATGGCTGAATGGTGTGCAGATAGCCTCTCGCAATGAACTGTATGGGCCCTTCAGGCAATTCTCTTTTGATGTAACCCCGTATCTGGCAGAAAATAATACGCTGGCAGTAGAAGTGTTCCGTGCACAGCCCGGTGATCCTAATATTGGTTTTGTCGACTGGAATCCACGTCCGGCCGATGAGAGTATGGGCATCTTCAGGGAAGTATATCTCGAAGTATTTAATGTGGTAGAGATGAAAAACACCTATGTGCATTCTAAAGTAAACACACAAACACTCGATGAGGCCTGGCTGACAGTAGAAACGACACTTAAAAACTACTCGGACAAGAAAGTTAAAGGCAAGTTGTTGGGGCAGTACGAAGAGAAAGAGTTTACCATACCTGTTTTGTTAGAGGCAGGCGAAGAGAAAGTAGTGAAACTAACTTCGGAAGAGGTAGAAGAGTTGTATATAGAGAATCCGCGAATATGGTGGTGCAACAACCTGGGAACCCCCGAAATGTACGAACTTAAATTGCAGTTCGAAACAGATGGAAAGATATCCGACAGTGATACAATACCCTTTGGGATTCGTGAGATAAAAGATTATTTCATTACCAAAGATGATCGTGGTTTTATGCTTAACGGCAAAAAAGTACTGATAAAGAGTGCCGGCTGGACCGATGACATCTTCCTGCGCGATACCCCTGTTACCAACGAAATACAGGTGCAGTATGTAAAAGACATGAATATGAACTCCATACGTTTAGAAAACATCTGGGGAACTTCGCAAAACATTTACGATCTGTGCGATAAGTACGGCTTACTTGTTCTTGTTGGTTGGAGTTGTCAATGGGAGTGGAAAAACCATTTAGGCGGCCCGGTTGATAAATACGGAGGTATCAAAACAGAAAAAGACATGGAGCTGATAGCCAACTCTTTCAGAGATCAGGTAGTATGGTTGCGCAATCACCCCAGTATTATTGCATGGTATGTGGGCAGCGATATGACACCACGCCCGGCACTGGAAGAAAAATACCTGAAAGTTTTAAAGGAGGTTGATAGGCTACGGCCTTATGTAGCAGCGGCTTCAAAAAGAAACAGTTCGGTAACAGGCTCAACAGGCATGAAAATGAATGGTCCTTATGAATATGTAGGCCCCAACTACTGGTACGAAGATAATAAATATGGTGGAGCATTTGGCTTTAATACCGAAACCGGAATAGGTGCCCAGTTACCTGTTATTGAATCATTAAAGAAAATGATTCCCGAAGATAAGCTATGGCCATTAAACGAATATTGGGATTACCATTGCACCCGCTCAATGAAGTCGCTGGATATACTTACCGAAACTATTGAAAAAAAATATGGTAAGGCCACCGATTTAAATGATTATCTACGTAAAGCCAACCTTTTAAACTATGAGGGTACAAAAGCCATGTTCGAAGCTTTCCGTGTAAACGTGCCTAAGACAACAGGAATTGTTCAATGGATGTTAAACTCGGCATGGCCATCTCTTTACTGGCAGGTTTACGATTATTACCTCATTCCCACAGCTGCTTATTATGGCATTAAACGAGGCAATATGCCTCAACAGCTTATCTATAATTATAAAGATAATGGCATTTATTATGTAAACGAGGGTATTGTTCCTGTGGAAAGAAAAGCCAGAATAGCTCTTTATGGACCCGATTCGCAACTAATTCAAGAGGCAAATATAGATTTTCGTGTAGAGGTAGACTTATCTAAGAAAGTATTTCAACTGGATAGCATTGCAGCCAATGTATTCCTGGCCTTGGAACTGTATGATAAAGAAGGTGCTTTCATTGCCCGCAATTTCTATTGCCTGTCTGGAACAAAAGATCAACACGATTGGGATAAAACAAACTGGGTACGTACACCATTAAAAGCGTATGCCGATTTTAAAGCATTGAGTTCAATGCCCACAGCAACTCTGGATGTAAAATCATCGGTAGAAACCCAAGATACTAACCATGTGGTAACTCTGGAGGTCACCAATAGTTCATCGGTAATCAGCTTAATGACTCGCTTTGTTCTTCGTAACAATAAAGGCGATGTTATTTATCCGGTTTTCTGGGACGATAACTACACAAGCATTCTTCCCGGCGAGCAACGTACCGTGCAATTAACCGTAAACAGTTCGCTTACTGATAATTCAAGTCTATTTGTTTCGGCATGGAACATGCCCGAAAGCAATGTATCTTTAGGCTGGTAGTACTGGGATAAACGATAGATGCTACTGCATTGGGTTTTGGTTCCTTATAGCATTTATTTGCAAACACCCGGGTGTACGATGCTTGTACACCCGGGTGTTCATATTCCGTAGACCCGGGTGTTCAAGTCTTGCAGACCCGGGTGTACACATGGTTAACACCCGGGTGTACGTAAATAAAATCCAGTAGCAGTAGTAAGTGATGTTATTTTTCCCATAGAATTCTATAATAATATCCTGGTTCCGGGTCTATTAAATTGTAAGTATAACTTTTAGTTATTGCATCAAATGGAATACTTCCTATTTCGATGTATTCTAATGGGGTTTTAGAGTCAATCGGTTTTCTCAAAAACTTAGCAGATTTATTAAATGTTTCTGGTTTATGGCGTAGAATAACTCTGTAATGAACTACAGGAATAACAGAGTCTACTCTAAAATCCAGATGAGGTTTAGCTTTATTATCATGATCATCCAATTCTGCTTTAAAGTGTGTTAGTCCTATTTCGTTATATAACAATGGTCTTTTAAATTGTAGTATAGCCTTATCATAATGATTGCTATCATTCGAAATAATACTCTTAACGCTTTGACATTCAGAAGAAATTATTGGCATCTTTGATCCAGACCATTTAAAGTTTTGATCGACATTATTTAAGATAAGTCTTTTATTTTGTATTACTCTGTATGTTTCAAAGACACACCTTGTAGAATCTAATGTTTCGAAAGTAGTAAATACACACGATTTAATACAATCTGAATTATGTTCTTTTTTAAGGAATTGAACAATTGCAATTAATATAATAGCTAATATTATTGCTAGAAAAACAAATAACGCAGTCAATGCTATTATTGCATTTGTTTTATCACTAAAAATAAATAGCAATATACCAGCAACCGACGCTATTCCTGCGATACAATTCAATCCTGTTAATAGATTTGCTTTTAGGAATCTCATAGATAAAAGATAATAGATTTTGAATTAATTAAAAAAGCAATGTATTATTATACATTGCTCATAATACGGTGTAATGTGTTAGTCAGATCCCATAATAAAGTCCTCCTTTTAAATTGAGAAACAGTTCGTTTCTATTATTTGTTCTGCAAATATACACAATCCAACAGCAACAACAATAACAGCAACAACAATTTACATTAATTAATCTACTTCTTCTTCCTTACATCCCTTCTTTCAAAAGCCGTAACAGCTTCTTTCCAGTCCTCCGGGATTTCAATAGAATCGTGAGTTTCCATGCTAAAAGCCACCATTATTGATTTGCAGTAACATTTAACCTCATTGGTATGCGTGTTTATTACACGTTGTATAATTGTCATGCTTTTGTTACCAATTTCAAGAACTGCAGTTTGCACTGCAACGGTATCAGTACCAAGAATTTGCGAAATGAAATCCGCCTCAATATGTACCACCACCATGGCATCTCTGTTCCAGTCGGCCGAAGGATAAACAGTAGAAAAATACGCAGTCTTTCCTAAATCGTAATAAGTGAAATATACATTGTTATTCACATGACCGAACTTATCTACATCAGTGAAACGTAGCTGTATGGGTAGTGTATGGTGGAATTTTAAATCTTCAAGCATAATAGTTACGAATTACAAGTTACGAGTTACAAAACAACGGGCGCAAAGTTATAAAATTTCTGCTAACATATTACTTGTAACCTTAAAACTTGTACCTTTGCATCTTGTAACTCGTAACTCGTAACTTGTAACCATAACTAAATGACAGAAGATATCAAGAAAGCATGCCAGGTAATGAATGATGGAGGAGTAATTCTTTATCCAACCGATACCATCTGGGGAATAGGCTGTGATGCAACGAACGAAAAAGCTGTTCAGCGTGTTTACGAAATCAAACAACGCATAGATAGTAAAGCTATGTTGGTACTGGTTGACTCTTCGGTAAAAGTAGATTTCTATGTCGACGATGTTCCTAACATAGCCTGGGACTTAATTGAACTCACCGATAAACCCCTGACAATTATATACTCGGGTGCACGAAATCTGGCCAAAAACCTTTTGGCCGATGATGGTAGTGTAGGAATACGTGTTACAAGTGAGAAGTTTTCGCACCAGCTTTGCCAACGTTTTCGCAAAGCCATTGTGTCTACTTCGGCAAACATCAGCGGGCAACCATCGCCGGCTAACTTCAGCGAAATAACAGAAGAGATAAAATCGGCAGTAGATTACATCGTATCCTATAAACAGGATGATATGAGTAAGCCTAAGCCATCCAGCATTATAAAACTGGATAAAGGTGGTGTTATTAAGATATTGAGAGAATAATTTAGATAATGAAAAAGAAAAAAGAGAGTTTATTTCAACGCTTTACCTTATGGCGTGAAAAAAACATCAAAGAGAAAAACTTCATTTTACTTTTGAGCTTTCTGGTTGGTATATTTACTGCCTTTGCTGCTTTAATCCTGAAGTATTTAATACATCTTATCCAGGATTTTCTTACCAATAACTTCAGTTCAACAGGGGTTAACTACCTGTATTTGGTATATCCCATTGTTGGGATATTTATTGCCGGCTGGTTTGTGCGTAATATTGTGAAAGATGATATTAGTCACGGTGTAACCAAAATATTATATGCTATATCGCGCCGTAAAGGGCGCATCAAAAGGCACAATATATGGTCGTCGACCATAGCCAGTTCCATAACCATCGGATTTGGGGGATCGGTAGGAGCAGAAGCACCTATTGTACTAACAGGTTCGGCTATCGGATCTAATCTGGGAAGCCTCTTCAAAATGGAACACCGCACACTTATGCTCCTTGTAGGATGTGGCGCTGCGGGTGCTGTTGCAGGAATCTTTAAGGCACCCATTGCCGGATTAGTGTTTACCATCGAAGTGTTATTGCTCGACTTGACTATGACTTCGTTGCTTCCGTTGCTCATATCGTCGGTAACAGCAGCTTCGGTTTCTTATATTCTTACTGGTACAGAGGCCATGTTTAAGTTCCATCAGGAGCAATTGTTTGAGATGGAAAGAATCCCCTATGTTATTCTGTTGGGTATTTTCTGCGGATTAACATCTTTGTACTTTACCCGTGCAATGATTTGGCTGGAAGGAATATTCGGCAAGCTGAACAACCCATATAAGAAATTCCTGTTAGGGGCAATACTGTTAAGTATTCTTATCTTCTTATTTCCCCCGCTTTATGGTGAAGGATACGATACTATTGAGCTCTTACTTAATGGTAAGAATTTAGCAGACTGGGATACAACAATGAATAACTCTATCTTTTATGGTCATTCAAACCTGTTGATAGTATATTTGTTATTGATTGTTTTGTTTAAAGTATTTGCTTCTAGCGCAACCAATGGAGGGGGAGGTACCGGAGGTATCTTTGCACCTTCGTTATTTCTGGGTTGTATAGTAGGATTTATCTTCTCTTATTTCAGCAACTTCTTCGACTTTACCCCCAACCTGCCAGAAAACAACTTCGCCCTGATGGGAATGGCCGGTGTTATGAGTGGAGTTATGCATGCCCCATTAACCGGAATATTCCTTATTGCCGAACTTACCGGAGGTTATGATTTATTTCTTCCTTTAATGATTGTTGCCGTAAGCTCGTACCTTACCATCATTATATTCGAGCCGCATAGTATTTACTCTATGCGTTTGGCCAAAAAAGGACAGCTACTTACCCACCATAAAGATAAAGCCGTACTTACTTTAATGAAGATGGAGCATGTTGTTGAAAAAGATTTTTCGATAGTTTATCCGGATATGGATTTGGGCGAACTGGTGAAAGTAATCTCAACCTCACACCGTAACATGTTTCCGGTAACAGATAAAGAAGGAGTACTTTTAGGAGTTGTTTTATTAGATGATATCCGGAACATTATGTTCCGCCAGGAGTTGTATCATCGTTTTAAAGTACAGAAATTGATGACAGCCATCCCTATCAGGTTGTACGATACAGATAGTATGGAACAGGTTATGCGCACCTTTGATGATACCAAAGCATGGAACTTGCCCATAGTAAGTACAGAGGGTAAATACCTGGGATTTGTTTCTAAGTCGAAGATATTTAACGCCTACCGTGAGGTGCTTGTACAGTTCTCGGAAGATTGATTAAAGTTTTTGAGTTTTTAAGGATTTAAGTTAATAAGACATCTTAATATCCTTAAAAACTCAGAAACTTAAAAACTTAAAAACTAAAATGAAAGATTTACGAATAGTATACATGGGTACTCCCGATTTTGCGGTAGAGCCCCTCCGTCGTTTAGTTGAAGGCAACTATAACATTGTTGGTGTAATCACAATGCCCGATAAGCCCGCAGGCCGTGGACATAAAATCCAATATTCGCCGGTAAAGCAATATGCGTTAGACCACAATCTGCCTTTATTGCAACCAGAGAAACTTAAGAATGAAGATTTTCTGAACGATCTTCGTGCATGGCAAGCCGATCTTCAGATAGTTGTTGCCTTCCGTATGCTTCCCGAAGTAGTTTGGAATATGCCACGTTTCGGAACATTCAATCTGCATGCATCTTTATTGCCCCAATATCGTGGTGCAGCCCCTATAAACTGGGCAGTTATAAATGGTGAAACCGAAACCGGAATAACCACCTTCTTCCTGACCCACGAAATTGATACGGGCAAAGTTATTCAGCAGGTTAAAGTACCCATTGCCGATACCGATAATGTAGGTATTGTACACGATAAACTAATGAATCTGGGTGGTGATTTGGTTCTGGAAACCGTAGATGCAATTATTGCCGGCACCATAAAACCTATTGCACAAGAAGACATGGCAGTGGTGGGCGAGTTGCTTCCTGCACCAAAAATCTTCAAGGATACTTGTAAGATAAACTGGGATCAGCCTGCAAAGAACGTATATGATTTCATTCGCGGCTTATCACCTTATCCCGGAGCATGGACAGAGATGCAAACGGCAGATGAAACCGTAGTTGCAAAGATATTCGGTAGCGAGAAATCTCAGGAGACGCATCAGCTTACTCCCGGTTCAATAGAAACAGATGGCAAAACTTATTTAAAAGTTGCTGTTGCCGATGGATTTATTAGTGTCAAATCACTGCAACTCCCTGGGAAAAAGCGTTTGGAAATAGGCGAACTTCTGCGAGGATATAGGTTTGCAAGTACAGTATGTTTTGTTTGATTATGCATCGTTACTTTATTTATTTAGCTTACGACGGCACCAACTACCACGGCTGGCAGATACAGCCCAATGGTATAAGCGTACAGGAAACATTAATGAAAGCCCTGTACACTTTTCTTCGTAAAGAGATAGAAGTTATCGGTGCCGGAAGAACAGATGCCGGAGTACATGCCGCACTAATGGTTGCACATTTCGACTATCCGGGCGAGCCACTAGATACAAGCCAGGTAAAAGAAAAGCTAAACCGTATTTTACCTCCCGACATTTCGGTATACAATGTAAAAGAAGTCAAACCCGATGCTCATGCACGCTTTGATGCCCTTTCGCGCACATATAAATATTACGTAACAACAGAGAAGTTTCCTTTTCAAAGACAGTACCGTTACCGGCTTCATAACAAACCCGATTTCGATAAGATGAATCAGGTTGCCCGTATATTATACGAATATACCGACTTTACCAGTTTCAGCAAACTACACACCGATGTTAAAACCAACAACTGCAAAGTAACAAACGTCTGTTGGACACAGATAGACGATGTTACCTGGGAATTTACCATCACAGCCGACCGGTTTCTGCGCAATATGGTACGGGCAGTAGTAGGTACACTACTCGAAGTTGGACAAGGAAAACTTACAGCCGACGGATTCCGGAAAGTCATTGAACAAAAAGACCGTGGTAAAGCCGGTACATCTGTTCCCGGTCAGGGATTGTTTCTGGTAAATGTAGAGTATCCGGAAGAGATATGGAGATAAAGGAGGTAAAGTGAGGTAAAGGAGGTAAAGTATCCATGCGGCATCGTTACTTTACCTCCTTTACCTCACTTTACCTCTACCTCACTCTATTTAAAACTTAATTATTATGTGGTTATTATTAGCATTTCTTTCAGCACTTTTGCTGGGATTTTATGATGTATTTAAAAAGCAGTCATTAAAAGACAACGCTGTTTTACCGGTTCTTTTTCTGAATACACTGTTCTCCAGTCTTATATTTCTCCCTTTCGTTCTGATATCCTTGTATGCTCCCAATGTTTTAGGAGGAACCATATTCGAGGTACCTCAGGCAGGTTGGGAAGTACATAAATACATTATAATAAAATCGTTCATCGTACTATCTTCATGGATCTTCGGGTATTTTGCAATGAAACATTTACCCATTACCATAGTAGGTCCAATCAATGCCACCCGTCCTGTGATAGTACTTCTTGGAGCCATGCTTTTGTTTGGCGAACGCCTTAATCTATATCAATGGATTGGAGTATCGTTGGCAATCATATCCTTTTTTATGTTAAGCAATTCCGGCAAGAAAGAAGGAATAGATTTTAAGCATAACAAATGGATATTCTTTCTTATCCTCTCTACCATAATGGGTGCCATCAGCGGACTGTACGATAAGTACCTGATGAAACAATTCAATCACATGCTTATTCAGTCGTGGTATAATATTTATCAGGTGTTTATAATGTGTCCTATCCTGTTGTTACTTTGGTGGCCCAAAAGGAAATCCACTACTCCGTTTAGATGGACATGGACTATTATTCTAATTTCTATATTTTTGTCGGCTGCCGATTTTGCTTACTTCTATGCATTGAGCTTTGATGATTCTATGATTTCTATTGTATCCATGGTAAGGCGTAGCAGTGTAATTGTTTCTTTCTTGTTCGGTGCATTGGTTTTCCGTGAAAAGAATTTAAAAAGTAAAGCAATCGACCTGCTTCTGGTGTTAATAGGAATGATATTCTTATATTTGGGGACAAGATAATAATTTATACCTTTGTGTGGTTGAATAGTAATATAGTATGGCATATTTGAATAAGGTTGAAATCAAAAGCCTATGGGGTACAAAAAACATCGCATGGAATAATATTCATGAAGATGTAAATATCATTGTTGGAATAAACGGTAGTGGTAAAACGACTTTATTAAATTTAATATGGGGGGCCATTACTAACGATTCAAAAATCAAAAACAAGTATAATCATTCAGAAGCAACATATCAATATACATATTCAGATATTCCACTGATTGCAGAGTTTATCACTACTTTTGATGTTGTTTACTCCCATAAAAAGAAATCCGAATCACCTTTAACCCTTGATCTCCTTGATGCAATATACACCACTGGACAATCAAAAAACACCTTTTATGATTATCGCCTAAAAGCAACCAATTTTCCCGAACAGGCCGATTCTATTAATAAACGTATTCAATCATTCTATAAACTGATTGATAAACAATTCTCAACCACAAACAAGAAGATTGAAGTAGATCCTCATACCAATAAACTCATATTCAAACAAAACGGGAACACTATTCAACTGGAAGATTTATCTTCTGGTGAAAAGCAATTCCTGCTTATTATGTTCAAAGTCTTCCTTATGGAAGAAAAGCCCTATATTCTGTTGATGGACGAACCCGAAATATCCATGCACATAGAATGGCAGTTTGAATTGATCAATACAATCAGAGAGTTGAACCCCAATTGCCAGATTATATTAGCAACCCATTCGCCTGGTATATTCGGTAATGGTTGGGGAGATAAAGTTGTATATATGGAAGATATTATGAGTGATGCAAACTAATCGGGATGTACAAAAACACTACTCCTCGTTGGCACAGTATTATTCCAATATACCAACGCTATTGAGGAAATGCAAAGCTGTTATTCATTTGGAAGATAAAACCGATGAAAGATTCTGGAGACCTTTTTTTGAAAGGTACTTTCCGAATGAAACATTTCAGTTCCTTCCATATTCGCAAAATGAAAAAGGGAATAATACATCAGGTTGCGAACAATGTTTAAAGTTTAAGCCTTATTTAAATAAGAATTTTCTGATTTGTATTGATAGCGATTACCGTTATTTGTTACAAGAACCAAACATTGATATAGATCATTTTATATTTCAGACATATACTTATTCTTTAGAGAATCATTTCTGTATTAGTCATGGACTAAACCTGATATGCAAACTATCATGTAAGTATGATAATGAAATATATGATTTCGAAGATTTTCTGAAAAAGTATTCAGCTGTTATATACGAACTGTTTTTATGGCATATTGCATTATTCAGGAATAACCCGGAGGATTTTAATGAAGATGAGTTTTGTTCGCTTATTAAATTGCCCCATGTTTATAATAGCATTGACAATCAGTCGGATAAATTATTAAATGAATTAAAACAAAGAGTTACTGAAAAAATAGAATCACTAAAAAGAACTCATCTTCAATTTAGTTTAGAAACCGAAAAAAGAAAATATGCTGCATTAGGACTTACAGAAGAAAACACCTATCTCTATATCAGAGGACATAATTTATTTTCGATGTGTAACACTATTGGTAAAAAGGTTTGCGATAAGATACTAGAGATAGAAAAAGGAAAATTAAAAGATTCCAGTCAGATTGGAATTCTATATAATTCAGTAGACGATTTTGAAAAGGTAATCAGTCATAATATTCTTTTTGGAACTTACCCCGAAATAATTAGGATAGAAAATGACATGAGAAAATACATTCAAGCAAATAATTAAATATATGAAAAAGCTAACAACACTTTTATTTATACTATCAGTAGCTATCTCCCTATCTGCCCAAGAAGCTAAAACCGTATTCGCAAACATTCCCGATTCACTGTATCCACTTCTTACAGCTGTAAACAGAGCCGATTTTATTGATTTCCTTGAAAGCAATATGGCAGCCAAAGTAAAAAACAAATTGGGGGGCGAATCCGAAATGACTACCCTTTCAAACTCTTACATACGCATTCAAACAACCGATAAGAGTGTTTGGGAAATGAAACTGCTTCCGGTAAGCGAAGAAAAAAAAATAGTTTGCATTGTTTCTACTGCATGCGGACCAGTATGCGACAGCTCAATAAAATTCTTCACAACCGATTGGAAAGAGTTACCCGCTACCGAATATATAACACTTCCCAGTGCCGACGATTTCTTTCAAGCCCCCTCTCAGGAAAAGCTGAACGAATATAACCAATTAAAGAAGAAAGCTGATATATTTCTGAGAAAAGCAGAATTGGATAAAGATACCAATAAATTAACCTTTGCATATACTACCCCCGAATACATGGAAGGAGATGATAAAAAAGAGATTCTTACTTATATCCAAGCTCCTTTAGTGTATGAGTGGGATGGTGAAAAGTTTTATAATTAACCCATAAGAAACAAAAAAGGCCTGTTTTCCAACAGGCCTTTTTTTGTTTCTTGGTGGGCGATGACGGGTTCGAACCGCCGACCCTCTGGGTGTAAACCAGATGCTCTGAACCAACTGAGCTAATCGCCCTTTTTTACGAAAGTGTTCAGTTATTTTTGTGGGCGATGACGGGTTCGAACCGCCGACCCTCTGGGTGTAAACCAGATGCTCTGAACCAACTGAGCTAATCGCCCGTACACTTTCGTTTCAAAAGCGATGCAAAGATACGGCTTTCTATGAAACCTCCAAAGAAAAGCTGAAATATTTTTCTCTATTATTCAATAATAGCTTCTTTTCTCACTTTTTTATCAAAAAACACATGCTGATATTTGCAATATTAAAGATTATATCTATCTTTGCACCGCATTAGCAAATATGGTGGCTATAGCTCAGCTGGTTAGAGCGTCGGATTGTGGTTCCGAAGGTCGTGGGTTCGAACCCCATTAGCCACCCCAAAAAGAAATAAGCCTTGGACTTTTTGTTCAGGGCTTTTGTTTTTAATAAGATTAATTGTAAATTGCCCCCTGCACAACTAATCCATCAAACCGGAACGCAATGGCTACTAACAGTAATCGCACAAAGAAGATTATTATACGCATAGGGATAGGCATACTGGCAACCTTCCTTGTTCTTCTTATTATTATAGGTATAGTTCTCAATACAATTGTAACTCCCAAACGAATAACCCCGGTATTATTAGAAGTTGCCCATCAATACCTGGATGCCGAAATTAACTGCGAGTCTATCGATATCACCTTCTTTTCAACCTTTCCCGATCTGGGAATACAAATGAATAACGGTAGCATCGTACATTCTGTATCTACCGATAGTATTCATCAGCCATCGGCACCAGATACATTATTGGTTTTCGAAAAAGGAACTGTTTCGCTTAACCCTGTAGCTTTCATCTTTAATAGGAAAATTGTTTTGCACAAGTTCGAGGTTCAAAATGGTGATGTTTATGCTTTTGTTAATGCCGATGGAAAAGCCAACTGGGATATTGTTATTCCATCGGAAGAGGTTGCCCAACAGCCCGAAGAAAACAAAGCCTTTGATATGCCCGAACTAAATATTAAGGATATACACCTACAAGATATTCGGATAACATACGATGACCTGCACGAAGACGTGTTTGTACTGATGGATAGTGTACAGATGAAGCTAAATGGAAACATGGCCAAAGATCGTGCTAATTTAAATCTGGCTTTCCGCACCAGTGGAATAACATCTTACTACCAGGGGCAAACATATTCTAAAGAACTGCCTGTTAGTATACGTACCAAGCTGAATAACGACCGGATAAACAAATCGCTGACGTTAGACAGGGGAGCAATCAACCTTGGGATTCTTAAACTAAGAACTGCAGGAAGTATTGTGCGCGATTCGGTAGTTCGTGGTGCCAACGTTAATATAGACTTCACACTCAATGCATCTTCCCTATCGGATATTGTTGAAATGGTTCCTGCACATATAAATGATATTAATAGCCAGATTGTTGCCAACGGAGAAATTCAGTCGACAGGGAAAATAAGCGGTTTGTTAAGTAGGGAGCAATATCCTACATTATCACTCTCCTTTCAATTGGCCAACGGAATGGTTGCACCAAAGAAACACAAGGATAAACCGTTTGCTGAGGAAATTAAGCTCAACTTCGAAACATTGATCGACTTTTCGGGTAAGCAATCTTCTACGTTCAAGCTGAATGAGTTTTCGGCCAACTCGGGTTCGTCAAAGATTCATGTAAAAGGTAGTTTAAACAATTTGTTAACCCAACCGTTTGTTGATACACAGGCTAAAGCGATAATTGATTTTACACAGTTATCACAATCATACTCTTTTTTGGAAGATATTAAGATGGGAGGAATGATCGACTTTGATCTTTCGGCCAAAAGTTTATTAAGTGATATCCAATCGTTCAACCTAGGTAAAATCAATATAAATGGTAATGCCAACATAAAGAGTTTGTTCTTTAATCATCTGAAAGAAAACTTTTCTTTATATGCCACCAATGCCGATATGAAATTCGGAAGCAATACCCGCGATAGTATTCGAGGCCGTTTGCTCGAAAGTCTTCTTCGCGGCAGTGTATCAATGGATAGTTTAAACTTAAACTGGAAAGATGAGATAAAGGCCAGCGCAGGTAAAGTATCTTCATCTTTCAGTACCTCGGAACCCAAAGACAGTAGCTCTATTGCTCCGGTTACTACCACTGCCCGGGTACGGAATCTGCAATTAAATATGGGCGACTCGGTACGTTTACGAAGTTTCCGCACCAATGCTTTTGCACGCATAGCTCCGTCGAAAGGAAATCTTTCTTTACCAGAAATAAGTCTGCGTTTTGCACTGGATACCGTTGGCGCACGATACACCGATACTGGCGGAAGCATACGTAACGCCAATCTGTCGCTAAAACTAAACAAATTACAAACCCAGAACAACCGAAGAGCGAATACTACAACCGACACAACCAATATAAGTAGCAACCGGCAACGTTATGCCGGCATGACCAGGGAGCAAAGAGATTCTTTACGGAAAGTACATTTCAATCCCGAAGCGAATCTTTCTTTCCGACTGGAATCGCAGGAAACCCGTGACTTATTAAGAAACTGGGATGTTACAGGAGATCTTAAATGCACAAGCGTGAGATTGCGTACACCCCTCTTTCCGCTACCCATCAGGGTGATGGAGTCGCAAATGAACTTCACTACAAATAATCTGAAAATAGAGAAAGCTGATTTACAAATTGGTTCTTCGGCATTAAGCTTGAGTGGTGACATCGACGGCATAAGGCAGGCATTATTGTTTAATGGCAAAGTTGCAGCAAAACTTACACTTACGGGAGACTCTATCGACTTTAACCAATTAATAAAGGCAGCGGTTGCCGGTTCGGAGTATTCTTCTAAATCTTCGATAGAGAAAGATTCGATCTCGGCCACTGTTCTTGATGAATCGAAGGCAATACCTATCAATGTTGATACAGTTCAATCGGCTATTTTTGTTGTTCCCCGTAATCTGGATATTGAATTTAACTCGCGCATACAGAATGCTAAGTTCTCTGATATCCATATCCGGAATGCTATGGGCCGGATTATCTTGCGCGATCAGGCAATTCAGTTGCCCCGTTTCAGTTTAAGTTCGGATATTGGTAAAGCAACCATGACCATGGTATATAAGGCAGCCAACAGTGAGGGTGCACATGTTGGAATGGATGTAAATATCACACAAATGGATATTAAAGAACTTATTCAGGCTGTTCCTATGATTGACGAACTGGCACCCATGCTTCGCTCGTTCGAGGGAGTAGTTGATTGTGAGATGACCGCCGTTACCGAACTCGATTCTGTGATGAATGTACTTTTACCTCGAACAACGGCTTCGTGTTATTTGCATGGTAAAGACATGGTTCTGCTGGATGGTGAAACCTTTTCGGAGATATCGAAAACTTTGATGTTTAAAAACAAGAAGCGCAATGTTATTGACAGCATCTCGGTAGAAATGATTATGGAAGATGAGAAGTTAATGATTTTCCCCTTCCAAGTATCTATCGACAGGTATAGTGCTGGTGTGGGTGGGCTACAAAACCTCGACTTATCATTCAATTACCACATAACCGTACTAAAATCGCCTTTGCCATTTAAGCTGGGTTTAAACATTACCGGTAATGCCGACGATATGAAAATTCGTTTGGCAAAAGCTAAATACAAAGACCTTTTTACTGTTGCCCGCGAAAAGCAACTAACCGAAACTATCAATGTTAGGGAGGAAATGGGGCAGAAACTTAGAAAGAGTATTAACGAAATTGTTGGTAGCGACCTGAAACAACCTATTCGAAGACCCAAATCATCGTTACCGGATAGTTTAAGGAATGAATATTTCCGGATGGATACTACCAAAGTTGCTTTTCCAACAGGTCATCCCGGTAGGACAAAGGCTTTATCCTACCGGGATGAAAAGGGGTCAATCAATTACAATATCAAACTGATCGTACGATTCTGTTCTCCATGCTTTATCGGCAGTAGTTGGTGAGATAGCAAACAGAGGTGAGAATGTTTTTACTTTTATTGTTTTGCCATCAGGCATAAACTCAAGGATTCTCAGCCATCCATCACCACCGTTACCGTGCCATTTACCATCAGCCGTTTGAGCATTAAACATCATCTGGGCAACATTCTTTCCGGAAGCGTTTTTATCCATCCGAAAGGCTACATTATCTTTGTGCGGAGCAATTTCGCAGGCATGCCCGCAAACAAGCATAAACACATTCTTCGATGGGTAAATCACTCTGTCCCAAATGGCTTTTCCATAATTGGCAGGCGATACTTTATACCCTTCTTTTTCATAGATAGTGCCATCACCATCAAGGTACGAATGGGTAAGAATCAACACCTTGTGGTCCTGATACTTTTTTGAGTTAATCACTCTGTTTGCCCATTCCAAAGCCTCGTTGCGAGGTGCAAACTCAATGGATACAACCAATAGTTTTCCCCATGTATCGGTATCAAACTCGTAGGCAGCGTTTTCCAATGTAGGCACTCCATTCGAATCTTGTGCTACCGATACCAATGTTTGCCTCCAACACGAATTACGTTCCGATGGAAAATAGTGTGGGAAACGGGTCAAACGGTTTTCGGCTTTTTCATATCCATAGTCGTGATTACCTGTGCATAACACATAGGGCGTTTTATTATCCAACTTTTCGAAAGCACGCGATGCCGCCTGCCATTGCTCTTCGCTGGTTTGGTTGCCATTCACACCATCCGGTATTCGAATTTCATTTTGTTCCACCAAGTCGCCTGTACAAAGTACAGTTTTAACACACAATCTTTTCAGGTTATTAGCTGTCCATGCTGTCATTAAATCAAATATAGGTTGATTCACATCGAACTTGGTATAACTCTGAGGATCAGGGATTACAATCATGGAGAACGATTTCGGATCGGTCAACTCTACCATGACGGGCTGTATCTGGGCAGAAAACTTGCAGCAGATGGCCAGTGAAATAAGAATAAGGAATGTTTTTTTCATAAAATCAGTAGTTAGTAATTATTTCAATACCCACATAATATGGTTTGTATCGTCTCGGCCATCCCATTGGCTATTCAAGGCATTCAGAAACGCATCTTTGTTATAACTGTTTTCGCGTTCGGGATACAAATAGCGCATAGGTATCTTTTTATTATCCGAATTCCGGTTGGTGTCCGGGTTGATTGGCCATTCCGGATAGCCTGTACGCCGATACTCATAATATGTATCACCATTCATGTGGAAATAACCAGCCAGATAGTTTTGTAACCATATTTGGTGCAAACGATCTGTTGAAGTTCCGGTTGTGTTATATGCGGTTTTATCAGCATTGAGGTAAGATTCAATGTATGCATCGGTTATTTCAACACCATTATTATACTCGGCAGGAACAGTGGCGCGTACATATTGGAACGAGGCACGGATACCTTCTTCGTAATACTCTTTGGCCGATCCTGTAATCCAACCCCGCTCTGCAGCTTCGGCAAGCACAAAGTTCATATTGGCATATCCCAAAGAAATACAGGGAACACCTGCATAACTTACTCTATAAACATTGTTAGGCCGATTGTGCATACGCTCGGTTATTTTCTTCTTTTCCACATCGAATACTCCGGCCACGTTAAGTCCGTTATAAGCCCTCCAATCACTGGGTTGAAGCAACTCCTGCCCTTCGGGGAGGTATAAAGGATCTGTCATGGCCTGTGCCGGAGCAAGATAGTAAAAAAGACGATAATCTTCAAATTCCTTTAAAGGATCAATAAGCATAGTGGTTCCTGCAAACACATTAATACTCCGGGTTTCGGTTTCGTGGTAGGGATTTTTCTGGTTATCTACATCCGAGTAAACCACTTGCAGGTTATCGGCATTGCTTTTAAAAAGATTTCCTTCCGAAACTATTTTGGCAAATGTTTCTTTCACCTTTAAGTCCGGTGTATCTTCTGCCCGTTTTTGAAGTGCCATTAATACCTTTAACCGTAACACATTGGTGGCTTTCCGCCATAGCTTTACATCGCCATCGTAGTACGGATCGCCTTCAATAGCAGTGGTTGCTTTGCTAAAATACTCGTCGGCCTTTTCCAAATCATCCAGTATGCCTTTAAATACATCTTTCTGGGCATCGTATACAGGATATTTGTATTCATTAATATGCAATGTTTGCGAGTAAGGCACATCACCCATATCCATGGTTACCTTATAAAAGGTCCATCCCTTTAGGTAATAAAAAAGACCCGTATAAGCGTTTTCCTGTCCTTCGGGAGCCAGTTCAACCATTCTTTGGGCATCGGTAAGTTGTCTTATCCAGCCAAAACTGCCCCGCCCCACTTTGTTATATTGCAGGTCGTCAATCTGTTCGCCCCAAAACATACGTTTAACAAACACATCGTTTTTCCAGTAATGCGCATTTTGTACAACACTAAGTAACAACCCTGTTGCCAACATAGACGAACGCACTTGTGTTGTTTTATCCGGATTAGTATTCAGATCATCGAAAGATGAAGTACACCCCGCTGTAATCAACATACTTGCCGTAAGGATAACTATAAATTTATTTATCAGTGGTTTCATATATATAAAAAGGTTAGAAGTTTACTTTAACATTAAATCCCATATAGCGCTGAGATGGCGAATTCAGGTTTTCATGACCACTTGAGTCACCACCCTTGTCGGGGTCGGCATACTTATAATCACGTCCCCAATAGAATAAATTTTGTGCTGTGAAACCTACATAAGCATTTTTCATTGATAGTTTACGACAGAATGAAGCTGGTAATTCATACGTCAGTGACAGATTCCTGATTTTAAAGAATGTTTCGCGCAGGTAATTCTGCCGGGCCGGACGATTGTGTGCGTCGTGGTATTTGCTGATGTATGCTTCGTACGAAACTACTACATCATTAGGAGCAAACTCACGGGTATCTTTCAGTATCTTTCCATCTGTATCGTACTCAACGCTGCCCGATACTACTTTTACGCCCTGCCCTATGAACGTTTGTTTGCCGTTTACTACCTCGTCGTAACGATAGATATTATCCGATTTGATGTGTGCTCCGGTATTCCAAAGCATCTGGTGCGTACGCGAATAAGATATACCACCGATTCGTCCGTCGATAGAGAAGTCCAACGTAAATTGTTTATAACGCAGTGTGTTGCTGATACCCCAAACCAAATCGGGAGTGGTGTTACCTACTTTGGTTTGAAATTCTTGTCTAACCGGTATACCTCCGTTATGAATAATGTTTCCTTGCGGATCGCGTTCCCAATCGTATACGGCAATCCAGTTCCAGTTTTCTCCTTTCTTCACCCAAGGCTTCTTGGTAGAGTATTCCGGGTCTATTTCAAGGTATTCATATTTGTCGTGTCCCCAGTTGGTAAGAATATCCCAACTGAAATCTCTGGTCTTTATAGGCGTTCCACCCACAGTAACTTCAAATCCGGTACGTTGGCGTTTCTCCTTGAAGTTTGTTTGAACCGAGCTATAACCTGTGGCGTCACTTACACCGCCTTCAATAATAAAGTCGGACTCAATTTTCCTGTAATAAGCCAGGTCAACGTACAAACGGTTGCTAAACAGATGGGTTGCCAAACCTACTTCCCACATGGTCGATTTCTTAGGCCGTACAATTCCACCAATCAAACTAGATGGCGAGTAAGCAGCTGTCATGCCATCCCACTTATTGGTTGACACGGAATATACATTGTTATTTGCATAAATACCTGCTGCTTGTTTGGTTGCGGTCCACGAACCTCTGGCTTTCAGGAAATCCCACCAATCGGGTAGTTTCAATATTTCGGATAAAATAATACTGCCCGAAACAGAAGGATAGAAATAGGAACGTTCGTCTTTGCGTAGGGTAGATACCCAGTCGTTTCTTCCGGTAATATCAAGAAAGTAGGTGCTTGCCCACGATAACGATGCTTTACCATAAAGGCTGTTTGCTTGTTTACGCCACAATCCGCTACTTGCTTTTACGGGGTCTATGGAAGCATTAAGCGAGTAGAATTCTGGTATAGACAATCCGCCTGCGGTGGTACTACGCATATTATCGTTAAAGAAATAATAAATGTTTCCTCCTGCCAATACATTCAGATTGAATTTACCCCAGGTTTTATCTGCCATCAACATGGCATCGGTATTTATACTGAACTCTGAGTTTCTGCTTACTCCATAAAAACCTTTCTTATCCCATGCTTGGTTTGCACTTATGGCATTGCGCCATTCATTGCGTTTGGAGTAAAAATCGAGTCCGCCACGTACCATCGCTTTCAGCCAGGGAGTTACTTCATATGTACCATTCAACATGGCATTCATCAGGTCTACATCATAGGCATCAACTACTTCGTAGGCTTTAAACCAAGGGTTGTCGTACCACGATTTATCGTACCAGTTCTGCATAACACCTTCTTTTCCTTTTATCCAGTAATCCCGGTATTCGCGTACATCGTACTCGGAACCTCCCCAAATCACCATATCGTAAATATAGCTGGACGAGTATTTACCTACTCCATTCTCGTTCGACGATTTACGTTTATTGTACGAAGCCGAAGCATCCATCTTAAACTTACCCCAACTCATTTCGCCACCTACCAGGAAAGTAAACTTGTTCAGGTCTTGATTGGGGAATTGTCCTCTGTCGTACACATGTGTAAGAGATGCCCGGAACGACCCGTATTTTCCTTTCTGCGAAATGTTTACGTTGTTGTTTGTAACCATACTGAACTGCAGGAAGTTTTTGAAATTGTTCTTCCCTTTCGAAGTAAGTTCCTGTTCGCGCCACTCGTAGGTGTAAGGGTCCCACTGCAAGGCAGTGCGTCCGATGTCGAGTTTATCGCCCCAAACATAGTCATCGTTGTACTTTCCACCATAACCACGGCTATAGCCTGATTGCACTTCGGGAAATGCCAGATAACCGGAGAAGAACATGGTGTTACTGTTTATCTGAATGTTCAAACCTTCTTCCTTCGTTCCTTTTTTGGTTGTAATCATAATGGCTCCCGTACTACCTTTTGCACCATACAAAGCCGAGGCTGTAGCTCCTTTTAATACATCAATAGATTCAATATCGTCGGCAGCTACGGCATTGATACCTACGTTTTCGTAAGGAATACCATCAACAATAATCAATGGAGTTTGCCCACGCAGTAATATATTGGGCTCCTGATTGAACTCTGTACTGTTTTGTATGTTCAATCCTGCAATTTTACCTGTTAGTCCTGTTGCTACATCAACCGTTTTGGCAAGTGGTAATTTATCACCGCTTACGCGTTGCACGGCATATCCCAGGGCTTTTTCTTCACGTTTTATACCCAAGGCAGTAACAACAACTTCGTCAAGTGTTTTGGCATCTTCTTTCAGCTGAATGTTGAATACGGTTTTGTTTCCAACTGCAACTTCCTGTGTTAGATAACCAATATACGTAATTATTAATGTTGAATTTGCAGGAACAGCCAGCTTAAAGCGTCCATCCAAATCGGTGATAGTACCGTTGGTAGAACCTGCCTGCAAAATATTGGCCCCAATAACAGGATCGCCATACTGGTCGGTTATCTTTCCTGTTATATTCAATATATTTTGTTGTTTTATGGCACCTGCTATTAGTTCTTCTTGCGATAAAATGATGCTTCGATCAATCACTTTATAGGCTACATCTGTTTCCTTAAACAATTCATCTAATACCAAGAATACATTTTCATTCTGTGCTTTCAATGATACCTGTCGCGAAATATCGACCTGCTTATTGTTATAAAAGAAACGAAATTCGGTTTGTGCCTCAATTTTGTCCAGTACATCTTGTACAGTTTGGTTTCGCACATCAAGCGATAGTACAGTAGACTGACTGTAACTTCCGGTGGCATACGTTACTCCTATGCATACGCATAAAACGAAAATAGATAACTTCATACGCAATGGGATTTTTTTGAAGACAATAAATGGCAGACTCATCCACCTGAAAAGTTGGATACAATAATTATTTGTCATAAATTTGTAGTGGGTAAATTAAAAAACTATGTTTTCTTTTTACTTGTCGCCAAACAAGTATTCTGACTACGTTTCATACGGATAGATACGCCAATATCTTTCCGTATGTTTTTTTTGTTCATGTGGGTTTCTTTTTCTTCATGGTCTTTGACTTGGGGTTTAACATAAGGTTATTAGTAAAGCTCTACAACAGATTTGGGCGTTAAATCTTCGGACGAACTTTTTTCAGACTCAATAAAACGGTATTGAATACCGGTTAACATAAAGGCATTGAGGTAGAACAACAAGTGCTGTTCCTCGGATGTATAGGTAAAACTGTTGTCGTACAGTTTGGTGTTTTTCACAATGAACTCTACATTGAATCGCTTACTTAATATTTTCAGAGTTTCTTCCAGAGAAGTATTTTTCAACACCACCCGCCCATCTTTCCATGCTATCTGGGTAGGTATATAAGGGTGGTTTAGTGCATAAGTTGCCGATTTTACCAGATAGTTAAATTCTTCTTCGGGCTGCAAAGTGTAGAATTGTTCCTTTCGGTTTTCATCATTATAATGTAGCCTAACCGATCCGGATACAAGCAAGGTTTTAACCTCCGTAGAGTTTCCATAGGCCTCTATGTTGAACTCGGTTCCCAGAACTTCGGCTTTCAGATTGAAGGGAGTATTCACAATAAACGGTTTAGAAGGATTGGGTTTTACCAAGAAATAACCTTCGCCATCCAAATATACTTCACGGGTATTTCCTTCAAAGCGCGAAGCGTATTTTAAAGACGACATCGAGTTAAGATAGGCGGTACTACCATCGGGCAATGCTACCAATGCATATACTCCGGGATTTGTTTTCAGTTCTATATCTTCAACAGCTTCCTGAGGTTTCAATAACAAATAAAGGGTTATACCTATTAGCGGCAGTAAAAGTACTGCTGCAACTCGCTGAAACCATATTGTCCATGCTATTTGTTTCCTGCTTTTTATTTTCCGGTTTACATCTTCGAGGGCTTTATAGGAGTCAATGCGATTAATTCGTTCAATTGCATTGGTAGCCAGAAAAAGATAATGTACATCCTGAGCCAGTTTTTTGTTTTCTTCGGACTCGTCAATCCATTCGTCTACCGCCTTCTTTTCGGGCAAGGTTAGTAAACCCGAAAAGTAATTCAGTAGTATATGCTCATTTATATCGTATTTATTCATTCTTAACTGTGTTTTATATAATAACGCACCAAAAAGAAAACCTCCTAAACAAAATTTATACTATTTTTGCGTATAACTCTTTTTAGTTGTCTAATGCTATATAACACAAACATACCTGACGATATTCTTTTCGGGAACATAGCCCGGGGTGATAAGAATTCTTTCGATACACTATTTCTGAAATATTATCCGATGCTTTGTGCTTATGCCACTGAGTTTGTGAGATTTGAAGAAGCACAAGAGGTGGTACAAGACATTATGGTGTGGCTGTGGGAAAACAGAAACCAACCTATTATTGAGTCTTTACACAAGAATTACTTATTTAAGGCAGTGAAAAGCAAGTGCATTACATTAATAAGGAGAAACGAAACCAACTACAAAGCCATATACAACATTCACGAGAGTCTGAAAGAACAAGCCGAAGATCCAGACATCTATATTGTTGAAGAACTAATGAGCAATATCGAAAAAGCATTGGCCCGCTTACCCGAAACCTATCGCGAAGCATTTGAGATGAACAGATTTCAGCATAAAACATATAATGAAATCGCTGTAATTCTTGGTGTTTCTTCTAAAACAGTAGACTACCGCATACAACAAGCATTAAAAATATTGCGCAAAGAGTTAAAAGAGTATCTTCCTATTTTATTTCTGGGGATATAGAGGAAAATGCAGCTTAGCAGCAAATTACTAAAAAAACATTGGATTTTATTTTTTTAAATGTATCTTCGCCCAAAATAAGGATGAACAATTGAGAAACATATATTGTTTTATTGAGTGAGCAGTTTTTTTAGTCATATGAATACAGTGAACCGCAATGACTTAACCTCTTATTTGCTTCATTTCATTGAACAAATAAACAGTGACACCCCTTTTCAACAAAGAATAGAGGAGTGTTTGTCGTCCATTTGTACATTCTTTCATTTTAAACGTGGGTTTGTTTATCAAACTGACGGATTCCGTTTTTTCTATTTAAAAGAAACTTTCGGAAACGAAAATAACACATTGCGTAAACGTTTCGAGATCAAAGAGATGTCCGAACAGCACACCGCAGTGATGAAAGAAAAAACACCTTTCTGGGTTTGGAACCGTAGTACAGCCAACAACATTGAACACGAAGTACTCGATTTCTATCGGGTTAACTCCTTGTTTATTCACCATGCAAAAGATATGGATGGAAAAACAATTGGGTTTATTGGATTTGCCGACAATGAAAAAGAAAGGCTGAACGATGAAGAAACAGATATACTGAATAAAGTTACCGGATTACTTACCAAAGAAATTGCAATCCGCGAATACAACGAAAGAGATATAAGAACCGGAAAAACGCTGGAAAGCATCATGAACAACATGGGGGTAGACATTTATGTGAACTCATTCGATAATCATGATATGTTGTATGTTAACCAATCGATGGCTGCACCCTATGGGGGACAAAACAACTTTAAAGGGCAAAAATGCTGGAAAGCACTTTATAAAGATAAAACATGCGAATGCGAATACTGCCCCAAAGCACACTTAATTGACGAAAATGGTAATCCAACTAAAGCATATTCGTGGGATTATCAACGGCCTTTCGATAAATCATGGTTCAGGGTGTTCAGCGCAGCTTTTGAGTGGACCGACGGACAATTGGCACATGTAATAACCAGTGTTGATATTACCCATCAGAAACATATTGAAAACGAGCTTCGCCTGGCCAAAGAAAAAGCAGAGAACCTGGATAGGTTAAAATCGGCCTTCCTGGCAAATATGAGCCACGAAATACGTACTCCACTAAACTCGATTGTGGGATTTTCCGAACTACTGGCCATTACCGAAAACCCTGAAGAACGCAAAGAGTATAACCAAATTGTACAGGAAAACAACAAACTGTTATTGCAACTGATTTCGGACATTCTGGATTTATCAAGAATCGAAGCAGATATGCTGGATTATAAGATAGAGCCTGTTAATGTAAACGACCTCTGTTACGAAATAACACGATCGTACGAAGTGCATGGAAACGCCAAAGTACCTATTGTTTTCGACCGTAATGCTCCTGCATATATTATTGACAGCGACAAGAAACGACTAACGCAGGTTATTACCAACTTTATTAATAATGCTATAAAATTTACTTCAGAGGGTGAAATAACACTAAACTATCACCTAACCAACAAGAATTATATTGAGTTTTACGTTAAAGATACAGGAACAGGTATTAAGGCCGATAACCTGAACGAAGTATTTGAACGATTTGCCAAATTTAATACAGCTCAAAAAGGAACCGGACTAGGGTTAACAATATGCAAAAGCATTGTTGAACATCTGGGAGGCAATATCGGAGTAGAGTCTGAAGTGGGTGTAGGTTCAAGATTTTGGTTTACACACCCATACAAAGCAGAGAACAACGCATAATGCGACTATTAGTATAAATTAAATTTTTAAATCTCAAAACAGTTATGTTAGACAACATTTTAGAATTGGTGAAAGGTACCGTATCCGGTGCAATTACAGGCAACAGTCAGGTGCCAGAAGCAAAGAGAACTCAAGCTATTGAAACAACAGCAGATGCAGTAACAGATGGTTTAAAGCAAAATTTCTCGCTCAGCAATATAGGAGACTTGATGAGCTTATTTGGTGGTAGTTCATCTACTCAGAAAAACCCTATTACCAGTAGCATTGAAAACACAGTGACCAATGCATTGGTGCAAAAGGTTGGTTTATCGAAAGCCATAGCTGCCGGTATCTCGAGCGCAGTAGTACCATTGGTAATGAACGCCATATCTGGTAAAGTTAACGATCCAAAAGAAAAAGGATTCAGCTTAGAGGGCCTAATAGAATCGTTCTCCGGAAAAGGAGATAACGACGGCGGCGGTTTATTAGGAAAGCTTGGCGGATTATTCAAATGAGTTTAGAGTTTTGAGTAGTGAGTTTTGAGTTTACGATGCCGCATGGTTAACTCATTACTCACTACTCATAACTCAAAACTCACTACTCAAAACTCTCAAAACGGTAATCCTAATGAGTTTTTAGGTTCTTCTTCCTTCATCCCAGCTTCGCTGGTATTCTGGTTTACTGCATTATTAAGTTGAGTAGCTATTTGCGCATCATTATCAGCACCTTCCTTATCGCCTATAGCTAATTTAGCTTCACTCCTTTCGGTATACAAAGCTACCGAATTCGAATTAAAGTCTATTGCTTCATCGCATAACTTAATAGCATCCTGATATTTATTTTGCTTGTTATAAAGTTGGGCAAGGTTTATAAATGCCTGATCATGAAAAGGATTCAATGCTATTACCTGCAAATAATCTTTCTCGGCCTCTTCGTATTTCTCTGTCAGGTCATTAATTCTTCCGCGAAGTAACAAAGCATGTTCTTCTTCATCTTGCAGTTGAAGTACCTTTTCGATATCGGCCAAACCATCGGCATATTGTTTCATATCCAAATATACTTCGGCACGCATCAGGAATGGTTCTATCAAATCTTCCTGAAGGGTAATAGCACGGGTAAGATGTTCTACAGCCTCCTGATATTTATTCAAACTCTTTTTAGCTTTGGCCAATAAGTAGTGGGTGTTTACATTACCCTCTTCTATGGCAACACCTTTTTCGAGTACCTGAATCATTTCAGGATATTTTTCCTGAATAAACAACAGATTGGAAAGAGTAAGATACGATGCTATCACTTCGGGCTCTGTTTCAATCATTTTTGATAATAGTTCCTCGGCCTCCTTATATTCTTCTGTTTGAATATAAAGCTGACTCAGGTATCCCATTACTTCAAAATCTTCTTCAATCTCCAAAGCATTGGTATAACACTTAACAGCATAATCTACTTTGCCCATTCGTTGGGCACGGATTCCATCGTACTTTAGTATATCAAAGTTCTTTTTTGCTGCTTTATCGTTACCGGTCTCGTTGCCTGCTTCCTTCTTTCCCGAAAAAAGAGACTTGAAAAAATTAGCCATTGTATAATATTTATAGTTGAGTGAACAAAAATAATAAAAAAACTATATAAACCGGAGTTTTTTATTTAAGTTTGTATTTACCACATTTTAAATTCAAATGAAAACAACATTATTCTCATCTCTTTTCCTTTTGCTGTTAACCGGTTGTCAACCTTCTGTTCGTTATGTAGATACAGGCAAAACCTTGGAATACAAATTGGGCGAAACAACGTTATTCGCCTATAATTATGCTACAGTGTACCCACCTGCCGGAGCCAAAGATGTTTATAAACGTAGTGGGTTTTTCCACCCTGTAAATAATACAAGGGGCGAAACCCTCACCAATCTGTCGCCTGCCGACCATTACCACCATTATGGACTTTGGTATGCGTGGACCAAAACTACATTCGAAGGTAACGAAATTGATTTCTGGAATGTAGTTAAGAAACAAGGAACAGTACGTTTCAGAGAGTTTACCAATATTTCGGACACTGGCTTTAGTGCCGTATTAGACCACGTTGTTTACCCCGACTCATTAGCCGAGCAAACTGCCATGATTGAAAACCTGGAAATTAAAACCGGCAAATCATCACTCCCCGGCTATTATATGGACTATACAACCACCATACAATGTGCCACCAATAGCCCAATTACACTAGAATGTTACAGGTACGGCGGATTGGTTATCCGCACCCGCGAAGACTGGACACCGGGCCGGGCCAACTTTATGACCTCCGAAGGCTTTACGCAGAAAGATGCTGATAATACAGATGCACGCTGGGCTTTCTTTCAGGGAAAGGCTGATGAGGGTGATGCCTGTATACTCATTCTGTCGCATCCAAAGAATCTTAATCACCCGGAGCCACTACGTATTTGGGACAAGAATGTCAATGCAGGAAAAGGGGATATGATGTGGAACTTTTCGCCTACTAAAAAGAAAGCTTATACACTAAACCCTTCTGAAAAACTGAGGCTGCAATATCGCATATTTGTTTTTGATGAGTTGATACATACAGATGTGGCAGAGAGGTTGTGGAAGGAGTTTGTGGAATAATCATCATTTGATGAAAAAGGCAACCTTTTAATTGTTTATTCATCAAATGATGATTATCTTTGTGCCGTCAAAGCATGTTAATTGAAGAAGACGAAGAACTTCTTAACGAAGGCTGGTTTTCGAGGGAGGCTACTTCAAATCATCATCGTAAACTTTAAACAGTTGATTATGGAGAATTTGAAAGAAACAATTAGAATTTGCTACGAAGAGTTTTGCCTTGCCAAAACTGAAGAAGAGAAACAATTGAATGATATAAAATTCAAAGAGTTGATGAGTTCTGTTCCCATAGAACAAAGAAAAATTGCTGGTCAGTACCTGCGCGAAGTAATGCGTGAAAGAAGGAAAGAAAAATCGCAAAAAATAAATCGTGATATAAAAAAAGAGCTGGAAGATATTCAAGAAGTTATTTCCCTGTCATATATTGCAAAAGAGTACTTTGGAAAAGATCGCACATGGCTATATAAAAAAATTAATGGCCCTTTAACTTTTACCAAAGATGAATTGAAAACACTGGCAATAGCACTAAACAATATAGGAAATAGATTTATAGATACATCTACTTCAATTACATGAAGCATAACTTTGACAAGTTTGAGAGGGTTCCTACGAGTTAGGAACCTTTTTTTATCCTCCCCTCCTCCAACACCACCATCCCCTCATCGAGCATATATTGAAGCGTACGGGTAATATCTTCCTGACTATCTTCAAGCTTCCCCGATATTTGGGTAGAAGTAAGCGGAGTATCTTTTAGTAGTTGAAGTATTTTTTCTTTCAAATTAGTAAAATCCGAAACAGAGATTCCGCTTTTTCTCTTCTCAATACAAACATCGCATACACCGCAATCACGATCGTTTGTTTCTCCAAAATAGCTTAGCAGCATCCGGCTCCGGCAATTGTTTTCGGAGGTAACATAATCGGCCATGGCCTTGATACGTTTTTCGTATTTCTCTTTACGTTCCTCGTAAACGGTCCGGGTGATTTGAAGATGGCGCAGTTCAACCCGTTCGCGTGTATAGATAATAAAGGGAGTCTTTTTATGAGGTATATAATCTATGATATGCCGTTTAGATAGCATCTTTAGTAAATCGTATATCTGCTGACGGGGCATTCCGGTACGGATGGATAACGACTCTTCGTTGATATAAGCATAATCGGTAAATACACCTGTATAGTAACGCAACACTGCTTGAATAAGCGTTTCGGCTTCCTTCCCCATTTCGCCTATGCGATAAAGTTCATCGCGCCGGATAACAAATATTAAACGGGAAGCATTATCCTGTTCTTCGGTGTATTCAATGTATCCGGCTTGGGTTAGTATTTTCAGGGCACTATCGGCCGGAACGGGAAAATACTTGAACTTGTAGCAGAATTCTTCAAGATTAAAATCGAATATGCAACCCAAGCCATCGCCCATTGCCATCTGGTAATAATAGTTGAGGTGTTCATAAAGTTGCTTGATGTAGTCTCGATCCGGGAAAGTATCCGGAATTCTTCTATACAGGGCTGCTTTATCGTTGCGCGAGTGCAAAATAATAGCATACGCTTTCAAGCCATCGCGTCCGGCACGGCCTGCCTCCTGAAAGTATGCCTCGGGCGAATCGGGCAGGTCCATGTGGATAACTACGCGTACATCGGGCTTGTCAATTCCCATCCCGAAGGCATTGGTAGCAACAATGATACGGCATTCGCCGCTTTGCCACTGCCTTTGCCGGATGTCTTTCATATCATTGTTGATACCGGCATGGTAAAAGTTGGCTGTAAACCCTTCGTTCAGCAATAGTTCAGTTATCTCTTTGGTTTTTCGGCGGTTACGAACGTACACAATAGCACTGCCTGGCATTTTTTGTAATATCCTTAACAGCTCTCCATTTTTGTTTTCGGTATTACGAACAATATAGGCAAGATTCTTCCGTTCAAAGCTCATGCGGAATACATTCTCCTGCCCAAAATGAAGTTTCTCTTGTATATCTTTTACCACTTCAGGGGTAGCGGTAGCAGTTAGTGCCAGTACAGGAACATCGGGAAGCAGTTTTCTTATTTCGGATATTTGAAGATAGGCCGGACGGAAATCATACCCCCATTGTGATATACAGTGACTTTCGTCGACAGTAATCATATTTACCTTCATGGAACGAAGTTTTGTGCGGAATATCTCCGTATTCAACCGTTCGGGGGATACATAAAGAAACTTGTAGTTGCCAAAGATACAGTTTTCGAGGGCAATGATAATTTCCTGGCGCTTCATGCCCGAATATACCGCAACTGCCTTGATTCCGCGTTTACGCAGATTCTGCACCTGGTCTTTCATCAGGGCAATAAGTGGAGTTACTACAATACACAAACCTTCTTTTGCCAATGCGGGTACCTGAAAAGTAATTGATTTTCCGCCGCCCGTTGGCATCAACCCAAGGGTATCTTTTCCGTCTATTATGCTTTGGATTATTTCTTCCTGCAAATCCCGGAAAGAGTCATATCCCCAGTATTGTTTGAGTATTGCCTTCATACAATTGAGAGTTGAGAATTGAGAGTTGAGAGTTGAGAGTTACGATGCCGCATGGTAACTCTCAACTCTCAACTCTCAACTCTCAACTTATTCCGTTGGTTTGATATCTTCAATCTGTAATTGAATTTCGCCTCGCTTGTGTGTATTTTCTTCGATGGTATAACAAATATCGAAAGAACGTTTGGTTTTTATATATCGCACGTGCGAACTTTGCCCGAAAGCAATTCCATTCATTACATTATTCGATTTGTTATCAACCAGTTCAAGCTTAATGTGCTCCTGGTCGCGCCCTACCACTTTGCTGGTACCATAATCGTACACGTGATGGGTGCAGAAAATGGGTTTGTTATTATCCGGGCCGTATGGATTGAATTTCTTTAAGTCGGAAACAAATTTCGGGGTGATATCCCTGAAATCGATTACCGCTTCTATGTCGATTACCGGACTCATTTGTTCGGGCATAATATGTTCGGCTACAAATGCTTCAAAGCGTTCGGTAAACAGGGGTACGTTTTCAACCTTCATAGACAGCCCTGCGGCATAAGTATGACCGCCAAAGTTTTCCAGCAAATCACGGCAATGCTCAATGGCTTTGTAAACATCGAAACCCGAAACCGAACGTGCCGAGCCTGTAGCCATATCATCGGTACGGGTAAGCACAACAGCGGGGCGATAGTACACCTCTGTTAACCGCGAGGCAACAATACCAATAACACCTTTATGCCAGTTTTCGTTGTAAATAACAATTGAACGACGATCGGCCAAACCTTCAAGATCGGTTACAATGTTGTTGGCTTCCTCGGTCATGTTTTTATCCAGATCTTTGCGGGTTTCGTTGTACTGGTTTATTTGATTGGCTTTTTCTAATGCCAGCGAAAAATCTTTCTCAATAAGCAAGTCTACAGCTTCCTTACCGTTCTGTATACGTCCCGAGGCATTGATACGTGGTCCTATTTTAAACACGATATCGCTAACAGTGATGTCTTTTTCGGTCAGTCCGCAAATATCAATAATAGCTTTCAAGCCCACACTGGGGTTACTGTTGAGTTGTTTCAGTCCGTGGTGTGTAAGAATTCGGTTTTCGCCCATAATAGGAACAATATCCGATGCTACACTTACAGCCACCAAATCTAACAAAGGAATGAGGTTATGGAACTCAATTCCGTTATTAATGGCAAAGGCCTGCATAAACTTAAACCCTACCCCACAACCCGATAGATGTACATAGGGATATGTATTATCCTCTCGCTTGGGGTTCAGTATGGCCACTGCCGGTGGTAATACTTCATCGGGCACGTGGTGGTCGCAGATAATAAAATCAATTCCTCGTTCTTTGGCGTATGTAATTTCTTCAACGGCTTTTATGCCGCAATCCAGTACAATGATGAGCTTTACATCGGTTTCTACAGCATAATCCATGCCTTTGATAGATACTCCATATCCCTCTTCGTAACGGTCGGGAATGTAATAATCTATATTCGAATAGAATTGTTGCAAAAACTTGTAGACCAGTGCTACCGATGTTGTACCGTCTACATCATAATCTCCATAAACCAAAATACGTTCTTTCTTTCCCATTGCCTCGTTCAGGCGCTCCACAGCTACATCCATATCGTTCATCAGAAACGGATCGTGAAGGTCAGGTAATTGCGGGCGAAAAAACTTTTTAGCTTCGCTAGAGGTTTCTATGCCTCTCTTAACTAAAAGTCTCGCCAAAACAGGACTAATTCCTGTTTCACTGGCCAGCGTTTGGCTTATTTCTTCCTGTTCGGGTGTAATGGTTAGATAATTCCATTTGTGATTCATTATATATTGTTTTTTTCTTTTTCCTGTCTCAGAGTGGCGAATAGAAAGGGGGTTCGCCAAGAACGTGTAAAAGTACTAAAAAAAGCTGTAGGGTATCCGATTTATATAGAATATTTATGAATTGCAATTAGTTTCATAAATAAACGGACTTTAAAAACACAATAATCACCATGCTTAATTTCGATTAAAATCGCGATATTTGCATTAGTAATAAACAGATTAATAAACAAACTAAACTAAGCAGAAATGAACTACATTGAACTAATCAACACATTTTGGAAATACGATGAAGCCCACCAATTTACTTGTGCAGAAACCCGGCTTTATTTTTACTTATTGAAGATTACTAACCGACTAGGATGGAAAAATTGCTGGCACCGAAGCGACGAAAGGGTAGCCAGCGATATGGGCGTATCGATTAAATCGATGAAAACTGCCAGAAAAAGACTAACCGAAGTAGGGCTTATTAATTTTGAGTCGGGAGGCAAAGGAAGAGGTGTTAAAACTTATTACGAGATAAAGGTAGTAGACTCACTTTTTAGCACACCTAAAAGTGCAGATTAAAGTACACCTAAAAGGCAACCTAAAGGTATACCTAAAGGGCAACCAAAGTCTTTATATATAAGAACGCGCAATAAACCAAAACAAAAACTAAAACAAAAACTATATAATAACTCTAGTGAGTTATTAACACACACTCGGATTTAAAATGATGTAAAATTATATTTTGTATGATTCACCACAGTGCTGAAAAATGCTTGGAAAACTACGTAGTTTTCTGTGGAAAACTCTGTAGAACGCCGTGGAAAGCTCTGTAGAAAGCCAAAGAAAACTCTGTAGAAAGCCACGGAAAACTACGTAGTTTTACCCGCACCCATATCGCCAACAAAATGCCGAATTGATATTTAGAATGACAATTGACCGAAATGTCATTCTGAACATCAAATAAAATTTCTCCAGATAGATGATAGTTAATACTTTTGCATCAGCAATAAAGCTAGTGGATCAACAGAAAGGAAAGCGAAAACAAATTAGTATTAATCATTAAAAACAGAAAGGAAATAAATTATGCCATTACTTTACAAACCGGGTGCAAAACAATGTTGCATCACAAAACGGTTACACAATTAATTGTCAATTGCATTCAATGACGGACGTTTAATGGGTAATGTACATCTTCATACTCTTCAACAAGTGCAGATAATAAATCAAGTTCAATAAGGTTTTTATCATCTACAGGGGTATTATCATCTACTAATGGCAATAATTCTTCGATCCTTGACATCGTGGCTTTGTAAATTACTTCATTTTTAATCTTTATCATAATTATATATATATTTTCGAAAGTAATCTTCTTCGGGCATGTGAATTACCCATTCTTCATCGTCAAGATAAACAGGATCATTGTTTACATGCATAGTGATAGTTGGAGTGCTAATTAATTCTTCTTTATCAGGGTCGTAAAAACTCATATAACCTTCAAATCTGCTTTCGAGCAAATCGAGAAAACACCTCCCACTCCCATCGTTTAGTGCGTTGCCATAGTTTTCGTGGCTGATAAATGCAAGTCGGAATTGCTTTTTGTTGGAATCGTAAATAAAACTTTCGTCTGTTACAGATCTCATGTGAGAGGCCGTAATACCAAACCATCCTTTACTGGCTGTTATGGTGGTTCTATCTCCGATATTCTCATAGATTACAATAAAAGGCTCAAAATTACGAGTAGAGAGCAATAACACTAGAGAAGTAGTTTCCAAATTATACGTTAACGAATCGCAAACGCCGTCTTCATCTAAATCGGCAATGCAAAAACCAATTTTGGAGGCATGTAACCCATCGTCCATATCGTGCACGGAAAACGAAATTTCGCTAACATCTTCCTTTATTTGTGCGGTTGCGTTTATACAGAAAAGAAAAAATAGCCCTAATATGATTGTTGTCTTTTTCATTTAGCTGATTTTGAGATCTGTTCCAACCGATCTATCCAATTATCAAATCGCGGGCACTTTTCTCTAATTTTATTTAGCCCTATTTCATAAGCAAGACATGCACCATAAACTACCTTGTTATATCCATTTATGCACTGCAATAATCTTTTTGAAGGGGCTGTTTCGGGACTATTGTTAATATCTTCTATATTAGTGGCAAAAGTATGTGCTATGTTTTCAAGTTCTGCGAAGTTAGCTTCCTCGGGTTTGAAATTCCTTTTCAAAACATCCATTGAACAGAACATAAAACATTCAAACTCATGTCGCTGAATATAAGGAACAAAACGATGACTCAATAATGGGGAAACATCTGCCCCCATACCTTGTTCTATAATGTCTATATTATCTTTACTGTAATTTGGATAATCAGATGGTAAGGCATAAAAATCTATCAGAGTGGTTACATATGCATCTTTTTCTTGTTTCAAGTGGTTCTCTATCTGCTTTTTTAATGTATTCCACTTTGCAATACCTCCATACGTTTTTTTAATGGTAGGATAAGCTATCTGAATATCTTTCTTTAAGAAGTGATCTTGTAACACATCTTTACAAAACTCCTGCTCGGTTTCTCCTTCACAAACTATTATTAATCTCTTCATTATTTCAGCCTTATTTATTAGGGAAACCGCTATTCAGTAAGTTTTGCCGCCACAGATCTCCTACAGCATAATCTTCTAACCATTGCGATAGCTGCTGTTCGTTTAATCGATTGAAAGTAGATACACCATTTATATTATCCACCGTAACAATATCATTCGGAGCAAAGTTATTTACCAGTTCTACCGATTGTGTGGAAAGAATAACCTGCGTACCACGTTCGGTTACCGACTTAACCAACCCCGCCAGCTTATTAATGGCAAATGGGTGCAATCCTAATTCGGGCTCATCTATAATAATTACTGCTGGAGGATTGGGCTGCAAGAATAAGGTTACCAACGCAATAAAGCGAATGGTACCATCAGAAAGGTCGGTTGCTCCATACAAACTTTCGCTGTACTTATCTCGCCAAGTTAGATTTATATAACTCCCTTTGGCTGCCAGATCAAAATCTTTAAAATTAGGAGCAACTGATTGGATTACTTTAACAATACGATTGTAGATGATTATTTCTTCATTCTTAAGTCTGTACAATATCGCAGCTAAATTCCCTCCTTTGCTTTGTAAAACCTCATTGTCAATGAGATTACAATCGTTATTGAAAGGCGAATTTACACCTGTGTCATGAAAATGGTACACCTTTAAATCGCTCATATATGCTTTAATATTAAGAGCTCTTTGCCGCGTGTGCAGTCTTGCCTTTAACTCTGTAGAGGCATCTGCTATTTCACAAGCATTATCATTATTATGCGACCATAGTTTTTCAGATTGAACAACAAATGTTTTGTTTTCAACTTTTAAATTAAACTCATACCTGTTTTTACCTTTTTCGAATGATATTTCCGAAAATAGGTTTTGCGTTTTCTTACGTCCATTGTGCAGGATTGTATCAATGCCTCTGCCTACAACATACGATTTCAGTTCCCCATCGAACGCTGTTTTGAGAAAGTTGAAAAAAGATATGAAATTACTCTTTCCTGCTCCATTTGCCCCAATCAGTATATTGATTGGTTTTATCTCGAAATGGAGATCCTTTATAGACTTATATCCTTTGATATCAATATATTCCATATTCTTATCTATTTTTCTGCTGTAAAGATAGACATAATTTCTTTTTCTGTATCTGCAATTCTTTTAACTTAACCATTATCTTTGTATCATCCTAAATTTCAAACAAATAAGCACTATGCGAAAAACGATTATTCTTTTTTCCCTGTTGTTTACTGCTATATGGCAGCAAACATTTGCTTCGGACGAAGCCAGATTATTACGTTTCCCTTCCACCAACGGAAGCGAAATTGTTTTCTCCTATGCAGGCGATTTGTATAAAGTATCAATCAATGGTGGAGAAGCCATACGCCTGACATCTCATGTGGGATACGAAATGTTTCCACGCTTCTCGCCCGATGGTAAAACCATTGCATTTACAGGTCAGTACGATGGTAACACCGAAGTATATACCATTCCTGTAACTGGTGGTGAACCTTTGCGTGTTACATACACCCCTACCAATAGCCGTGACGATCTGGGCGACCGCATGGGACCCAATAACATTGTTACCGGATGGACACCCGATAGCCAAAACATTGTTTACCGCAACCGTATTGGTAGCGGATTTACAGGTAAACTTTATACTGTAAACAAAGAAGGAGGTCTTTCTACCGTAATTCCTTTACCCGAAGGTGGTTTCGCTAGTTATTCGCCTGATGGAAAGCAGCTAGCCTACAACCGTGTAATGCGCGAGTTCCGCACCTGGAAATATTACAAAGGCGGAATGGCAGATGATATCTGGATTTATAACCCAGCCAAAAAGGAAGTGAAGAATGTATCGAACTCTAACTCACAGGATATCATCCCTATGTGGATTGGCGATAATGTATTCTACATCTCCGACAGAGATCGTACCATGAACCTGTTTGTTTATAACACAAAAACAGGTGAAACAACTAAAGTAACCAACTTTACCGAATACGATATTAAGTTTCCTTCGGCAAACGGTAACACCATTGTATTCGAGAATGGCGGATATATCTATAAAATGGATGCTAACGAACGCACTCCGCGCAAGGTAGATATCAAACTGACATCGGATCATATTTATGCACGTAGTGAAATAAAGAATGGAGCAGATTATTTATCTTCTGTTGATCTTTCGGCCGACGGAAACCGCTTAGCTATTACCGCCCGCGGTGAGGTTTTCAATGTTCCTGTTGAGAAGGGAGTTACCCGTAACATTACTCGTACAGCGAGAGCACACGAAAGAGGTGCAGAATGGTCGCCCAATGGTAAACACGTTGCGTATATCTCCGATCGAACAGGAGAAACAGAGGTTTACATTCAGGATACTGATGGAAAGGTAACTCAATTAACTTCGGGTAATGATACCTATATCCGTAGCTTGCAATGGAGTCCGGATAGTAAATCTATTGTGTACACAGACCGCAAAAACCGTGTTAACCTTATTGATGTAGCAACGAAGAAAGTTTCGACACTTCTGCAAAACCCCAATGGAGAGTTCCGTGATGTTTCGTATTCGCCAGATAGCAAATGGCTGACCTATTCGCGCATAGCTCCTAATCAATTTGATATTGTTTATTTATTCAATATTGCAGAGAAAAAAGAATATCCTGTTACGGATCGCTGGTACGATTCTTACTCTCCGGTTTTCTCGCGTGATGGCAAATACCTGATATTTACATCTGCACGTGATTTCAATCCAACTTACGGCTCAACCGAATGGAATCACACTTACTCGAACATGAACAACGTTTATCTGGCTTTATTATCTAAAGATACTCCTTCTCCATTCCTCGAAAAAGATGGAACGCCGGAAGTAAAGGGTACAGAAGCTAAAGAAGAGACTCCGGCAGTGAGCATTAAATTCGATCCGCAGGATATTACCGACCGCATTATCCGTTTACCAATCTCAGCCGGACGGTATTACAATTTCTATGGTAATAATGATAAGATTTATTATACCCAGAGTGGTAAAACAAAGATGTTCGACCTGAAAAAGCAAAAGGAAACCGAGGTTGCCGATGCCATGATGTATGTAGGTTGGGACGCCAAAAAGGCTCTTTTCCTTAAAGGAAGAAATCGGGTTTATGTAGCCGATATCCCATCTGCGAAAGCAAGTTTAGAAGATGCTGTTGATTTAAGCAACATGAAGATCACTACAGATTATCCGCAGGAGTGGGCACAGATATTTGATGAAGCATGGCGCGCCTTCCGCGATGGTTTCTATGTAGAGAACATGCATGGGGTAGATTGGCTGGCCATGAAGAAGAAATACGAAGTATTGCTACCATATATTAAGAACCGCTTGGATTTAAACTATGTGATTGGAGAATTAATTGGTGAGCTTAATTGCGGACATGCGTATGTTAATACAGGCGAGATGGAGCGGGCCGAACGTATCAAAACAGGTTTGTTAGGTGCCGAAGTATCGCGCGATGCTAAAACAGGATTCTTCCGCATTGAGAAGATTATTCCGGGTGCTTCATGGAGCAAGAAACTACGTTCACCGTTAACCGATCCGGGTATCAAGGCATCCGAAGGCGAATATATTGTTGCCATTGATGGTATTCCAACCAACAGTGTGAAAGACATGTATGCCTTATTGGTAGGCAAAGCCGGTATTCCAACCGAACTTTCGTTAAATACCAAAGCTGATTTAGGTGGGGCACGTAAGATTGTAATCAGTCCGCTTGACGAAGAATACTCGTTATATCATTATAATTGGATACAGGATAATATTCAAAAGGTTGACAAAGCTACTAACGGCAAAGTAGGATATATCTATATTCCGGATATGGGTGTAGATGGCTTGAATGAATTCTCGCGTTATTTCTATCCTCAATTGGATAAGGAAGGTTTGATTATAGACGACCGTGCCAATGGTGGTGGTAATGTTTCGCCAATGATTCTGGAACGCTTGTCGCGTGAGCCTTACCGTCTTACCATGCGCCGGGGTTCCGATATGATTGGAACTGTTCCCGATGCTGTTCAGGTAGGTCCAAAGGTTTGTTTGATTAATAAATATTCTGCTTCGGATGGCGACCTCTTCCCTTGGGGATTCCGTGCATTAGGTTTGGGTAAACTTATTGGTACCCGTACTTGGGGTGGTATAGTAGGTATTTCGGGTTCTCTTCCGTTTATTGATGGAACAGATATTCGTGTGCCTTTCTTCACCAGCTATGATCCTAAGACTGGACAATGGATTATAGAGAATCATGGAGTTGATCCGGATATTCTTATTGATAATGATCCCATTAAGGAATGGAATGGAGAAGATGAACAGCTTAATCGCGCTATTGAAGAGGTTATGAAGGATTTAAAGAATCGTCAGCCTTTGAAGGCTGTTCCGGCTCCGCGGGATTGGAGTAAGTAGTTTATATTCCTCCTCCGCCCTTCGGGCACCTCCTCCGGAGGATACCATGTGGGAACGTTGTATAGCGCAGCTATCCTCCTTTGGAGGAGGTGCCCGAAGGGCGGAGGAGGAACTAATCTCATTTCAACGCCTTCTCCTTCAACTCCTTATACCGCTGCACAATATGCTTGCGACTCATCAATATCTGATGCCTGTACACAACACAAGTACTTATAAAATAAACTCCGGCTTGAAGCCATAAAGCTTTATACTCAAAACCAACTTCATTGAGTGTAGCACCCATATTATTGATCTTCACAAACCCGTTAATCCCAAAGGTGGAAGGGAAGAGATACGAGAAATACTCCCAGAACTTGGGAATAGCCGCTCCCGGCCAGGATATCCCGGATATAAAAAGTAACGGAACGGAGGTAAACACAAATATCAGCATACAGGTTTCGCGGTTGCGTATAGTGATAGATGCCGTCATGGCAAAGAATATGCAGGCTATCAGATACGGTAATGTAAAGAGAATCAAATCGCCGCCATGACCAATCTGGTTGAGCTTAAATAAACGGGGCACCACCGATAATATATACACAGACACAACCGCATATATCATAAAATAACACAATCCCTTACCTAAAACAATTCGCAGTGTACCGTGATAATGGTTATTTATAGGAATTAAATCTTTGAATTTATTCTTTTCGCGTGCGGTACCCGCAGATAACCCAATACCCAGTAATAACGTTTGCTGAATGATTAGAACAAGCACTGCCGGAATAAGGAATGCTGCAAATCCGGCTGTAGGATTAAACATGGCAACATCCTCGTATTCAATCGGATAAGCGGTGACCTCATCCTGCCGGTTGGTTGTATTACCGGCAATCGAAATCTTAATCTCTTTATTCATATCAAGAGATACGGCGGTGTTGGCAAGCAATACGCTCTTATAATACAGCAATCCACTCATATCGCAGTATATGCTTACCTGTGTTTGTTTGCCGGTAAGAATACGGGTACTAAAATCCTCTGGTATATAGATAATTCCATAGGCCAACCTGTTTTTTAGCATCAGTTTAGCCTCTTCCATATCGCTGCAATAAGAAACGATCCGGACATCGGGGGTAGCATCCACTTTTCTCAAATACTCACGGCTTAAGGACGAACGCGAATTATCTACCACCACTGCCGGAACATCCCGTACAACTTCGTTGGTATAGATAAAGGCATATATCAACGGATAGGCCAATGGCACCAGAATAAAGAATATAAGCACACCCTGATCGCGGAAAACCGAACGGATCTCCTTTTTCCAGATGTAGAACATATCCTGTATTCCTTCTTTTATATTGGTTATGAATGATTTATCTTCCATAATTAAGGCATATATTTATAATATATCAGTGCTTCCTTCAGCCTGTTAACTACAAAGAAGGGCAGCAACATAAATATGAGTAGAGCCACATAATTGGTCCATGAGTAAATCATATCGTATCCGTTAAGGGCCTGATCTACATAAATAAGGAAAAAATGCCGGAGCGGGAACAGATTACTTAACGCCTGTAACACGGGGTGCATTGCCATAACCGGAAACGAGAATCCGGAAATAGAAAACGACATCACTCCCCAAAGCGAGGCAAAGCTCAAGCCCAATCGTAATGTAGGCAGTGTACCAATCATTATTATTCCGCAGCTTTGCGAAGCAAGCACAAGCAGAAGGGTTGCCAACATCATTGGAAGAATACCGCTGTTGATGGGAAAATGTAAATATCCGTATAGATAGACATTGTAGAATATCCCCATAATAAAGAATATAACCGTTTGCGGTAATAGTTTACCTGCCAGCGATATGTATATGGAGTTGTTTCCCATGCGTAACCACTCGCGTGCGGTGCGGTCTTTTATCTCTACTCCAATAGAGTACACGGTTACCATAAATATCATCAGCATCAGTACACCCGGTAACAGGGTATTGCACAGATAAACGGAATAGTTTAACCACGGGTTCATCAACGCGTGTGTATCAATAACAATGGGTTGCAGATAGGCCATGGCCTGATCTTCGGTAGCTCCTTTGGCATATAATACACTTCGGGCGGCTGCGCCGGATGCCAACTCACTCATCATTTTCATGTCACGGAACAAAAGCGATCCGGCAATCAGGTATGAGTAATTGGTATAGAAAGAAATCTTTGGCTGATTCTGAGTCTGTGCCTGCTGCGATAATCCTTTGGGGATGTAGTAGAAACCATAAATCTCTCCCCTTTGAATAGCGGAGCGGGCTTCGTCTACACTTCCGTAATGGGCCACAATGGCCGTTTGCTGGAATGCATCCAGGTTACGGATAAGGTTGCGTGAGGTTGATGTTTCATCAAGATCAACTGCTGCAACAGGCAGATTTTTGGGTAAGCCCGAATCCATCAGCGTGGTAAAGAATATATAGCAGAATAATGGAGCCGCCACCATACAGAAGAAATAGAGCGGACGGGATACCAGCCTGCTACACTCTCTCTTCATTACCAGCAATAAAGATTTGAGTTTTGAGTTATGAGTTTTATTAACCATGTTTTAGTAGCTAGTAGTTAGTAGCTAGTAGTTAGTAGCTAGGCTAGTTAGTAGCTAGTACTCCTGCATGGTCTACTAACTACTAACTACTAGCTACTAACTACTTTTCTAGTATTACCGACATTCCCGGGCGTAATCCTTCTACCACATGAATGGGTAACGCTCTTACTTCAAACGTTTTTAAATCGAATTGCCCGGTTGTTTTTGTTGCTTTCCATGCAGCATACGTACCAAGGTCTTTCATATAATTAACCCTCAGCCTGATTTCTTTGTTTCCAAGTGCAGGAACAATAGCCTCGAACTCTGTTCCCATGGTGAGGTCTTGCAAAAGGTCTTCTCTCACATTAAAAGTAACCCACATATCGTTCAGTATAGCGATATTCATAATGGGTGCTCCTGTACCTACCAGCTCTCCCACCTTGGGGAATATTTCGGAAACTTCGCCAGCTGTTTGGGCAATGAGAAATGTTTCTTTGATGTACGATTGTACTTCGGCCACGGCACCATCGGCACGTCCAACCAAGGCTGCTGCTGCCTCCTTGTCTTCGCGGTCGGCACCATTTACAGCCATATCGTATTGAGCCTTTGCTGCTTTTTCGGTTGCAATGGCAGCATCACGCTGGGCGGTGACTTCATCCAACTTCTGGGCAGCCATCACTCCTTCTTCATACAGGTTCTTTACCCGGGTATACGATTTCTGGGCAAAGTTAACTGCTGCCTGTGCCTTTTGCCACATTTCGTAGGCTGCCTGAATCTGTTCGCGGCGGGCACCATTAATTGCTTTCTGGTTTTGTGCCTCGGCTGCTGCACGAGCGGCTTGTGCCTGTTCCAACTTGGCCATTACGTCGGGTGCTTCCAATATGGCTAACGTATCTCCGGCATTCACTTTCTGGCCTTCTTTTACACGTAGCTCATATATCCTTCCGGGTACTTTACTTGATACCCGGTATTCGGTAACTTCTGCTTGTCCCTGAATTATTTCGGGCCCTTTGCGTAACATGAAAAAGCCAACTATTGCAACTACTGCAATAACACCCAACAATGTTAGGAATGCCAATAGCATATTACTGTTTTGTGATTTTCTTGTTGAAACCATATTTATTTACGATTTTACGATTTACGACTTCTTTTAAAACGCGGATTAACGCGGATTAACGCAGATTATTTATTTAGATTAATCCGCGTTAATCTGCGGTAATCTGCGTTTCAATAATCATTTGCATTTAATTATCAATTGCCCAGTTGCCCTGTTGCTTTTCTGAGATATATTTCTGTGAGTTTAACATCTATCTGGGCATCTATTTTTTCGGAGTTTGCCGATAGCCAAGCGGTTTGTGCTTCCAGTACATTGCTGGTAGGTATAACACCCTCTCTGAATCCCAGGTTTGCATAACGAAGGTTTTCGTCGGCCTTCTCCATATTCTTGTTAGCCATATTCAGCTTTTTCATAGCCTCGTTTACTTTGAATGCCGATTGATTAACCTGTAATTCAATCTTTTCACGGGCATCGCTCAACTGATATTCGGCTATTCTTGCTTCTGCTTTGGCTGCTCTTACTTTATATGTTCCTTCTCCCCAATGCCAAATTGGGATTTGAACCATTACACCCACATTCCACATACCACGGAACTTCTTTTCAAATCCGTTGGTCAGCCCCGGGTTTGTTACCATATAATTACCCATAAGCGCAACCGATGGTAAATGCTCGGCCCGGGTAACATTTATTTTCTGGTTATATATTTCCCGGCCCAGTTCCAAGCTTCGTATTTCGGAACGGTTGGCATATACATTATTCATATCGAACCGGGTACTGATAGGCATAACCTGAATGCTTTCAACATTTTCGTCTTCCAAGGTAATAGGTGTTGTTAGGTCTAAACCACATAGCTGGCACAACAGCATTTTAGCGAGACTCACTCCATCGTCTACCTTGGTCAGATTCATTTCTGCTTCATTCAGCTTTACTTTTACCGAAAGACCATCTGCCCGGGTGGCAACCCCTTCGGCAATCATTTTATCAACATCGCTATCCATCTTTTCGAGAAGTTTCAGGTAGCCTTCGGCCAGTTTCTTTTTATTAACCAACGATACAACCGTCCAGTAAGCCTGATCGGTATTTAAAATAACATCCTGCAAGCCGGTATTATGTTGCTGGCGTGCCAGTTCTTCGGCATACTTGGTTATTTTATTATAGGCCCTGATTTTTCCTCCCATAAATACAGGTTGGGTAAGGGTAATGGCTCCGGCAAATATGTTACGGGTATCGGTACGGAAAGCATCGACAATAGAGTTACCTACACCATTCAACGGATCGACCATTGAACTTCCCAGTGAGGATATTAGTGGTTTCAGATCGGGAAACATGGTTCCGGCAGCCTCGGCAAACTCCTGAAAGCCGGCATTAACCGTGTTTCCAATATTGTTCAAAGCACCTTTCTGGTCATTGTTCAAAATGGATATTTCTTTCTGGTTACGCATATATGCACCGGTTGCCGATATATTGGGAAGATAGTTGGTAAACGCAGCTTTTCGTTCGTTATAGGCCGAGATTATTTTTTCATTGCTGATTAACAGGCCTTTATTGTTTGATATAGCTAAAGCACGGCAACTATCTAAACTAAGAACTTCCTGCGAACTCAATGATGTTGTAATACTTATAAATAGAGAAAGAACAAGTAGTTTTTTCATCGCATCTTCTACATTATTAGGGTAATACTTCAACTAGTAAAAACAATATTTTAGGGTTATTGTTCAGCGTTTTTCCGGGTTAAACAAAATACAAACCAAAAAAATGATTGCATAAACAACGATGCAAAAGTATAGGCTTTATAGTAAAGAGCAAAGTGTTTTAATGTTTTTTAGTAGTTAGTAGATAGTAGCTAGTAGTTAGTAGAATACGATGCCGCATGGATTCTTACTACTTACTCCTAGCTACTAGCTACTATCTACTAGCTACTAATTACCATCAAGTTGCCATAACAACCATCTTTTTATCCTACCGGGATAACGCTTTTCTCCCGGTAGGATGAAGGCTTTATCCCGGTAGGAGAAACGGTTTATCCCGGTAGGAGAAAGGCTTTATGCTACCGGGATGAATTTTTATTATCGCACTGCATATAAATCGGAGATTTTTATTTAAGTTTGCAGGTAACTTTCAGATATTATTAAACCTTATTTAGAAAAAACAATCTTACTACTAAACAGATTGTTATTAAGTTATGAGTGATAATCCCAAATCCTCTTACAGAGAGAAGGAAGTATTGGCTTTGCTTCAGGACAAAGAGACACAAAAAAGAGGCTTTGAAATGATTGTGGCCCAATACAGCGAACAGTTGTACTGGCAGATACGTCGTATGGTACTATCTCATGATGACGCAAACGATCTTTTACAAAATACATTTATAAAGGCATGGATGAATATAGACTATTTCCGTGCCGATGCAAAACTGTCGACCTGGCTCTACCGGATAGCACTAAACGAGTGCCTTACATTCCTGAACAAACAACGGGCACAAAACACCATAACCATCGACGATCCGGAAGCATCTGTTATTCAGAAACTGGAAGGCGACTCTTATTTCTCGGGAGAAGAAGCACAACTATTGCTGCAAAAAGCACTATTAACGCTGCCCGAGAAACAACGTATGGTGTTTAATCTGAAGTATTACGAAGAGATGAAATACGAAGAAATGTCGGAAATCTTTGGAACATCGGTTGGTGCCTTAAAAGCCAGTTACCACCATGCGGTAAAGAAGATAGAGAAATATTTAGAGTCGACCAATTAAACCTTTTAAATCTATACTAGTCAAAAAGAGACAAGAGAGGAGGACTATAATTATGAAAGAAGAAGATAAAATTTTAAAGAAAGTAGGTACAGGTAATCCTTTTACGGTGCCCGAAGGTTACTTTGAAAATCTTACCTCCCAGGTGATGAATAATCTGCCGGAACAGAAGAAACAGGATTTTCAACTAAAAGAACCTTCCAGATGGGACAGGATTAAGCCATGGGCGTATATGGCTGCCATGTTTGCCGGTGCTGCATTAATAATTAATGTTGCAAAATTCAAACCAAATCCGTTTGCCGACAGTAAAGACTTAACTGCAAATGAAATCGAAATGCTCTCGGACGAAGAACTGGATTACTCATTGAGCCAATCAATGTTCGATGATTATTCACTATATGTTTACCTAACTGAATAATAAACAATGAAGAGAATTGTACTTTTACTGATAATATTGATCGGAAGCGTATCGCTAATGAAAGCTTACGATGGGCCACTGCAAAATCTATCGCCCGAAGAGTTCAGACAGAAGCAAAAAACCTTTATCACCGAGAAAGCCGGACTAACTGCTGTTGAGGCCGAAAAGTTTTTCCCACTGTACTTTGAGCTTCAGGATAAAAAGAAAGAACTGAATGATAAAGCATGGCAACAGCTTCATAAAGGCAAAGATGATAATTTAACCAACGACGAGTACGAAAAAATAATGCTCGAAGTGTACGACCTTCGCATGGCTTCCGACCAGTTGGATAAAACATATTACATTAAATTTAAAACCGTACTATCACCTAAAAAGATATACATGGTACAAAGGGCCGAAATGAGATTCCACCGGGAACTGGTAAAAGGAATAAACCGGGGAGGTGGCGAAGGAGGCCAACGAGGTAAGAAATGATTTATTATAGTGAGGTAAAGGAGGTCCTTTACCTCACTCTACATTAATACAAATTAAATGGAGATTATTCATTTGCAGCAAACGCTTCCCGAAGTGTTTGCAGGCCGTAGTTCAATAAACTCGGATATCTGGCATAAAGATGTTATTTTCCACAAAGGCGAAACTTATTTAATTGAAGCCGCCTCGGGAACAGGAAAATCGTCTTTATGCAGTTTTATTTATGGATACCGAACAGATTATCAGGGAATAATAACTTTCGATGATAGCAATATAAAAACATTCTCGACCCAGCAGTGGGTAAACATTCGCAAAGAGTCGATAAGTATGTTGTTTCAAGACCTGCGGCTCTTCCCCGAATTGTCGGTTATGGAAAACATACAGCTTAAGAACAACCTAACCGGATTCAAGAAGAAAAAAGAAATCAAGGACTTGTTGGAGCAACTGGGCATTCCGGATAAAATTAAGTCGAAAGTAGGGAAACTATCATTTGGACAGCAACAGCGCGTTGCATTTGTACGCACCTTATGCCAACCTTGCGATTTCTTTATGATGGACGAACCCGTGAGTCACCTTGACGATGTGAACGGTGAAATAATGGGAAGTATATTACAGTCCGAAGCCGGGCAGCAAGGAGCCGGCATAATTATTACTTCGATAGGAAAACACATAGAATTACCATTCAATAAAGTATTCAAATTGTAATGAATAGATTAATAGGACGGCTTCTTCGCCAACACATAAGTGTAGCACAACTCACCGGTTTTTTTCTGGCCAACCTTTTTGGTATGGTAATTATTCTTTTAGGTATTCAGTTTTACCGGGATGTAACACCTATGTTTACCGGAGGCGACAGTTTTATGAAAGGCGAATATGTTATTGTGTCGAAGAAAATCAGCACTCTAAGTTCATTCGCTAAAAAGTCGAACACCTTCTCGGCTACCGATATAGAAGAAATCAAAGAACAAACCTTCACCAAGAGCGTAGGCGGATTTACTCCGACTCTTTTTAATGTTTCGGCCGGCATAAGTATGCCCGAGGCTGGTGTACAGCTTTCAACTGCCATGTTTTTCGAATCTGTACCAGATGAGTTTGTTGACATTGATCTTAGTAAATGGCAGTTCGACCCGAACAGTGGAACAATTCCAATCATAATCCCCCGCAACTATCTCAACTTATATAACTTTGGGTTTGCCCAGTCGCGCAACCTGCCCAAAATATCCGAAGGGATAATGGGACTGATTCAGATGGACATACGACTTCGCGGTAGTGGTGGCCAGCGCGAAGGGTTCAAGGGTAACATTGTAGGTTTCTCCAATCGGTTGAATACAATTCTTGTTCCCCAATCGTTTATGGATTGGGCCAACAGTAAGTTTGCCTCAGGCATCAAAGCAGAACCTGCCCGTTTAATTATTGAGGTGAACAATCCGGCCGACTCTACCATAGCCCAATTCTTTTACGACAAAGGGTACGAAACCGAAGACAACAAGCTGGATGCCGGCAAAACCACTTATTTCCTGCGGCTGATAGTAGGTATTGTTCTGGGAATCGGAATAATTATCACCATTCTTTCTTTCTATATGTTGATGTTGAGCATATTCCTGCTCTTACAAAAAAACACCACCAAGTTAGAGAGCTTATTGTTAATTGGTTACAGTCCTAAACAGGTATCATTCCCTTATCAGGCACTTACAAGTGTATTAAGTGTGTTGGTGTTGGTTATCGCCATATTCCTTGTGGTGCTGGCAAGAGGGTATTATCTTGAACTTTTAAGTTCACTATCCGGTGCAGAAAGTAGCGGTATATGGTTTACAATACTTATTGGAATGGTTGTATCGCTGATGGTTGCTGCTATCAATATATGGGTGATTCGCAGAAAGGTGAATGCTATTTGGCGGGTCAAAGAATAATAAACAGCATAAATATTTTTTTTAGTTTGTCATTGAGTACTTGATAAACTTAAAATAACCAGTACAAAAACAACTGGAACCAAACATTCCAGTTGTTTTTGTAGCTTTTGTGCAAACCAGTTTACTTCAACAAATCCTTCAAAAACGCATCCAACTCTTCGTCCAGTCCCTTTAATAATTCATCATTTACCAAAAGTACATCTTCATCCACAAGTAGTAATTCGGAGAGGGTTTCCCGGTCTTCATCTACTAAAACAAATGAATATGGTTGTAGAATGGATAGTTTATCAAAAGTATAGTTATCTTTCATGCGGGTGAGAATGGCACGTAGTACCCTTTCCACATCTTTATAAAAGTTCTGACCATTGTACGATAACCATTCGTCGATTATACCGGTGGCTAGTTCGTTATCATCATCATCGAATATAAGCAATTCGGCAGAGTTAGGGTTGGGTTGCAGATGAATGTCTGTAACAACACTTTGCTCGCATCCGCAAGGGAACTTGCTGGTTGCCTCTTTTATTATTGACTCAATGAGCGATTGTGATTGTTGGCTAAGTTTCATATGCTATATCTTCTTATAAATCTTTCTCAAAGATATAAAAAACATTTAGATTGACAAACTACCACTCCATAACTGCACTTAATTGAGTGTACGAATAAGCTCCAAAGTATCCTAAAGCACCTCCCTTAATATTAGTAGTTGGGTTTGCTGCCGCCATACCGGTGTTCGATAATGTTTCAAAAAAGTAGTAAGTGCCTCTGTCTATACACTGCATTTCCAAGGTTATTAAATTGCCGTTTTGAATTACATCGTCGTCGTCATTGTCATCGTCGAAGTAGAAAAATATCGGATCATGGATAACATTGCCATCTAAAAACTCGGTAGATAGTTGCAGCTTGGCAATATTCTTGGGCCACTCATTATTAATTCCACATACAAAACGGTAATATTGGTTTTCTTCACCTAGAGGATCGGCAAAGTGTACCTGCGGATAATAGCAATCGGCTACAGGAAATCTGAAAGCTGTAATCGAATCTATCTCAACCCTTGGTGGCATGTAAGAAGTTGCAGTATAATTTTTCTCTTCGTAGGTAACAGAGAGGTTATAAGTGCGTTTTTCTACACCAATAATAGAGGTGGCAACGTATCTTCCTGATGCATCCGGTTTTAATTCTTCCGAGTTTCCGGCATCATCAGTAATAACAACCTGTGCATCTTTGATGGGGGTATAATTGTTGTCGGCATCAAAGTCCTTGGTTTTGGTTATGAATACGTGCGCATATTCGTCCATACGGATAACTCCTTCAATTACCACTTCGGGAGCAACTGAGTGCAAATCAACATCAATAATATCTTCGCACGATGATAGTATTGAAACAATGGCTATAAAATATAGTATCTTCTTCATTATTTTAGTAGTTAGTAGATAGTAGTTAGTAGTTAGAATTTAAAATTCCATGAGATGGATGGTACATAGGTAAACAATGAATACCGGTAGGCAGATGTTTTGCTTGGATCGTCGTCGTTGGTACGAAACTGAATCATATAAGCATTTTTGCGACCGTAAGCATTGTATAAACTAAAAGAAAGCTCCGATTCGTATTTAGATGTTTTCTTTAATAAACAGGTTGCTCCCAAATCTAACCGATGATAAGCAGGTGCCCGGTAACCATTTCGTTCCGAGTAATACATTACATCTTTGCCATCAATCTGATACTTTCCGCTTGGATAGCTAATAGCGTTACCGGTATAATAAATCCATGCGGCCGACAGTGTCCATTTACGGTTCAACTCGTACACCCCAACTACAGATATATCGTGTGTGCGATCCTGATAGGCATTGTACCAACGGTTCTGGTTTATTCCATCAATCTTCTTCTCCGATTTAGAGAGTGTGTAACCAATCCATCCGGTTAAACGCCCGGTTTGTTTGCGTAACATCAGCTCTAATCCGTAAGCCCGGCCCTTGCCATAAAGTAATTCGGTATCAATAACATCGTATCCTTGTAGCTCGGCATGATCTTTAAAATCAATCTGATTCTTCATATCCTTATAATATGCCTCGGCACTGAACTCGTAGGTGTTATCAAAGAAATTGCGGAAGTAACCTAATGTAAACTGATCGGATATCTGAGGCTTTATATTGTTAGAACTCGAAGTCCATCTGTCGAAGGGGCTTCCCATATTAACAAATGTAAGCAGATGCATGTTTTGTGTAGTACGGGCATACGATGCCTTTACAGACGATACATTGTTGAACTTATACACCCCGGATACACGTGGTTCAAGATTCACATAGGTTTTAACAAACTTGCCCGACGAATACCAGATGCTGTCTGTTACCTCTTTATGATCGTTCAGTTTGTAATATTCTCCATTTCCCATTGCTGAAAAGATTGACAAACGAAGCCCATATAGAAACTCAATCCGGTCCGACAGCTTTAGCTTGTTCGATGCATATAAACCGTTCTCCCACGAATAGCGGTGATGCAGATTTATGGTGTTGGTTTCTTGCGACTCTGCCTTAAAGTCTCCCGGAGCAAGATCGTGCCAGGTAGATTGAAGCCCGAATCTCCAGATATTGTTTTCATTGGGCGAATACTGGAATTCATGTTTGAGAACGTAATCCTGTATCTTTGCATTACTTTCCATATTCATACCTATATTCATGCTGGCCCCATAGGAGTACTTATTGTATCCAAACGATGTGGTTGATAACCATGTGGGACTCATTATGCGTGTCCACTTGGCATTCAGGAAAGCATTTCCCCATCCCATATCTGCCATATCTTTTAAAACCATTTTATCCCTGCCCAGATAACCGGAAACAGACAATTGGTCTTTGTCGGAAAGGGCAAAGTTCAGTTTCATGTTCAGGTCGTAGAAGTAAAGGTAGGCATTCTGCGCTTTCTCAACCCCCGATAATCTGGCTATTGCATCGGCATACGTTCGGCGAACACCAAACAGGAACGAAGATTTACCTTTTTGTATCGGTCCTTCGGCATTTAGTTTTGAAGAGATAAGACCAATACCACCCGACACCCGGTATCGTTGCATATCACCATTGCGTTGCTGTACATCGAGTATGGCCGATAACCTTTCGCCATATTGTGCCGGGATAGGGCCTTTATACAAAGCAACATCACGAAGCACATCCGAGTTAAAGGTAGAAAAGAATCCCATCAGGTGCGAGGCATTGTACACAGAAACGTTATCAAGGATAATCAGATTCTGGTCGGCAGTGCCACCACGTACAAAGAATCCGGAACTACCTTCGCCGGCACTTTTAACCCCGGGCAGTAGTTCGAGTGTTTTAATAACATCCCTTTCGCCCATAAGTACGGGGAGTTTATTTAGTTGCTCTACTTCCAGTTGAGTAACTCCGGTTTGCGGTTCGGATACGGCAGCATCGGCCCGTTTAGAAGTTACAACAACTTCGTTCAGTTGGTAAGAAGTTTGAGAGAGTTCAATGTTCTTTGTTTGATTCTTATTGGTTATTGTTACAGGTATTTCCTGTATTTCATATCCCATATAATGTGCTACCAATGTATATTTTCCGGCAGACAGTGGAATAGAATACTTACCTTTACTATCGGTAGTGCTACCGAAGGAAGGTTTATCTTTCAGGTGAATGGATACTCCAATAAGGGTTTCCTGAGTGCGTGAATCACTAACAGTTCCACTAATCCGGTACTCTTGGCAGAAAAGAACAGTACAAGAGAGAGAAAAGAGAATTGTAAATAACGTTCGTTGTCCAAAGTGCATAATTAAAGTTTTAGGCTTTGTGTTGTTAAATCGGCGGCAAAGATATAGAAAATATTATAGTATAAACTTTATTCATGTATTTTTGAGACGAAAGCGGGAAATTTGTATACCAAATTAATTCTGATGAACAAAAAAATCATCCGTAGTATAGTTATGTATCAAATGTTTCTAGTTGTTAATACACATTTGCATATATCACCGTTTTTTTGTATCTTTGGTATAACGCAAGATAGCAGATGTAATACGGGAATGTTGGTAGTTTTAAAATTACTCTCATTCCCGTATTCTGTTTTTGTAAAACTACAGAGTTTTCTTTGGCAAACTACATACTTTTCCATGGAAAGCTACAGAGTTTTCCACAGAGAACTACAGACTTTTCCGAAGAAAGCTACAGAGAAACATATTGATGTATCTGAAAAAAGATCTGGAATGAATTGTTGCAGCAAACCCAAGGGTTAATAATATACAAAAATGAGGAAACCCCTATTAACAACAAAAGCGGAAACCAACAAGGTTTCCGCTTTTATTTTGAATCAGAGTATAAAGTTTCTTAGTTAACTCTTTTTTCTTTGATTCTAGCTTTTTTACCGGTAAGTGCACGTAAGTAGTACAATTTAGCACGACGTACTTTACCAATTTTGTTCACTTCGATGCTGTCGATAGCAGGTGATTCAAGAGGGAAAATTCTTTCTACACCAATAGTTCCCGACATTTTACGAACAGTGAAACGTTTTTTGTCGCCATGACCTGCAATTTTGATAACAACACCACGGTACAACTGTACACGTTCTTTGTTACCCTCTACGATACGATATGCTACTGTAACAGTATCGCCTGCTTTAAATTTTGGATGTTGTTTGCCAGTAGCAAATGCTTCTTCTGCAATTTTAATAAGATCCATTGTTCTTTTATTTTTTAATTGTTTATCGTTACAACGCAACATATCAAGCAACTCTCTTCTTTGACAGCGATTGCGCGAAAAGCGGTGCAAAGATAATAAATAAATCGAGAATTGAGAATTGAGAACTGAAATTATTAATTTTGCGGCCTGGGAAGAAACATTCAAACCCTATAAATACAATGCCTAAGTTTACAGAAGAAGATATACTTATCCGCAGAATTAACAAGAGATTCAACAAGGGTGTAGTAGAGTATGGACTGATTGAAGATGGAGATAAGGTTCTTATCGGATTATCGGGTGGCAAGGACTCGCTGACTTTGTTAGAGTTGCTGGGCAACCGTTCGCATATATTTAAGCCTGCGTTTTCGGTAGTGGCTGTGCATGTTGTTATGACAAACATTCCGTATCAAACCGACATGGAGTATCTGAAAGAGTTGTGCGCACAATACAATGTTCCGTTTGTGGTTTTCGAAACATCGTTCGACCCAAGTACCGACACACGTAAATCGCCCTGTTTTCTCTGTTCATGGAATCGCAGGAAAGCCTTATTTACTGTAGCCAAAGAACAAGGATGCAACAAAATTGCTCTCGGCCACCACATGGATGATATCCTGGAAACCCTACTGATGAACATTACTTACCAAGGGGCTTTCAGCACAATGCCGCCCAAACTGGTTATGAAGAAGTTTGATATGACAATTATCCGCCCTATGTGTTTGGTTCACGAATCGGATTTAGTTGAACTTGCCGCCATTCGGGGATATAAGAAACAAATCAAGAACTGCCCGTACGAGTCGCAATCGAGCCGCAGTGACATGAAAGGCATTCTAAAACAACTGGAAACAATGAATCCCGAAGCCCGTTATAGCTTGTGGGGAAGCATGAACAATATACAAACAGATTTATTGCCCGAAATGGTAATAAAAGATTCAAAAAGCAAATAACAAATAATATGATAACCCAAAGTTTTTATTCCATTTTACTACTTGTAATATCTAATGTGTTTATGACACTGGCATGGTACGGCCATCTTAAACTTAAAGAATTCTCTTGGTTTTCAACACTGCCGTTAATTATGGTAATACTCATCAGTTGGGGTATAGCTTTCTTTGAATATTGCTTTCAGGTACCGGCCAACCGCTTGGGATTCAAGGAGAATGGTGGTGCCTTCGATATTATGCAACTAAAGGTTATTCAGGAAGTTATAACACTGGTGGTTTTTACTATATTCTCGGTTATTGCTTTTAAAACCGAATTGCGGTGGAACCATTTGGCAGCTTTTGTTTGTTTGGTTATGGCAGTGTATTTCATATTCAGGAAATGAAATAGGTTTGTAATACATACGACATTTTTATGCAATAAAAATTCAATTCCTTTGTTCCTTGAAATAAACTTGATTTTATGGACACGTTATACCTCGGGATTTTAATTTTTATATTTGTATTAGCCATATACGATATCATGGTCGGCGTTAGTAATGATGCCGTAAACTTCTTAAACTCGGCAGTAGGTTCAAAAGCCGCTCCATTTAAGCTGGTACTTTTCATTGCAGCAATAGGTATATTTGTGGGTGCCACTTTTTCTAATGGCATGATGGATATTGCCCGGCATGGCATTTACCAACCACAACATTTCTATTTTGCCGAGATAATGTGCATACTGTTGGCGGTAATGCTTACGGATGTAGTTTTACTCGATCTTTTTAACTCTATGGGAATGCCTACCTCGACTACTGTATCAATGGTATTCGAATTGTTGGGAGGTACCTTTGCCCTCGCCCTGATAAAAGTTGCCGGAAGCGATTTAAGTTTCGGCGATCTGATAAATACCGACAAGGCGCTCTCTGTGATAATGGCCATATTCATCTCGGTTGCTATTGCCTTCTTTTTCGGGATGGTGGTTCAGTACATCACACGTGTTATCTTCACATTTAATTATAAGAGAACCATGAAGTACGCCATCGGGGTGTTTGGCGGAGTTGCTGTTACAGCTATCATCTACTTTATGCTGATTAAAGGATTGAAAGATAGCTCCTTTATGACTGCCGAATACAAAACATGGATACACGATAACACCTTCATGCTGGTAAGCACCTGCTTTATTATCTCTACTATCTTCATGCAGATATTGCATTGGCTTAAGGTTAATGTATTCAAAATAATTGTTCTGCTGGGTACTTTTGCGCTGGCACTGGCGTTTGCAGGGAATGACCTTGTTAACTTTATCGGTGTGCCACTGGCTGGATTTTCTTCTTATATTGATTATACTGCCAACTCGGGCGAGTTAGGACCCGATGGATTCCTGATGACTTCATTAACCGGATCGGCAATAACTCCCTGGTATTTTCTTTTAGGTGCAGGTGCTATTATGGTATATGCGTTATACACTTCAAAGAAAGCTCAAAATGTGATTAAAACCTCTGTCGACCTTTCGCGGCAGGACGAAGGTGAGGAAAGTTTCGGTAGCACGCCTATAGCCCGTACACTGGTGCGCATAAGTTTAAACCTATCGCACAGCATCACAAAATCGGTTCCGGATAGAACTAAGAAATGGCTCGACACCCGTTTTCGTAAAGATGAGGTTATTATGGCCGATGGGGCTGCTTTCGACCTTATACGTGCTTCGGTTAATCTGGTGTTGGCTGGTTTGCTTATTGCTGTTGGTACATCACTAAAACTTCCACTATCAACCACTTATGTTACCTTCATGGTGGCAATGGGTACCTCCTTGGCCGACCGTGCCTGGGGCCGCGACTCTGCCGTATACCGCATAACCGGGGTACTCTCTGTTATTGGTGGTTGGTTCCTTACCGCCGGTGCAGCATTTACTATTTGTTTTGTTGTTGCAATAGTTATACATTATGGCGGTACAATAGCCATAATAGCAATGATTGCTTTAGCGGCATTATCGTTAATTCGTAATCAGATTCTATTTAAAAAGAAAAAGAATAGAGGCGAAGTTAACGAAACGGTTAAACAACTGTTAAGCGCACCCAACAGCGAGGAGGCTTTGAAACTGCTCCGTATTCTTACCCGCGAAGAGCTTTCTAAGGTTTTCGACTTTGTCGATGTTAACTTTAACAATACCGTTGTTTCTTTCTTTAACGAAAACCTACGGGGATTAAGAAAGGCATCCGGCGCCATTAAATTTGAGAAACAACTGATTAAGCAAATGAGGCGTATCGGCACAATGGCCATCTCAAAACTTGATAATCAAACATTGCTCGAAAAAGGATTGTATTATTATCAGGGTAATGATTTTGCCAGCGAGTTAGTTTATAGTATCGATCGTATTAACGAACCGTGTTTGGAACATATTGATAACAACTTCAAACCATTAGATGATACCCAGAAAGAGGAATTCAGCACCATAACCGAATCTATTATCAGTCTGGTACGTTCGTGCAAAACCAAATTAATAGAAAATGATTATAGCAATCTGGCTGTAGATATCAGAGAATCAAATACAATCAACAACCAACTGTCGGCTATTAAAAGAGAAGAGCTACAACGAATTCAAAATCAAAAGGGAAGTATCAAAGTAAGCCTGGTATATCTTACTATGTTACAAGAAGCCCAAAACGTTGTTACTTACACCACTAATATAATGAAGGTGAGTAAGAAATTCCAAGAATGATGATTTAATGTGCCAATGTGAAAATATGCCAATGTGCCAATTGCTTTGCAGTATCCGCATGGTAATTGGCACATTGGCATATTTTCACATTGGCACATTAAATCATTACCAGCTTACTTCGGGAGTATATTTGCTTAAGCAGCTTCTTAATGTTTTAAGGGTTATGGGTTTAACAAGAACTTCTGTTGCGCCGCTTTTCATAGCAGCCTCTTTATCCGAATTAAAAGCATAAGCAGTTTGCATAATAATAGGAATGCTACCCGAAAGCTCTCTGATAGCTTTGGTTGCCTCCAACCCGTTCATTATGGGCATTTTTATATCCATCAACAAGGCTGCGACTTCATCCTGATGTTGCTTGTATAAGGTTATCATCTCTTCACCATTCTTTGCCCACTCTATTCGGTATTTTTTCTGAATGATGGCTTTTATCAGTTTAAAATTACTTTCATCATCTTCGGCAACCAAAATAAGAGGACGGTTATCTTGCATATAATCAGCAGCTTCCATAAAGTTTGTCTATTTATTCCTGTATTTGTGTGCAAGTTATAAAAAAAAGCATTAATTGCTTATCTTTGCAGCCGCAAAATTAGTAATGAGTAGTGAGTTTTGAGTTTTGAGTTTTGAGTTATGAGTAGTGAGTTATGGGTTTTGAGTGCCATGCGGCATCCGTAACTCATTACTCATTACTCACTACTCACAACTCATCACTCACAACTCACTACTCAAAACTCAAAACTCATTACTCATGATATCTGTTGACGGACTTACTGTTGAATTTGGTGGTAGCACACTATTCTCTGATATATCTTTTGTTATTAATGAAAAAGACCGTATTGCCCTTATGGGGAAAAACGGTGCAGGTAAAAGTACACTCTTAAAAATACTTGCCGGAGTTAGACAACCCAGCCGCGGAAAAGTATCTGCCCCGAAAGATACTGTTATTGCTTATCTGCCGCAGCACCTGATGACCGAAGACGGACGAACCGTTTTTGAAGAAACAGCACAAGCCTTTGCGCATCTCCATGAAATGGAAGCCGAAATTGATAAGCTAAACAAAGAACTGGAAACCCGTACCGATTACGAGAGCGACAGTTACATGGAGCTTATCGAAAAGGTATCGGCACTCAGTGAAAAGTTTTATACCATAGATGCTACCAACTACGAAGAGGATGTTGAAAAAGCACTTCTGGGTTTAGGGTTTGTGCGTGAAGACTTTACCCGCCCTACCAGCGACTTCAGCGGTGGATGGCGGATGCGGATTGAGCTAGCCAAACTACTTCTGCAAAAACCGGATGTATTACTACTCGATGAGCCTACAAACCACCTGGATATTGAATCTATTCAGTGGTTGGAAGATTTCCTTATTAATAGTGCCAAAGCAGTAATAGTTATTAGTCACGACCGTAAATTTGTTGATAACATTACAACCCGAACCATTGAAGTTACAATGGGACGAATCTATGATTATAAAGTAAACTACTCCAAATATCTTGAGTTGAGAAAAGAACGTCGTGTGCAACAGCAAAAGGCATTCGACGAACAACAAAAGTTTATTGCCGAAACCAAAGAGTTTATTGAACGCTTTAAAGGTACCTACTCTAAAACATTACAGGTACAAAGCCGCGTAAAGATGCTTGAAAAGTTGGAGATTCTCGAAGTAGATGAGGAAGATACATCAGCATTACGCCTGAAATTCCCTCCTTCGCCACGTTCGGGCACTTATCCTGTTGTTATGGACAGGGTTGGCAAAACTTATGGCGACCATGTTGTTTTCAAAAATGCCTCGCTAACCATTGAACGGGGCGACAAAGTGGCCTTTGTTGGTAAAAACGGTGAGGGTAAATCAACACTTGTGCGTTGTATTATGAAAGAGATTGAGCACGAGGGCGAATTAACTGTAGGTCATAATGTACAAATAGGATACTTTGCTCAAAACCAGGCTTCGCTTCTGGACGAGAGTCTCACTGTTTTCCAAACAATTGATGATGTAGCTATTGGCGACATCCGTAACAAAATACGTGATTTGCTGGGAGCCTTTATGTTTGGTGGAGAAGAATCGACCAAGAAAGTAAAAGTACTTTCGGGTGGAGAACGAACAAGGCTTGCTATGATTAAACTACTGTTGGAACCAGTAAACCTCCTTATTCTGGATGAGCCAACCAATCATCTGGACCTGAAAACAAAAGATATCCTGAAACAGGCACTTGTTGATTTTGATGGTACATTAATTGTTGTATCGCACGACCGTGACTTCCTTGACGGACTAGTTACCAAGGTTTATGAATTTGGAAACAAACAGGTTAAAGAACATTTAAGTGGTATATATGAGTTCCTCGAAAAGAAGAAAATGGATTGGGATGCAATTGATAGTTGATAGTTTCTGTACCTTTTAATTTCGGATTACAGGGAATCCCTCCGGGATTCAATTTGAATAACCCCCAGTGAAGCGTAGCGACTGGGGGTGAAAAAGTCCTCTCGCGCTTCAACCCCGAAGTGGGTTGAATTCATCCTTATCATCGAAAAAACGCTCATCGAGTACCTCTCCCTGTTCTTTGAACAAACGTATTATCTCATCCCTAAAGTTTTCTTTCTTATGGTGCTCCTGTTGATTTTTTACATACTGCACAAGCGTATCTTTATCTTGGTATGAATAGGATAAAGCGCAAAAGCCTTCACCCCAAGATTTGAAACGTGGAAAAAGACCAGAGGATTTAATCCATAATGAAGAAGATACTTTAATAGCTTTGATGTAATCTGATAGTGAAATAGTATGCGGAAGACTCAATACAATATGGACATGGTCTTCCATACAGTTTATTCGATAAAGAACACCTTTCTTGTTTTTAATTACACCCCAGATGTATTTAAACAATTCGGGCGTATAAGATAAATCAAGGGTCGGTTCGCTATATTTAGTACGAAAGACAATGTGTAAAAGAATCTTTGAATAAGACATGATAAAGAATTTAGTTTAAGAAAAAAAATACACTGAAAGTTCTAATACGCAATGAATGTAAATTCAACCCACTTCGGGGTTGAAGTGCGAGAGGACTTTTTTACCCCCAGTCGCTACGCTTCACTGGGGGTTATTCAAATTGAATCCCGGAGGGATTCTCAAACTCTTGACATATCCAACTTTTATACTTGTTTGCTGCCATACATAAATTTTCATTGGGACTTTTAGGATTAGTTATTTCACTGAAAAATATATCACAGTCTCTTTCAGAAACGATTATTGGTTCTGACTCTTCATTTCTTTCTTTAGTTTGCTCTGTTGATTCCATATTATTTTCAAAGATATGGATATCTATAAACATTTGCAACCAGGTTGCACACCTATAATTTGGATATACCATCCGAATCCCCTACTTTTGTAACCCAATTAGTTAAATAAATGAAACTAAAGACTTTCATATCAATCTTTCTGTTGCTTATAAGTATAATACTTATAGCCATGCCGGCTATTCCACATCATCATCATGGCAATGGAACCATTTGTATGAAAGACGATCTGAAGAACGATGATTGTTGTACAATGGAACACAATCACCATCACGAAGAAGATGATCCTTGTTGTAATGGAGCTTGTGCAACCCATGTATTTTCTACACCAACAATTGACTCGGAAAATTCTCTTCCTCCACTTATTTGCTTAGACATTCTATTTACCGAATCGATTATACGGTTCATTACCCAGCCCTTAGAAAAAAACATCCACGATGATTTTGTCTTTGTGGAATTTCTTCACGGCACGTATATAACACGTGCCGCAGGACTTCGTGCGCCTCCTTTAAGCTAATTTGTACTCCTTATTAATCAAAACATTTATTTTATCCACAACTAATGCGTAGCCAATTAACACATTGGCACATTAGTATATTATACATAATTATGAAGAAGCTTTTATTCATAACAATTCTTGGTATGTTCCTTTTCGGATCGTGCCAAAGCAACACGAAGAAAGACACTACCGCCACACACCAACACGAAAACTGTGATAGTCACGACCATGATCATGATAGTCACGATCACAACCATGACCACGATCATGACCATGATGGTCATAACCACGAATCGCACGACCATTCCAAACACGATGGTCATGACCACGATCATGCCACACACGCCCACGATGACCACGATGACCATAGCGGCCACGACCATGGGAATGAAGAGAATAGTGACGAAATTGTAATCTCTAAAGAAAAGGCCGAAGCTGCCGGAATTAGATCGGCAGTAATTAAACCGGGTGTTTTTAATCAGGTAATTAAAACCAGCGGACAGGTTCTTGCTGCACAAGGAGATGAAGCCGTTGCAGTTGCTACTGTATCGGGGGTGGTATCTTTCAGAAATAAAATAACCGAAGGTATCAGTGTAGGCAAAGGTAGTTCGTTGCTGGTAGTATCATCTAAAAATCTGGCAGATGGCGACCCCGTACAAAAGGCTCAGGTTACATACGAAACCGCCAAAAAGGAATACGAACGAATGCTGCCTCTTGTTGAAAGCAAAATTGTATCCGAGAAAGACTTTAACCAGGCAAAGCAGAATTATGAAAATGCACGCATCAGTTACGAAGCAATGTCGAAAAACCAATCGGCAGGTGGACAAACCATTGTGGCCCCCATTGGTGGTTACATTAAAAACATCCTTGTAAAAGAGGGAGACTATGTTGAACTGGGGCAACCATTGGTAAGCATCACCCAAAACAGAAGATTGTTTTTGCGTGCAGAGGTTTCCGAGAAATACTACTCTCAGCTACGCAACATATCATCGGCTAATTTTAAAACGCCTTATAATAACGAAACCTATCATTTACAGGATTTAGGCGGACGCCTGTTATCGTTTGGTAAATCATCGGGAGATAATTCATACTATGTGCCTGTTACCTTTGAATTTGATAATAAGGGGGATGTGTTGCCCGGATCGTTTGTTGAAATATATCTGTTATCTACCCCCATACAAAATGTATTATCATTGCCTCATAGTGCCCTCACCGAAGAGCAAGGAAGTTATTTTATTTATATTCAGCTAGACGATGAGTGCTACAAAAAGCAGGAAGTGAAATTGGGAGCCGATAACGGAAGCCATGTTGAAATAACAAAAGGAATACATGCCGGCGAAAGAGTTGTTACCGAAGGTGCCTATCAGGTAAAACTGGCTTCGGCAAGTAATGCACTACCGGCACATACACATGAACACTAACTAAGTTTTGAGTTATGAGTTATGAGTATTGAGTTATGAGTTATGAGTTATGAGTACCATGCGGCACCGTAACTCAAAACTCAAAACTCAAAACTCATTACTCATTACTCATAACTCATTACTCAATACTCAAAGATATGTTAAATAAAATAATACGATATTCACTAAATAACCGATTGGTAGTACTGGCAGCCGCCATCCTCATTATGATATGGGGAACATATACTGCCATGCATACGGAAGTGGATGTATTCCCCGATCTGAATGCACCCACCGTAGTTATTATGACCGAAGCCAATGGTATGGCAACGGAAGAAGTGGAACAACTGGTTACTTTCCCTATTGAAACAGCAGTGAATGGTGCTACAGGAGTAAGACGTGTACGGTCATCCTCAACCACCGGGTTCTCGGTTGTATGGGTTGAGTTCGATTGGGGAACGGATATTTACCTTGCCCGCCAGATTGTATCCGAAAAGCTTACTGTAGTAAACGAATCGCTACCCGAAAACGTGGGGAATCCTACACTTGGGCCGCAATCGTCGATATTGGGCGAAATGCTTATTATCGGGCTTACAGCCGATACCACTTCCCTACTCGATCTGCGTACAATTGCCGACTGGACCATTCGTCCACGATTGTTATCTACCGGCGGTGTAGCACAGGTTGCTGTATTGGGTGGCGACATTAAAGAATACCAGATACTGTTGTCGCCCGACCGCATGAAACATTATGGAGTATCTCTCAATGAGGTTATGGATGCTACCCGTAACATGAATCTCAATGCAAACGGTGGGGTACTTTACGAGTATGGAAACGAGTATATTGTACGCGGCATCCTGTCGACCGAGAGCACTGATAAACTAGGTAAAGTTTTGGTGAAGTCTATAGATAACATTCCGGTAATGTTAGAAGATATTGCCGATGTTAAAATCGGAGCTAAAGCACCTAAGTTGGGAACTGCTTCGGAACGTGGAAAACCAGCCGTACTGCTTACCGTAACCAAACAACCTGCTACAAGCACATTAGAACTTACCGAAAAGCTGGAAGCCTCATTGAATGATTTAAAAAAGAATCTTCCGGCCGATGTACATGTGTCGACAGACATTTTCCGGCAAAGCCGCTTTATAGAAAGCTCTATTGGCAACGTGCAGAAATCGTTGATAGAGGGTGGAATATTTGTGGTAATCATTCTCTTCCTGTTTTTGGGTAATGTACGTACTACTATCATATCGTTGGTTACGCTGCCTCTATCTATAGTTATTTCATTACTCACTTTGCATTATCTGGGCTTAACCATAAATACAATGAGTTTAGGTGGTTTGGCCATTGCCATAGGTTCGTTGGTTGATGATGCTATTGTAGACGTAGAGAACGTATATAAAAGGTTGCGCGAAAACAGCATGAAGCCTGTCGAAGACCGTTTACCTGTAATTCAGGTGGTATTCAATGCCTCTAAAGAGGTGCGTATGCCCATTTTAAACTCAACCCTTATTATTGTGGCCAGTTTTGTACCGTTGTTTTTCCTCACTGGTATGGAAGGGCGCATGCTTGTACCACTGGGTATTGCTTTTATTGTTGCACTATGTGCCTCTACACTAATAGCACTAACCCTTACTCCGGTTCTTTGTAGTTATCTGTTAGGCAAAAACAAGAGCGATAAACTTCCTAAAGAAGCTTTCATAGCTGTTTGGCTTAAAGGTATTTACCAAAAAGCATTGGTATGGGTGTTAAATCATAAAAAAGGCATATTGGGTGGAACCATCGCCTTGTTGGTTGTAACATTGGTTTTGTTCTTTACTTTAGGCCGAAGCTTCCTGCCTCCGTTTAACGAAGGTTCGCTTACCATTAATATCGGTTCAATGCCGGGTATCTCTCTGGAAGAATCGGACAAGATGGGGCATCATGCCGAAATGCTTCTGCTCACCATTCCCGAGATACAAACCGTAGCCCGGAAAACTGGTCGTGCCGAACTAGACGAACATGCTCTTGGCGTAAACGTATCGGAACTCGAAGCTCCTTTTGAATTGGACAAAAGAAGCCGTAGTGAATTTATGACCGAAGTGCGCGAAAAGCTATCAACCATTACTGGTGCAAACATAGAGATTGGTCAGCCCATTAGCCACCGTATTGATGCAATGCTATCGGGCACCCAGGCCAACATTGCAATTAAACTGTTTGGCGATGATTTGAATAAGATGTTTGCCCTTGGTAATGAAATAAAGAGTGCCGTTGGGGGCGTTGAAGGGATAGCCGACTTAAATGTAGAGCAACAAATTGAACGTCCGCAGTTAAAAATCACTCCCAAGAGAGAGATTATGGCCAGATACGGCATTACGCTTCCGGAGTTCTCCGAGTTTATTAACGTTAATCTGGCTGGCGAAGTTGTATCGCAAGTGTACGAACAAGGCAAAAGTTTCGATCTTACTGTAAAGGTAAACGATGATAACCGGGATAAGATAAACAAGATTTCGGACTTGATGATTGATACAGGAGATGGCAATAAAGTGCCTCTCAACTACATTGCCGATGTAACTTCTTCGATGGGCCCCAACACAGTAAGCCGCGAAAATGTTAAACGCAAAATTGTTATCTCGGCCAATATCGCCGACAGAGACTTACGAAGTGTGGTAAATGATATTCGGGATATTGTAGATAAAGAAATCAGTCTACCCGAAGGTTACCACATAGAGTATGGCGGACAATTTGAAAGCGAACAAGCTGCCAGTCGTACCTTACTGATTACTTCTTTAATGGCCATTGTGGTTATCTTCTTGTTACTATTCAATGAGTTCCGAAGCGCAGCATTATCGGGTATTATCCTTATAAATCTGCCACTGGCACTTATTGGTGGAGTGTTTATTCTGTTTTTCACCACAGGCGAGATCAGTATTCCGGCCATAATCGGGTTTATTTCCTTGTTTGGTATTGCTACCCGTAACGGTATGTTGCTGATTAACCGTTATACCCATTTACAGAAAGAAGAGAATTATAATGTGTACGATAGTGTTATTCATGGATCGCTTGACCGTTTGAACCCCATTTTAATGACTGCACTTACATCTGCACTGGCACTTGTTCCGTTGGCATTGGGTGGCGATTTACCCGGTAACGAAATACAAAGCCCCATGGCTAAAGTTATTCTGGGTGGACTGCTTACCTCTACCTTCCTGAACGGTTTTATAGTGCCTGTTGTCTATTTATTGATGAATAGAAAAAATAAATGATTATGATACAGAAATTTATATTTGCATTTGTATTATTGATTAGTTCATCAATAATATATGCCCAAACTGCCAGCCTGGAAGATGTATTATCGGGCATTGAAGCCAACAACAAGCAGTTGCAAGCCAACAAACAGGAAACCATTGTTCAAAAGTTGGAAGCAAAAACCGACAATAACCTGCCCGACCCCACGGTTTCGTATGCACACATGTGGGGAAAGCACAATAGCAACGAAACCATCAGTGAGATGGTGGTTTCGCAAAGTTTCGACTTCCCTACCCTATATGCTACCCGCAGCAAAATGAATAAGCTACGGATGGGTGCTTTCGACAGTCAGGCAGAATCTTTCCGCCGCGATTTATTGTTGCAGGCTAAAGAAGTGTGTCTGGACATAATTATGTTGAGGCAGCAAAAACAAATACTCGATGAGCGGTTAAAGAACGCGCAGGCATTGTCCGATATGTATGCCCAAAGACTACAAAACGGTGATGCCAGCATTTTGGAAACCAACAAAATCAATCTTGAGTTGTTGAATGTAAAAACAGAAGCTAACCTCAACACATCGGCCTTAAACAATAAATTGCAGGAACTGGCTGTTCTCAATGGCAACAACCCTATTAACTTTGTTGGCACCGACTATCCTGTAATGGTTCTTCCACCAGATTATGAAACACTCCGCAGCGAAGTACTTGCCTCGGATATGTCTCTGTATGCACTCGACAGAGAAGCGGCTGCATCCCGGGTGGAGTTAAACCTCAATAAATCGCAATGGCTGCCTAAATTGGAATTGGGTTATCGCCGCAATACCGAATCGGGTAATCCTTTCAATGGGTTTGTTGTTGGTTTTTCGGTTCCTCTTTTCGAGAACCGCAATAAGGTAAAGATGGCCCGGGCGCAATCATTGAATCTGAATTACCAGAAAGAGAATAAAACGCTTGAAATAGAATCGGAACTTGCCCAGCAATATCGTGAGGCACAAACCGTTCGTTCTTCGATGGAGGAATACGAAAAAACATTTGCTGCCCAATCCGATCTGGAACTATTGAAACAGGCACTTATGGGTGGAGAAATATCTATGATAGAGTATTTTGTAGAGGTTTCTGTAGTGTATCAAAGTAAGATAAACTATATTCAATTGCAAAATCAATATCAAAAGGTTATGGCTAAGATTTACAAACACAGATTGTAGTGATTAACCAATCATCCATTCTCCCACATTTCTTTCTTCATGATCGAAGTTCACCCCTACCTTCACCAGCTGGCGCGTGTCGGCGGTGTAGGGAATGAGATAGCCCTTCTCGTCAATCTGGCGGAGGGCTTCTTGGGCAGTGCCATTCAGTTTGAACTCAAACACGTAGATGTAGTCTGGCGTCCACACCACGGCGTCGGCCCGTCCGCGGGCACTACGGATTTCCGTTTGGGTGAACTGCCCCATGAGCTTGAATACCAGATAAAACACCACCTGGTAATGGCGCTCCGTTTTATCGTTCAGTTCGTAAGGGAAGTCGGCAAAGAAGGCGCGCAGGCGGGTAAGGAAAGCCTCAATTTTACCAGCGCGCAGTTCTTTGACAAAGCGTCCGATATGGAAAGAAGTGCTTTCGGGTGGCACCGATTCGTAGTACGGTGCGGCAAAAGAAAGGAAGCCATACTTCACCTCCTCGTTAGGGAAGCCCAATGTATAAGCGCGGAACTCTTCATCGTACTCTTTAATGGTAAGATAGCCACTTTGGTAAATCATGGGGATGGGGTTGTTCACGTCGGCATGGTCGTTCATCAGCGAAGAGCCATCCACTTCCACACCTTCCAGGTCGCGAATATCGAAATCGGTCTTCTTGAGCATCTCTACCAAATAGGTGGGGGTACCACTGGCAAACCAGTAATGCTCGAACAAGCCATCTCTCAATGCGTTTAGCACACTAAAAGGATTGTACATGCCTATGTTGTTGTGCGGACTGAACCGATAACCATCGTACATACAGGTCATTTCATTGAGCAATTCTTCATACGTCATTTTATGATTGGTTGCCAAAGTATGGATTCCTGTGGAGAAATTCTCTTCAATTTCCTGGCGGGTGAGGCCACAAAGGTCGGCAAACTCGGGTAGGAAACTGATATCTTTCAAGTGGTTGAGGTTGCTGAATATACCCATCTGGGCAAACTTCGTAACCCCAGTGATGAAGACAAAGTGCAGGTACGGATCGGCATCTTTGAGTACAGTGTAAAAGGCGGTAAGCAGATTACGGAAGCGTGTTTGCAATTCTTCATTGTGTAGAGCACGTAGCAGGGGCTTGTCGTACTCATCAACAAGAACCACCACACGCAGACCAGTCTTTTCGTAGGCTTTCTGTATCACATTTTTAAAGCGAACAGAGTAGGAATCTATTGTAGGTTGCGAATCGTATTCCTTTTCCCAGACCATCAGTTGGTCTTCGAGGATTTTTTGCAAATCCTCCACTGTTTCGTATTTCTCGGCGTTTAGACTGAGATGAAGTACAGGGTAGGTTTTCCAGTCCTGTTCCCACTGCTCGATGGCCAGTCCGCGAAAGAGATCTTTCTTGCCCAAGAAGTACGCCTCCAGGGTAGAAAGCAGCAAACTCTTACCGAACCGACGGGGTCGTGACAAGAAGTAGGGAATCTTCATTCGGATGAGCCGGTATATCTGTGGAGTTTTGTCAACATAGAGGTAGCCTTCGGAACGCAACTTCTCGAAGCTTTGGATGCCTACCGGATAAAGGATTGGATTGAGAAAATTGTCATTTCTGTTCATAGCAACGGTTTTACGATTCGTTCTGCAAAGGTAGTGATTATTTTCAAATGCGGTATAATTCAGGGGATTGAACAGTCAATATTCAGCGATAGGTAATGATTTAGAAACTACTTAACCGCTTTACCTCGCTTCATTTTTCACCACTTCAAATAACTCTTTCACAAAGGTAAACAATATATCTTAAACCTCAAAGGGGCAGAATATTTTCATCCGAATCTGACCGATTTTAATTCCACTGTTGGCACAGTTATTTTATTATCAATTATCGTTTCTTCTTTCCCATTCCTCATTATTGATGGCATCCTGACCGACTGTTTTCTGTTCGATTGGCAAAGGTATCCCAGAGATGCGATACGCCAAATTTAAGCCCTAAAGGGTTTTGTCCGAAATCTTCCTCTTTCCCTCATCCTTCGGGCGAGCGTATTTAGTACAAAAAATTTGTCTTCATCACATCTCTGACCTTTTGCCGCCAATACGAAACAAAAAACAGCCGATCTGACGGATGCCGCATGAAAAAAAAAGTCATGGAAAAGAGAAACGATAGAACGAAACAAAAGAACAACCTCGCCTCGGGAATTAACATAAAATTGGTGCTTAGGTTAGCGTGTACGGTAGTATGTGTATGGTTACTGACGAAAGTCAGTGTTGTTGCATGGTCGCTCGTTGCTATGGTGGTCGTGTACCTGTTTGTCCGCTTACTGATAAAGTGTGTATTCCGTCTGATAGGCATCCTTATTTCGGTTTTCCTTTTCCTGCTTATCGCTTCATTAATCGTAGTATTCATATTCTAAAACTTACAATCATGACAAAGTTATTTTTATTAGGCGCACAGAGAGAGATAGACACTCAGAAACAAGTAGTTGAAATCGGACAGATTATCCACATGGAGGGATATTCTTACCATCGCTATGTGGTGTGCGATATAGTCCGTAATGAGTACGGCATTCATTATAAATTGATAGACTTATCCGATTATCTGTTTTATCGTACCGAGATAATCCGTCCCCTATCCCAAAAGTATGGTATCGGTTACTATTACGATGAAACTAACCCGACATTCAAGAACGAAGAAGAATTAAAGGCTATCGTTCGAAAAGCACAGGAGAAAAAAGCAGAGGACGAACGAAAAGCGGAACAGGAACGCATCCGCACAGAAGGAATCCGAGCCATCGGGCGTAAACGATTAGCCGAGATACTACCCAATGATGCTATGGCGATGATTGTCGGACGATTGAAACAGAATGATAGCGATAGCATGACCGATTACTATGCTTCTTCGGTACAACGAACTGTGATTTTGGGCTTTTCCAAACATACGAGAGACTTATTTTCCGAGATGCGCAAGTATGCAGGGAACTTTGAAGGAACAGCCTACCTATCCGAAAACAACGAGGACTACGAACACCGTGAGAAGTACAGTATGGGCGACGGCTATTACTTGGGCGAAAGTAAGTACAGCGGTTGGATTATAGAGAAAGTACGCCTATACAACCGTGAACGGTTTATTGAGGATTATGCCTATACCGCAGGACAAGAGGAGAATATCTGCATCAAGACACAGCAAACAATGTCTCCTGTCGTAGTACATCAAGCCGAGAACCTGCAATTTGAAATAATTGGTTATTCCGAGAAAGCAATCGCTCTATTCGGGGATACCAAAGAGATAAAAGACACCCTCAAAGACTTAGGAGGACGGTTTAACCCGAGATTATCCTACAATGGAGGTAAGAGAGCAGGGTGGATTTTCGCCACCACTAAGAGAGCAGAATTAAACAGCGTATTAAATCTAAAATAATTAGAGCCATGAAAGGAACAGATATTTTCAAAAGAACGATACATACCTATTTGGTACAACGTGCCGCAAGTGATGAACTGTTTGCAGAGAAGTATGCGAACCCCAAAAAGAGCATTGACGATTGTGTTACTTACATTCTAAATACAGTGAAGAAAAGCGGTTGCAATGGTTTTGCCGATGATGAAATCTACTCTATGGCGGTGCATTATTACGATGAAGACAACATCGAGGTAGGCAAACCGATGAATGCGGATGTAGTTGTAAACCATGTTGTAGAATTGAGCGAAGAAGAAAAGGAACAGGCTCGTAAAGAAGCCATACAACGTGTACAAAACGAAGCCTATAACAAGATGACACAACAACCCAAAAAGAGAACTAAGCAAGCAGTAGTAAATCAACCCTCTTTATTTGATTAAGTTATGAAACCGAAGAATAAATATCAGAAGCGAGTTTTTGAACTAAGTAAAAAACTATCTCCCATTACCAAAGCGCAGGTAAAATGGGGTTACAAGAATTGTATTGACCATATCGGGCGAAGAACCAAACAGGGTGTAATCTCCTGTTTAGAGTGTGGCTTTTCATGGATTGATATGTCAACGAAAAAGCATTGTACCTGTCCAAATTGTAACACAAAGCTGATTATCAACGATACAACAAAACGGGTATTTAGCGATTACCAATACTATTGCATCGTTACTTCTTCCGAAGAATTCCAGGTACTTCGTTTTTTCTATATTGACTACAAAGCCAAAGTCGGAGAAGAAGCACGTTATTTCCATAGTGAGGTAATACAACTTTGGATTACTCCAAGTGGTAAACACGCAACCATAGCAAGGTTGAGACCAATGTCTTGTTTTACTGATACATGGAACTTTTGTAGTAATCTTGAAATACGCCCGAATAAAAACTTTTACAACGCACTTCCGACAGCTACTTACCCACGCATGAAGTTAATCCCCGAAATCAAACGAAGCGGATTTACAGGGGATTTTCATAAACTTACACCGTTTGACCTGTTCCATTACATCGTAACAGAGAACAAAGCAGAAACCCTATTGAAAGCGAAGCAAACAACACTATTACAATTCTTTGCCTATCACACCTCACGGAATATTGCCGATTATTGGGCATCTATCCGTATCTGTATCCGAAACGGTTACAACATTGATGATGTTACGATGTGGTGCGATTACATTGATTTACTCCGCTTCTTCGGGAAAGACCTATGTAATGCGCATTACGTTTGCCCTGCTGACCTAAAAGGCGAACATGACAAGTATGTGCAGAAAAAGAGAGAGCATATTGAGCGGGAACGTAAGGAAGAAGCCAAACAACAGGCATTAAAGGATGAAGCTATATTTCAAGAACTGAAATCCAAATTCTTCGGTATTCAGTTCACGGACGGAGTAATCCAAGTTCGGGTACTCGAAAGTGTAACGGAAATAATGCAAGAGGGCGATGCTTTACATCACTGTGTATTCACAAATGATTACCACTTGAAACCCGACAGCCTTATCCTTTCCGCTTGCATTGATGGAGAGCGAGTAGAAACCGTTGAAATATCTCTTTCTAAATTGCAGGTAGTCCAATCGAGAGGCGTGTGCAACAAGAACACGGAGCATCACGATAGGATTATCAAACTTGTAAACAAGCATATCCCACTAATTAAAAAGAGAATAGCAGCATAATATCAACTAAAAAACAATTATCAAAATGAAACCGAATAAAATAGCAATTATGTATAAAGGTGTCCTGCACTTCCTAAACAGGGTAACAGCCGAAAGCAAACATTATCAAATAGCTTTTGAAACCGACCGTTGGAGCATCCGTTTTTATCTGTTACAGAACGGTCAAATCCGAATAATCATAAATAAGTCTATCAAAAAGAGCGAGACGGAATATCATACACACTTCTGTTATGACTGTTATTGCACACTTGACAAGAACGGCTTGTTTCTTGATGACGTACACGACCCTGCCACCTGCCGAAAGATAACCAACCCGACTAAATGATTTACCATAGAGCCGATGTTAAGGGATATTCACACCCAACTCAAAGATGAACTGGAAGCCCTGCATCCGTTCGACCTGATACATGACATAAGGGATTTAGAACAATTCATGTACAGGAAAATGGAAGAATACGGAACAGTAGAATTTATAGTAAATAACTCCCTACGCTTTGGTATTGGCGAAAATGCCTACACCACAAGCGAGGAAGCATTGAAAGCCAAAGAAAAAGAGCCTATTATGTTGCTAAATCTTTTCAATGGCAATCATGTAGTATCAAAAGATACTATCATATTTTTTCTCTACTGGCTTATTGACAGGGACGGACAATTAACCGTTTCCGATACTGAGCGAACAAAGACAGTCTTTGTAAACTCTAAATAACGGATTATTAATCAGGGCGGAGCAATCTGCCCATAAAGCCTAAAGCAATGAAATTGAAAATAAGTAAAACAAACAAGACCTGTACAATCAGCGGACTGACTCCTATCGAGGTAGATGTAATGTTGGCTATTGTTGATACAGCCAACAGGCGATGCTTCCGCGAGCAGGAAGATAGCGGAGAATGGTATAGCAATGACGACTTCATAGTGCTTCTAACCGATGAACAACGCCAAGCGTTGGCAAAAATAGGTGAAGAAATACAACAGATTTACAACAGCTAATAAGTAATATCATGGCACAGGAAAGAATGGACGATTGGATGCAATATGCAAAAGACCTTGCAAAAGCGGAACGGGAACTGGGTATTGAACATTGGGTATATATCACTTTTGAAATTCGGCATGAAGACAGAAGCCGGGAAGTTTTACACAAAATAGACATCCCCCGTGATATGTTAGACCGTTGGCGGTGGCTTATAGAATGGCGTAAGGCAAAATTAGTATGCAAATATCCGAGAAAAAGAGTTCAGGTATATCATTGCTTTTACGACAAGCGAACAGGTTTACAGACAGGTTTTGACTTTTTGTTGGGTAAAGTTGCATCGGCAAAAGCACAGATAACCAAAGTCGAAAGAGCCATTGTCCGATATATCGACTACAAAAAGAACAATGACCTATTTTTTAATATAGATACGGACGAACAGTTATTGAAGGCTTACAACAAATTGGAACAAAAGAAAAACAACTATCAAAAAATGTATATGATGTTACAGGAAGAAGTCAAAAAGCACAAGGAGAACAGCGATAGATACAAACTATTTATCGGCTTCAATAAGATAGGCGAGTTCAGTACAATCAGTGAAGCCAAGAAACACGCCTATGATAGCGGATTATCGGGCGTTTTTAATCTGATTGGCAACAAGTATCAAGACAGTTGGTATGTTTCCGAAATTGACCTACAAAAAAAGCAAGTAGAAGTATAACCAAAGGGCGGATTTTTCCGCCCGACTTCTTTTTACAGTGAGCCTGAGCGGTCGAAAAAGAAGCAAAAAACCAAAAGAAAAACAATAGTTTTTCTTGCATTTGAAGTTTTCATTTGAGGGTAGGATTTCTCCTATCCTTTTTTATTCTTACCTTTGACAAGTTTATTTCATATAACTATGGCTGAAGTATTTTATGATATGCCCCATCTGACAACAGACCAACTTCGGGAACTGTTCACCTCTTATCGCAAACTTGGTTGGATAGACTTTGAATATGAGGTATTAGACGAGAATAATCCCCCGATACAACCTCTTTCGGATGCGGAAATCATTCTAAATATCCAAGCCGGAGATGAAAAGAACTATTTCGTTTTCATGCTCAACCACGAAGATGAAAAAGACGGTGTAATGATTGGGTTCGGTCTAAATTATTACGAGGAGTTTTCAGTATATCTGCATCTTTCGCCTAAATACCTGAAAGAACTTATCGACAAATATGCATTGGTAAGTAAGGGCACGAACGTAGAGAACTTGACTATTGAGCAGTATTTAATAGGATTGAACAAAGATTTGTCGATGAATTAATATTATCTTACCCTCAAAAAACACCCATTCATGAAAGAGCAAGACTCTCCCGACCTCACTTATTCCATCCCGCCTGAACAACAAGCCGAAAAGTGCCAGCAGATTCAGCAGTGTAGTACTTTTCTGTGGTTTATTGAGCATACACATATTGATCAGTTGAAGTTGCTGAATGCCGAGATTGATAAAATATTTGCTGAGGGTATATCGCTTGAAGAGTTTATGCTGACGGGAATGAACAACCAAGAAGTAAGTTCTGACGACTATCGGACGATTGCTATTCTCTGCTTCTACGAAACATTTATGGAATATGTAGAGGAAATATGTGCTCCTACTCGCGACTTGAAAAAGGATCGTAATTTTACTGAAACATACGATTCTACTATGAAAGAGATCATTAACTATCTGGATGGAAAGCGTAATGATTTCCCTCGTGAAATGGTGCGTTGTCTGTTCCTTTTAACTGACGAAGACCTTAATCCTCACCGACAAGGCATGGCGCTGACTCAACTCGTCTTAGAGAGCTTTGCTCATTGCCATTCTAACGAGCAACGAACCGAGATTGAACGGCTTATTAAAGAATGTAAGATATAATCAAATCAATATTTTACAACTGTTCAAATAACATGATAAAAAAACAGGCAGAAAGACTTTCATCCTCCTGCCTACTCTAACATTACAACTGCGCATTAATCGCATTTCGAAACTTTATCGGGTCTGTAACGTAGCTGAACACGTTGGTTGCTCCTCCCGTTGTCAACAGGATTGTTCCGAACCCGAACAGCCGACCGATAAGTCCCTGATTGATGCTCAATCCTTCACATTTAATCAGCATCAGTTCCATTGCATTACGGCTTAACAAGCCTTGTTTCAGTATAACCCGCTTGTTGGTTACTACGTAATGAGTCCCGATTTTCATGTACAGTCTTCTCAGCATTGTAAATATGCCAAGAGGTAGTGCCGTAATGCCAATCAGATACTCGAATACGTTGGAAGACGGGAAGAAATGGATACCAACCAAGAGCAATACTATTGGGGTGAAGAAGATGCACCAATGCACATGCGCTTTGTACTCAATCGTTTCCCCGGTTTGCAGGTTTTTATCTATATAGCTTTTCATACACTGCTTTCTTCCTTATCTGCCTGCTCATTATTAAAGGTAAAAGAAAGCGGAAACTCTTTCCCGAACGAGTCGAAAAAGACTACCTCTATGTTGTGGGCATCTTCGGACATAGAGCGAAAATAAAGTCGAAAAGGGGTATCCGTTACTTCGTAGGGGTCGTTAGGCAAGAATGGTTTTCCATCGCCCATCCATAACTGACCCTTTCCGTCATATTGAAAGTAACGAAGGTAGTACCGGGTATTGTTATATTTGCCATTTCGGTGTAGCGTACAGCGTATTTCGGCAACCTCATTTACTTGCAGTTTTTTCGGCACAGGTAAGTGAGTAACCGAGAATTCATAATCCTGCTTAATATCAATATCGTCGCTACAGGCACACGCTACCGCCGCAAGCAGTAGCGTAAATAAAAAATATGATAATGTCTTTCTCATTTCTTTATAAATTTATTCGTTAAATATTTAATTTAGAATGAATTTGATTCCTCCGCCAATTTGCGTGTGGAATAAGTTAATGGAAGAACCACCCAATATCCGCTCCCGAACATTGAGTAGTAATACAATGCGGTCTGACAAGTATGTTTCAATCTCAAAGGTTACCGCACCACCGTATAGGAAGTTGTCATCGCTTGTAATGGTAGAGCCGTCAAAAAGTAGGGACTCTCCCCAATTGACCGTTTCGTATCCTGCCATTGCTGATGCTCCAACAGAAAAGAAAAATATTTTGCTCCGGTCAGAAAGGAACTTGTAATAATATCCTCCCTCTGCTGTAAATTGAGAAGTCGGTATCAGTTCCGTTTTATATTGGTAGGATTTTTGAAGATATTCCGCACCGAATACCCAACGGTTGCCATTCTTAGTATAGGTTGAAAGGGCAATTCCTCCGGCAAAGGCTTGTTTGTCGCCTTTCTCTAAATAGAAACCATCAACGGCACTTGCCGTAAACTGCAATCCCTTTTGTCCCGGCAAGTAACGCTGGGCGTGTGCCTGCCCGATGAGGGCAAGGCACAAAGTCATAAGTAATACCACCCGCTTCATTACTGTACTTTTAGTTCGTTGATTTGACGAGCCCGAATCAGGTCTGCGTTCTCAACGGTAAAGGTTTGGTTACGACCACCATTTTTTTCAAATACTTCGATAATAAGCAGTTTATCGGCAGGAATAGTGATTTTATCCAATGCAAAAACTGTCCGTTCCGTTCTATTTGCACCAACCGTTGTCATAAAGTTATAGGCACGAAGCGGATAGATAACGGTTTCCTGAATGGCGGTACGTTTCGTAACCTTCTTATCGACGATTTTCATGCGTACAAAATCAACATCGAATGCTACGTTGGTCGAGTTCTTAATCTGTGTATGCAGATAAAGTAAATTATTATGCGAATAGATGCCTTTCAGTGTGTACTGGATGCCGAAACGTTTTCCCCCGATGTGTTTGATGTGGCGTTTGTTATCCTTATAAATCGCACGATTGATAAGATATACGACACGGGGCGATTCGCTTCCGAGTTCCTTCAGGTAGATGTCGAACGAATTGTTCGGGCGGTTGGTTGCGATACCGTCATGCATGAAATCCCGCATCTCTATATTGAGTTTCTCCGGCTCGTCCGCATACTTTACATTATAGGTATAATAACTTCCTTCTTCCGTAATTACGGCAAGATTAGTTTCCGCTTCAAACCCTCTGATTGAAGCTTTCACACGGAGGATATTCTCCGAATTTCCCGCTTTGCCTGCGATGATATTCGAAGAGCCCAAGTCCACATAACGGATGGATGAGGGGAAGATAATATGCACCGTTTTGTCGAAAGTAACTTCGAGTCCATAGGGTGGAATCATGCGGTCGAAGGTTATCTTCTTGGTCAGTCCTTCGTAATAATCCCCGAATGTGGGTTTCAATACTTGTTGCAACTCGCCTTGCATCTCTTCGGGCGACTGATTGACCGTTATAACCTCATCATTAGATAATGCCGATCTTTGATTCTCATACTCTGTTTGTGCATTAACAGATAATACACCGGTCGCTATGACAGCGAACATAAAAAAATACTTTTTCATTTCTTACTTTGAATTAATTTGTGGATAAAATATATTTGATAATTAGTTTTGCTTGGGCAGCAGCAATACCCTGTAACCGCTTTTGAGATGGACTTTGACCTGACGGATTTTCTTCTGCATATACTGGCTTACGCCCTGTATCGCTCCTTTGGTCAGGTCGGATGTTATCTGCGCTCCCATATCGTCGGTTATCGTAAAACTTGAACCGACCGAGCTTCCCATATTGGCGGCAATTTCTTTGACCGCTTCCAACTCCAACGAGTTGGGGATAAAAATGCCCCTTTGCCCATCGGAATCATAAACGATAATTTCCACCGGAATGATTGCTCCGCCCAATTCTATGGAATTGATAATAATACCGAGTCGCTCGCCTTGCAATGATGTTGTACCTGTTAAAAGGGAATTAGCAGGAATAACCGTAGTTCCGGCTATCATGGCTTCTGTGAGCCGTAATCGAACGCTCTGACCACTTATCAATGTCTGGTCATCGTGGATGACTGCCGATATAGTATTCTTTTCATTCACACCGATAGCTGCATCCATTGTATTGAACCCCATGTTTCGGGGTTGGTTGAAACTTGCAATAAATTCCGCATTGGGAATATTTTGAGCCAAAGCTGATACGGTCTGTTCAGATACCTGCCGGATTACGGAAGCTCCGGCTTTATCATACCGGCTGTTGTTATTAGAAGAATTACCCTTAGAATTTCCCGCTTCGAGGATTATATCCTCTTCTACCTGTGTCCCGGCTTGTTGTCCCTGTCCGGCAGGCATATACTTGGCTGCCAACTGGTAGGATTTTTCCATCAGGAGTAATTGGTCGTCAACGGCAGTCTTCTTTGCGGTTTCTTCTTCCAGTTTCCGTTCCAACTCCTGAACACGCCACTGAAGTTCAAGCTGTGCCTGTTCATCCACCTCTGTGGCAGGCTGTTCATAGAAACTGCTGAGGGTATTATTGATATTCCGGTAAGAAGAAGCCGAATTTCGTATCGCATCATTCGTTGGAGAAGGATTGTTACTTGTCCTTTCTTCCGTTATTTCAATTACATTTTCCTTTATCGCCTCTTTATCGTCCCCGATAAGGGAAGAAAAGTCTTCGAGCGACTTACGTTTTTCACTTCTACCCCGCATCAATGCTTCCTGTTCATAAGCTTTTTGCTTATCGCCGATGAGTCCCGAATTATTCGGATCGGGAATCTCGGTATTAAAGCCTTTTCCCTGTTCCTCTTTTACCTTGTCGGAAGAAGACGGGGCAAAAATCAGGTACAATGCGCCCAAGAAGATAATCCCGATGAGAGCAAAGAAGCCATACTTTTTTAATTGCTGCTTCTGTTTCTCCTTTTGACTCCGTCGATCTGACGATTCCTGTTCTTTAACAGGGTCTATTTTTTCTTGTTCTTTTTTCATTGTATATTAAAAATTTATTGATTGTACTATCGCTCTCTTGTATCTCGATATGAATCGGAGAGTCTATCAGGTTCATCGTATCTTTTCGACCGGCGGAATCCATAATCTCCAAACCGTCTATATGCCGTACTTCGGGTATCTCTTTTTTTCCGTCTTCACGTCCCCAATTGTATATGACGGAGATGGTGAAATACAGATTCCCTATGGTAAAGAGAATGAGCATGGAGATAATGACCACTATGCGGGCATCTTCCGAAAGACTGCCACACATCCGGCGAAGAAAATCATTGATACTGTAACCTATTTCTTTAAAGATATGCTTGATCTGTTTCATCGTTTTGGAAATATTAGCGATCAACGGTCATAATGTCCTTATTCTCTTTTATCTCGAAATTCTCCATAAAGAAGCCGTGAGGGTTATCATCCGAACGGGAAGTATTGAGAAGCTGGCAGGTGGTAATAAGCGAGCGTTCCGTCAGGTTACTTTCTCTGATGATTATCTGGCGGGCGTATGTGGAAACCTGATACGGATACGCATTATAATTACACCGGATGCTATCTACAATTATATTCTGAATGATGTTGCCGGAGATTATGCGGTTATAATATCCTTTCTCTGCCATGTCCTTGTAATAATTGAAGGCAGTTTTGTCGCAAAGTACCATTGCCCGCTGAATGTTGCTCTCTATCGCCCGTTTGTCGGGAGATAATGTGAAGAACAATTCGTGAAAGCGTTTGACATGTTCCTGCGCTTCCACCGGACGGTTCTGTGAAAGGTCTTGCGAAAGAGCCAGCATTAATGATTTCCCTTCGTCCAATACATAGATTTTCTCCCTTTGTTTTTCGGCAAAGCCGTAGGCGCTCCATACGGAGTACCCTGCGACTATTGCACACAAACAAAGAAATACAATACTGAAAAGCCTGATTTGCCGAAAACTTGTTTCGATATTTTTTAATGACTTAAATTCCATTTCTTTTTTTGTTTTTAATGTTTAATTGTTTTAAATAATACCTATGGATTTAAGGAGTTCCACCGGACTGTCCTCCACCTGTAGAATAGTTTCGCCCCTGCGGTTGGCTACCGCCTCCACCTCCGCCAAGACTACTGCTACTGCTGGAACCTCCACTTCCTTTTAATCTTCCCATAATGTTTCCGGCTGCCGCACCGGCTCCTGCGCCTGCCAGAGCAGTACCTTTGGAAGCAGCTTGGTTTACATTCTTACTGTAATTACCCATCCCTCCGGCTTGAATAATCCATCCGGCAACGGCAGGGATAGTGAAGAATCCGACAATCCCGATAAGAAGGAATACCACATACACCCCGTCCGAAGCATCCAACGCATAACTCGGATCAACTTCCATACGGGCAATATCGCTTTCCAACATACGTGCTTGCAAACGAGCCAGTACCGAACTGAATAAATCCGATACGGGTAACCACAGATACACACTGATATAGCGGGTGAGCCATTGGATTAGTGTCGACCCAAAGCCATCAAAGACCGATATGGCAAAGGCTATCGGACCTAAGATGGCGAGAACAATCAAAAAGAATGTCCGTATTACATCTATGACCAATGCGGCGGCGTTAAAGAGGGTTTCCAGAAACGAGCGAAAGAGACTTTGAAACCATTTCTTCATATCATACATGGCACGTTCAATATACATTCCTGCAATCTCAGGCGCACCCATGATGCCGAGTTTTTTATCAAACTCAGCCTGATCGACCAGGTAAGCCGTTTCCTTATTTTGCTTTTTCTGCTCAAATTCAAGGCGGTCTTTCGTTTCCGCCAACTGGCGCATATCCAATGTCTGCCCATCCAAGATGCTATGCGCACCTTGTACAACGGGGCTTAGGATACTGTTTACAGTCCCCAAGACCAAGGTCGGGAAAAACATAATGCAGATGCCAATGGCGAAAGGACGGAGCAAGGGATACACATCAATCTGCTCTGCCCGTGCGATGCTTTGCCATACACGGGAGGCAACGTATAACAATGCACCAATCCCGGCAATGGCCTTGGCAACCCCGATAAGGTCGCCGCATAAAGGCATCATGTCATCGTACAAAGCACGGAGTATCTGATGGATATTGTCAAATTCCATAGATTACCAATATTTATCGGTATCACTTCCGTACAAGTCCAGAACACGCTGCGAGGCGTTCTTTTCTTTTGCCCGAAGCAGAGAAACAGAGATATTCTTGTTGGTATAGTACTTTACCAGACTACGGTATTCCAACATCTTAGTATAAGAGTTGTCGATAACTTCCATCCGTTCCTTATCTGATAAGGACAATGTACTGGCATTGACAATCCCTTTAAGTTCCTGTAATACATCATCCGACTCGTTGAGTAGTATGGTATAGCCGTTGGCTATGGCAACCAGTTCCTCCACCGTAAAATTGTCATCGGCAAGCATCTTTTCAAAACTGTTCACATAGATGTCGGTAATATCACCAACCATCAGGATGGTTTTCTGTACTTTTCTGGCATCTTTCACAAGATTGTTCACAGCCTTGAGTGCATCGTAATATTCCCGACCTTGATTATAGACTTTTTGAACCTCCTTAAAATTGTTCAACATATTACTGGCGGTACTCGAAGTATGCACGATGTTTTTTGTGGCATTGATGATACCCTGCGCCAGATTTCCCGGGTCGGCTACAACCCATTGGGCTTTCGCCCCGGTTATGGTAAGCATACAGCTTAGGCATAACATGAAAATTCTTATCTTCATATTCATTTCGAATTTTAATTAATAAATAATTGATTTGTAAATACTTATTTCTCTTGTTTCATGGAGAGCCGTTTTATGGCAAGTTCCAAATCCCCGCCTAACTCCTCAGCGAGCCGGAAGACTTCCACTTTTTCCGTTTCTTCGGTCGTGTAAGTGAGGTATTCGCTTTTTGATACTTCCGTCGCATAGACCGCCGATTGTGCTCCTCCAAGTCCTATCCAGACTTCTTTGTAGAGTCTTCCGGGATCATTTGACATATTAATGGAAAGTATTTGTCCCCGTTCCTTATCCGTTAACCCGAGCATATTCTGGATACCGTCGAATTTATTCATATACTTTCGTTGGTCGAGAAGAATCTTGCAATCGGAGTTCGTGATGATAGCTTCTTTCACAATCGGGGAATGGATAATATCATCCACTTCCTGCGTAACGACTACTGCTTCACCGAAGAACTTACGAACGGTTTTGAACAAATATTTCAGGTACATGGCCATCGAATCGGTGGCTATTGCCTTCCACGCTTCTTCCAAAAGCAGCATCTTTCTAACTCCTTTCAAGCGGCGCATCTTATTCACAAACAGCTCCATAATGATGATTGTGATGATGGGGAAAAGCACGGGGTTGTCCTTCACTTTATCAATTTCGAATACAATAAAGCGTTTGTGCAGTAAGTCCAATTCCTTATCCGAGTTCAGCAGGTAATCGTATTCGCCCCCTTTGTAAAACGGTTCGAGTATGAAAAGGAAATTGTCGATATCAAAATCCTTTTCCCTTACCTTTTTATTGTCAATACTGGCACGGTACTCATTTTTTATGAATTCGTAAAAAGTATTGAACGAGGGAACGATGCTCTTATCATTTTTTATCAGGGCAATATATTCATTAACCGCATTGGATAACGCTACACTTTCCGCACCTGAAGGCTTTTCATGTTCCTGTTTCCATAAGGTAAGAATAAGTGTTTTAATAGATTCCCTTTTCTCTATATCAAATACACCATCCTGTGTATAAAACGGGTTAAATGAAATCGGATTTTCCTCTGTATAGGTATAATACACTCCATCTTCCCCTTTTGTCTTATTATGGATCAGATTACACAAGCCTTCGTAAGAATTACCCGTGTCCACAAGCAGAACATGCGTTCCCTGTTCGTAATACTGCCTGACGAGATGGTTAGTGAAAAAAGATTTTCCCGAACCACTCGGCCCCAAGATAAACTTGTTGCGGTTCGTGATAATCCCTTTCTTCATCGGTAAATCCGAAATATCCAAATGGATAGGTTTACCGTTACGGTCAGCCATTTTTATCCCGAAAGGAGAAAGAGAATCGCGATAGTTAGTTTCCTCAATGAAGAAGCACAAAGCCTGTTCTATAAAGGTATAGAACGATTCCTCTGCCGGAAAATCCCCCTGATTACCTGCTATCCCTGCCCAAAAGAGAGTCGGAACATCAATGGTGTTGTGTCGAGGTTTACATTCCATCAGAGCCAACTGGCTTCCTACATCATTTTTGATACGCTTCAAATCTTCCCGATTGTCCGCCCATGCCATCACATTGACGTGTGAACGTACCGAAGTTAGTCCAAATGAATGTGCTTCGTTCAGGTAATCTTCGATCCATTCTTTGTTAATTTGATTGGAACGGGAGTAGCGACCCAGCGAGTGCATGTTCTTTGCCTGCTTCTCAAACTTTTTCAGATTTTCCGTGTGGTCATCAATAAAAATGTATTGGTTTACCACATGGTTACAGGAAAGTAACACTCCGATGGGAGCGGCAAATGATAAACGGCAATCGCTTCTATCGGTGGACAGGCGTTCGTAGCGGCTGTCGGTATAGACTTTGCCCGGCAAATCATCCGTATCACTCAGCGTATGGACACACAAAAAGTTATCTCCGATTTTCATTTCTCCGGCTCCGAGCGAAATATCTTCCAACGAAGTTGTATCGCCCATCAGGGAGAAATACTTTTCAATAATTCCGGCATGATCCTCTGTACCGACAATCTCATCCGTCGTAAGGCGTGTCATGGTAATGAAGCCTGAATCATTCATGATACGCTCGAACTGATCGACTGATTCCAGAAACTTCTGTGCCGTTTCTTTCTCCTGCATTTCCTTCGGGACAAGAAAGCCGCGAGTCAGAGCCGTATAATTGCTTTGCTGACGAGCCCGGTCTTTCGTTGTTTTTGTCAGAAACAGGTAACAGGTGTGATTCAGGAACGGACGTTCATTGAAGTGGCGTTCGTAGGATTTACTCAGGAAGCTCATGTCTTCCTTATCGGTCTTCGCCTTGTAACACTCTTCAGTAAACCAGTCCTGCTTGCAAACGATGGAATAATCCGGCAATACCTTGATTGCTTTTACCCAAGATGAATGAATAGCTGTATATTCTTCCGATGTTACTGAATAGATTTCCGGCAGTTCCACTTTGAAACCGACGGTTATATCCGCATCTTTGGAAATGATGCATCCGTTTTCAACAGAGAGTATGGGGAACTTATTCTCCAATGTTGTTATTTTCGATGTATTCCTCATTATTTTTCCTCCTTCTTTATTATATGCGTGAAAAGGCGCCCGAGCCGTCTCCGATTGCTGATGTAGCGAGGATGGTTTTTGGTTGCCTGCACCTTCATCAATCCATGTTGTCCGTACTTCCCATTCAAGTGGAAAGTGATCCAGACAAGGACAGAACCGGAGATTAAACCGAAACCAACACATATCATTTGAGGTATGCCGATCATATAGATGACTACCATTACAATGAAGACAGCGAGCAGACCGCCGACGAAAATAAAAAGGTATTGAGCTTTCAAACCTTTAAATTCTGCCGGGCGGCCAATGCCCTTGTTGATATTAAATTCCACCATATATTATAGGAAGAATGAACGAAGAATAGTCGCGGTAACAATCAGGAAAATACAACCGCCGAACCAACTGCTCGCAGTTTTGCTGGTATCAGGATCGCCGGACTGAAACTTGGAATAAACCTTAACGCCTCCAACTAAACCAAGGACGGCTGCTATGGCGTAAATCAGCTTCGTAACTGGATCAAAATAACTGGAAACCATGCTTGTAGCATCGTTGATACCCGCCATGCCATTACCTTGTGCGAAGGTGTTTGCTGCCATAAGAACCAGTGCAGCCAGTGCGAAGAACTTTTTCTGAACGTTGTTTTTTATTTCTTTAGACATAAAATTGTTTTTAAGTTAGGGAGTGGAGGAACATTCCTTATTTAGTTCCTCACGACTCCAAAACTGGTTTGACTTTGAATTAATTTGTGGATAATTGTGAGAGATGATTTTGTGCTTTTATCGGGGTGAATAGTCCCGGCACAAACAACATCTCTTTCTAATACATGATCACTTTCTCATTTTCACCTCCTTTCTTTTAGTTATGAAATCTCTTCAATATTGAAATTCTTAAAATCGTCGGACTCATACAGTTTTTGTTTTCTCCGGCTAGCCCCTGCTTTTTGATTTTGAGCTTCAGCCAGTTTCTGTTCATGCCTGTCTATCAAATCAGTTATCCGCTTGGCGTAGTCGGGACGGGCATCCTGCATGGATTTGACCAGCTCGGTGTATTTGTTTTCGCTCAGTACCTTTCCTGCCATTTCCTCATCTACCCGGCTGCTGCCTTCGGGATTGCTTATTACTTTCGTCGTTGCTCCCAATTTATTGAAGTCGATCCCGCTCGCTTCTTCTGAAACGTTTCCGGTTACGAGTTCCTCTCTTTCATCATTCAAATCAACATCGGAAACTTCCTCGTTTTCCTCTTCGACTTCCACGCCTTCGCCTGTTTCCAAATTGATGTTTTCATCCGCCGATTTTTTTGTTTCGGGGGCAAATGTATCTTCTTTTTCCTTAGGATTTTCCGTTTCTAAACGGGCGGTAGCATTAGGCAGTGGTTGGCGTAGGACGAATTTTGATTTCCCTAAAACGGAAGGCAATTCTTCTTGTTTTTGAGGTTGCACGACTTTCTTTTTTACGTCCTTTTCTTTCGTTCCGATGTGAATGGAAATAGAGATTTTACGTCTAAACAGTTTCTTCAGGAAAGGATAGACATAGAAGATGCCGAGTAACAGTATTGCCGTATAAACAAGCAGTATCAATAGGATATTATAGAAATCAATCATCGCTATTATCTCCCAAGATGTTTTCAAAAATATCATGTTCTTCTTTGTAGTAGATGGACATCAATTCCTCTTTATGCTCTTTGATATGTTGCATTAAAATGGTATCTATGAATACACCGACTGTCATATTCTTGATGCCGAGTTTTCCAACGATCTTTGATACAAGTTCGTGTACATCCTGACTGATATAAACACTCTGCCGTTGTTTCAGCACTCTGGGTTTGATAAAGGCTTCAAGATATTTGCTTTTCTTGCTCTCCATTGGTGCTTCTTCTTTCTCCAAATCCAAAACGATACACGATGTCTCTGTTTTTGGGAATTCTTTCTTTTTCCGTCTAAAAAAATTCTTTTTCATATCTTTTTTTATTTAATGATTTTATCTGTGGGTTTACAATAAAGGGCGTTGATTTCCTCTTTATTCTCTTGAAGATGTTGCTGTAAGATGGTATCAATATATACGCCTACGGTCAATCCCCTCTCTCCAATTCGTTTGACTATATCGGCAATAGTTTCGTGTACGCTCCGGCTGATATATACACATTGCCTTATTTTCAATTCTCTGGGTTGAAGAAACTTACTCTCATAAATTTCGCCTTGCTTACGCTTGGATAGAGGCTTTACTGTTCTTTGCTCATCCGAAATTTCCTGCCTGGCGGGTAGAATCGGTTCTTCTTCATTTTTCTCCTCTGTTGTTACTTCCGGCTCTTCCTTTATTTCTGCAATCTCCTTCTTTTGGGGTAATGCCGAAGGAGTTGCCCTGCCGTCGAGAATACTCAAGAATTCTTTTTCGTCTATATCATCGACTTTTTTTATTCCGTCACTTCGTTTTGCCATATTACTTCTGTTTGATGTTTATGAGTTCTTCTATTTCATCAGCCAGTAAATTCAGCTTGCTGCCCCTTACCAGTCGTTTATCGACAGGGAAAAGGGTACATCTAAATATCGGGGCAATCATTTCGCTCATCTCGTGGCGGTAGCGTTTGGTATCGGGCAGAGAGTTTTTCATCACCGATAAACCGAGTTCTCCGATACCGTCTTCATATATCTTATATAAATCCGACTTCTCACGGGCATCGACCATGTTCCACAAAAGATAGAGTCCCTGTAATTTCCCTTTCCTCGTACTGATTATCCGGTCATTAATAATACCTGCAAATTCCAATGTGGATTGCAAGACCATCTTATCAGCAGAGATTGGGGAGAAAATATAATCCAACGATGCCAAAGTCTGGACAATCCCTTCGCTGTTCAGCGTTCCCGGCAAATCAAAGAATATGATATCCGGCGATTCCCCAATATATTCGTCAATCATCTTTTTTGCCGCGTCTATGGCTTCCGGTGCAGGACTCCGCTCAATCGGATAGTTTCTTTTGCCCAATGTTTTGAACTGGTTAAACGACTTTTCCTTGTAATAAGGGATTTTATTTACGATTTCCTTATCCCTTTCCCTCATCTTGTGGATACTGTATTGCGGGTAATCGCAATCAATGACCCCAACTCTGTAGCCTTTCACGTAATGAAAGTAACTCGCCATAAGCACCGTTAAGGCGCTCTTGCCAATTCCTCCCTTTTGGGTAGAAAATGCAACCAATAATGTTTTCTTCTCCATGTTGTTCAAAAATTAAATTGTTACTTATATAAAATTCTCGTTTCTCACTGAAATCTGTCTTCGACTCGTTATATCGTTATTGTTTCAAATAGTCACTCCCAAAATGAATTGCTTTTTTGAATACACAAATACCTAATGTTTTAAATTCGCATCAAACCGATTTGATATATATTCCACTCTTTGCTTTTGTGAATACTTCAAAACCTGTATATATGCTTCATCAAGAACTCATCACATTAGAGTCATAAAAGATTGTGTTTTTATGTATTGACTACATTATATCATTGATTTTGTGATGAATTACTGTCGTCTGTATTTCAAGTACGCCACAACGTCCGGTACGTAATTTCTCACGACAATCATTCATGGGTTTCACTAAGACAATGACCTCTTATTTTTATGGAAATACAGCATCCTGTTTTCCTATTTCACCAGCAAAGTAAATACATGGATTTTGTATAATCCTAATAATCAGACGGCTGTGGTAGTGGTTGGCAGTCAAGTGGTATAGCGTTTGTATTTTAGGAAGAGATTTCCTATCGAAAAATGGGATATTTTCATCCTATTTGGAGAAGATTTTGGTTTTTACCGGCAGTAATTTTTAGCTTTTCAATTTGTTTGTTTTCTATGAAAACGATTTCCGATTTGAGCCTTCTCTCTTCTTACTAACAATTCTCTTTTCTCCGACTCTTTTCGAATACGTTTTTCTCTCTGATTATCCGCGAAAGAGTAAAAAATACACAACTATTTTCCGGGTGGTAGTATTTGGCACTCGTTGGCTTAGGTTGTGGCTATCCATCTTATTTTCAATGAATTTAACTTTGCATCGGAATTGTTCATCCCAATCAAAGCTTGCTTTTTACAAGTTCAGCTAACCCACAAATCCGCACACGGATGTGGGTGGATTTTGATGTTCAGAAAGAACATGGCAAGGTATGTTTTGAGCAGCTTGAAATAAATTTCAGCATCTCAAAACCCTTGCCCCTCGAGAGGGGAGGAATTATTCCGAAGTCATAATTCAGTAACCATTTTCAAAAACGATTTCCCCGATGGATGAAACAAGAAAAAGGAAGGTTGGCAGGCTTCCGAAGAGTGACCCTGCTGTTTTCAGGTACTCAATCAGCCTTAGTGCCGAAGAGCATGATAAGTTCCTTACGCTCTTCGAGCAGTCGAAACAAAGGGTTAAGGCGCATTTTATTACCTCCTGCATTTTTGGTAAACCCGTAAAAGTGGTACAGATTGATAAGGGGATGCAGGATTACTATATGCGCCTGACTACTTTTTACGGACAATTTCGTGCAATAGGAACAAATTATAACCAATTGGTAAAAGCTTTGAAGTCCAATTTCTCGGAGAAAAAGGCACTCGCTTTACTCTATAAATTGGAGAAAGCGACCATCGAATTAGTTGAATTGCAACGAAAAATATCTGCCCAAATCGAAGAATTTGAATGTAAATATTCCGACTCATGGTTGCAAAAATAAACACGAACAGTAACCTTTTCAGTACATTATTATATAATAACCAGAAGGTCGAAAACGATGCCGCCAAGATTATCCATGCAAATAAGGTGATGCAGGATAAGAACGGAGAGTATAATATGCTACTCTGCAATCAGTCTTTTGCTCCTTTTCTGGCAGCCAACCGGAAGACAGAAGAACCGATTTTGCATATATCCATCAATCCGCATCCCGATGATGTATTGACCGACGAACAGTTGATAGACATCGCCGATGAGTATATGCAAAAGATGGGATTTGGCAAACAGCCTTATATCGTTTTCAAGCATGAAGACATCGAACGGAAGCACATCCATATAGTAAGTACCAATGTGGATGAAGCCGGTAAGAAGATTAACGACTTTAATAATTTCCGCCAATCGAAGAAGATAACCGAAGAACTGGAAGCCAAGTACAAACTGCACCCGGCAAGCAAGCGGGATTATTCGGAGGAAGTTCCCCGATTGAAGAAAGTTGATTATGAATCGGGGAATGTCAAGAAACAGATAGCCGGCAACGTAAAAGCCCTGATGCAGTCTTATCGTTTCACATCGCTTCCCGAATATCGAGCTTTACTCTCCTTATATAATATAGGTATAGAAGAAGTAAGCGGAGAGGTTCGTAATAAACCGTATCGCGGATTGGTGTACTCTGCTTTGGATAGTGATGGGAACAAAGTGGGCAATCCGATAAAGTCCTCTTCAATTGCCAAAAGCGTCGGGCATAATGCACTGGTAAAAAAAGTAGCTTCGTCAGCGAAGATAATAAAGGAAAAGGATATTGCCGAACGTATAAAACCGATTCTTGATACCGCTATCGGCAATTATCGCAATCGCCAATCTTTTGAAGCGGAGCTTTTGCGTAACGGAGTAAGTGTTGTTTTTCGGGAGAACGAAGAAGGACGGATTTACGGTGCGACATTTATTGACCATGAGAATCGTACCGTACTGAACGGATCGAAAATCGGAAAGGCATATTCTGCCAACGTATTTCACAGTCTTTTCCATAACAGCATAGCGGATGAACCTTTGGCCAACAATCAGGAAATAAATAATATAGAAGAGAGTCCGGCAATATACCTTCCGTTGGAATTAGACATTACGGCAACTCCCAAAGAGCAGGAAGATTTGGAAGCTCCAACCTCAGACTTTTCAGAAAATGCATATAGACAGAAACCGGATGATACGGATTTTGTCAGTCCATTTTCCCTCTTGGAGCTGCATGGAGAGGATTATGAAGCGGAAAGTTTTGCCCGCCGGAAAGAAGCGGAAGCCAAACGTCGCAAGCGTAGAGGAAGAAGAATGTAATCAATCAGTATATAATTATTTATTCATTTTAAAAACAAAATTTTATGCAAAACGAAGATGATTTAAGGGGACTCGCAAAGGTGATGGAATTCATGCGAGCTATTAGTATTTTATTTGTTATTATTCACATTTACTGGTTTTGTTACGAGTATATCCGTGAACTAAACTTCAACCTGTCGGTGGTGGATAAGATACTGTTGAACTTCAATCGAACGGCTGGCTTGTTTTCCAATATGCTGTGGACAAAGTTGTTTGCCGTGGTATTTATGGGACTCTCCTGTTTGGGAACGAAAGGAGTGAAGGAAGAGAAAATAACATGGCCGAAAATATCTATCTTTGGGATTGTCGGTTTCTTTCTGTTCTTTCTTAACTGGTGGATACTGGATTTATTTCTTCCACTTGCGGCAAATACAGCCTTGTATATTTTTACATTGTCGCTGGGTTATATCTGTATGTTGATAGCGGGATTATGGATGAGCCGCTTACTTAAAAACCGCATGATGGATGACGTTTTTAATTATGAGAACGAGTCTTTTATGCAGGAAACCCGCCTGATGGAGAATGAGTATTCGGTCAATCTTCCGACTCGCTTTTTCTATAAAAAGAAGTGGAACAATGGTTGGATAAACGTGGTTAATCCGTTTCGTGCGACTATTGTACTCGGAACTCCCGGCTCGGGAAAGTCTTATGCAGTGGTAAATAACTTCATAAAACAGCAAATTCAGAAGGGTTATAGTCAATATATCTATGACTACAAGTATCCCGACCTCTCCACAATTGCATACAATACGCTGATGCATAACAGAAAAGCATACAAAGTAGAGCCAAAGTTTTTCGTTATCAACTTCGATAATCCAGCCGGAAGCCACAGATGTAATCCCATAAATCCAGATTTTATGACCGACATATCGGATGCTTACGAAAGTGCCTACACTATCATGCTCAACCTCAATAAAACGTGGATTACTAAGCAAGGGGATTTCTTTGTGGAATCACCGATTATCCTGCTTGCAGCAATTATCTGGTATCTTAAAATCTATGATGGTGGGAAATACTGTACTTTCCCTCACGCCATAGAATTTCTAAATAAGAAATATACCGATATTTTTCCTATTTTGACTTCATATCCCGAACTCGAAAACTACCTGAGTCCATTTATGGATGCATGGTTAGGTGGAGCTGCCGACCAGCTCCAAGGACAGATTGCAAGTGCTAAAATACCGCTATCAAGAATGATAAGTCCGCAGTTATACTGGGTAATGACCGGAAACGATTTTACCCTTGATATAAACAACCCTGAAGAACCGAAAGTTCTTTGTGTAGGCAATAATCCGGACCGTCAGAATATCTATTCGGCGGCATTGGGCTTGTACAACAGTCGTATCGTGAAACTGATTAACAAGAAAGGGATGCTCAAATCTTCTGTTATTATTGATGAGTTGCCGACGATATATTTTAAAGGATTAGATAATTTGATTGCTACTGCACGAAGCAATAAAGTTGCGGTCTGTTTAGGTTTTCAGGATATGAGCCAATTGACGCGGGATTATGGAGACAAAGAGGCAAAGGTCGTGAGCAATACTGTCGGCAATATTTTCTCCGGTCAGGTTGTGGGAGATACCGCCAAAACATTATCTGAACGCTTTGGGAAAGTCTTACAGAAACGCCAGTCTATGACTATCAATAAACAGGATAAAAGCACCACCATCAACACACAACTTGATTCGCTTATTCCTGCATCGAAGATTAGCGGACTGACACAAGGGATGTTTGTCGGTTCGGTTTCGGATAACTTCGACGAGCGGATTGAACAGAAAATTTTCCATTGTGAGATTGTTGTGGATAATGCGAAAGTTGCTACCGAAATGAAAGCTTATCAAAAAATACCGGAGTTTACCAGTTTTATAACCGCAGATGGGGAAAATGTGATGCAACAGGAGATTGAGCGGAATTACTATCGCATAAAGGAGGAAGCTCAGCAAATTGTAGATTCGGAACTGGAAAAACTGAAGGATGATCCGAAGTTTAAGGATTTGATAAAGTAGAAAATGAATAAATATTAAAGCCATTTTGTTCCTCCACAAATGTCCAACCAGTCTTGATATAGTAATAATTAAAATCAATGTTGATTGGACATTTGACAATGTATTCAATATCACTAAATTTTTCAAGTAAAAGTCTAAATATACCTTTTTTTCGATAGTTTGGAGATATTGCGAATTGATATAGAGATATTTTATTTACTTTTTTATTAGGATAAAATCTAAATGCTCCAACTATACATTGTTGATGTATAGAAAAAGCTATAATAATATTGCTTTTTTTAATTGCATATTTTATTCCTAATGGGCATAAAAATTCATTATTGTATACAGCTTCATTATGAGATGATAACAACATGCTAAAAAAATTCCTTAATATTATTTCATCTTTCTCTGTAGCCAATCGTATTTCAATATCTAATTTGTTCATTCAATTTTCTATGTTTAAATCTCTTTGCTTCAACTGTCAGTTTACGCAATTTCATTACAATATTTAATGGTAATTTACTATATTTACAGACATCTTCATCTTTACATTTTTTAGATATAGCTAATAATGCGATATCAATATATTCTATTTTCAATTTATTTTTTATTTTTAAAACATTTTGATCATCTTCTGTATTGAAAATGCGCTGTTTTTTTATTGGTCCTTCGTTATATATCCAATAGGCTAAATCTTCTAAATCAGTTTGTCCCTCCCAAAAACCGGCAGAGGCTGGCTGTTTGATAACTTTCTCATTTGTTCCAATATATTCTGCAATTTGCCTTACTTGTGTTTTATATAAATGTACAATTGGTTTAAGATGTGCAACCCCATCACCAAAGGGGAGGAAAAAGCCAGTTTCATATTCTGTTCTATTAGAAGTTCCAATAACAATATACCCCCTATCTTGATATGTTGATAATATGGACGTTCGTATAGAACATTTTGCACGAGATGGGTCCAATAATCCATTCGAATTAAATTCTTCAATAGGGTCTGCCTCTCCAATGGCATGAATTAAATTGTATGGCAAATCTTCAAGAAAAATTTCGTGTAAAGTTATTCCTAAATCAGAAGCTAACTCTCGTGCATTTGAAATATGTACTTCTTCCATTTCTCTTTGTATAACGATAAATAATTTTATACGTGATTTATCTATTGCTTTAGCTGTTAAGCGAGCAACTACATCAGAATCAAGACCTCCAGAAATTGCAATAACAACTTTATCTTGCCTTACCTTTTTTTTAATAAATGAAATAATTTCAATTATCTTTTGTTCCAATTCTTTTGAACTGTATTTGATTATTAATTCTTTCATAATTTACACTGTTAAACATACATGATTTTTGCAATACTTATATCTTTGAAGTTGCTATAATTTAGGATAATACCTGTTGAATTTTTGGATATTTTATTTTGTATATAAAATAATGATATTGGAATATCAGATGTTCCAAAATCAAAATTCAAATATTCAGGGCGATAAATAAACTTTAATTCTTTTAACTCTCTCTGCGCTTGATTGATTATTTCTTTTGAGTAGTTATTAATGACGCACCAATCAATTTCTTCTATTTTTAAATTATATTTTTTTGCATAATCAAAAAATATAGATCTAAACTTTTGATTTACACCAGTATTCTGATATGATTCGATGTTAGAAATTTCATATTGCTTATAGTTTTTTCGCCTTTTATTTGTTACAATAAAAGCACTTGAAGCATCAGCCCTAGTGTATCCTTTTTCCTTTATTCTTTCTTTTATATTATGAAATCGTTGAACTGTGGTTACAATAGCATTTGAACCATCATTTAGCAACACGTCCAATTCAGATAGAGCTATAAAAAACTCTGCCCCACCAATATGTTGGATACAAAAAGGGATAACATTTTTTAAGTGATTGATATATAATAACTTATAAGACGAGGCAGGTACATTTGCCGAAGAAGAAGATCGACAATCTGCCAAATATTGAATCTCCATTTCACCAACAATATTCGATATTAATTCTAGTGATTTTGAAATAAGCGACTCTGTTTCAGTATCTGCTCTAGGTATTTTGATAGGGTGCTCATTCATATGCTCCATTTGTTTGTATTTGTTATATATATTCTCATATATTGACATCATCTCAGAAAGGTTCTCATGTTCTGTTATCTTTGGTATAAAAACAGCAGGTATACTTATATACAGCATTACATATTTTTTAATTGTGAATATATTGCATTTTTATTCTTATCCCACCAACTAGTAATGGAAAAATGTTTTGATAGTTCTTCATAGGTATAATATAAAGAGTCCAAATCTAATGAAGAATACTCGCATAGATTTAATGTTTCCAACCATTTTGTTTTACATGAGCAAGTAAAAGAATTAATTTTTTTCAAAATTTCAATTGAACAAGTGGCTCGATATTCGTCTAATAAACAAATTATCTTATCAAAACAACATGGGCATGTATATGGAGAAGCAATAATTTTAGAAGGATCTGTATAATAATTTTTATACCAAGATATTTGAGTTTTTTCCAGATAATCAATAGGGACCAAATTTAATACATGGATTAAACTCCAAAGGGATATTGGGTTATAAAAACCTTTCTCGTACAAAACAGCAGAGAGTGTGTAAGGTTTTACATGTAATGGAAAAATAACAGTATTGTCTGCACCGTATTTATATGCCCATTTTATTGTTTTTACAGCACTTTCAATAGACTGATTTTCTGAAAGGAAAGGAATTCCTAATGAAATATTTGCGATTATTTCTATGTCACATTCTTTTAGTAATTTAAATTTTGACATATAATCATTAATATCAGTTCCCTTATTTAGACAAAAATTGCTAATCCATTGACTGGAAGTTTCTAAACCGATTTCAATTGATATTTTTTTATTAGGAAGATATTCTTTTAGTTCTTTAATATTGCTTTTAGTTATTGTATCTACTCTGGTTTCAAAAATAAATCTATCTATATGGGATTTTTTAATTTTGTCATAAATAAAATGGCGGACAGATATGGGTACTTCATTTGTATCTAAAAAGCTACCGGAAGGAGTTATTGCCAACTCACTAATATTACTTCCGGCTTCATTAATCGCCTGTGATATAGAAGAGATCATTTCATTTTCATTAATATTATGCCCTTTTCCATAATTACACATCACACAACCTCCTGATGCATCCCATTGGCAGCCTTTAGTCAAAAACCATATTTCCACAAAATTTCCCATTTGTGTAATTTCCTTACGTAAAACATATTTCGTATTAATATCTAATCTTTTTCGATCACGATAGATTCTTTGTTGTATGATTTTTAGAAAATTCAACATATTATTATTCAATTAATAGAGAAATATAGTAAGTCAATGTTTCTATTGAATAGAAAATTTTTGAAAAATCATCCACAACGGGATTAAATCTGAAATCAAATTCATCTTCAAGTAAGACTTGCAGGTTTACAATTGCAATAGAATCAAAAGCTAAATCATTTCTAAGACTTGCATTTACAGATATTTCTTCCTGGCTCGACAACCAGATGAATTGTTTTTTAATGATTTGAATAATCCTTTCTTCAATATTTTTTTCCTTCATTTTTATAATATTATTTGATTAAAATTTGATGTTCTATAAATTGCGCTGGAGTTATCCTATTTCGAATAAGATGAAATTTATTGTCTTTGTTTAATATTTCAGGTGGGATATCATGACTTAAAAATAAATTTTGTGCAGCTGTTAATCCATATGCTCCGGTTAGATAGAACAAGATAAAATCACCGATGGAAGGTAATATATCATATGCTTCATGAGCAAACTTGTCCACAGGAGTGCACAATGATCCACAAATAGAAAATGTGGCATATTCTTTATTATTACTTAAAACCTTAAATGGAGGAATACGAAATCCATAATTATTGTCATAATGAAGATTGTTAATTCCACCGTCAACAATTACAAATATAGAATTATTCTTCTTTTTGACATCTAAAACTTTAGTTATAAATATACCTGAAGAACCTATCAAAAACCTACCAGATTCAACTGCATATTTTCTTTTCTTATGGTGTGGTAATATTTTAAAAACATGTTCCATTTCAGATTTTAAACAAGCCCAATTTTCCATCTTATCTCCATCAAAGTAAGGGATTCCAAATCCACCACCAATATCAATTATCTCAAATAGACAGTTATGTTTAAGTTCTAAATTAGATGTACATTCAATAATTGAGCTTGCGTTTTCAATTATTTGCTTTCGATCAAGTATTCCTGTTCCTAAATATCCTTGAATTCCTTTTATTTGTATATTAGCCCAATTCTCACGATTCTCCAAAATATCAGAAGCTTCTTTATAGGACATCCCAAACTGTGTATTCCCCCCCATTGATAAAAGTCCCTGAGTTTGTTTAGAATTAATCCGTAATAGAACAGTGCGTCTAACATTGCTGGAGATTAAATTTAATCGTTCTATTTCATTCTTAGACTCAATTACAACTGTTAATTGAGAATCATAAGTGAGTTCTTCATCTTTTTTACCTGGGCCAATAAATAGGATTTTATCTGATGTGATATTGTTTTTCTTTAAGGCCAATAATTCTCCTAAAGAAGCAATTTCAAAACAAGCACCTAAGTCATTGAAAATTTTAATAATGCTAATATTGGGATTTGCCTTAACAGAATAATAAATTGTTGTACCATCTGGTAAAATTGATTGTAAGTATTCCCAATTTGCCTTAATAATGTTGTAATCATATAAAAACAAAGGTGTATCATATAAATTAACAGCATCAATTATTGAAATTTCGGAATCATTTAATAGTGATGGAGCAAAATGAAGCGGGGACGTTTTATTCATTTTTTATATATTTTATTGTTTCTGACATTCTGTTAAGTTGTAGAGTAAACTCAGACTCAAGAAATATTAATTGCTCAAAAGAGGCGATAAGATCAATGTTGTTTTGAATACTAAACAGTAATTCAGCAAGAATTAATTTATATTTCTCTATAGACTCTTCTGCTTTAATTAATAATTTTTTATCAAATGAATACGTATTCTCTATTATGTTTTGAAAAAGAAGACTTAATTGCATTAAAAAAAGAGAATAGTTGGGAATTCCAAAAGATAAACTTGCAATTTGAGATGATTTTAACTTAAGTTCTCCTTTTTCTAATAACTTTGACAGCCCTATTGGGAGAGAATCTAAATTATTTATGTTGTTATTTCTGTATTTTATTCCCTCATATAAAGTTCTGATATGTAAATTTTCATTTTTATAATTAAAATCAATTATCTTAAACTGAAAAATCAAAGTATTAGTTAACATAGAATTATAAATGATATTTTTTGAATATAACGAAAATGGACAACCCAAAGGATCGTTTATTACATAATTCTCCCCTTTTTTATCGACTATTACAATATAATATTCACCTCCTTTAAAATACAAACTTTCAATTCTATTCCATATTTTTGATTTATCAAGAGGACCAACAATTACATGTCCTGTTAAAAGCATTTTGTCAATTACAGAAAAACAACAATCATTTTCTCTTTTTTCTATACTACAATCAAATATATTAATATCTAATATGTTGCGAAACAGCTTTGCAAAAATGTTTAAAGCATCAGATGTTTTTATTAGAGGAGAAAACCATAGAGAGTAGTCATTTAAATCGAATTTGAAAATGAAAGGTCTTAAGCAAAAACAATCTACAAAAGCAGGTATTTTGAAACCTATATTGTGTAATACTATGGAAATAGAAGATGATAATGTATCAAAAGTCTTTCCGTGATATGCTATTTTATGTAGAATCCTCATTTTTGTAAAATCCAAATTTGATTATCAGAACTAGATGTAAGAGGATTACCTTTAAAATCTCCATAAACATCTATTACTTTAAATCCTGTTTTATGTATTAGATTCTCAACTTGTTCCGGATAAATCCAACTAAACTTAAAAGGAATGATTTTTTTAAAAAAAATTACTCCTTTTTGATTAGACTTCTCAATCGTAACAAAACAATTCATCAGTTGATATTTGTAATTGTAATTATATGTATCCCAAATATAATTATAGACACCTTCATATTCGTAGAAATACATTAGTCTTGAAATATTGTTGTATTGATCTGCCCATGATTTATTAAAAATATAATGATCAAAAACAAATTGTCCACCATCAGATAGTTGGAGATAAACATTTTTTAAAAGGACTTCTTTTTCGTCTAAACTTAACAAATGTCCAATTGAGCGAAAAGGGAAAGTTATTAAATTCGCTTTATTATTTAATTTAAAGTTTTTAACATCACTACATATAATGTTTATTTTGTCTTGTATATTCCAAATTATGGATTTTTCATAAAATTTGTCAAGCATTTCTTGACAAATATCAATGCCTGTAATTTTTTTCCCTTTTTTTGCAATTTCAATTGCGATTCTGCCAGTGCCAACACCTAATTCAACAATATCATTTTCGTTATAGCACATATCAACATAAAAATCAATGCACTCTTGTGCAGCAGGATCACCCTTACTCCATTCGTCATAAAATTCAGCTATTTCTGTATATTCATTCATTTCTATTTTGCATATTTTAGTGAATTAATTTCAGAGACTTATATATATAGTTAAATATTTGAGTCAAGAATTCGCTTATGGTTTCATTGTGTAATTAATATCATATTCTATTTTCATATTAATTAATCTATCAAAATGAAAATCAAACCAGTTGCGGTTGAATAAATATTCGGAAAGTTGTTGATACCCATTAATAACTCGTTCATATAAATTTAACGAATTATTTTTTTCTAATTTATCCCTCCAAATATTTTTGCATTCACATTTAATTTCATCTAACATAAGGATATAATTGAAGTCATTTGATTGACTAAATTTATCGAGTATTTCAATAACTTTACTATAACATTTTGAACAGGTGTAAGGGGAAGATATTACATTATATGCCCCCATAGATGTATACCAATTAATTTCAATTTTATTTTCATATATTTCTTGTTCAAGCTGTCTTAAAACTTCAATCAAAGACCATAATGATGGCGAAGAATAAATTTCCAATTTGAATAGTACTTCACCAATAGTCGCTTTTTTTATATGGGCAGGAAAAAGAGAAATAATATCAGACCCATTAGAAAAGGACCATTTTATAGAAGATAGAGTCTCTTGTATATTCTCTTTTTCACTTAAGAAAGGAATACCTAAAAATATGTTTGAAGCGGAGATGATATTATTTGCTTGTAATAAGTTATAAGAATTGATCATCTGGTTTAAATCAAGATTTTTATTGATGCAATATTTCAACAACCATAAATTTGAGGTTTCAAGACCAATATAAACTTTGGATAATCGACCCTTCAAAATATTCTGAGTTTCTTTTATTTTATCATAGGTAATCGTATCTGCTCTTGTTTCTATTGCAATTTTTCTACTATCTGACTTATCTAATAAAGAAAATATCTTTTGTCTTACAGAATCAGGAACTTCTTTCGAATCAAACATACTTCCTGAAGGAGATATTAAAAGTTCTTCACATCCTTTTGGGATAGTAGTCAACCCCAGAGCTACAGAATCAACCATATCTTGTGTGGAAATTGAAATTCCATTACTATAATCACAGATAGTACATCCACCTCGCTTATCATGAGAACAGCCGTTAGTCTTAAACCATAAACTAGCATAAATATTATTATTTATATTAGATAATCTAGTTACAAATGGCTCAACATCCCAATATGATTCTCTATTTTTTCTCGCTTTTCTTGCAAGTAAATCTAAAAAAGGGTTTTCTGTTTTCATAATGAACTCCGCTCTCTGTAATAACTCTCTACATCTTTAGATATAGATTCTTTATTTATACACCACCATTCATAACCAAGAATATTTTCAGCAATAAATTTATATGTATCCAATAAATCTATTTCTTTTTTATAATTTTGATTTAGTTCGTCATAAAATTCATTTTTGCAATCGCATTTAATCATATTTAGCTCATCTAAAACCATCGTCCGTAATGAATAGTCAGATTTATATTGATTTAATAAATATATTACTTCTGAGTAACATTTAGGACATGTAGTAGGAGATATGTCAATATCTGTATATGCTGGATTATAGTATTCTCGTTCTTTATACCATGCTATTTCTATCATCTCTAAAAAATGAGATGGTATTTTATTAAGAACTTCAATAAAAGCCCACAATGAAGGTTGTTTATATAGTTTATTCTCATACATCCAATTTGTTAATGTCCATTTTTTTATATTTATAGGAAATATGACACAGCTTTCAAACCCTATATCAAAAGCCCATTCTATTGAATCTATTGTATCATTTATCATGTCGGGTAAAGATAGAAGTGGAGCGCCTACTAAAATATTTGCAATAGGCTCAATATTATTATTTTTTAAAAGAGTTATTTTTTTTTCAATTGCATTTTTTTCAAATGATTTATTTAAAGAATATTTCAACACCCAATTATTTGAAGATTCAACACCCACTTCAATTGATAAATTATTGTTTAATCTACTTTTATATAATGAAATTATATCTTCGGACAAAGTATCTAAATGAGTCTCAAGTATTATATGAGTTTTGACATATCGAGATAAATTGTTAATCAATATTTTTTGAGCCTCAACAGGAACTTGCCATGTGTCAAGTATACTGCCTGAGGTATTTACCAAAAGCACTTCTGGTTCATATTTTAATGATTTAAAAGCTTCATCTAAAAATTGTGCTATTTCATTAGAATTATGATTTGTGCTATGCCAATAATCACAGAATGTGCAACTTCCATTTGCACTATTTCTACATCCCTTTGACTTAAACCATAGCTCTGTAAGTCTTTGATCTCCACAGATAGTATAATTCAGTTTTTGAGGTATCAAGGGTTTATGCTTCCTTAGAGTTAGATTTATGATTGATAGAAATTGGTTGACATTCATGTTTTTTACAATTCTTTTGATAGATATTTCCCTGTATATGAACACTCTATGTTGATTATTTGCTCTGGTGTTCCTTCCGCAATAATACGCCCTCCGTTTTTTCCTCCTTCAGGACCTAAATCAATGATCCAATCGGCCTCTTTAATCACATCCATATTGTGTTCTACTATAATAACCGTATTCCCTTTTTCCACTAATTTATTCAAAACGTTCATGAGAGTATCAATATCTTTAAAATGTAATCCACGAGTAGGTTCGTCTAGTACATAAATATTGCCCTTAAGGCTTAATTGTTTAGCTAACTTAACACGCTGAACCTCACCGCCAGAAAGAGTATCCAATGATTGCCCTAAAGTAAGATATCCTAAACCAACTTGGGATAATAATAATAATTTATTTATAATTTCCTTATCTTGAAAAAAATTAATCGCTTCATCTATCGTTAGATTAAGTACTTCTGAAATATTTTTATTTTTATATTTATAATTAAGAACACTAGTTTTATATCTTTTCCCTTTACACTCTTGACAAAGTTGTTTTATATCTCCAAGGAAGTTCATGTCCATCGTTATGTAGCCCAACCCATTGCATTCATTGCAAGCCCCTTTGCCATTGAAAGTAAATAAACTTGCATCTTGGCCTGTCGATAAACTAAATTCTTTACGAACAGCATCGAATGTTCCTGTATAAGTTAATGGGTTTGAACGAGCAGATTGTCCTATTGGCGATTGATCTACAATAATTATATTTTTAACTCTGGAAACTAATACATCTATGAGAGAACTTTTTCCTGAACCTGATACTCCTGTTATGCAAGTCATAACATTCTTTGGTATTTTCACATTAATATTCTGCAAGTTATGCAGACTAATATTATTCATTTCAATAAATGACTCCGAAAGTCGTCTATTAAAAAATTTCTTTTTTTTGTCATTTTTCAAATATCTGGCAGTAATAGAATCTTGTTGCAAAAAGTTATCCAATTTACCTTGAGCTACAATTTCTCCTCCATGGACACCTGCTCCTGGCCCCATATCTATAATATAATCAGCACTTAGCATAACACTTTTATCGTGTTCTACTACGATAACTGTATTATCTTTTTTTACTAAACACTTTAAGATTTCATTAATTTTCTCTACATCTTTTTCATGTAATCCTGCAGTTGGTTCATCTAATACATAAATAAGTTGATGAAGAGAGCTTCCTAATTGTCTGGCTAACTTTACTTTTTGTGATTCTCCATTGGAAAGTGTGGCAACTGATCGATTTAGGGTTAAATAACCAATTCCAACGTCAATCATATGATTCAACATTTTTTTTATGAATGGAGTAATTGTTTCCGCAATTTTGCCTTCGAATGCATCAATAACTTCCAACAAATCTGTAACTTCAAGGTTAAGCATATCTACAATTGAAATATCGTTAATCTTAACAGAACGAGCTTTTTCATTTAAACGAGAACCTTTACATGATCTACAAAGTTGTTTTGAAAAAAAAGTTTCATCATATGAATTTATAGATAATCCCCTACTATCATTTTGTCTATCCATTATTCTATGTATGACACCTTCAAAATGAAAACTTTGGACATATCCAGCACTATCATTTTTTAAATTTATGGGTTCTGAATATAATAATTTATGAAGTTCTTCATCTGTAAAATCCGATAGTTTTTTATCCATATCAAAAAAACCACTTGTTTTTATGATATTCCAATATCTTGAGTCGACTTTCCATGTTTTATGTAAAATAGCCCCTTCGTTTAAAGATTTACTCTGATCAATTAATCTACTTAAATCTGGCAAAAGTTCATTTCCTAATCCGCTACATTTTTCACATGCCCCCGATGGATTATTAAAAGAAAATTCACTGGAATTTAATATAGGAAGCCCCATTCTTGCAAATAGTAATCTGACAAAAGTATATACCTCGGTTACAGTTCCGACCGTAGATCTTGGATTTCTAGCTAAAGGCCTTTGGTCTATAATTATGCATGGCGATAAACCTTCAATAGCAGTAACATTTGCAGGTGATAATTTGGGTATTGAACGCTGTGCATAAGTACTCATTGACTCTAAAAACTCACGCTGTCCTTCAGCAAAAATTGTATCAAAAACTAAAGATGATTTTCCTGAACCTGAAACACCCGTTACAACAACTAGCTTATTTCTAGGTATTTCAACCGAAATATTCTTCAGGTTATTTTCATTTGCTCCTACAACTTTAATATCCATAATTTTTAAATATTAATGATTTCATTATCAGATGCTATTACTAAAATTCTGGCATCTTTACTTTTCTGTTGAATAATTTTTGCTGCAAATAAGCACATTCCAGATGTGTGCCCAACTACGACACCTTCTTTATTATAAAAGTCGTTACATTCATAGATCGCATCAATATCCCTCACTTTATATATATCATCAATTAGATAGAGATATGATTGTATAATATCAGAAGGCTCTGCCATCCCAGCTCCTGCATTGATATATTCCCCACAAAATCCACCAAAAATACAAGATCCAAATGGTTCAACACCTATAATCTTTATTTTTTTACTTTTTTGTTTTAAGTATAATGCGATACCTGATATTGTCCCCCCGCTACCAACAGCAGAAATTAAATAATCGATATTACCTTTCGTTTGCTCCCAAATTTCGGGCCCTGTAGTTTTATAGTGAGCTTTTACATTAGATAAATTTTTATATTGATTGACCCAGATATGATTTTTCAGACTGCCAAGTTTATTTGCTAGCATTATTCTTGAACTTCTATAATCAGTACCATTTTTTTTCACTTCAATTATTTCTGTATTTAATTTCTTTAATTTTTCTAATTTGCTAGGTCTAATTGTTGGATCAATTAAACATAAAAACCTTACATTAAATTCAGTCGCAAAAAAAGATAGCGAAATCCCTAAATTGCCAGATGTTGATTCAATAATTGTTGTTTCCTTATTGATTTTTTTTGAATCATACAAATCCTTTAGTATGAAAAATGCAGTTCTGGATTTAATACTACCTAAAAAATTTTGCATTTCCATTTTCAAAAAGATTTTACAAGAACTGCTATATTTGCTTGCATAATAAAGAGATGTATTGCCTATGTTATAATCAGAAAGATTTTTCATAAATTATTATTTGAAAATTGAAATAGCACTACAATGATCACATGAGTGCAGAAATGAGTTTGTTTTATATAGGTTTTCTATTTGTGAATCAAAAGAATTTATATCAAATTCGGCAATTGTATCACCGCCTATCGACCACGGACAAATACCAATATCACCATTATAATTTATGGTTAGGCTATGTTCAGTTTCTAATTTCTTTATTTTAAATCCTTTCGCCTGCAAATCATTAATATGACTATTTATTGCTGGAATTCTTAGTTTATTAAGGTTTATGCGAAAATTGTTCAATTTTTTCCATGATAAATTTTTTTCTAATAACTCCAAAAAGATTTGAAAATCCGAATCACTCATAGATAACAATGATTCGAACAATGAACCACGTCCTACATTTTGAAACTCATAAATAGAGATGTTAAATAGTCTTTTATTTACAAAAAAATCTATTCCATCTAATATTTTGTCAAAATTTCCTTTATGCAAAGTCATCCGTATATTTATAGGAATATTATGATCAACAAGTGGTTGAATATTATCTAAAATAGGTTTTAAAGGTATATTTCTGATTTTTTTTTGTAATTCATCAGTATGTCCGCAAACCGAAAATCTGAGATTATTTACCTTCTCCAATTGCTGTGTGTATGATAATAGATTAATTGTTCCATTTGTTGTTAATGTAACTGTTTTTAAAATATTATCATCTATATTATTTAGCAAATCATATATATGCTCCCATAGAAAGGTCTCTCCTCCTTCAATGTGAAAATCAACATCATATTTTTTATATAATAAATTTATTATGTAGATGATTTCCTCTAGTGATAAATGCTTTTTCACTTGCTCTTTATTTATCCATTCTGCATTATAGCAATGACTACAATTCAGATTGCATTTATCAGTTACATATAGATGTATATTCATTTTTCTTTTCATAATATTACCGTTTAATAATTGTAACACCCCTTGTACCTCCAAAGGCAGGATTTATTAATAATACAATATCATTTTTATTTATTAATTTCTCATTTGTAGCCCTTGTATAGTGTATGAAAGAATCATTTGAATTAAGATGACCTGTCTCTGAAATATAATTTATAAGAAATTTATCTATTGGAATATGCATCAATGCCGAAATAGTATCCCAAATTTGCGTGTAAGGGGTATGTGGAATAATATATTTAATATCTTGAATGTTTAATTTGGCTTTTTGTAATGCATTTTCAATGGCCATCCTAATAAATGATGGATTTGCAGCCCTAAAGTCATCTATCTGGTTTTTATCAGAATTTTCACCTTGATAGGCTACGACTTTGGTATGTATATAAGATGATAAAATTAAATTATCTTTTGTGTTTTTTGTAATTAAGCCAATAAAAACAGAATCCCCCATTGCAGAGTTAAAGAAAATACGTTCTCCATTTGAAAAAGCCTTATCTGCTCCTATTACTAAAATACTATCATTAAGTTCTAACTTATTTAGTTGTAACCCTGCTAAATAAACACAAAAATGCAATATAGCACAGGGTTGCCCACTTATTGCAGCTCTAGGTATATTTTCAAGTCCTAAATCACTAAAGCTATGTTCAAAAAAAGAAAAAGTAGAAGGAGACAAAAAGGGCAACGAATGGGCTATATATATCTTTTTTATACATTTTTTTTGCACTTTATATTTTGATAAAAAATCTGTAATAGTCTTTTTTATTAACTCGGTTAATAAAACATCATTGCTGGCTGGGATTTTTGAAATTCCCCCAGCCTGAATTTTTTTTAACAACTCCTGATTGTTAGGTATATTTCTCATTATTTTAGTTATAGACACTGTATTGGGTAATGAGTAATGCATATGTTTAAAACCGAATCTCATATTAAATGCTTATTATATTACAAAATAAATCATACATTTTATTCTCAAACATGGAAATATCAATAAAATTGTCATAGTCAATTTTGCATTTATTAAAAATACTATTTAATATTTGAGAATATTTGTTGTTTTGACTATTTATATTATCCAACACTTCTTTTTCGATATTTTTATTTGTATGCTCTCTAATTATAAAAAGAAATCTAGAGATCAATAAATTTCTTTGTATTCTTAACGGCAAATCATAAGTCAATTTGTTTTTAAGAGTCTGATTATCAGATATTTCATCCCGCATATTAAAAACTTGAATTAAAGCTCTTCCAGAACCAAATTTTTCTTTTTTTGCGATTCGATAGTTGTCAATAATAAAATGGAGTGTATTAATCCATGTATTCAGATCTATAGTATACTCATTAGTATCATTGATTTGATACATAATAAATTCTCCATTTCCTTCATTGATTCTATCACCACGCCACGCATCAATAAGATCCGATTCTTTTATTTTAACCAATATATACCCCTCGGAATCAACAATATAATAAAATGAATTAAAATATCCAACAACAATTATGTAATGATCCATTTTATTATACAACCTATTATGAAATAAATATGTTAATCCATCCATATTTAATGGTCCTATAACAACAGGGGCATGTTTACTCCATTCTTTCAAAATCTTAATGGCTAGATTATAGTCCGAATGAATAGGAAATAATTCTTTTTTGTATTGTATATTTAAGTTCTTTAATGCTCTATCCAACCCAATGCTATGGTCAATAACACTCTCGATCAAATGATTTGATTGTGGATAATTATGTGTTATAGCAAAAGGCAATGTTGTTAGTATTTCAAAATCCAGAACATTTAGTTTGCTTCTAAAATATGCTGAACATAGCGCATATGAACCACAACATGTTAAGTTTGTCATCATTGTCTGTCTAAACATCATCTTTTACTTTATCTATAGCTATTTTTTTTAAATGTTTTCTATCTATTTTTCCGTTATTGTTTAATGGGAAAATATTTTCAATTATTTCTATATATTTAGGAAAATACTCTTTAGGTAAAATATTCTGACAATCTTGGATAATTTTACTTTTATCTACAGAGATTTCATTTTTTACTTTGACATATATATATATTGCTTCTCCTAATACATAATCTGGAACACCAACAGCAATACATGAATCAACATATTCTATTGAGCTAAAAACACTCTCAATATCAATAGGGCTTATTTTTTGTCCTCTACTTTTAATATAATGTTCTTTTCTCCCTTCAAAATATAAAAATCCATCAGAATCAACATGAAACAAATCGCCTGTATATAATATATTTTCGCCAGATTTATCTTTCCTGAATTTCAAATCAGATTCTTTTTTATTGTTCCAATATCCTAACATTACATGTTCTCCTTTTACAATTAATTCTCCGGTTTCATATGGTTTGGCTTTTTCTCCAAAATCATTAATAATTTCAATTTCTGTTCCAGGTAATGGCAAACCAACTGAAGACTCATGATTGTCTATATATTGGTAAGGAAGAATACTAACACGCTTACATTCAGTCAGTCCATACATTGGTAAAATAGCAACTTTAGGTTGGATTGTTTTTATTTTTAAAATAATTTCTTTGGGTAAAACGTCTCCTGTAGAAGAAATATATCGCAAATATGGGAAATTTATTTTTGAAAAGCAACCTGACGAAACAAGTGATATAATAATGGATGGAACTACGGGAAATCCTGTAATTTCATGCTTAATTAAATATTGCGGAATTGACATTATATAATAAAAGTCTTCTATTATTAACGTTGCTCCGGCTGAGAATGAAAGAAATATTTGATATAGTCCATAATCAAATGAAAAAGGTAATCCGCATAGGATTTTATCTTCAGAATTATTTTGAATTACAGAATTTATCGCTTTTGTAACAAATAGAATCTGTTTGTTCAAAGACATTACTCCTTTGGGAAATCTAGTTGTTCCAGAAGTATAAATAAGCAATGCAAGATCATTTGAACAATCACAATTTTGAGTATTAACATCTCTTGCATCATTACTATCTATTATTAACTCAAAGCTGTCCTTGTCGCATACACCGTTTATTATAAGATACTTAACATGTAATTTATCGAAAAACAATATTAGATCTTCATTTACACAATTATACTCAATAAGTATATATTGGGGAGAACAATCAGATATTATATGCTTTAAATTAGGAATTGTTTGATTTGGTGAAATTGGGACAAAAACTCCTCTCGATTTAATAGTCCCAAACAATGAAACTATGAATTCCATAGAGTTATGTCCATAAAATACGACTCTATCTCCTATTTGAAAATTATTTTTTAACAAATAGTTAGAAAATGAAACCGTATTATTCCATATGCACTCATAACTATATGATATGTTTTTTACAATTAGAGCGTTTTTCTGGGGGGTTGAAAGTTTATTTTTTAATAAAATATTGTAAACGGAATGCATCATGGTATTATACATTTTTTTAATTAAAAACAAATACTATATGTTTATAGGTGTTATTCATATATATAACATTCCATAATTTTTCATAATTACTTCACACTCCCAATAAAATTATAATCGCAATGCTTAAAGTCATATACCTCAACACCAACCAAATCCGCACCAATCAGTGTCGCTCTATATAGCTTCTCCATGTTCATGATATCCGATTTTTCAAGTTCTATAAACTTATCCAATGGCTTTAAGTAAAACCGTCCATAAGCCAGTTCGCTGATGTACGAACTCCTTGCTTGCCCGCGCTTATTAACTTCGTTACCGTATTCCTGTGAAACCGGGATGAAGCATGACAACTCTTTGGCTGTTAATGTAAAGTTGTAGTCTCCATATTTCAAGAATCCCAATTTTTCATTTCCAATGAAATTGATGGGATATCCATTCTTTGAGAAGTCGTACTTACCGATTGTTACCTGATTGTCGATATAATAGGTTGATGCAAAGTCGAAATTATTCATCATATCCTCCAACTGCTTGGTGTAATCGGCTTTGACCGAGTTAAATTCAAATTCGTTTGCTCTGCACTTTTGATAGAGATCTTTGTCTTTCAGACTAATGAGGAACAGAACTTCCTTATCTGTTACAGGAAGTTTATTTACCCGGAGAGTAAGCGCCAGAAGCAAATCATCACTCAAAAACTTTGCATCCGGATATAGTCTTTGTGCTGGCTTTGCAACTACTTCTCCTTTTTCGATTGCATTGTTTATATCTATAAAAAACTCCTTTCCGGTGGATAACTCACGTACCGTAAGGATTGCCTCTTTTATGGAAGATGTGTAAGTTCTATCCGTACTCTTGATTCCAGTAATCTCCAATTCAGACAGACCTATATCTTCTTTATAATTTTGAAGATAGTTTCCCGTCATTGCCTTTATGAAATTATATTGGAATGTAGAAGGCTTATATCCGGCTTGAATTACATCGCCAACTTTCAGAGTCGTCCCATCATAAATTTGAACTGAGGATTCCTGTGCCTGTATCGTACCAGCCAAAAGCAATAAACAACAGCAGATGTAAAAGAGTGTTCTATTCATATCCTTGATTTTTAGTCGTTAATCCCGACAAAGATACTGATTCTCACAAAATTTCCCTTCATAAAATCAAGTTTTAAATGCTCATACTACCACTGGAGTGCCAAACACTACCACTGATTTGTAAATCAGCATTTTAATCGTTTTTCCGTCCTATTTTCGCTGCCGAATTACATTAATGTTGATGTAATTATTAAACATTTATTTTATATGGATAAAAATCTGAATGACCAGGAGGTGTTACTGGTAGTAGAAAAAGACAGTAACGAGCTGAAAGCCGTTACAGGGTTGAATGAGGACGGAACACCAAAGACCGTCAAACCCGAGGCGAAGAATGAGCCGGACTTTTTAAAAGTCGATAAACACAGTGATGTATTGGAAAACTTCTTTTCAAACTTCATGCGGCAGGCGAAAGAACCGACCCATTTCCATTTTTTCAAAGTGCCGTTGGAGAAAATGGAAAGCATGACCCTCGCTTTGCAGGAATTATTGAAAAATCCGGAGAACCCGGCTAACAAACAGATATTGGACGAACAGCGGGTAATGCCGGAGAATTTTGCATCGAAACAGTATCAAGCTATAGATGAATCCCGTATTAATTGGGAGCAGTTGAAAAGTATCGGTGTTACATGTGACCAGCTTGTTAATACCAATTCGTTGGACAAGATGCTTAACTGGCAAAAATCCCCCGTATTATTCCCCATTCAGGGAGATATAAACGGTGTTCATATTCAGACCGATGCCCGTTTGTCTTTCCGTGAAAATGCGGAAGGAGAACTAAGCCTTCGCGTACATTCTGTTCGCCAGCAACCGGAACTGGATGTTCCCCTATATGGAACCCAACTTACGGAACAAGACAAAAAGAACCTCTTGGAAACGGGTAATGCGGGACGATTGATTGAGTTCAATGTCGGCAAGGATAAGACAATCAACGCCTATGTATCGGTAGATAAACTGACTAATGAGTTAGTGATATTAAATGCTGATAAGATAAAAATCCCCAGTGAACTTAAAGGAGTAAAGCTTTCCGAGCAACAGAAGCAGGAACTTCAGGAAGGCAAAGGAGTCTATCTTGAAAATATGCTTTCTAAAAACCTGAAACCTTTCAGTGCAACCGTACAGGTCAATGCCGATAAGCGGGGATTGGAATTTCAGTTTCCTGATGCACAAAAACAGGCTCAAAATCAAAGTGAAAAAATCAAGCAGGGAGAAATTCCAAACACTTTCCGAAAAGTCAAATTGAGCGAAGACCAAAAGGCAAGCCTGAAAGATGGCTATACAGTTCATATTTCCGGCATGAAAGACAAGAAAGGCAAGGACTACAGCGGCTATATGACACTAAATAAGGAGCAGGGAAAGATAGACTTCATGTTTCCCGGCCAGTACAAAGAAAACCTGAAAGCCGGTCTTGTGATTCCTGATAATCGCCACAAGACACAGGTTGCAGCCAACAACGAAGGCAAAAAAACGGAAGCAACTAAAAAGGTGGATGAGCCGATGAAAGAAGGTCAAATACAGCCAACCGAAAAACAAGAGGCAAAATTGACCAATGGCAAGGAAAAATTACAGTTTGTTGCTAAGTACGGTTATGAGGGTATATCAAGTCATCCGAAAGGAAATGAGGTGTTCAATACAGCATTTATGGAAAAATACAATCTTAATAACGATTACAAAAATGCGCAAACGATTCATTACAATTCAACTTTCGCTGATACGGTAGCCGGGACTGAATCTATGTTAGCCGACAGCAAACAATATTCCGAAAAGATGAAAGACACAGCTTCCAAAGAGTTGACTAAGCAAGAGCAAAAACAGGAGCAGCAGGACGAGCCTAAAAAATCAAGAGGTCGCAAAATGTAATTCCTTATTCAATTATCCACAAATTAATTCAAAGTAAAAATGAACGATATTAAAATTGCAATCCTTGCCGAAAAGCCATCTGTGGCAAGAAGTATCGCCGAGATAGTCGGTGCAAAAACAAAGAAAAATGGTTATTTGGAAGGTAACAACTATATGGTTACGTGGGCGTTCGGGCATTTAGTCCAGCTCGCACTCCCCGAACACTATGGGGCAAAAGGATTTTCAAAGGATCATCTACCGATTATTCCTCATGAGTTTATGCTGATTCCCCGACAAGTCCGTGCGGAGAAAGGATACAAAGACGACCCGTCTGCCCTGAAGCAACTGAAAACCATCGAACAGGTTTTTAAGCAATGCAAGAAGATTATCGTAGCTACCGACAGCGGTAGAGAAGGAGAACTTATCCACCGCTACATCTACGACTATCTGGCTTCGGATGTTTATTGTGAACGTCTTTGGATTTCATCATTGACCGAAAAAGCCATCAAGGAAGGTTTGATAAAACTGAAGCCGGGTACAGAATACGACAACCTCTATGCAGCAGCGGAAGCCCGGAGCCAAGCCGATTGGTTAATTGGGATTAATGCCTCCCAAGCATTAAGCGTTGCCGCAGGCAATGGCGTTTATTCTCTGGGCAGAGTCCAAACACCAACATTGGCGATGATATGCAGCCGCTATTTGGAAAACAAAAATTTCAAACCTGTACCATTTTGGCAAATGCAGCTTGTTACTTCCACCAGCGGAAAAAATATAACGGCAGCAGGGAAAGACAAATTTTCCGATAATGTAGAAGCAACCGCTATTTATAATAAGGTACGCTATGCGGACAAGGTTTTGGCTGTAAAAGTGGAGCGCAAGGAAACGAAACAGGAACCTCCGCTTCTGTATGACCTGACCACATTACAGAAAGAAGCAAACAGCAAGCACGGTTTCTCGGCAGATAAAACCTTATCCCTTGCTCAAAAATTGTATGAGTCGCAGTATCTGACCTACCCAAGAACCGGAAGCAGGTATATTTCGGACGATATTTTCCTTGAAGTAGGTGGATTGATTGATAAGTTGAAAGGATACGCTCGTTTCGCTTCTTATGCTGAAAAACTATCGGATATGAACCTGAATATTCGTCCGGTGGATGATAAGAAGGTAACCGACCACCATGCTTTACTTATCACGGAAAAGTTACCGGACAACTTACCGGCAGACGAACGTATCATTTATGAAATGGTTGCCGGACGTATGTTGGAAGCCTTTTCTTCTACCTGTACCAAAGATGTGACTACCGTAACATTCGGAACCGGCGATACATTATTTGAGGTCAAAGGCTCTGTGATGAAACGTAAAGGCTGGCGGGAAGTTCTGAATGAGAAAGACGAAGATGCGGAGGTGCAAACAGAACTTCCCGAAATACAGGAGGGAGAATCCTATCCCGTATCTTACATAGACTTACAGGAAAAGCAAACGAAACCCAAACCGCTTCACACGGAGAGTTCTCTGTTGGGAGCAATGGAGACTTGTGGTAAGGATTTGGAAAACGAGGAACAACGGCTTGTCCTGAAGACTTGCGGTATCGGAACGCCAGCCACTCGCGCAGCTATCATCGAGACTCTTTTCTCACGGGATTATATCCGCCGGGAGAAGAAATCATTAGTTCCGACCGACAAAGGATTATCCGTATATGATATTGTTAAAGACAAACGGATTGCAGATGTTGAAATGACAGGCTATTGGGAGGATGCCTTTTTGAAAATCGAACGGGGAGAACAAGAAGCAAGCAATTTTACCAAAGGTATTGAAGTCTATGCTCATCAAATTACCGAAGAACTTCTGAATCTTGATTTGGCATTCTCTGCTAACTCCTACTCCTGTCCCAAATGCAGCAAACAGGGACTGAGGTTTCTTACTTCCGTTTGTAAATGCTCGGATGAGGCTTGCGATTTTGTGATGTTCCGTAACTGTGGAGGCAAGAAACTTACCGATGACATTTTCATTGAATTACTCTCGGAAGGGAAAACCCGCCTTATCAAAGGTTTTACCAGTAAAGCCGGAAAACGTTTCGATGCTTACCTTACTCTCAACAGTGAATGTAAGGTCATTTATGAGTTTCCCGAAAGGAAAGGTAGCTATAAACGAGGAAAATAGCTATATTTGCCACAGATTCTACGAGAAGCATAAAACTGTTTATAATAGCTATGCTTTGAGTTAATCTGTGGATAAGGCATTCGGGATTGAATAACCCGGATGCCGTTTTCGTTTTCCCCTTTCCATTCATTTTATCCACAAATTAATTCAAGTCATACATGAAGAAAAAAGATAAACAGGAATTATCCTACTATGGGCTTCTGCTCCTTTCATTCCTGAAAGAGAGCCATCCCGATAAAGCACACGACAACGATTTCATTCTCCTTCGCTCCGAATTTGCTGCCGAGAGTTACACCAATGCTATAACCAACGGTTACAGCCAACTATCGGCAGAGGAAATAGCATCATCCGTATTATACGAAGGATTGTTATTCTCTCGATACGATACTATCCGCAACGTACTTGCCAATGAGTTTACCATTGTTCCATCAGAAAGAATAGATAGCCTTGCGATGGAATTACTAATGCCTTGTGAGGAGGTCTTTTCAGAATATCCTATCGACGACTCATTTGCTACCTCTCCCGAATATAATACGCTATACACAGAACTGATCGGATTCATAGATTTATGGAGGGAGGAAAATGAGCTATAATAAAAAGGCTCATTTGAGAGCCAACATAGATGCAATCCGAATCGCTCTGACCCCTGACCAGGAGAATCGCCCGGCAACAGGAGCGGAATTGCAAGTCTTGCAGCAGTACAGCGGTTTCGGAGGATTGAAATGTGTCCTTAACCCGGCAGCAACTCTTGCCGATACCGCTTCGTGGGCAAAATCGGAAATAGAACTTTTTCCCCTTGTATCGGAATTACACACCGTACTTCGTAAGAATACAAATAGTGATCGGGAGTACCGCCAGTATATGTCAAGTATTCAGAACTCTGTCCTTTCCGCTTTTTATACTCCACCGGAAGTTATCGGCAGTATCAATCATGCTTTAGAGGAGAAAGGAATTATCATCGACCGATTCCTCGATCCATCGGCAGGAATTGGTGCTTTTTCGTCCGGATTCCACTTGGCAGACGAAGCCGAAAGTGTCTGTTTTGAAAAAGATTTACTTACCGGAAAGATTCTCTCCGCACTTCATCCTGAAGCTAAAGTCAATATTGAAGGCTTTGAACGTATTGAAGGACGATACAATAACTATTTTGATGTAGTAGCCTCCAATATTCCGTTCGGGGAAATGAAAGTCTTCGACTCTGAATATAGAACAAAACAACCGAAAGTCTATCAGGACTCCACCAATTATATACACGATTATTTCTTCCTTAAAGGACTGGATTCGGCAAGAGAGGGCGGTATCGTTGCTTTTCTCACTTCACAGGGAGTTGCCAATTCTCCCAAAGGTTTGCCGATAAGAAGCCATCTGATGAGTCAGGCTGATTTGGTTTCACTTGTCCGGTTACCCAACAATCTCTTTATTGACAGCGCGGGAACAGAAGTAGGCAGTGATTTAATCATCCTGCAAAAGAATACCGGTAAGAAAATCATGTCGGACAAGGAGTTGGATTTTGTGAGTACACACAAAAACGAAAAAGGAGAATCCATCAATAATCTTTTTACCGGCAACAACCTCGACAGAGTTGTCCACACCAAAGTGGTTGAGGATACTGATATGTATGGGAAGCCCTCCTTTGTGTATCTGCACGATGGTGGAACGAAAGGTATTGCCGCCGATTTACAGAAAATGCTCATGGAAGATTTCTCCCAAAACCTTAATACTGAACTATACCATAGTAATTCCGTTAAACCGCATATAATCGAAACAGTACTATCAAATAGCCCGACAGAAGAAGATCTTCGGGAAATGGGGGCATACTTTGATGAACTGGATAAGAAATTTATCAAACAACATCCACCAGCTCCCGAAGATTTTGGAATAAAAGAAGCGAAAACGAAGCCGGAGGAATCTTTGGAAGTCAATGTATCCGCACCGATTGTGTCGTTGTATGACCTTTGGGGGTTTTCCGAAGAAGAACGAACACAGGTAAAGCCCAAACGCGGGAAACAGAAATCAGCTACAAAACCTATTCAGCAGCAAGATTTATTCGGGAATCCGGTTAATGAACGTCAAAGCAGAACAAGTACACCCAAAGAGATATCAACTTCACTGCAAGAAAGACCAACAAAAGAAAATACCTATCCCGTTGCCGATGCACGAAAAGAAGAAGTGCAGAAACAGTGGGAGGAATATATGAAGCCCCGACCGTATTCGGGAGAACTTAAAGATTTTCACAAAGAAGGTACTCTGGTAAAGGAAGAGAACGGGCAAATCGGCGTTCTCAAAAAGCGTTACCGAGATAGTGCTGAATTTCATCCTTTAGATATTCCGCAGTTACAGAAAGGGAAACTCGAAAAATATATAACAATACGGGATAGTTACAATGAACTGTATGATTTTGAAGCCAAGAACTTAATAGAAGATGCCGATTCCCGCAAGAAACTCAACAATTCTTATGATGATTATGTGCGTTTGTACGGCAATCTGAATGACAAACGAAATATCAATACGCTTAAAATAGATGCAGGGGCAACTGCTATTCTTGCCCTTGAAAGAAGTATCGATGGTAAACTTCAGAAAGCAGATATATTCGACCATCCCGTAGCATTTAATCCCAACGAGATAATATCGGCAAATACTTCAGAAGAAGCATTGATGGCTTCACTCAACAAATATGGAGAGTTCCGAATGGATTATATGCTTTCCTTGTTAGAGAATAAAACACCTGATGAGTTGATTCATGACCTTGAAGGGAAAATTTATTTTAATCCGATCATTCAGAATTTCGAGATACGGGATAAGTTTATTGCCGGGAATGTAGTTGAAAAGGCAGAACGGGTTGAACGCTATTTAGCTAACCATCCCGATGATATTCAGTCGCAAAAATCGCTTGCAGCCTTACATGATGCCAAACCTCAGCCTATCCGGTACGAAGAATTGGATTTCAATTTTGGAGAACGCTGGGTTCCTATGAATGTGTATGAAAAGTATGCTTCTAAACTGTTCGATACGGACGTTCGGATAGACTACTATGCATCACGGGACGACTTTAACGTATCTGCTAAACATCCGAATCTTATCATTTACGAAAAGTTCGGGGTTAAAAGCGAATCCCAGCTCTTCAATGGCATCCATTTGATGAAGAATGCCTTGTTGAACACGACTCCCAACATTACCAAAACAGTTGATGTGTTGGATAAGGCAACCGGAGAGATGAAGAAAGCCAAAGTTCCTGATGGGGAAGCCATACAACTTGCCAACAGTAAAATTGATGAGATACGAGGCGGTTTTTCGGAGTGGTTGGACGACCAACCGAAGGAATACAAAGATAAACTGACGGATTTATATAACCGTAAATTTAACTGTTTTGTCCGTCCGCAGTACGATGGATCGCACCAGACATTTCCGGATCTGGACTTAAAGGGACTTGGTATTCCCGATTTATACCAATCACAGAAGGATTGTATATGGATGCAGAAACTGCTCGGCGGAGGCATTGCGGATCATGAGGTAGGCGGCGGTAAAACGCTTATTATGTGCGTGTCAGCGTATGAGATGAAACGTTTGGGAATGGCGAACAAGCCGATGATTATCGGACTAAAAGCCAACGTTCATGAGATTGCTCATACATTCAAGACCGCTTATCCCAATGCAAAAATCCTTTATCCCGGAAAGGAAGACTTTACTCCCGCCAACCGCCAAAAGATTTTCAATGAAATCAAAAATAACGATTGTTATCCAAAACTTTTCATTATCCCAACTTTTTATTAGAACGCCTTATAATGAGTTGCTTTCAGGAAAAAGTTGGGATAATTGACAGCAC
>NZ_QVMJ01000060.1:0-1154 GCF_010500955.1 Bacteroides sp. 519
GTTTTCGGCCAACAGGTAGTGGTTCTTGATATAATCTTTCAGGGCAACAGAGCGGTTGTGGGCTAATTTGTCGTTGCTGGCGTATTTGCCTTCGGGTGAGGCATAGCCATCGATAAACAGACCGGTGATTTGTGCATCCTGATCGCCCATTACTTCAAGGAAGGCATCGTTGATTTTGCCTAACTCAACCGGGTTACGACGGAAGTCGGGAAGGATTACCGAGCGGCCAACCTGAAAGTCAAGGAAAGCGCTACCCTGACGGTTACGGGTCTTCACTTCGGGAGCGGGGGCTACCAAGGCTACAAGCGGTTGCACTTCGTAAGGGGCACGGGGGGCCATTTTAACACGGTCGCTTAACTTATAGGTGTAAAGGTTTACTTCACTACGGCAACCTATCAGTTCCTGACGGAGGTACAGGCTGGCGTTGTCCATCCAACCTTCGTAGGGAATGGCTACTTGGTAGCTCATGTGTTCGTCGGTATATTTATTGGCGTTCACAATCATGCGGGGGGCGTCGTAAAGAGACAGCCATTCGTCGCTGGCAACCATAAACCAACGGGCGTTAATCATCGAACGGGTTTTACCGTTCAATTGTACGTAGGGAAGGTCAACGATTTGTTTGCCGTTACGCAACTCGGGCGTAAAATACATGCTAGAGCAGTTGGGAACAGCATTGGCTTCTACTTTAATGTCGAAACAAACAATTAAACTGTCGTTGCGTTCCGAAAAATCGGTCGATTCTACGTAAACAGAGCCTTTGTAGTTTTGGGCGTTGATGGTGCCACAGATAGTAAAGAAGAGTATAAAGGCGGTTAAGTAACCTTTTTGTTTATTTTTATTTTTCATCTTTTTGTTATTTTTGGTTTGAAACGCAGATTAACGCGGATTAACGCAGATTATTTAATTAGAGATTAATCCGCGTTAATCCGCGTTAATCTGCGTTTCAAAAATCAGTAGCTTCATTTTATTTCAAAAAATAAATCAAACTCAACCCAATCTTTGTTGGCCCAACATAATGCGTAGTGCCTTCGTCGAGTTTCAAACCGCATTTTGGTGCTTCAAACTTTTCGTAATCTATATAGGCGTAGCCGAAACCAACGGTGGCTTCAAGAGACCAACGGGGTGATAACAACCAGTGATAGCCCCATGATACA
>NZ_QVMJ01000060.1:1230-3956 GCF_010500955.1 Bacteroides sp. 519
GGATCATAGAGACGGTAGGTGCTCAGGTCTTGAGAACGAAGAACCCCCGGGGCCAGTGTGAAAACAAGGATGAATATTAGTATTATTCGGGTACGCATAATTTCTTTACATTTGTGTGTCGTGAATACTGGAAAGCCAAAGTTTATAACTGTGATTGAACTGCCGACGGGTACGAGGGAACTCGACCTTACATTCTGCATTGGCAAGAATGGGATCAATGATCTTACTTACTTCGTTCAATATGGATACTAAGGAAGATACGTCAAGACTACGGGTAATACGCCCAGAACCAGAAAGATAGCCATGCAAACGCATTTCTTCCAAGGAAGGAGTACCGGAGCATAAATTACTTGCTTTATGAAGCAGGTAAATTACATATAAAGTCTTCTTGTCTAACATTGTACTCTAGTCGTTAAATGTCCATCTTATCTAAAGAGACGGACATTTCATTTTAAGAGACTAAAGGGGATTATTGTACGATATTTTTCAACAATCACGTGCCACGTACAAAAAACGGAAGATAAAAAGAACTACTGCGGAGTTAGAATAATGCGCCAAAGATTAATAAAGGTTAATTCTAACGTATCGAGACAACTGATAAAGTAAGCTATTATTGACAAAAATAACTCTATATCACCTATTATATTAGAAATTTGTTTGTTTTTTGTTCTTTAACACTTTTAGCCGATCTCGTTAAAAAAGAGGCCATATATTGCACAATAAAACCAAAAGTTATACATTTGTGCCATCAACGACGTCCGTCTCTTTAGATAAGACGGACAATTACACTACATAAAGGGAACTTCAAAACGACTCCAAATCCACTGATTTTCATTCAATAAAATCCTACATAAACAAACCAAAAATGAGTATGTATATGTAAAAAAGTGTTGTACCTTTGCAAATAAAAACACTATGAATACAATTATTATCACTTACGCAGTAAACCAGGAATTTACTCCTATCACAATAGATGGTTGGAATATTAAATATGTTATTACCGGGGTTGGTAAAGCCAAATCGGCAATGCGACTTACCGAAGCAGTAATACTTTTTAAGCCCGACTTTGTACTCAATATAGGAACAGCCGGAACACTTGCACACAATGTTGGCGATACATTTATATGCAATAAGTTTATAGACAGAGATTACCAAAGCACCCAGCTTCCGGGATTGGAGTACGAAATAGGGGAAACAGATATTAAATATAAAACCCTTACTACATGGCTGTGCGATAAACAAAACAAGGTTGGCACATGCAGTACAGGCGATACGTTTATTACCGAAGTGGCTGCATTTCACGAAGATGTTATTGATATGGAAGCCTACGCTCAGGCGTTGGTATGCAAAGAATTTAACATACCGTTTATCGCTGTTAAGTATGTAACAGACATAGTTGGGCAAAACTCAGTTAAGCATTGGGAAGATAAACTGAGTGATGCACGCAAGCACCTTACCGAATGGGTAAAGAAAAACCTGCCGGCAAGTTCAGAGCCTACTCTGCTATTTGCCTGATAACTTTACAAGGATTTCCCACAGCCAATACCCCGGCAGGGATATCCTTGGTTACAACACTTCCCGCTCCTATTACCGTATTATCGCCAATGGTTACTCCGGGTAAAATTGCCACCTGGGCACCTATCCAAACATTATTGCCTATTGTTACCGGATAGGCATACTCCAATCCTTGGTTACGTTGCTCAATATCAAATGGATGTCCGGCTGTATAGATACCTACATTGGGGGCTATAAATACATTATCGCCTATCTTTACTTTCGCTGCATCAAGAACAACTAAATTCATATTGGCAAAGAAATTCTCTCCGACTTCAATATTATATCCGTAATCGCAATGAAAGGGAGAAATAATGTTGATAACGTTTCCTGTTTTCCCAAGGAATTGTTTGATAAAAGCATCTCTTTCCTCTTTTTGGTAAGGAGGGATGTTATTGAATTCAAAACATTTGTTTTTTGCATTCGAGTATGCTTCCTGCAATTCAGGATCGCCAGCAAAATCGTATAATAATCCGGCATAAGCTTTTTCTTTCTCGGTCATAGTTTACTTGTTTTGTAATTTGTAATTCAACGAAGTTATAAAAAAGCAAATGAATAAGCAAATGAATCAGAAAACCATATCTCCTACAGAAGATTTTTGCCTAAAAAACCATCATAAGTATCATAACGCACCTATTGAACTGAATTTCAATATGATACATTATGATAGATACCCAAAAAGTAAAACATAAGTACCATTACAAGTATCATAGCCCTTCACTCAAAATCCACCGCTTGCCACTCATAACTATCTCATACACAATTTTATATATTACATTTCACTGGAGATTTCATAAATCAAACCATTAGTTATTCGGTTATTCTGTTTTTGCTTCTCTGTAGGATGCCTTTTGTTTCTCTATACAAAACCAACTGTTTCACAGTAGGAAACCAACGGTTTCACGGTAGGAAACCAACTGTTTTCTATATAGGAAACTACTTGTTTTCTATGCATGAAACTAGTTGTTTCCTATATAGAAAACGAATAGTTTCATTGGTAGAAAACAAAATGAAACTACTAGTTTTTTAAGCTCAAGTTATAATGAAACTGTTTTTGTTCTATGATACTTTGAGTGTAAGCGTCTCCGCTTTGTCGCCTATATTGTCTTTTCCTTGTTCTGTATCTTTGCATTTAATTTTTATATAATATTTTATGCAAGCCTCAGAACTAT
>NZ_QVMJ01000061.1 GCF_010500955.1 Bacteroides sp. 519
TGGGTGCGACACGAAGTCGCGTAAATGATTGTTTGAAGTTCCGCTCCACGAGTTGGAATGGAACGCTTGAACCTGCTGTTCCGTCAGCAGTAGCCTACAACCAGATGCACCAAATAGTGATATAATGTATCAAGCTGGTTGGACAATGTACTCCTCCCGAAAGGGGTAGACAGAACCGCGAGGGAAAGTCAATGGCTGTTAGTATCATACAGTCGGGAGGCTAGGCTGAGTAGTATGGTTAGCATAAGCGAACTGTTGTGTAAACATCGTAAAGTCGTAAGGAGCGCAAGATACTATTTCAAGCTCCACCCAAAATGGGATGCAGCCAGTTAATCCCCTCCACGGTGGGATTACACGGATATAAGTGCTGTCGGTGGATGAGACAGAACCTAACCTACTCGTTAGTCATTGTACGTGGAACGTGGTAAGCCTGTATTTCTCCTGTCATTATGGCAGGTAAGCGAGCCGTAAGGTGAGCCGAATGGAATGCAGGTATAAGATTGCGGAAAAAGCGAATGCCACCTTGTAATGAGGAGGATACGGGTTGAGCCCTGTTTATGTATTAAACAGGACGATATTATCCGACACGAAAGTGGGCAGACTTCTGCGTTAGGTAATTCTTTACAATTAACTTTTAGAACTTTTGAAAGTGGAAAAGCAAATGAACGAAATTAAAACATCGTGTGCACCTGCTGATAACCGGCAAACATCTTGGGACAGTATTAACTGGCTCAAATGTGAGTTGGCTATAAAGAAGCTACAAGCACGAATTGTAAAGGCTCAAAAAGAGGGCAGCCATGGTAAGGTGAAAGCCTTGCAATGGACGCTTACTCACTCGTTCTACGCCAAAGCATTGGCGGTAAGAAGAGTAACTTCTAATAGCGGCAGTAAAACCGCAGGGGTTGACCTTGTAACATGGGAAGACTCCGAAACAAAGTTTCAAGCAATTGGAACGTTGAAAAGACGTGGTTACCAGCCACAACCCCTAAGACGGATTCATATTAAGAAAAGCAATGGTAAACTTCGACCGTTGGGAATACCGACAATGAGAGACCGGGCCATGCAAGCCCTTTACCTGATGGCGTTAGAACCCGTGGCAGAAACTACGGCAGACACCCGTTCGTATGGATTCCGCAAGGAACGCTGTACAATGGATGCAGTACAACAATGCCATAATGTGCTACGCAAAGGATATTCTCCCGAATGGATTTTAGAGGGAGATATAAAAGGATGCTTTGACCATATCAGCCATGAATGGTTGCTGAACAATATCCCTATGGATAAAGTGATGCTCCGCAAATGGTTGGAATGTGGCTTTGTCTTTAACAAACAGTTGTTTCCGACAGAAGAGGGAACCCCGCAAGGCGGTATCATTTCGCCGACTTTAGCGAATATGGCTCTGGATGGGTTACAGAAGGTTCTTGCTGACAAGTACAAACGAAAAAATGTTAAAGGCAAACTCTATTCGCCAATGGTGAATTTGATTCGTTATGCCGACGACTTTATTATCACGTCAGAGAACAGAGAGGTATTGGAAACGGAAATCAAACCATTGGTTGCTGAATTTCTTGCTGAAAGGGGATTAACCCTCTCGGAGGAGAAAACGATGATAACCAACATCAACGATGGGTTTGATTTTCTCGGATTCAATATCAGGAAGTTCAAGAATCAGATATTGACAAAACCATCCAAGCCTGCACAAAAACGTTTTCTTGCTAAGGTCAGAACGACCATCAAGAGTAACAAAGCGTGTAAGCAGGAGTCATTGATACGGCTATTGAATCCGATGATAACGGGTTGGGGTAATTATTACAAACATGGAGCTACGAGGGATGCGTTTCACTGGGCTGACCATCAAATTTTCAATGCACTGTGGCAATGGGCTAAACGCAGACACTCGAAAAAGGGTAAACGCTGGATAGCTGACAAATATTGGCATGTTGCAAAAGGAAACGGGTGGCACTTTACATCATACTTTAAGAAACCAAAAGGAAAGCAGGATAGTCTGACATTGAAAAATTTGTCGAATATCCATTTTATCCAATACACACAAATTAAAGGTGATGCTAATCCGTTTGATCCGGAGTATGATAAATACTTCGACCAGAGGGAGACCCAGAAAATGCTTATCACGTTGAAAGGGAGGAATTCCTTGCTTTACCTATGGAAAAAGCAAGACAGGAAATGCCCGTTATGTGGTATGCCGATTGACCGTGTTTTACCGTGGAATGTAACCGAAAAGGTTGTAAACGGTAAGATACAAAGGTCTTTGGTGCATGATAAATGTTACAAACAATTTAGAAAACAACAAAATTAGAAGTTATGAGCCGGTTTCAATATACAAAGAGAAACTTAGAGTTGCTTGAGCCGTATGAGTGGAAACGCTCACGTACGGTTCTTAGGGGGGAAAGCTCCTGTAAGGGAGCTGACCTACCCGATCGACC
>NZ_QVMJ01000062.1 GCF_010500955.1 Bacteroides sp. 519
CCCAACTTTCACTCTTAAAAATAATTTTCATAAAAATTGCACTTCTATTTCCCACTATGTCAATCATAACATATTGAGAATCAATTATAGGATTGTTTCTATTTTATCAAGATTTGATTTGTAGGACACTATTGTTACAGAATCTTATTGTATTTTTGCGGCATGCACGTGAATGTACAACTTCGTTTCAACCCGAGTACCGGAGAAGAGGCTCCTTACTATCGTTTAAAGGAGTCCTATCGCGATGTGCGTGGTAATGTCCATTCATTAATTGTGCTCAATATTGGTTTTGAGCCCTCTGTGAAACCTCTTCAAGTAAAACGAATAGCACAAGCATTAACCTCTCGTTTCCAAAACCGCAACAACATATCTATTTTTAATGAAAAGATAGACTCTCTTTCGGCAGAAGAATGTCTCTTGGCAGAAAAATATTGGCAACGAATGGTTAATGAAGGTGGTATTGACCGATTCAATAAGAAAGAAAATATATCTCAAAAGGAAGCTGAGAAATATATAGACCTCAATAGTGTAGAACATACAGATGCCCGAAATGTAGGAGCAGAATGGCTTTGCAAACAAACCATAGATAAACTTGATATAGAAGGCTTTTTGAATAAACAAGGATGGAATGATAATGCTATCCATGCAGCACTTTCACACCTAATTGTACGCACCGTTTACAGTCCTTCAGAATGTGCGACCCATCGTATTATGAAGGAGAACTCTGCTGCTTGTGAACTCTATTCAGGTAATCCCGATTGGACACCGGGTATAAATACACTTTATCAAATGCCCGACCGCCTTTATGCGATTAAAGACGACTTGGAACGTCATCTTTGCAATAAGACTGATAACCTATTTAATATAAGCAATCACATCGTACTCTTTGATTTGACTAACTTTTACTTCGAAGGAAGAAAGGCGAGTAGCCGCAAAGCACATTTTGGCAGAAGTAAGGAGAAGCGTTCAGATTGTCGATTACTTGTACTTGCATTGTGCATTAACAAAGAGGGTTTTATTCGTTATTCGTCTATTCTTGAAGGTAATGCCTCCGACCCAAAATCGCTTCCTGATATGATTGATAAGTTAGCAGTTAAAAGCCCTACTACTAACGAAAAGACACTTGTAGTGATTGATGCCGGTATTTCCACAGAAGATAACCTTCAAAGAATAAAGGAGAAAGGATATAACTATCTATGCGTATCCCGAACACGATTAAAGGATTATACACTTTCTAATGACCATCGAAAAGTAACCGTAAGAGATACAAAACAACAGGAGATTACTTTACGAGAGGTGAAGACCAATCCGGATGAAGACTATTATTTAGAAATTACCTCACCTTCAAAAGCTATGACGGAAGCTTCCATGCATCGTGTGTGGAGAGAACGCTTTGAGGATGAGATGAACAAAATCAATGAATCCATTTCAAAGAAAGGTGGAACTAAACGTTATGAAAAGGTTGTTGAACGAGTAGGCAGAGCTATAGAGCGATATCCCTCCATAGCACGTCATTACCGAATAACATATCTACGTAATGAAACGAAACCTGCCGAAATGGGAAAGGTAGATTGGGGTATCAAAAATATCACAGCAATAGATAAGAATACAGGTGTTTACTTTTTGCGCACCAATGTAAGAACCTTTGGAGAAGAGACAACATGGGAGTATTACAATCTGATACGTGAAATTGAATGCACAAACCGACAGCTCAAAACAGACTTGAACTTACGACCCATATACCATCAAAAGGATGACCGCAGTGATGCTCATTTATTCTTCGGATTGCTTGCTTATTGGGTCGTTAACACCATAAGACTTCAACTCAAACTAGCCGATGAGAATTGTTACTGGACAGAAATAGTACGTCGCATGTCTACACAGAAATTAGTTACAACAGAAGCCGTCAATGCCTTAGGCGACAAGGTCACACTTCGACAATGTAGCCGACCGACCAAGCAAGCCGAGAAAATATATTCAGTCCTGAAATTAAAATATGCCCCATTCAAGAAAATAAAAATCTGTAGGACACAGCCGCCACCAGAATGACCCTCAGATGTCAGTGATGCAGGAAATATGATGGTGATGAGTGAAAGTTGGG
>NZ_QVMJ01000063.1 GCF_010500955.1 Bacteroides sp. 519
ATCGAGTAGACTGCCCTGCCGGTGTCGCCCGGCAGGGAGAGCCTCTCACACCACTGTACGTACGGGTCACGTATACAGCGGTTCGTTAAGATATGGGGTAATAGATTGATAAATAGGAAACATTGCTTCATACCCTCTTTTCCGTAGTCGTGCCATTGTGATGGTTGTCGTTAGTATAGGGCTTCGGGCTGTCGCCCACCCTCCCATTCTTGTTTGACTCCAGTTTTGAGCGTTATGAGGTTTTACCCCTAGTCGAAGCAAATTCTTCCGACGACGGGATGGTTTCTTCCAGTCATGCCAGATGCAGTAGCGCAGGCGACTTCGCACCCATTTGTCGAGTTTCTTTAGTTGCCAGTTCATATGGGCTAAACCAAAGTACTGTACCCAGCCACGTTGAACCTCTTTCAGTTTCCTTACTCGAGTGTCAAAACTATAAGGAGTGGTTTTGCGAGTGATTTCTTTCAACTTATGCTTTAAGGGCTTCCATTTCTTATTGCTAACAATAAGTTGGTATTGCCATGGAGCAGATGACTCTTTCAATCGTTCAAATCCATATCCTAATATCGTAAACTCTTCGGGGCGACGAATACCGCTTTTCTCTCGATTAATGGGAAGATGAAGTTTATCCTTAAGATAGAGATAAATCTGATTCCCCACATCGCGAGCAGTTTGTTCTTCCCTACAATAGATACTAAAGTCGTCCGCATAGCGGACGTACTTCACGCTCATTTTCTCCATTTCCTTATCCAACTCGTTTAGCAGGATATTAGACAGTATGGGGCTTAACGGTGAACCTTGGGGAACTCCTTTACGCCGCTTTGTCAATCTCCCTTGGATTTGAATAGGAGCACGAAGCCACTTACGGATTAATCGAAGCGTTGTACCACATTTAATCCTACGGTAAAGAATCTGCAATAGCAGGCAATGGTCGACCTCGTCGAAGAAGTTCTTCAAGTCTATATCTACCACCCAGTTATTGCCACCGTTAATGTATTCCTGTGAGCGGAGGACTGCTTGGTGAGCTTTACGGTTGGGACGAAAACCATAGCTGTAATCTTCAAACGAAGTGTCATAATAGTTACAGAGTATTTGTCCGACAGCTTGTTGGAGCATTCTGTCAATTACCACAGGAACTCCCAACAGGCGAACATCCCCGTTACTTTTAGGTATCTCAATTCCCAAGATAGGATGAGGGAGATATTTATCCTCACGTATCAAGGTTTCCAGCGATTGCCTGTTAACGGATAAGTACTCTTTTAACTCGTCTACTGACATACCATCTACCCCACTTGCACCTTTGTTGCGTACTACTTGGTAGTAAGCACGCATTAGATTACGGGGGTGCAATACTGATTCAATCATGCTGCTTCTACTTTTCTTTTTTACCATTTATAAGTCTTTACCCTGTCAACCCTACTGTTGGCTATCCTAGATAGGAGTCCAGACCGTATTCGTGACATCTTAACGTTCAGTCCTTCATTGTTCTGTGAGGCTTCCGCCATGCCAGTTTTCATTCACCTGGGCGGCTCGTTTCCACAACTAATATGACATCTGCTGACTTCTCACCAGTCAACTCGTGATAGGTGAGACCTCCCCCGGTAAGAGCTTTTCCCTTCCTCCAATCACTGCGGAATCTACTTTGTATCCTGAGATAATGGGCGTTACGTGGCTACGAACGCTTGCCCGGATAGTCCAGCCTCTTATTCCGTTTCTGTTCGTCAGTACCGGATTTTGCAGTCCCGCTTCCTTCAGTGAATACCTCACGATAAACCACCTTGCGACTTGCTAATGCTTCAAAATTATCTCTACGCATAAGGGACTTTCACCCTCTGGGAAAATATACTTGAATGCAAAGCTTGTTTAACACAAATCATTTGTATATTTGCGGCTTTTTAATAGCTTGCACGCAAGTGCGCGCTGCTCATGCGGGGCGCACGTAGCCCGTTGCTTTAGCTTCGGGTTAATGATGCGCCTATGTACAAGCGTGCCAAAGG
>NZ_QVMJ01000064.1 GCF_010500955.1 Bacteroides sp. 519
CGGGCACCTCCTCCTTTCTTTGTGCCAACTGACATAAAGAAATTGAAAATAAAAAACGATCTTTGAAATTCTGTTATAAAATCAAGAAGTTATTGATTTCTGGTTATTTTCCCTTCAATGAAAGCGAAGCGTAGCGAAGTCTTCATTGAAGGGAAAATAACCAGAAATAGAGCTGGTAAACCAATACGATTATGATCAACAATTCTTCTATCCACAAGTGGGAACGCTTGAAACAAAAACAACTTGACACACAGTTTATAAACCACCTTCAAGCCGGCATGAATTGCTCCATGTTTGAAGCCAAGGCTATAATGAACCTTGTTTATGAAGTGTATCAACCTTTTTTTGATAACAGCGCCAGCATGAAACCCGGACAAATTTGTTTCCAGGTGGTAACCATTGAAAACTCTCCCAAAACTCCACTTAGTGAATGTCAGATGAAAACAGTCGTCCTGACTCTGGACGCAGGAGAAGAAGATTTGGAAGTCCGCCGTGAGAAAGAAGTTATCGGCCTTCGTCGCCACCGTCTCCAGCGTATTAGTAATGAAGCCTTTCAACAAGGGGGCTTACTAACAGTCGAAGACCTGGCCAACCGTTTGCTCAATTGTGGTGAACGAACACTTGTCAGAGATATAAAAGCTTTAAAAGAGCAAGGCATAATCCTTCCTCTTCGCTCTACCATCAAAGACATGGGACGTGCCATAACCCACCGGGAACTCATTGTTAAACAATGGCTTGCAGGTAAAGAGTTTTCCCAGATAGCTCGCTCTTGCAATCATAGCATAGAAGCCATTGCCAATTATGTGGATAAATTCAGAAGGGTTGTATGCTTAGCTAAAGACAATCATGAAATAGGTACTATTGCCTTTTTAGTGAAGATCTCGGAAGATTTAGCACAGCAATACTACAACCTGTATCTGGATGCAAAAACCGTTCCTCATCGTAAAAGCGAGTTGGATGAATTAATAAAAAAAACGATTCATCAAACTTAAAAAAATTATCTGAAATGATTAGAACACCAGATGCAATAAGAAAGTATCGTCCAGCACATGACCGCTTTCTTAAGCCTGCTATTGTTAATTTTCTGACCCGTGAGTTCGCTGGATATTTTGGTCCGGTAGTAAGGGAAAACATTGCCGATATGCTCATTGACATTTTTGAAGAAAACGCTCCACAAACTACCCGTATTAAGCACGGGCAAATACTTTGGAATGCTTTGGATAAAAACACAAGAGCTGACTGGAAAAACAGAAAATACAAACCAGTGGTACTTACCTTGGTGAGTGAAAAAGACATTGATCTTTTTATCAAAGGAGTGCCTTCAAAACAAATCAAGAAGCAAGTGATCGCAAGGATCATGAACGAAGCTTATGGTCAGGGAGGCCTACTTTCAACAAGAGATATTAGTCTGATTATGGTTTCAAATGCAGCCTATTTGTCCGAGTTAAGAATCGAATATGAGCAGGAAAACAAAGTAGTTTTACCGCATTCAGGTTCTTTACATGACATGGGATCTACTCTTACACATAAAGTGCAAATTGTACAAAAATATGTGATGCAGAAGAAGCAAACAAATATTATAGCTAAGGAAACCAATCACTCACAAAGAGCGGTTGACCATTACATCCGTGATTATAACAGGGTAAAAACCCTATATCAGGATGGAAAGGATATACAATACATCCATATCGCTACAAAAATTGCAAAACCAGTAATAGGTCAATATCTTGATATTATAAACAATATTTCAAAGAACGTTAAAGAGTATTAATCGCTTGCAAAGTCAAATGACTTTAGC
>NZ_QVMJ01000065.1 GCF_010500955.1 Bacteroides sp. 519
GCCCAGTCATGTTCGGAAGATTTGTATATTTCCCTTTATTGCTTATTTGGGGTTATCCAAATTTTATCCTTTCAGAACTATCGTTTTCTTTTTTACGGATCCGGTAGTTCAGTTTTCTTTAAATCCCCTCCACTTTGTATAACAGCAATAGCCAAAACCAAACTTTCCAGTTCTATTCCCATTCTCCTAATAGCGGTTTTATACCCTATTTCATTTTCTTTTTTATATATCATCACTAACATGGCAGTAATCAAAGTCATATATAATATTACCTCCATGCCATTTTCATTCAGAGAAATGAAATGACTAAAATTAAGTTCTTGCTTTAGAAATCGGAAAAACACTTCAATATCCCACCTACGTCTATACATGTCAGCTATATCATTGGTAGTTATATCCAACATGTTAGTTATCAATGTAATTGCTTCTCGTCCATCTGTAGGAATAAAACGTATGATACGAAATTCTTCTTCTACTAAAACACTATTATGAGACTCTTTTCCATTGCGGGAGATGGTTGAAACTTTTTTATAAAGTTTCACTATCATATCCTTTTCCAATATACCGGATTTAAATTCCTCCTGGCAAAGAGGTAATTCCTTTATAGATTTCAATTTGCGATTATCCTGTAAGCGTCCCACAAAATGCAGGCCGGGGGTATTGCTCATTTCTTTAAAGGCTTCCGCAGAAGACTGTCCACGATCGAATATATACACATTAGCATGGTTGGGTGTTTTCTTAAAATGACTCATAATGTTTTCAGGCAAGGCCAATGTCTCTGAGTTATAGGCTTCTTGAGCATAAATAGAAGAGAAAGTAGCGAACATCCCATCGAAATTAAGAGTATATTTAATCATTTTTTGCTTAGCATATTGGTTCCCAAAAGTCAGACCTTGCCGTAGCTTATTACATGATTCTTTGACCAGTGTGCTATCTACACGTTGCAAGCATTTATTTGCTATTTCTTTTTTTGTATATAAAGAAGAGAATCTTTGGTAAATACACTCATAACTTTGTCTGAAAAAATCAATATCAATACACGAAAGCCTCTCAGATATAGAACTATGAGACAGTGTCTTTTTACCATGAAAATTAAATAATGTACGAAATAAAGGAGACGAAAAAGCATCGGAAAGACCTCGTTGGCTAAGGCGATCAACCCGCAGTAGTCCATAAAGCAGCAAATAAAACATTAATTTACCATTAAGGACTTTAGTACAATAGTCTACTTTGGTGTCTTTGCTTATACGAACTAATGCCTCATCAGGTATCTGCCGAATGATTTCTGGTAAGCTTATATTATGGTTAAATAATCGCATGAAAAATAGAATTTGTTCGCTGCAAAGATAAAAGTAAGGAATAGCATCTAAGTAACTTAAAAACAAAAAGTTATCAACAGGCAAACCAATTTTCAGTGGATAAACCACATTGTTTTTAACAATAGACACACTGATTCTTTTTTATTTACATTATTGCAGGCAGTGGGAAAATAGAAAGAAATCTTCCGAACATGACTGGGCATCGCCTGGGGT
>NZ_QVMJ01000066.1 GCF_010500955.1 Bacteroides sp. 519
GTGCTGTCAATTATCCCAACTTTTTCCTGAAAGCAACTCATTATAAGGCGTTCTAATAAAAAGTTGGGATAATGAAAAGTTTTGGATAACAATCGTTATCAAAACGTTTTGATAACAACTGGGATGCAATCATTTTAACACACGAACAGTTTGGTATGATACCCCAGTCACCCGAAATTCAGCAACGGATATTACAGGCGGAACTCGATAGCGTAGAAGAAAATCTGGAAGTGTTACGGGCACAAGGAAAGGAGATTTCCCGTGCTATGGAAAAAGGTTTAGTTAAAAGACAATTAAACCTTGAAGCCAAATTGGAAAATATAACCTACCAGATTGAGAACCGCAAGGATGACACCGTAGATTTCCGTCTTATGGGTATCGACCACTTGTATGTTGATGAGAGCCACCGATTCAAGAACCTGACCTTTACAACCCGACACGACAGGGTTGCAGGTCTGGGTAATGCCGAAGGCTCACAACGTGCCTTGAATATGCTTTTTGCCCTGCGTACCATTCAGGACAGGACGGGAAAAGATTTGGGAGCCACTTTTCTTTCAGGCACAACCATTTCCAACAGTTTGACAGAGTTATACTTGCTTTTCAAGTATCTCCGGCCGAACGAACTGGAACGACAGGGTATTAATACATTCGATGCGTGGGCGGCAATCTTCGCCAAAAAGTCGATAGACTACGAATTTTCGGTAACGAATGAAATTGTGCAAAAAGAACGCTTTCGGTATTTTATCAAAGTACCCGAATTGGCAGCTTTTTATGCCGAAATAACAGACTATCGTTCTGCGGAGGATATTGGTATCGACCGCCCTGTAAAGAATGAAATTCTGCATAATATTCCACCAACACCCGACCAACAGGAGTTTATACAAAAGTTGGTAGAGTTCGCCAAAACAGGTAAAGGTGAAATATTAGGACGTGCGCCATTATCGGAAAGCGAAGAAAAAGCAAAAATGCTTATCGCTACCGATTACGCGCGAAAGATGTCCCTCGATATGCGACTGATTGATCCAGTTAAATATGGCGACCATGTGGACAACAAGGCTTCCCATGTGGCTAAAATGGTATCAGACTACTACACAAAATTCAAAGACCACAAAGCAACCCAGTTCGTTTTCTCCGATTTAGGCACTTACAAACCCGGAGAATGGAACCCATGCTCCGAGATAAAGCGTAAACTGGTGGATGACTATGGAATCCCGGCTCACGAAATACGCTTTATTCAGGAAGCCAAAACGGATAAGGCTCGTAAAACCATGATTAAGGATATGAACGAGGGTAAAATCCGTGTATTGTTCGGCTCTACCGAAATGTTGGGAACCGGAGTAAACGCCCAGAAACGATGCGTTGCAATCCACCATTTAGATGCGCCTTGGGTGCGACACGAAGTCGCGTAAATGATTGTTTGAAGTTCCGCTCCACGAGTTGGAATGGAACGCTTGAACCTGCTGTTCCGTCAGCAGTAGCCTACA
>NZ_QVMJ01000067.1 GCF_010500955.1 Bacteroides sp. 519
TGTAGGCTACTGCTGACGGAACAGCAGGTTCAAGCGTTCCATTCCAACTCGTGGAGCGGAACTTCAAACAATCATTTACGCGACTTCGTGTCGCACCCACGGAATGTCGCAATGATGAAGGGCAACGGCTCGTTTTTGCGCATTAACTCCTGTTCCTAACATAGATGTAGAGCCGAACAAGACACGTATCCGTCCTTCATTCATAGCTTCAATCATCGCTTTACGGGATTTTTCGGTCTTTGCCTCCTGAATAAACCGTATCTCATGCGCCGGAATACCGTGATCTTCCACCAACTTACGTTTGATCTCGCTATATGGATTCCATTCGTTGGGTTTATACGTTCCCAAATCACTGAAAACAAACTGTGTCCCTTTTTGTGCATCGTATTTATTATAGTATTCCGCAACCTTAGCGGCACAATGCGATGCTTTATTGTCCACATGGTCATCATAAGCAGGGCTAATCATTCGCATATCCAATGCCATTTTTCGGGCATAGTCGGTAGCAATCAGCATTTTGGCTTTCTCTTCGTTTTCGGAAAGTGGTGGTCTGCCTAAAATGGTAGCATCTCCGGTATTAGCAAATTGCATTAACTTACCGATAAAGGCCTCCTGCTGTGGTGTCGGCGGGATATTATGCAAAATCTCTTTTTTTTCGGGACGGTCGATGCCGATGTCTTTTGCCGTTCGAAAGTCGGTTATCTCATTGTAGAAAGCCGCCAACTCCGGAACTTTAATGAAGTAGCGGAATCTTTCTTTGGCAACAATCTGGTTGGTAACGGAAAATTCAAAATCGGTCGTTTTCTTGGCAAAGATAGCCGCCCAGGCATCGAAAGAACGGATTTCCTGCTTCTCCAATTCTTTTGGACGGAGATATTTGAATAATAAATATAATTCTGTTAGCGAATTAGAAATAGTTGTGCCGGAAAGGAATGTTGCACATAAGTCTTTATCTTTTCGCTCCTGCATGGTACGGAGTGCAAAAAGCATATTCATTGCCCGCTGGCTCCCTTCAGGGTTGCCCAATCCCGCCACCCGGTCATGTCTTGTCGTAAACATCAGGTTCTTGAACTGGTGGCTCTCGTCAACAAACAAATGGTCGATACCCATCAGTTTGTAATCAACAGTATCATCCGTCCTGTTCTTTATCTGCTCGGAAAGAGTTTCGAGTTTTACTTCCAGATTGTTTTTCCGCACTTCCAATCCCCTCCTCATACGTTTGGATGCGGCTTTGCCAGTCTGGTTTTCAAGTATGCAAAGATTCTCTTCCACGCTATCCAACTCTGTCTGGAATATTTCCTGTTGTATTTCGGGAGATTGCGGTATTTTTCCGAATTGGTCGTGTGTTAAGATTACACAATCCCATTTTTTATCAAAACGTTTTGATAACAACTGTTATCAAAATTTTTCTATTATCCCAACTTTTTATAAATTCACCTCATTTTCAACAGTATAATTATTAATAGTTTGGATAATGCTCTTTA
>NZ_QVMJ01000068.1 GCF_010500955.1 Bacteroides sp. 519
CTACTACACAGATAGCATTGATTTTTCGCGCAAGCGCGATGCCGAACTTTACCTCAACCGTTTTGCGCTGATCAATATTGATGAGTTCGATCAGATTAGTCCTACCCAGCAAGGTTTTTTAAAACATATTCTGCAAAAGCCTGTAGTAAATGTGCGTAAGCCGTATGCCAATGCTGTACTGGAGATGCAACGTTATGCATCGTTTATAGCTACCAGCAACCAGATGGATTTGCTTACCGACCCATCGGGCAGTCGCCGTTTTATTTGTATCGAGGTAATTGGTGTTATCGATACCGGCCCCATAGATTACAACCAACTTTATGCTCAGGCTATGCACGAAATAGATAATGGCGAACGTTATTGGTTCAACCAGCAGGAAGAGCAGATTATGACTGAGCACAACCGTGATTTTGAACAGATCCCAGCCGAAGAGCAACTTTTTGATCGCTATTTTCGTATTGCAGAGAATGATGATGAGGGCAAGTGGTTATCGCCTGCCGAAATACTGGAGAAACTGAAAATGCCATTGTCGCCCGGTAAAGTAAGGATGTTCGGAAGGATATTACGCAAGCACGGCATTCCATTCAAGCGTACCCGGTTTGGTATATTCTATCATGTAGTAGAGCGTGACGAATAAAGGTTCCTCTATTTTGACAACACGCTTTTCAACACGGGGTAATTGGTTGTTGCTCAGTGAGATATGGGCTCGCGTGTTGATGTGACGAGAAAAAACGGTTTTTATTCTCTGGGAGGGGGAGAGAATGAGCTGTGTTGAACTAAAATAAAAACACAGAGTCACAGAAACACGGAACTTTTCCTTGTGCTGAACACAGAGGCTTCGCTTTTGTCGTACAATAACTCAGAAATAGGCCAACGGCCTTATAGCTTCTAGCGTAGGTCAACGGCCTACGCAATGATGTTACATGAAAATGCGAGGCTGTAGGCCTCAGAGTGTATTTGTATGCAAGAAAGCTCTGAGGCTTACAGCCTTGCGTTCCATGTGATATCCTTCATCGTAGGCCGTTGACCTACGTTAGAGGCTATTAGGCCGTTGGCCTATTTCTGAGTTATTGTACGACAAAAGCGAAGCCTCCGTGTTCAGCACAAGGAAAAGCTCCGTGTTTCTGTGTCTCCGTGTTTTATTTCAATTTCCAGTCTGATTTGAACCAAATTTATGAAATATGAATAATCATGCTAAAACTGTTTTCATTAAAGAAATACATAGCATCATTAAGGTCTATATATATTATAAGGTGTACCCTTTTTGCTCCCCTAATTATTCTTTTAAAATTTATGTTCTACAACACATTTCATTATCAACCACTTAGCATTTTCTTCTAAAAAACTTTCATATTTTTCTTCTTTAAAATTTGGATTTACGAATAAAGTCCCTACCTTTGCACCCGCTTTACAAGAGAGTACAGCAGCAACAAAAAGATTGAAGTATTGTTCACATTTATTTTAAGT
>NZ_QVMJ01000069.1 GCF_010500955.1 Bacteroides sp. 519
CACAGAGGTACTGTGTTGAATTCCAAATTAAATTAAATATTTTTTCTATCTTTGTCTCCGCCAAAGGAAGGCTTCATGCGATACTTTGTACTGAGGTCTATCTTGTGTAGTGGAAGTTCTCTTCCACTACTTTTTTTTTGCCCTTTGGGCAAAAGCCAAAGGAAGACTTATGCTTCACATTCCCTGAGCTCTATATTTACATCTGTGGTTTAAAGTCTTCTTGTTTTTTCCACAAAGTATATATTAATGCTAATATTTTTCGTTGTACTGCTACTGCTGCTATCATTGTAACTCCTTTTTTTAAACGTAATTTTTGATAATATTGTTGTGTATGCGGGTCATGTTTAGCCATGCAAAAAGCTGGAAAATAAAGCGCTTTTCGTATATAACTATTTCCCTGTTTACTTATCTTGCTTTTTCCTTTCCATTTTCCCGATTCTGCAATACGAATATCTAATCCTGCATAGCTAGTCAATTGTTTGATGCTATGAAAGGTAGCAAAACCATTGGTCTCACTAATTATAATGATAGCCGTCCAGAAAGCCACTCCTTTAATTGTTTGTACGTGTTTTAAACGTTGGTGTAAGGCTGTGTCTTTTTGTACGACCCCTTCGATTTGCTTTTCTACTTGTGTTAATAATTTATTCAAAAAAGCAATCTGTTTTTGACAACGCTTTATGGAATCCTTGGGAAGTACACCCTGATGAGAATAGCTATGCAAGTGATTTTTAATGGTTGTGCGTTCTGCAATCAGCCGATCCCTTTCGCGACATAATTGTTTTAATAGCTGTAGGTTAGGACTAAATGGCTTCCAGGGGGATAGTTTTCTTTCCAGACCCATACGAGCTAAAACTGCTGCATCAATAGAATCTGTTTTTGATTTGACTCCTAAACTCTGACCATATTTCTTTACTTGATTGGGAAGAATTACATGAACTGTAAATCCTTTATTATAAAGAAAATAGGCTAATCCTTCATAGTAAACACCCGTAGCTTCCATGGTAAAGGCAATAGGGAGATCAGCAGTTTGTTTGGAGGAAAACCAATCACAAAAACTATCAAATCCATCTTGTGTATTCTTGAACTTACGGCTAGCTCGAATCTTAACATCTAAGTTGTCTGTTAATACACTAAAACAAACCTGAAAATCGTCTTTAGAGATATCAATCCCTACCACTTGTTTTATTACTCCTGTTTTCATAATCATAATCAAATAAATGAATAACGGAATCTCCCACATTGTCTTCTCTCGTAAATTATGCGAGATTATAAGAAAAACTTATATCCCTAAGTACCTTGTTCAAACTAAATGGAAAATAAAGAATAGTCTCCTGAATTCTCTGTGAGGATATCGACAAACGTATCTAGGCACAATTGAGAGACTATTCTTTTCCGTATTAACTACGAATATACAACACTCGGAGAAATAACGGATCATTAATGATGCAAATATACGAG
>NZ_QVMJ01000006.1 GCF_010500955.1 Bacteroides sp. 519
TAACACAAATCATTTGTATATTTGCGGCTTTTTAATAGCTTGCACGCAAGTGCGCGCTGCTCATGCGGGGCGCACGTAGCGTAGGGCAAAGCCCTACGTATCCGAAACAGCATCACATTGACCCCAACGGGGTCAACGCAATGTTTAAAAGTTGACCCCGTTGGGGTCACAATGCAATATCATATGCCAACGTAGGGCTTTGCCCTACGCTACTGCATAGAGGCCGTTGGCCTCCATTACTAAATAGAGGGTATCACCAAACTATAAAAAATAAAATCATGAAAATCAAACAGATTGTATTCGGATTATCGCTGCTTGCGCTTCCCGTCTTCGCGCAACAGCCGGTTTATTTAAACGACTCTGCCCCTATTGAAGACAGAGTTGAAGACGCATTAAAGCGGATGACGTTGGAAGAAAAGATTGCCATCATCCACGCTCAATCTAAATTCAGCTCTGCTGGAGTTCCCCGTTTAGGTATTCCTGAACTTTGGATGACCGATGGTCCTCACGGTATCCGTCCCGAAGTATTGTGGGATGAATGGGAACAGGCTGCATGGACCAACGACTCCTGTATTGCTTTCCCGGCATTAACCTGTTTGGCAGCTACATGGAACGAAGACATGTCTTACCTGTACGGAAAATCTATCGGTGAAGAGGCCCGTTATCGCGAAAAGGATGTACTGTTAGGTCCTGGGGTAAACATCTATCGTACTCCATTGAACGGACGTAACTTTGAATACATGGGCGAAGACCCTTATCTGGCTTCGAAAATGGTTGTACCTTATATTAAAGGTGTTCAGGAGAATGGTGTAGCAACCTGCGTTAAACACTATGCCTTGAACAATCAGGAATTTAACCGCCACACAAGCAATGTTATCCTGGACGATCGTGCATTGTACGAAATCTACCTGCCTGCCTTTAAAGCAGCCGTTCAGGAAGGAAAAACATGGACTATTATGAGTGCTTATAACCTTTATAAGAACCAACATTTGTGCCACAACCAATACCTTTTGAATGATATATTAAAAGGTGAATGGGGATTTGATGGTGCAGTTGTATCCGACTGGGGAGGCACCCACGATACCATGCAGGCTATTTACAACGGCCTTGACCTTGAATTTGGAACATGGACAGACGGACTTACCATGGGGGCAACCAATGCTTACGATAATTACCTGATGGCTAACCCTTACCTAGAACTGATTAAATCGGGCAAGGTAGGCACTAAAGAACTGGACGATAAAGTGCGCCGGGTACTTCGTTTGGGCTTCCGTACTTCAATGAATAAGAACAAGCCTTTAGGATCGCTCAACTCTCCCGAACATGGCTTGGCTGGTAAACGTATTGGTGAAGAAGGTATTGTACTGTTGCAGAATAAAAACAATGTATTACCCATCAATTTAAACACTGCCAAACGCATTGCTGTTATCGGTGAAAACGCCGTAAAGATGATGACAGTAGGTGGTGGTAGTTCTTCTTTGAAAGTGAAATATGAAATATCTCCTCTCGATGGTATCCGTAACAGAGTAGGTTCACAAGCCGAGGCTGTATATGCCCGCGGTTATGTAGGCGACCCTACAGGTAGCTACAACGGTGTTGTGTCGGGTCAGGATTTATCCGAAACCCGTTCGTTCGATGTTCTGCTTGCCGAAGCTGTTGAAGTGGCAAAAAGTGCAGATTACGTAATATTCATCGGTGGTTTAAATAAGAGTAATCATCAGGACTGCGAAGGTGCCGACCGTAATCATCTTGAACTTCCTTACAATCAGAATAAAGTAATCAGCCAACTGGCTAAGGCAAACAAGAATCTGGTTGTGGTAAACATCTCGGGTAATGCTGTTGCTATGCCTTGGGTAAACGAAGTTCCTGCCATTGTACAAGGTTGGTTCTTAGGTTCCGAAACTGGTAGTGCATTGGCTTCTGTATTGGTTGGTGATGCCAATCCATCGGGAAAACTTCCTTTTACATTCCCAATGAAACTGGACGATGTTGGTGCGCATAAGTTAGGTGTATATCCTGGCGACCCTACTCAACTGGCAAATAAAAGAGATACAATTGATGTTATTTATAACGAAGGCATCTTTGTTGGTTACCGTTGGGCCGATATGCAGAAGAAAAGCAAACCTCTTTTTGCCTTTGGTCACGGTTTAAGCTATACTACCTTTGAATATGGTAAACCATCAGCAAACAAGAAAGTAATTTCGGCCGATGAAACCATCACTTTTAATGTTACAGTTAAGAATACCGGTTCTATTGAAGGCCAAGAAGTGGTGCAGTTATACATCAGTGATAAGAAATCTTCGTTGCCTCGTCCCGTTAAAGAGCTGAAAGCCTTTAAGAAAGTGAAACTGGCTCCGGGAGAAGAAAAACAAGTTTCGTTTACCATTGCTAAAGATGCATTAAGCTTCTACGATCCTGCTCAAAAAGCTTGGGTAGCCGAGCCTGGTAAGTTTGAGGCAGTAGTGGCTGCTTCGGCAACGGATATCAAAGGGGTGGTGCCTTTTGATTTGAAGTAAGGTTAATTAAAAAAGGACTCGTCATCCAGAATGACGAGTCCTTTTTAATAAATCCGCTTCTTATTTATTATATTCCGGATGCGATTTAGCTATCCCCAACTCTAACCCGCGAAGTTCTGCTAGTCCGCGAAGGCGGCCAATACAAGAGTATCCCGGATTAGTTTTCTTCTTCAAATCGTCTATCATCTGATGACCGTGGTCGGGACGCATTGCAATAGATACCTGTCTTCTTTGTTGAAGTTCGAAGAATGCCTTCATTACATGATACATATCCACATCGCCCTCAAGGTGATTAGCTTCGTAGAAGTTACCCTCTGCATCGCGTTGTGTGCTACGAAGGTGTACAAAGTTTATCCGATCGGCAAAACGTTTCATCATTCCTTCCAGATCATTGGCACTGCTTACTCCGAAGGAACCGGTACACAAACACAATCCGTTCGATTCATTGGGCACAGCATCAATAATCTTTTGAAAATCTTCGGCAGTACTTAATATACGTGGTAATCCCAAGATAGGATAAGGAGGATCGTCCGGATGAATAACCAGTTTTACTCCGGCTTCATCGGCAACCGGGGCTATCTCGCTAAGGAAATAGATCAAGTTGGAACGAAGTTTCTCTGCATCAATATCCTTATATCGGTCTAGTGCTTCCTGAAATTGTTCAAGGGTGAAGCTTTCTTCCGAGCCAGGAAGTCCGGCAATGATATTGCGAATGATTAATTGTTTTTCGGCTTCGTCCATCTGCTCGTAACGAGCTTTGGCTTTGGCCTTATCTTCATCAGAATATTCAGCTTCAGCACCGGGACGTCTCAACATGAAAAGATCGAATGCCATAAAAGCGGCCCGTTCAAAGCGCAAGGCTCTTGAGCCATCAGGTAATTCGTAGGCCAGATTGGTACGTGTCCAGTCCAAAACCGGCATGAAGTTGTAAGTAACAACATCCACTCCGCATTTACCCAAATTACGAAGGCTTTCTTTATAATTGTCGATATACTTCTGGAAGTCGCCGGTTTGGGTTTTAATATGTTCGTGTACAGGTACACTTTCTACTACCGACCAGCGTAAACCTACAGCTTCTACTTCGTTAATACGTTTTTGTATTTCTTCTACAGTCCACACTTCACCATTAGGAATATGATGCAATGCTGTAACTACTCCTGTTGCTCCTGCTTGTTTTATATCCCAGAGGCTAACCGGATCATTTGGCCCATACCAGCGCCAGGTTTGCTCACATAAAATCATATAAGTTGAGTTTTGAGTTATGAGTTATGAGTTATGAGTTATGAGTTATGAGTTATGAGTTATGAGTTACGATGCCGCATGGCACTCATTACTCAAAGCTCATTACTCAAAACTCATTACTCACAACTAATTTTACATTGCAAATACTTCAAATCCACCATCAACAACGGCTACTGTACCAGTAACAAAGCTTGCAGCTTCACTGATAAGGTAGTGAATGGTTCCACACAGTTCTTCGGGACGACCCATACGGCCGAATGGAGTTTGACGAATCACATCCTGTCCACGTTGAGTCCATGAACCATCAGGATTAGTTAACAGGTCTTTGTTTTGTTGAGTTAGGAAGAATCCCGGTGCAATTGCATTTACACGAATGCCTTCACCAAATTTTGTTGCTACTTCTGTAGCCATATATTTTGTAAAGTTAGAGATACCAGCTTTAGCAGCAGCATATCCGGCAACGCGGGTCATAGGACGGAAAGCGGCCATGGACGAGAAGTTTACAATGCTTCCTGATTTTTGTTCCACCATGGGTTTCAAGAATATTTGTGTGGGTAATACTGTACCTACCAAATTTAAATCGAGCACTTTCTTGAAAGCATCTACTTGCAAATCAAAGAATGTTTGGTCGGGTCCAATCGTTGCACCAGCCATGTTACCGCCTGCTGCATTAAGCAAAACATCAATACGACCATATTTGGTCAGAATGTCTTCGCGGTTCTTTTCCAGAACTTCTTTATTCAGTACATCGGTTGCAAAGAATGACGCTTCACCACCTTCTTTTTTAATATCGTCAACCAATTCAATGCCGGCCTTTTCATCTCTGTCGAGAATTACTACTTTAGCACCCTCGCCTGCAAGATATTTACCGATAACTCTTCCTAAAATACCAGATCCACCGGTAATCAGGACTACTTTGTCTTTAATGCAAAATAAGTTTCCCATGTTATTTTAAGTTTTTAAGTTTTTGAGTTCTGAGTATTGAGTAATGAGTATTGAGTTGTGAGTTTTAGCCATGTGGCATCACTCAAAACTCATAACTCAATACTCACAACTCAATACTCAATTGATTAGTGTGGTGCAAATATATGTATAAATTTAGAAGGTAAGTTACTCGATTTAGCACAAATGTGTGCGTTAACGGTTAAATTTTCCTTTTTTGTTATTTTTATACTGGCCTTACCATTATATGCCTGTACTTTTCTTGATCCGGTAGAGGTGCCTTGGTTATCCAAAAGAATAATATCGCCTGCAAAATCAAACTCAATGTAGTTGCGGGCATCCAGACAACGAACATTATTTGCATCCAATAGTTCGGCGGTTACTAACCATTCGTTTTCATTCAATTGTTTGGATGTTAAGGAGATATTTGCCGGAGCGCCCCATTTTTCTGTTTGGTATTCCTGATGGATTTCATCGGTTAAACGTTGCTTTCCAGCATAGCCCACAGCTTCAATATGATTATCACCTTCGCTGAGCGGAACATACCAATGCAATCCTGCTGCAGGGAAATCCTGACTATTGCGTTTCTTTTTACCTTGCGATATACCGTTTACAAACAGTTCTACCTCGGAACAGTTGGAGTAAACCAGTATTTCTTTCTCTTCATTTCTTTCGCCCCAACGTACAGGCCAGGTATGACCGTAAATGTGAATCATTGGTTTATCTGCCCAATAAGATTGGAAAACATAGTAGCTTTCTTTGGGAGTAAGATCGCGTTCAACAACACCTTTCTGATTTACATAAGGAACAGGATTCTCCGGTCGCAGGGGAGTAGAAAAGTCTTTGAATGTCCAGAAAGCTGCACCGGTTAAGTAGGGCATGGTTTCTTGCTCTTTCAGATGCCAATCGAACAGGCGAATGATGTACGACTCCGACCAGTCGCCCCGGTTAGCTGCGTTGCTTACATCTTTAAAATCTCCTTCTGCATGACGGCGTGCATGGCTATCGCCTCCCCACTCTGCGTGGAAGAAACGTGTGGTTCCTTCAATGCCTTTATCGCTCATTTCGCGATAATCGGTAAACTTACGGCTGTACCATCCTGCCCAGATTGAAGGTGCGTACACATCAATAATATCTTTGCAGAACTCGCAACGACGAATAGCTGTCAGTCGGTTATTGTCTAATTGGTGCGACAGGTTATGCAGTTCTTTCATAAATGTGCGGATGGCTTCTTTATCGAAATACTCAAAGTCGCCCGGCCAGTCGTTTTCATTTCCCATTCCCCAAAGAATAACCGAAGGGTGGTTATAATGCTGCTTAACCATATTTGTGAGCATATCGCGGGCCTGCTGCTTGTAGCTTTCGCCACCCAGTCCGCCACGGCACCAGGGGATTTCCTCCCATACAAGTATGCCCAATTCATCGCATAAACGGAGGGCGATATCCGATTGTTGGTAATGCCCCAAGCGGATAAAGTTGGCTCCCATATCTTTAATGAGCTGCATTTCTTTTACCATCAATTCCTCGGTAAGCGCGGCAGCTAGTCCGGCATGATCTTCGTGCCGATGAGTTCCTTTAAGCAAAACTCTCCTTCCATTCAGATGGAAAGGGCCTTTTTCTTTGAATTCAAAGTGACGGAACCCAAAACGATTGGTTGCAGTTAGCTTCTGCCCATCAACCTCCAACTCTATTTCGCAGGTGTATAGTTGAGGATTATCTACATCCCACAAAGCGGGTTTCTTTAGTTGGGTATTTAGTAAGGTAACATCATCTTTCAGGGAATAGGTTTGAGATTGCTTGATGATTTCTTTCCCCGACGGATGTTTTACAGTTAGCGTCAAGATTCCATTTCTATCTTTATTTGTTGGGTTATAGAAGGAGGTTTGAATGGAAAGTTCTCCTATCCTACCCTTTTCATCGACAACGGTAAAGCCCGCCATAGAGGTTAAAGTCGGACATATCCGAAGGAATAATTTCTGTATCCCTTGTATTATCGCAACGGATGGCTACTGGTATTTTACCTTTAAAACGTTCGGTGTATTCGTTGGTTTGCGCAAATTCTTTCACTGCATCGGTGATGTCTACTGCCCAACCATCGTATCCACCTACATGACTTCCCACCTTGGTAGTGTAGATATATGCTTCTGTACGTTGTCCGGCTCCTTCAAACTCTAACAGGATTCGTCCTTGTGGATACGGACTGTTCAGTTCGAGTTGGGTTTTGTACCAACCGGCACCTTGGTAGTAATTTACATCGGGGTCTACTGCATCATCGGCATTGAAGCAATGAGGCAAGGTTACTGGTGTCCACAACGGTACAGATTCTGGTTGACCAGCACGGAAGGGACGCATTACTTCCCAAACACTCCCCATATCCTGACGGATGAATTCCCAGTTATCATTTAAACGGGTTTTCTGGGTAGTGGGGATAACTGTTGCTGTTATATGGAGCAGACAGCTAAAGGTTATAAAGAATAATAGGGTGATTCTTTGCATGGTGTTTTTTAAAATAGGCTACTAATAATTAGCAATACCAACTCTCCTCAACAGCGCTTCCAGATAATAATAATCGGCATACGATATTGGTGCATCAATCTCGTCGTTCTTTGGATAATTTCCGGTAGAATGGAGCAAAAGGAATCCTTTAGTTGTTCCCGGCTCAGCCTGATAGTGGGCATAAAGATTATTGGTAATTGTATTTGCCCACGCAAGATATTGAGTTGCCTTCTCCTGAGACACATAAGTAGCCAGCTCGTACAAAGCAGAAGCAATTACTGCCGCAGCCGAAGCATCACGAAAAGCCTGTGGTATAGCAGGGTCGTTCATATCCCAATATGGAATTAAATCTGTAGGCATATTTTTCAGGTTAAAGAAGAATGAAGCGATATTTTCAGCCTGTTGCAAATAAGCAGGATCTTTTGTAAAACGGTAACACATGGTATATCCATACAATCCCCATCCTTGGCCGCGGCTCCATACAGATTCGTCGGCAATGCCTTGATGAGTTATTTTCATGTGGGCTTGTGTGGTAATGGTATCGTATCCTATAACATGATAGGACGAATGATCTGCCCGGAAGTGATTCTTCAAAGTGGTGTTTGCATGGTTCACTGCAATCTTGTGATAGATGGAATCGCCTGTCTCTTGTGTAGCCCAGAACAGAAGTTCCAGATTCATCATGTTATCAATAATCACAGGGAACTGCCATCCCTTGGGAGTCCAATCCCACGATCGAATGGCCTTAATCTTATCATTGTAACGCGTTACAAGAGATTTTGCAGCTTGCAGGTTCACATCTTTATAAGAGCGTTCACCGATTAATTCGTATGCCTTACCAAAGGAACAGTTAATAAGGAAACCTAAATCGTGCGTACCTTTGTAGTTCTTCATTTGCTCAATGGGCCAGGTGTAACTAATAGCTTGCCAGCGCCAATAGTCACTCTTTGTATAAGCAAATGTATGCCACAAACTACCTGGAAAGAAACCGGAACACCAGTCGCGAGGGGCAACCAGTCGCAGGCTACCATCTTTTTCTACTGTGCGGGGGCTAACCAGTAGCTTGTTGGTGGCTGTTTTCTTTGCTTCATCGGCACACTTCATTGCATATCTGAGCTGTTCATCGGCAAAAGCAAAAACATTATCGGTTACTTCGGCTTTGTAGTAAAGTAACATAAAGCGGTCGGCCCAGTTAATTCGTTGGTTTTGACGAAACAGTTGAAGATAATCTGTATGTGTGTTATTGAACGTGTAGATGCGATAGAGGTCTTTACCAAACTCAGCCTGTTTATAATCCCACTCACTGATTTGTTGATAAGGCCAATCGGCTGGCTCTTTTCCATAATAGGGAGCCAGAAATTCTACTGCTTTATAAAAGTTTCTTCCATCGGCCGAAGTAGCATCGTCGATAGAAAGGTTAATGCTGCGTGCCATCAGGAAGATATCAATCATGTGGCTGAGGTTGTATTGCGAGTAACCAAAAGCAAGTGTTCTTCTCAACTCTTGCGGCTGACGACCATCGGGTTCAATTTGTTTGAAGATGCGTTTCTCAGGAAACTCATTGATGAATTGTTCGGCTATCTTAGTATTGCCCGAGTATAGTGCATAAGCTATAACCTGTGCATCATAAGCTACACTGTGATTGTTTTTCTGAATACTTTCTTCCTTACCCTGTTCGCTGGTTAACATCCAGTTTACCAGCTTACCAAACCAATCTTTTAATTGCTTAGAATCTTTAGTGGTAAAAGCCTTTGATTTTTCAAGTAATTGCACAGCATCCAACATTTCAACAAAGGAATAGGCATCAATAACCCCATAGCAACGCCCCTTATCATTATCGCGTCCGGGTATTACCTGAGCGTAATTAAGGTTGGGATTCATTTTAGTTGCCTTATTGAAAAACCACACACGGATAAGTTCGGTTGCTTTCTGCGCATACTTTTCGTCGCCACTGAAATACCATGCCAATGAAAGCGCAGTAACCCGTCCGGCTAAATCGCCCAATCGGTTACGGTCCAGTTTTTCCAGTTCGGGGTTCGATTCGCCATCGCGTGCAATATAGGGCATTCCATCGGGCTTATTAGGATTGGGCCAGTAATAGCGTGCCTGACTCATATAGTCGTGTTTATCACCACTGGCCGGGGTTTTATCTTTCATCATTACCGACAAGGGTTCTATATCCATTATCCTATCGGCCTCTTTAATTAAATATTGGTAGGTTTTGTTGTAGGCCGGATCGTTTATGGATGCTTTAACGCTTTCCAAGTGTTTGATATCCCACATAGATTGTGCAGATAGCATAACACTAACTAAGAGTGTTGTAATAAAAAGTACTGTTTTTTTCATGATATATCTATTAATGTTCATAACTGTTCTTTTATGTTCATAATTTCAGCTATCAATTGCTGCTTTAGAGGTCTTTAAAGTAGCATAAGCCCGAAGGGCTTTAACTATGCATAACCCCGGGTGAGCAAAGCGTAACCCGGGGTAGGCTAAACCCCCACTCAAAACAGCCCTGAAAGGGTTGAACTCCTTCGGAGCTCAGGAAATCAAGGGAGTTATAGACCCCGGGTTACGCTTTGCTCACCCGGGGTTATGCACATATTACCCCTGCCGGGGTAATTGCTTACAATTCGTAACTAAAGCAAAGAGCGATTGGGCTTTTTACACGGTGTCACTTTTGTGTCACGCCATTTGTCACGTGTCACTTTTGTGTCAATGTGCGTCACAGCGTGTCACTTTTGTGTCACATTATAATTTTCTTAGCTTTAACCCATTCAAGAAACTTTTTCCATGAATATTCTCGAACCGGATATTCAAACCGTTACAATCCGTTACAGATACAACAAAACGTTTTCGTATTGCCTGGAAGTATCCAACTTCATCGCCCGGTGAAAAGGCATATTCTATTTTGCAGTTATTTGCATATACAGTAAACATATTTCCAGCACTTGCTTCGGTTGCAGGTTGCCCCAACTGATATACCAGGTTTTCTTGTGGCTTGAATATATCGGCAAACAGCAATTCAAGTTCGTACTCTCCTGCAGGCACATCAAACTGATAGCTTCCCGGGTTGGTACGCAATGTTTGGAACAACGGACCATCTAGTGTATTGTGAATTTCGGTTTGTGTGCCTGTCTGGCGCGATTCTTCATTACCATCCACGTATCCCCAGCTTCCTTTGTTGTACATGCGATCGGGCAACCAGGTTAGGTTGCTCTCGTCGCTGGTATAGAAACAATTGCTACCTACATTTATGGCCAGTTCCAGCCTCCTCATATTCTCGGTGGTTAGTATATCCGGAACAGGATTAAACTGTATAGTCATTACATCTTCCTGATTATTGGATGTATCTGTGGTTCTCAGTGTATTGGTTCCTTTTTCAAAAGGTACATCGTAAACCACTGTACAATTACTGCTTTTCTTTGTGCCTAGCGATTTTCCATTGAGCCACAGTTCTACTTCGGGCAGGTTGGTGTAAATCTTAACTGGTTGTACAACGGCATTGTTTCCTGTTTGAATGCCCGATCGGCGAGACCAGTCGCGCGAGGCAATGTGTAAAACCGGAGTGTCTTTGCGGAACATTGCTTTATAATAATAGTACACATCTTTGGGGGTTCTATCGGCATAAACCAATCCTTTGTTATTAATACGCGGCATAGACTCATCGCGCAAGGCCGATGAGAAATCAATGAAATTCCAATGGGTACTGCCGGCAACAAAGTTTCTTTTTTCCATAGCAGGAAGATAATGTTCCAGGTATTTTTGTTGATATTCAATGCTGAAATCAAAGCTTTTAGGTTCAAACGAATGTATTCGTTTATCCGATCCTGCCCCATACTCGCTTACTATGATAGGGTGTGTAGGATATTTCTGGTGTTGTTCATCGAGGAAACGGTCGAACCCTTCCAGTTGTCCGCCATACCATCCCTGATAAAGATTCCAACCTACCACATCGGTGATGTTGCCTAATCCTACTTCGTTGTATTGATTGCTTCCATGAAACGCCATTGTGCTTACCCGGTAAGCATCTTCTTCTTTCAATACTTTTTCTAACCTGTTTGCTAATTCCAGTGTTCTGTTTAATACTGGTTTAAGCTCTTCGCCTTTATAGCGACGCAAAGTTACTAAAAGAATTTCATTCATATACCCCCAGGTGATAACCGATGGGTGATTATAATGCTGCCGAATCATTTCGCGCAGGTTTGTTTCGCAAGTTTCGGCGTATCCATCGGTATCGGGCACTATGTCGATGATGGGTATTTCTTCCCATACCAGCATGCCCAGTTTATCGCATTGTTCAAGTATGGCGTTATCTTGCGGATAGTGTGATATACGTATAAAGTTGGCTCCCATTTCTTTCATCAGTAGCATGTCGCGGCGGTGCATTTCGTCGGTAAGGGCTACACCAATAGGTTTCTGATCCTGATGGCGGCAGATTCCATTCAACTTGTAGGGCTTGCCATTCAAGAAGAATCCTTCTTCTGCATCGAACTTGTACCAACGAAATCCGGTGTGGTTATTTTGTATATCTATTATTTCTTTTGTACGGGCATCTTTTATTACGGATTCTACTTTATATAGATAAGGGGTTTCGGGTGTCCATAACTTGGGGTTAAGTATGGGGTTTGCTTTTTCCAGAAGCGAAAAGGTTTCGCTGGGATTTACTGTGACAGTTCTTTTCAGAGATTGCAGAACTTCACCATCGGGCGATGAAATGGTATGCTCCACCAGTAGCCGTTTTTTATCGGCAGCATCATTCTTTATAAGGCTTTTAATTTGCAGTGATGCTTGCTCAGCGGTTACTTCGGGTGTTTCAATATATATTCCTCCAGAACCCAGGTTCTGCAGATCGAAGTGTTGTTTGGATGTAGCTATGAGCCATACATCCCGGTAAATTCCACCAAAAAAGGTAAAATCGCCCGATATGGGTGGTGTATCTAAGGTTGAATTATCAACTTTAACAGTTATAGTATTGGGAGTGGTAAAAGAGCAATAAGAAGTAATATCAAAGGTAAAAGCAGTATAGCCCCCTTTATGTGTGCCAACCAACTTATTGTTTATATATACTTCGGCCGATTTACTGGCTGCTTCGAATTTCAGAAATAATTGCTTGTTGGCCCATTCCTGTGGTAGTTGAAGCTGTTTCTCGTACCATCCAACTCCTTTATAATAATCCTTGTGTGTGTAAGCATCGGTGTTCCAGGTGTGGGGAAGCGAAACGGTTTCCCAGGTATCGGCTTTGCGGAACTTCCAACCGCTGTTGATGGTTTTGGTTTCTCTGCCTGCCAACACAGGCAGAGAAAGTAAGGTTAGAAGAAAGTAAGAAGCAAATAGTTTCATGAAAAACAATCTTTTTAACATAAACAAATCATACATAAAGAATTATTGGTATGTACCATCAAAGTCATTCACCAATTTTTCATTATTAAATGTTTCCTCAAATTCATATATATGTCCACTATAATCTACAGCCCTACATTTAACTGTTGCTGTTTGGTATCCAGATAATCCTAGGTTTATCTGTGCCCAATGCTGTCCTGTATAATCTGCAACATCTCCCTGAGAAACTTTCCATACTACATTCCTAAATTCACCCCCTTCCAAAGTAAAGTATGTATAATCGCTCCAACGTATATGAGCTATGTTTCTAGTTACTGTATAATTACCACTTGGAGATGTGATGAAAGCTGTTAGTTTTCCATAACCTTCTTCATTGTCATTGTTGTTATACACTACAACAGAAGACGAATTCGTTGAACCCAAACTCAAATTACCAAGACTAATGGACCAACGTACAGAAGCATTTGATGGCAAATTTTGAAGAGTATAGATCCCGCTCCTGTTTGGTCCGATAGAAAGTGGTCCTGAACAAGTTATTCCACTTGGCATTGGATATACTGCTTTAGCAGCATAAATATCATAATACGTAAACTGTTCCAAATCCCAACGACGTCCACCTGAATGCGAATACATTACAGAAGCTATTATTTCAGGATTTGTTTCTGGCAATGTTTGCGAAGAAGAAGGAGTTCCTGGGATTTCAATTCCGGTAGCATTACCTGATTCTCTCCAGTTTGAATGTGTGAAACCGATTGTATGTCCAAGTTCGTGAATAAGCACATATGCTTTCTCTGCTGTTGTCATATTATCGAAGTGGGTATTTATCTTTAGGATATCTCCCGGTGCACCTGAAGAGTATGGATATGCAGCACTAGCAACCACTGAAGTGTTGTTACCATAGTTTCCGTTATAAATTCTAATATCATAAGATGAAACTGATCCAAGAGTAAACTTTATATTGGAACCAGCACAATTCCAGGCAGCTATAGCCCAATCGGTAGCATGTCTCCATCCCAAATTAAGAGAAGGTTCAACATAAATACGAATATTATTTTGTCGAGAAGGGGCAACAATATATTGGTATCTTGCCTGCCGTGTTTTTGTTAATTGATAACGAGGCAACTCCTCTTTTAATAAAATAATATCCCCTTCAACAGTAAAGCTCTCTTCATCCTCAACAATTCCTTCTGTATTAAACCCCATAGCTTCAATAATACTAATATAATCAATCTCCTCGTTGGGTTGATTATATTCCATTTCCTCATTGTTGCATGCTGCAAACAATATCACAAAAATCGTAGTAAACCAAATTTTTGTTTTCATAACAACAGAAATTAAATTAAACAATTACAACTATATTTCCAAATCACTTGTTTTTTTAAAACCATTTAAGAAGAGTGGCAGGAATCAGCTTCCTGCCACTCCTAAACAAATCAATTACCTAAGCTTAAATTTGCAAAATAAGGTACCTAATACCTACTCGAAAGTAACTGTTTGTGTATTCCAGTCGTGACTTAAACCACGAACTTCGTATTGATTGGTAATGTTATTACTAGTAGTTTCAACAAAATCGTCATTTGTAATGATAGGTTTTGTACGAAGTGTATTCACTTTCAACACACCAGTTGCTGAAGTTAAACGCTTTATTCTGATATTTTTGCGTTTTTCTTTATTGGCCTGCGACCATGTTAGCGCATATTTTCCATCAGATGAGGATATTGTATTTCCCGTCTCATCCACTACGATATAATCTGTACCAGCAACCAAATTTGAGCCTTCGTCATTAGCTACATAAAAATAAGCTATAATATCATATTGATATTTTAACTGGCTATGAAGATCAATAGGAATATTGCTACTAACCCCATCTGTTCCTGTTTTCTCCCATGCACTTTGTACAGAAGCACTTACATAATAACGCCACTGAGCAGTACCATCAGCAGCAATATTGTATTGCAACTGCTGACTATGAACATACGATTTGTAAAAACCTACATAATAAATGTGCTCATACTCTGGATTTGTTGACCATTCATCATCTCCACAGCTAATGACACACAATGTTGTCGCAATAATTGCGAACATATATAATACTTTTTTCATCTTATATACTTTTTAAATTATTACCATTCCGGATTCTGCGTAATATTATCATCTGAATAAGCTATTTCATCTGTTGGAATTGGATACAGATAATCACGTTTGGGATTAAACTTACGAGTATTGGCATATTCAATAACATAAACGCCTTGCTGGTCATAAGCAAAAGTACCATCTATTTTCCCTTCTGAATCAGTTAAACGTTTTTTACTATCCTCATATGTAGCTGTTGTTTGTACCTCATCCGGGCTACAATAAGGTCCAATCATCGCTACTGGAAGAACCTTTTCTGCTGTTTTCCATCGAATGATATCGTCATAACGGAATCCTTCTGCCATTAACTCGACTGTACGTTCACGTCGAATTTCCTCTAACATATCCAATCCGTTTTTAGTAACAAAGTCGTTGGTTAGTGGAATATTAAAGCCAACACGCTCGCGCAGTTTATTAATTGTGGCATCTAATTGTGCATCTGTAATACTTCCATTCAATTCATAAAGGGCTTCTGCATATGATACCAACATCTCGGCATAACGAATTAATATTTTATCTGTAAAATCTTTGTTACCAAGGCTATTTGACCACATAGAACCAAAAAACGCTTTTTTACAAATATATCCTTTGGGACGTTGCGAATCGAATGGATGATATTTACCTTTGCCAGCTTCCGACCAGCCCATAAAGCTTTCATATTCTACAGCATCATTAAATGTCCAGATTGTTTTTAATAAACGAGGATCACGTTGGCCTTTATCATTGGGTAATGGATTTCCATCAGTATCTAAACCTACAATATTATTCATTGAAGTCTCTTTTTCAACTTTCAAAGCTGTTTTACTCATTGGAAGTCCATCAGCATAAAGGAAAAGATCAAGGATATTACGAGTTAAAGCAAAATTCCCCTCCAATTCTCGCGTATTCATATGTCCTGTAGTTACTGTTGCAAAATCATTTTCACCATATGGCTTACCAAAAATAATTTCCCTGTTTACATTATTTGCTTCATTTTTATAGGAAAACACCTCATTAAAATCTTCAAATAATTTATGATAACCTTTGGCATCTAGTCGTTCAAATGCATTAATAGATTTTTTCAGATGTTCTGCCGCATCGTTTCCTCCATGATATTTCCGAAAAGTACCCTCATACAAACCAATACGTACTATCATACCTAAAGCCGACGAAGTGCTTACCCGGCGACGCCCTAACTCGGAAGTGGGTAAATCTTTATGATCTGGCAGATATTTAATAGCAAATTCTAAATCCGTATAACATTGTTGAATCACTGTTTCACGCGGAGTACGCCCCATCTTTAAGTCTGGGTCCGAAGTACTTGTAAATATCTTCAATATTAATGGTACATCACCATATTTTTTCACCAATTCAAAATAATGATAGGCACGAAAAAAATAAGCTTCTGCCAACCACCTGTCGCGCACACTCTCGGCAACAGATGCTTTCAAGCCTTTATCTATAATATTATTGGCTACATAAATATATGAATACCTATTTTTCCAGTTGCTATTACCTGATTTAATTGTACTGTTTCCAGAACTTATATCATCCGAACTTTTACCAACCAATTCATCGGCACGCGTATCATTACTCCAACCTCCTAAATCATAATATAGTTTGTTGCAGGCTCCTTCAAAATCTTTTGCTGATTTCCAGAAACCATCATCTGTTAATTCCGAGCCAGGTGTAACATCTAATAAATCATCACATCCAGCCAGCATTATTACGCAAAACAGTGTGCATATATATAATATTTTTTTCATATTCTTTTTCTTTTAGAATGTTATGTTAACTCCTGCTGTCCAAGTGCGGAAGAACGGGTAATAAGTTCTCTTAATATCATTTTTAACTTCAGGGTCGAACACTGATAACAAATTAGTGTGTTCCCAAACATCAGTACCTGCAATGTATACACGCAGATTTTCTAAGATATTTCTACGTATAGGAATAGTATACCCTAATTGAACATTTTTTAAACGAATGTAAGCTCCATCTTGTACCCATTTATCAGACACCTGATAGTTCATATCATTTTGATTGATAATTCGCGGGAAAAATGCATTTGGATTATCTACAGTCCAATAGTCCAAATGAATTTTCCAAGGCATATTCTGCGAAGCTTGGAAAGGCATAATAGCTTCATTACTAATTAGGAGATTACGCTTACCAACTCCCTGAAAGTCGAGAGCCAAATCAAACCCCTTCCATTGAACAGCTAGGTTAATACCAAAAAGATAACGAGGGTTAGTATTACCCAGATAAATAATATCTCCTGGCTGTTCTAAGGTACTACCAGCTTGTACTGTATGGTCGGCGGCGCCTTGAGCAATATATTTCACATCACCTCCTGTAACCAGATTATCACTTTTAACAGTTTGATATCCAGGGTTAGCTGCTTTATAATCTAAATATTCCTGTCTACTACTCCAATATCCATCTGTTTGATATCCAAAAATAGAGTTTACAGGATAACCAATAACTGTGTTATTTAATCCGGCTTTCAATACAGTAGCTCCTTCAAAACGAACTAATTCATTTTTGGGATCATGTAAATTTGCACCTATTTGATAAGAAACTTCGCCTATTTTATCGTTCCAACTAGCAGTAATTTCCCATCCCCATGAATTCAATTGACCTGTATTTTGATATGGAGTAGCTACCCCTACAATATTTCCAACTTTCAGGTCAGTCATCATGTTTTTATTCTTTTTCCAATAATACTCAAATCCAAGATTTAAACGATTATCAAGTAAACCCATGTCTACACCTATGTTTTTCGATTCCAATATTTCCCAAGTTAAATTCTGAGATACCATAATGGATTGCCAATACACAGGGTTACCAAGTAGTTTCATGGTAGCAGCACTACTTTCATTGCTATTTTTACTTGTTATCAACCCTAAATAAGGGAAATAACTAGAAAGTGCAGAACTATTACCCAATTCTCCCCAAGATGCACGAAGTTTCAAATTATTAATATAGTTAGCTACAGGGGTTTTCTTGAAGAAAGGTTCTTCACTAACACGCCACCCAGCCGATACAGAAGGGAATATATCCCATCGGCGACCTGGTGCTAAACGTGAACTACCATCATAACGGATTACTCCTTCAATCAAATATCGTTCGGCCCAGTTATAATCTATACGACCAAATAAAGATGCCATTTTCCAAGGCGCAATTAAATCAGAAAGAGTGGTATTAGCCGCATCTGCATTATCATAAAAATTAAAACTAAAGAAATCGTCAGACAACATGTTTCTGGCAGTACCAGTAATTTGATCTTTCAGATATTGCTCATAGGAAGCTCCTCCTAATGCATGGAATGAATGTCCATCAATTTTATATGTATAATTAAGTAAGGCCTCATACTTATCCTGATAAGCATTGTTCTTGGTTTTGGTTACATATCCAGTTCCTGTATTTCTTCTTACTCCAAGTTTATCCTTCCCATAATACACTAATTTACGTCTATTCGCTTCATATGCATAATAACTTGCTCTACGCGAAAAATTTAAATCTAATGTCAGCCCTTTTACTATATTTTGTACTTTTAATCCGAATTTTCCTGTAAAATACTCGGTACGAGATTTATTAAGTCCGGAATTCTTCATAACATCAATCGGATTTACATGCAAATCTCCATTATAAGGATTCGTTTCAAAATAAAGATCCTCTTCTGGTTGATAAATTGCTTGACGACCACGGTTTGAATAAAGCAAGCTTAGTACATTAGCACTTCCATAAGCAGATTCTTTTGTTGTATTTGCTTCATAAGAAACCAGCACATCAGCAGAAAGATATTTATTAAACTCTGTATTAAGCGTCATTCTTAAATTAACACGGTCGTGATTGTCTGGTCCATACTTTAAAATACCCTTATTTCCATAATATCCTCCAGATAAATAATACTGTGTTTTCTCTGAACCACCATTTACAGATACAGAATGTTGATGGGTATAACCATAATCATCTAAACCTTTTGCCATCCAGTTTTCACTGCCTAACATTTCCCAACGATTGCCATTAGGACGATACCAGTAATTAGGATTTCCCACCCATGATGTTCGTTCCGGATCATATTCAACACCACCATTTGCAACACCTGTTTCTGCATTTACGCTGGCATTTATTCGAGATAAGTTTATTAAATATTGTTCCTCCCATGCTGTTACACGTTCAGGCATATAAGTAGGCAGATTTATACCAAAGGAACCATTATAAGAAACTTTTGCTTTTCCTTTGGCTGTACCTTTTTTAGTAGTAACCAAAACTACCCCAGCAGCAGCGCGAGCTCCATAAATAGCAGAGGCTGCAGCATCTTTCAATACTGATACAGATTCAACATCATCGGGATTTAGGGTTGTTAGATTACCTTCTACACCATCAATAAGAACTAGAGCTGAAGCTGAATTTACTGAAGAAATACCTCTAATAGCAATAGAAGCTTCTTCACCTCCAGGCCGACCACCTGTACGTGTTACAGCAACTCCTGGTAATGCACCTTGCATAGAGGCCAGTACACTTGCACTTTTACGAGCTGCAAGTTCTTTACCATCTACAGCCGATACTGCTCCTGTTAGATGTGCTTTCTTCTGCACCCCATAACCTACAACTACAACTTCATCAAGTGTTTTAGAATCTTCTTTCATTTGGATTACCGCAGGTACTTTCGATGCCTCCATCTCAATTGGCAGGTAACCAATATACGAAAGAACAACAGTTGCACCTTGGTTAACTTTCAAAGAGAATTTCCCATCTAAGTTTGTGATAGTACCATTAGTGGTTCCTTTTTCAACAATAGAGACACCAATCAATGGTTCTTGCATTGTGGCATCCAGTATTTGCCCATGAACTTCGACTGTACTTTGGGCAGAAATCCTTGTGATAGAAAGAAAGAACATACAGCAGATAGATAGTAGCTGTATTATCCTTCCTGAAGAGGGTTTTCTTTTCATAATAACTAGATTTTATTAATTAATAGCATTTCGCTGCTAAACCAAAGATATATAAACAAGCACAGAAAACCTTAAAAAATGCTACAACACAAGTACTATTGAAAGTAAAAGGAACTACTACAACACTTTCTCAAAGCAATGATAATTCACTGTAAATAAGATAATTAAATCTAATTTAATCGCAAAAACAAAATCAATTGCAACAATAGATGATGTAGTGAAAAACACCATACCTGCAAACCACCTCACAACCACTGTTTGCGCAAACGGAATACAAAAAATAATTGCTTATTCTTGGGGGTAACATTATAATTTTATAATTTTGAAATATCTAATACAATCTTACATGAAAGACCGGATTCTAACTTTACTCTCTCTGTTGCTCATTTTTAATTCAGCACTTGCTAACTGGCAACGCTCCATTACCAATTACAACCGACATGAATATAAAGCTGCAAATCAAAACTGGATGATAAGTCAGCACGAAAATGGTTGGATGTATTTTGCCAACAACAAAGGATTATTAGAGTTTGATGGGGTAACCTGGAACACCTACTCTATTCATAATGCAAAAACTCGTGCTGTAAAACAAGGTAAAGATGGTCGCATTTATGTGGGAGGGCTAGGACAGTTTGGTTACTTCTCTCCTAACAAATATGGTGGTTTAGATTATACTTGTTTATCCGACAGCTTGGACACAAAAAGATCTGCAGGAAACATCTGGCACATACACCTTAGATGATCGGGTTTATTTTCAGGCAGATCTTGCAGTATATTACCTAGAGAATGACATTTTGCATAAAGTTAAATGTCCAGATGGGGTTATATATTCAACCATTATCAATAATAAATTCTATGCAACCTCATTTCGTGGTGTATATTTTCTTAATGGAGATTCGTTTACTTTGCTTCCCAATACTGCATCAGCTACAAAAACAAAAACTGTAGGAATATTCCCTTTTGAAGAGAAGCTATTAATTGTTAGTGCACTAGATGGAATATTTTTATACGATGGAATGAGTACTACCCAATTTTATAGTACTACTGATTCGTTTTTAGAAAACAACCAGTTACTATGCTCAGCCATGAAAGATTCTTTGTTAGCATTAGGGTCTGTACAAGATGGAATTCTATTATTAAACATGAAGAATGGTGAAACCGAGAAAATATCAATTAAAAACGGTTTGCAAAATAAAACTGTATTATCTATGTTTTTCGACCGGGAGAATAATTTATGGTTAGGGCTTGACAATGGAATAGACTGTATTCATCTTAATCTACCTATGTTTGCTCTGTTAAGCAATAAATCTACAATCGGTTCAGGATATACCTCACTTTTTTATAAAAACAAATTATATTTAGGAACAAATCAGGGACTTTATGCTACTGATTATCCTATTAAACTAACCGAAGAGACTAATCTCAAATTTATTCAAGGAACTGAAGGACAAGTGTGGTCGCTTCTGGAATACGACAACAAAATATTTTGCGGAGGAGTTAATGCACTTATAGTATATGATGGAATTAATGGCTACAAGATTAAGGGAATAAGAGGAATATGGGCTCTATCTACCTCAAAACAACATCCGGAATACATCATTGCCGGAACATATTTTGGATTATATATTCTGAAAAAAGTAGGCGATGAATGGGTTATGTCGCATCGGGTTGCCAATGCTAATTATCCTGCCAAAAACATGTATATCGAAGAGGTAACCGGAGCCATCTGGATAACAAACAAAGAAAAAGGACTTTTCCGGCTTACCTTGAGCGATGATTTAAAAACCGCACAAGTAAAGAACTACAATAACAGTTCGCTTCCTGCCGGCGATAATACATATATAACCCAGATAAACGACGAGATAATTATTGCCTCCCGCCAGGGATTGTTTCGCTACAATCAAATAAAAGACAAGTTGGAAAGGCATGAGATACTCGAAAACACACTCGAAGGAAGCGTTCCTTATACCTATATTACACAAGATGCCAAAAACAACATTTGGTATGCCAGCAACGGAACATTAAAGTTTGTACATTATCAGCCCGAAACCGGTACATGGAAAAGAAACCAAAGCGAATCGTATTTAAGAGATTATCTTATTGAAGACTTTGAACATGTAGCTGTTTATGGACAGAACGATGCACTGATTGGGACGGAAGAGGGTTTCTGCCTGCTCGATTTCAGCAAAAACATCCGGAAAGAATATCCGTTGAATCTTCAAATCAGGAAAGTGTACCTCACCCTTCGTAAAGACTCGCTGGTATATGGACGGAATTATACATACGATAATTCTCCCTTGATTATACCTTATACTAATAACTCTATAAAGATAGAATATAGCTTGAATAACTATGCCCAGCTTTTTGTTACCCAATATTCGTATAAACTAAGCGGTAGTGGTTATAGCGAATGGAGCGAGTTCAGCGAAAACAATATTAAAGAATACACCAATCTTCCGGAAGGTAAATACACATTTCATGTAAAAACATCCATTGCCGAAGATATGGAAGAGATAACGGCATCTTTTAACTTTGAAGTGCTTCCACCGTGGTACAGAAGTTGGTATGCCTATGCCATTTATACACTGGCCATTATACTGGCTATTCTATATTTATATTATAAGTTTATAGTGGGGCAACAAAAAACCATCCGGAAGAAAGAGATGGAGATAATCAAGCAAAAAGAAGAGAACACAAAGAAGGACGAGAAGATTGTTTCGCTGAAAGAAAAGAACCTGCAAGCAGAACTGAAACATAAATCGGACGAACTGATACGAACCACACTTAACATTGTTCGTAAAAACGAGATGCTGCAAAACATTAAAAAGGAAGCTGTTTCCATATCACGTTCTATTGATGATGAGAACCTGCCCAACATACGCCGCAAAGTTATCCGTTTAATTAATAGTGTAGATACCAACCTGGAACACGATGATGATTTGCAGGCTTTCCAAACCACATTCGATTCTGTTCATCATGATTTCTTTGAGAAACTGGATAAACAATTCCCCGAACTGAACAAGAAAGAAAAACTGCTTTGTGCTTATATCCGGATGGATTTAATGTCGAAAGAAATAGCACCTTTAATGAATATCTCACTTCGTGGAGTAGAGATTAGCCGGTACCGGTTAAGGAAGAAATTACAATTGAGTCAGGAGGATAACCTGGCGGAGTTTTTGCAACGGTTATAGTTTTTATTTAGACACGGATTACGTGGGATTACACGGATTTAATTTGAATTAAAACACAGAGGCACAGAAACACTGAGCTTTTCCTTGTGCTGAACACGGAGTTATTGTATGACAAAAAACGAAGCCTCGTGAGCTTTGTTTTCTCTTTGCCGCATAGCGGCTTCCTGTTCATAGCCCCGTGTGGAAGCACGGGGTGTGGCACCTTTCCTTGCGCCCCATCGGGGTGCTATGTTATTTTCCACATAGCACCCCGATGGGGCGCTTGCCATATTTGCTTTTGGGGTCCCCGCGCTTCCGCACGGGGCTATGAACAGATAGCCACTACGTGGCCCTCTGTGTTCAGCACAAGGAAAAGCTCCGTGTTTCTGTGCCTCTGTGTTTTAATTTTAGTATACTCTAGTATCTCTAGTATTCTAATTTATCTCCCCAGAAGATTTTCGGCGAAAAAAGTGTCACAAGTGCAACATCGCTATAACACTCTAAAATTCAATTAATTGCAGTGTGACACTTTGTGTTTTTAAGAAAAATAAGTACCACCGAAGTGTCACATTTTGCCAATTCCTCACTAAAAAGCAGTAGATTTCTTTGTTCATCCTTATGCAATTCTTTATATTTGCTACAAAGAACTTTTGCTTATTGCATTAAATTCTTCTTGCGCACACCCGGGTGTGCAATATTGGTACACCCGGGTGTACAATGCCCGTACACCCGGATGTACAAGACGTGTAGACCCGGGTGTACACACTATTAACACCCGGGTGTACACAAAACAAAGCAATAAGGATTAGAAACAAAACAAAGTAGTATCAGCTATTTATCACAATACATTTTTAAAGCCAAAGCACAATGAAAATAACCAGTTATCGCAAGGACGGAGAAACACAAACACAACGCACGTTAGAGTTAGAAACCGCACTGGATGCTATGCGTACCGAAATAAAATCGAAACCCGTATCCATGTTACGCGAGAATTTAATGCATATTTCTCCCGGCCGACAAAGTGAGTACGCTCCTAAATTACCCATATTTATATTTACCGGTGTGTTTGGCAAGAAAGATAAACAGCAGCAACTGCTCTCGTACAACGGTTTGGTAACCATCGAAATAAACAAGCTAGCCAATTTACACGAAGCAGCCAATTTACGCAATCTGGCAGCTTCATTGCCCCAAACGTTGGTTGCTTTTGTTGGTTCGAGCGGACGAAGCGTTAAAATAATTATTCCTTTCACGTTGATGGATGGCACACTTCCCGAAGAACGCGAATTCATTGAACTGTTTCATGCACAAGCCTACCGCGATGCCGTAAAATGGTATCAGCCACAGATGAAACGAGAAATTGATTTAAAGAAACCCACATTAGAAAGGGGATGCCGGATGTCTTTCGATCCCCAATTATACTATAATCCACAAGCAGCGGCCATTCGCATAGAGCAACCGGTACGCATGCCGACCGAACCAACATACCAGGAAGTACAACAAGCCATTAGCGACCCTTTGCTACGGCTCATTCCGGGTTACGAGCGTTTTCGTATTATATCGACCCTGTTCGATACTTCGTTAAACGATGCCATTGCCCAACTTCCCCGGATCGACTGGGAGAAAGACGAGCTGAAACCCTTCTTTACCCGGTTAGCCGAAAACTGTTACAAGTCGGGCATACCCGAAGAAGAGGCTGTGAAATGGACCACACTGCACGAAGACCTTAAGAAATACGAGATACAGATACGAAACAACTTTCGGAGTGTGTACATGCTGAAGAAAAAATTTGGTGGAAAACCCTGTATATCCTTGTCGGTAACATTAGTAGCTCAGTTAGACGAATTTATGAACCGCAGGTACCAGTTCAGGCGAAACACAGTGAAAGGAATGGTTGAGTTCCGCGAACTGAAGTCTTTTTACTTCGACTTCCGCCCACTAACCAAACAGGCAATGAACAGTATTTCGCTGAATGCCACAGCCGAAGGCATCAACGCCTGGGATGCCGACATTAAGCGTTATATCGAATCGGACCGCGTACCTGTGTACAACCCTATCGAAGAATACCTTTTAAACCTCCCTGCTTGGGATGGTAACGACCGCATCCGTGCTTTAGCGAACTGTGTGAAATGTAAAAATCCCCGTTGGCCCGATTTGTTTTATACTTGGTTTCTGTCCATGGTAGCCCATTGGCAACAAATCGACCATCGGCACGCCAACAGTACCTTGCCCTTATTAGTTGGTAATCAGGGTTGTGGCAAATCAACATTCTGCTTAAACATACTACCTGTTGAACTGCGCGATTACTATACCGATAGTATTGACTTTAGCAACCGTCGCAACGTAGAGTATGCTTTAGGCCGGTTTGCGCTTATCAATATGGACGAGTTCGATTCCATTAGTTCATCATACCAGGGATTTATGAAGCACATTCTGCAAAAGGCTGTTGTACAAACCCGCTTACCTTATGCAGGTACTACGGATGTGATTCGCCGGTATGCCACATTTATTGCTACAAGTAATAATTTCGATTTACTATCAGATCCCACAGGTAATCGTCGTTTTATTTGTGTAGAAGTAGAGGGCATTATTGACTACACACAACCTATTGATTACAGACAACTCTATGCACAGGCTCTACAGGCCGTACGCAATAAAGAGCGATACTGGTATACCCACGAGGACGAAGCTTACATAACTTTGTGCAACCAATGTTTCTTACGGGTTACACCCGAAGAGGAAATGGTGCTAACATACTTCCGCACACCTGTTGGCAATGAACCATACGAAGAGTTAACATCCACCGAATTGCTAACAAGGGTACGCAGCAAACATGCCGGATTCAATTTTAGTCGTACAGCAGCAATGACCTTGGGGCGTTCGCTAAAAAACAAGTTTGAGTCGAGAAGAGCGCGTAATGGTACGGTGTATAGGGTGGTTGAGGTTTAGGTGGAATTAATAAAAAATGCTATGAAAACGAATATCTTATTTAATTACATTATATCCTTATGTCTTTTTTGTTGTTCATGTACCTCAGGAAAGATATCTAACACAATATTATTGCAAGCCGATTCACTTATAGAGTGCTGTTCTGACAGTGTATTGTTGTTGTTACAAAGCATTGAACAACCACAAAGCATGAGTAAAGCAGAACAAGCTTTGTATGCATTGCTAAAAACCCAGGCAGATGACAAAAATTATGTCACACATACTTGTGATTCGTTGATACAGGTAGCAGTAGATTATTACAAAGACCGGAATGATTATGATAAAAAGATTAGGGCATACTTTTATTTAGGAAGTGTGTATCGGGATATGGGAATGAGAACTGAGGCAATAAAAGTTTTCTTGAAAGTCAAAAGAGATATACAGAAGAATAACCTAAATAGCAGGCTATTATATCTTACTCATATTAATTTAACATCACTATATGAAAATCAGGATTTCTATCCGGATGCAATGAACGAGAGTAGAGAGGCCTATTATAATTGTATCATTAGAAATGACTCCTTAGACCTCGTTTACCCAATGATGGATATTGGCCGCCTTTTTTTATATAGCGACAATATTGATAGTTCGTTGTTATATCAAAAACAAGCGTTAACTATAATAGAGAATAGTAACGATCAAACCTTGTATCCGGTTATTTTAAGAAACATTGCTCATGCACATGATTTAAACCATGAATCGGAACAAGCAAACTATTATATCACAAAAGCTCTGAATGCATCTACCATTAAAGCAGATAGCCTTTCCTTTCTTTATATAAAAGGTAAAATATTACGCAATCTCAATAATGAAGATTCTGCCAGAGTCTGTTTTAACTACAGTAAGAATAGTGAAGATATATACACGCAAGCGTCCAGTTATTTGGCTTTGTATGAACTTGAAAAAAAAGTAGGAAACTGGGAGAAAAGTCTGGAGTCAATGGACATTTATTATGCACTTCAAGATTCCTTGTACAATATAAAAAGACATGCTGAAGTAGCCTCCTTGATGACTAAACATGAAATAGAGATAGGACTACAAAATCTGAAGAACAAACAAAAAAACGAACGATTGTTAATGATTGCTGTTTTTTTAATGTTGATCTTCGCTTGTTTCTTTGTTTTTATGTGGCTATACAACCAAAAGAAAAAGCAATTAATAGAACAACAAGAATCCATTATTCAAATACAGACAAAAGCCTTGTATGCAGAGATTGATCATTCACCAATTATGATTGATGATGAGATAATAGAGATTGATGACATAAAAGAGGAGTCTTTTATTCGGATAAAAGAGCAATTAACCGTTCAAGCTAATCTGTTTAAAGAAGAACAGGTCTATAAAAATATACTTTTGTTAGTAACAAATGCTTCTGAAGAAAACTGCCGTATTCCCGATTCAAACAGAAAAGAAGTATTGAAAACAGTACGCAGTTTCTTTTGTATGGTTATCAATGAACTTATGGAGGCCTACCCTATCACAAAAACTGATGCTGAGTTTTGTGTTTTCTGCTTTTTGGGTTTTTCTTATAAAGAGATTGTTTTATTCTTTGCTTTTTCAAGTACAGATGTTTGTAAAACACGAAAGAATCGTATAAAATCTAAACTAAAATCTGAAGAAATGTTTTCGTTTTTGTTCTATTCAAAAAGACAATAATCAGCAAACATCGTAAATTCGTTACCTTATTGTTACCTGCTCCGGTAAAATGTTACCTAAATGTTACCTTCGTTATAGAAGTCAACACTTCGTTCTTATTAATTTTGCGCTCAACAATTAACGTAATAAATTTAAGTAATGAGAACGAAACTACTATTACTAATTCTATCCTGTACAGTATTAAATGTTTTTGCAAATTCTCTTAATGAAACAGCAAAAGAGATTGATATAAAAACAACAGATGTTAAAAGAGTACGCTCTTTATTAGTGATTCCTGTTAGAGCTTTTATAGACAAAACTACAATTCTATTGGAATTTGTATACCTATGCGAATCGGCAACTGTTACAATTATGAATGAGGATACTGGCTGTATGGTGTATTCTAATACAATTATGAATCTAAATGATTTCACTATTGAATTGTTTGGGGAAGATAGTGGTAATTATAGGTTAGAGTTGACAGTGGATGGAAAGAGGTATGATGGGGAGTTTTGGTTGGAGTGAAAATAGTAAAATTAAATTTAATGAGCATTATAATATTGAATATTTAAAAACTAACATTATGAAAAACAAAACTCTATTCTTTTTATGTATTATTTCTCTAGTTGTGATATCCTGTAATAATGAGGATTCACTGGAACATTCTTTTGTCGAAGGTGTAGAATTTACAGATGCCGAATTGACTGCTTTATTTCAGATGCGTGGCGAAGACCATAAAGTTGATATAAGTGAAGCTACCAACTTTGCCAATGATGTAATTGGTTTCCTTGACGGAGATATATCTACACGGACTGCATCTCCAAGAAAAATTAGTTCTGTAACTGCACTGACTTCTGAATCTACACAGCCACTTACGAGATCATTTGATGGGAAAACGATAGAAATACCTGATACCATTGCCTATCTTTTCAATTTTGATAATGAGGCTGGATTCACCATTGTGTCAGGAGATAAACGGATTGGTGCTCCCATACTTGGATATGGTGCTGCGGGTTCTCTGACAGAAGAGGTTGATAATCCTGGGCTGATCGGTTCGTTGCTTGATGTTGAAAATTACATTGTGCAATCCATTACTAACTATGAAAATCAGATAGATTCCATAACGGGTGATATTCTGAATAAGTTGATTGCAGAGAAATCTGCCACAAGAGCAATTAATGATCTTGGTATGAGAAATGACTACCTTCAGCAATATGAATTAATTGTTGATGAATCAGGCCCAGTAGCACTTCCTCCTACTACTACAACCACAAGCACTACTGTTGGTCGCTGGGTAACTACTGCGCAGGTTCAACCACTTTTGCCTGTAGAATGGAACCAAAAATTTCCTTTTAATCATCGTGTGAAGAACAAAAATGGTTGCACTGATGCGCCTGCAGGTTGTGTAGCTATAGCATTAGCTCAAATAATGGCTTATTGGCAGTATCCAGCTCGCGTAGACAATAATACTTTTAATTGGCCTCTGATGAGAAGTTATACAGCAAGACTTGGTGCATACCCGAATATATCTGATAAAAAGCAATTTAATAGATTTGAGAATCAATATTCTTCATTGTCTACTGATGAACGAAATTTTATTTCGCAGGTTTCTTCTCTTGTCGAACTTATCGGTTCACGCACTGGAATGAAGTACACAGATGATGGAAGTTCTGCATCAACGACTAATGCTATGAGATTTTTATCTTATATTGGATATAATACACAAGGTATCACAGGCTACAACTATGACAGAGTTATACACTCATTAGATAATCGACAACCTGTATACACGAGTGGGTACTCCGAAAAAGTCCAACATCGAATAAAAATTATATGGACTATTGGAACTTGGAGTGAGTATAAGCAAGGGCATGCTTGGGTAATTGATGGTTATCTCAAAAGGAAAAAAGCCACAACTGTTCGTGTTATAGTTAAAAACAGATCTACTGGAGTTGTTGTTAGCCAAACTAGCACAACCACATACAGTTATGCTAATTATCTTCACCACAATTGGGGATGGGAGGGTGAAAATGGTTATTATTATAACTCTTATATTGTGGCAGGAAGTTATGATGCTTATGATCCAGATAACTTGTCATCAAATACCCGAGCAAAAATAACTTATGATGAAAAGAATTTTCAATTCATAAAAGAAATTTGTCCTTACATAAAATCTCGCTAATCACATTGAAACAATAAACTTATGAAGAAATTATTAATAATCACATTAACAATTACACTACTTATTTCTTGCGATAATGATCCCAGTCCATATATAATTAAACCATCATGTAATAAATCCTATATTGGAGCATTCATCAAATGCGATTCGCTGAAAATAACCCATGCTGATGGATTGGTTATAGATGAAGAAAATAAATTATGCTATTGGTTAGAAGACTCTTCTCAAGAAAACATTGTTATAGGAGTCAATGGACAGCAACCCACATGCCAAAAGTATCCTACTAATTATTTCTGCCAATTTCCTTATATCGGTTCTACTGATATTTTAATGTCAAATGGAGATAATCCAAATGATCCATATTATTTAGACATACAGGCGCAATATGATAAATACATTGAGGAAGTTGGCGACACAACATATAATAAGGCAGGAGGGCGTGGTGTTATTGTATCATGCGTTTCAATAAAAAACATCTCCATTACAGCAAATAAGGAATTTGATAAAAATTACCCTGCTAACACCGATCTAAGTTCATTCTTCCTTATTCTTTTTGACGATATATATGCAACCATTAAAAATAATTATATACATGTCCCAGAATCATATACATTCTGCTATTTAAATCATGTTCCTTCCATAGATAATCCAGAATCATGGCGTTGCCTATCCAAAACAAATCTGGAAGATTATTTGTTTACAGAAGCATTCTGGCTGCTGTTTCTAAACAGAAAACCCGAAAAAACAGACACCTATACATTCCACATTAAAATAACATTTGCAGATGGAACAGTATTGGAAAACGATGCACCGCCAATTGTGATAAAAGGCAAAAACTAAATATTTAAAAGCGTTAACCATAGATTAATAGATTGGCAACATATTGCAATCTGTTAATCTATGCTGTTTTTCTTATCTTGCACCCAACAATTAACGTAATAAGCAATGAGAACGAAACTACTATTTATTTCCTGTATTATTAGTTCTTTAGTATCTGCTCAAGAGAATCAGCGGCTGATTACAGGGCAAATAATAGATTGTATAACTAAAGAGTTATTGCCCTATGCTACAATTTATACAACTAAAACGCATGGTGCAATATCCAATCAAGAAGGTTTCTTCTCTATCGAAGTAGGGTCGGAGAATTCGAATATAACAATTTCGTATGTTGGTTATGAAAAGAAGATATATTCAATTAATGAAATTCCAACAATTATTGAGCTCCAACCTCTTACAGTTAATTTGTCTGATGTTATAATAACACCAATTGATTGCGCAAACATAGTAAATAAGTTGTTTGAAAAATACAGTCAAGTGGTACAAACAAAGAACCAAACCCCTAAACGCTTTTTTTATCGGCAAACCACAAAAACCGATAATACATGCAATGAAATCTTGGAGGCTTTTTTCAGTGCAACTTCTCTGCTTTGTATTCGAGAATTAGAGTTAGTTGAAGGACGATATGCAGAATTATTACCCGATTCATTAAATCAATGTCAATATATGACTTTTACGAACTATATTCAATATTCTCAGTTTACGTTGATTGATCCCAAAAAGGACAAAAAAGATAAGCTCATAGTGCCTCTCAGAGCTGACTTTTCCGATTTTTATGATTTGTCTATTGATGCTCTTGGCCACAAGGATATTTATGAAATAAAATTCTTATCCAAAAAAAACATCAATAGGCCTATCGTTGAGGGTTCTTTATTTATTGATCCTGAACAATTAACTATTCTAAAATTTGAAGGTAAAACAAGAAATGCTCCACCAACCGGTCGAGGAGGTAAACTTATTAAAAATCACAAACTCAATTTTTCTATTATCTACAAGCAAATAGATGAACTACCCATTGTAGAATCGGTAAATGTTCATAATTCTTTTGTCTGCATTGACTTCGGTGTATCGAATTCAGTGGAGATCAATTCTATCTTGTACAATTTAAACTTGGACACAAAAGAGAAAGGAAAGAAGATTTATCATAAAACAAATCTTATTGAATTAATCGCAAAAAGAAAATACTCACCAGACTTTTGGACAAATAACGAAATAATAAAACGTACGCCATTGGAAGATAGTGCAATTAGCATTTTTGAAAAAGAAAATAAGTTTGGAACATATTCAAATGAATAAAGTTCTTATTATCATGAAGGAGATTTGGATATAACACGAACATAACATACTTTTACTTCTATTTCATTTACATTGTTCAACAAGAAGAAAAAGTATGAAAAAAGTTCTGTTGATTTGCATTCTTGCATCCATCCTCATTTCTTGCATACAGCAAAAAGACAATTCCATGTCTTTTAATGAGGCTAGTATATACGAATATAATCCAAACAATTACCTTTTCACAAATAAATGGTATAAACAAAAAGGAGATGTTAGGCTCGATACATTGAATTTATATCGAAAGGAGAAGTCGTTACACTTAACATCTCGCAAAGACAGTGCAATCTCCGCAGTTTATTTCTTTGATTTGTCCGAAATAGAAGGCCGCACCTTAACCGTTACTGGGAAATATAAGGTTAGGAAATCGCTGGAGGCGGAACTAACATTTTATTTGAAACCATTAAAAAACGAAGATGCAACAGACTCTGTTTCTATAACTCACCTGAATACAGCAAAATGGCATGATTTCCGTCTTACAATCCCCTTATTAACCGAATCTAAAGAAGCATCATTTTGGGTTCTAGGTACAAAAGAGATAGATTTACTTCTCAGTGATTGCGAGGCATGGATTGACAACGATTGGGCTTTATCCGATTTTATAACCAAAAGCTATGATGCAACATTAGATGTAGAGTTTGACCAAGGGTCGGGTATTGATTTGGGAGAACTAACCACAGAAAAGCTTCAAAACATAAAAGTTCTTTGCCGGATATGGGGATTTATGAAATACTATCATCCTGCAGTTACCAAAGGAAATTACAACTGGGATTATGAGTTGTTCAGGGTTCTCCCCTGGATAGCTGGTGCAAAAAACAAGGATGAAAGAAATGAACTCTTAAGCAAATGGATTGATAAATATGGTTCAATAAAAGAAACTTCATCTTATGCAATAGTGGATTCTTCTAAATATTCGCGTTTTATCAATCTGGATTGGATAAATGATTCTGAGATATTCGATGAAAAGGTTATACTGAAACTTAATGGCATTAAAAATGCCAAACGAAGCCAAAAATTTAATTATTACTTGCCACATTATATAAAGCAGGTTAACAACACGCTTGCAGCAGAAAGAGAGAAAAAGTATACACACATTAGCTGGGAAGATCAAGGCTTTCGTATCCTTACATTCTTCAGACTGTGGAATTTAATAGAATATTGTTTCCCTTATACAGAGTATATGGATTGCGCATGGGATGCAATGATTGATGAATACATACCAGTCTTTTTTTCTCCCACGGATCAGGAAGATTATGCACTATCAATCAGGAAACTTGTTGCAGAAATAGATGATTCACATGGTATGATGGTAATTCCCTACAACCAACTGTATGAAATGCCTCATTACCCTATTCGTAAAAAGAACAAGGTGCCAGTAGAATTGATTTTCACAGCCGATAATTACATTGTTGTGAAATCCACAGAAAGTATTCATTTTAACCGGGGAGATATACTATTGTCGGTAAATGGAAAAGAAGTAGATAAGATTATAGAAGAGATGAGTCCGTATATTATTGCCTCAAACAAAGGCGGATTAATAAGGAAAGTACTACAATATTTACTCTGCACCAACTCCGACCAATTGCAAGTAGAAATAATGCGGAAGGGTAAAAAAGAGTCTTTTGTTATTAAAGACTTTAGAAAGAACAGGCAAAAAACAAATACAAACTGGGGAGAAATATACCAGCTAGACAGCAAAAACATACTTCATTGCTATGGACAAAAAAACGCAGAAGAAATAAGAGATATGCTATTGAGGAACATGAATTCGAAAGGATTTATTGTAGATTTAAGAATTGGCTTTGATAATCTGACCCTCCTTCCTGAGTTATTACTATCTAACCCACCATTATGGTTGTCGCAAAACAACAAATCTTTCCCAGGGAATTATCAGGCAATTGCCGAATACAATAAAACACCAGAAGTTATTCCGGAGCCAATGTATAAAGGAAAAATATTTATACTGGTTGATGAATATACACAAAGTGCCAGAGAATCATGGGCTATGTGGTTTCAAACATTTCCAAATAGCATTACTATAGGCAGGCAAACAGCTGGGACAAACGGCAATATATCTCAGGTGTTTTTGCCTGGCAATATAGAATTTGTATATACACAACTAGGTGCCTATTACCCCAATTGGGAAATGCTTCAACGTAAAGGACTGAAAATAGATATTCATGTATCACCAACCCGGCAAGACATAACAGAAGAACGTGATGTTTGGATAGAGAAGGTAATAGAGGCCATGGAATAATATCCGAGCACAAGGTAAAGCCGCCTATGCAATGATGTTAGGCCGTTGCCCTATTTTGAGTATTGTACGACAAAAGCGAAGCCTCCGTGTTCAGCACAAGGAAAAGCTCAGTGTTTCTGTGACTCTGTGTTTAAAACCTCTTTAATTACTCGTGGAAAATGCTCGTACTCTAATGCATGAACCTTGGCCGCAACAGTTTCGTACGTATCGGCAGGAGTAACCTCGCATGTAAATTGGGCAATCATTTCACCCTTATCGTATTCTTCATTAACATAGTGTATGGTGATGCCACTCTCTGTTTCGCCTGCGGCTACAACAGCCTTATGAACATTATCGCCATACATACCTTTGCCACCATATTTAGGAAGAAGAGCCGGATGAATATTTATAATCTTATTTGGATAAGCATGCAGAATTGCTTCGGGGATTCGCAACAGGAAACCTGCCAGAACAATGAAATCAATATCGTTTTCCTTTAATACAGCTAGTATATTATCGGCTTTATCCCATTCTTTTTTAAGGAACACTACCGACGGAATACCCAGATTACGAGCACGTTCCAATACATAAGCATCACTTTTGTTGGCTACAATCAGTTTGATTTTAACAGTGTCATTCTCTTGGAAATAACGGGCGATATTTTCGGCATTTGAGCCCGAACCTGAAGCAAAAATTGCAATGTTTTTAGTCATATAAAGGTTGTTGTCTGCACAAAAAGGTGAAAAATGTGCAAGAAATTGCATTTTGTTAGTTAAATATTTGCTCGGAACAATAAATATTTATTCCTTTGCACCGCAAAATTAAAGAAATAAATCTATTTATTAATTAAAAATTTAAAGTTATGTCTGAAATTGCATCAAGAGTAAAAGCTATTATCGTCGATAAATTAGGCGTTGAAGAATCAGAAGTTACAAATGAAGCTAGCTTCACAAATGATTTGGGTGCAGACTCTCTTGACACTGTTGAACTTATCATGGAATTCGAAAAAGAATTCGGAATATCTATTCCTGATGATCAAGCAGAAAAGATTGGTACTGTAGGCGACGCTGTTTCGTATATCGAAAACGCTAATAAGTAATCTCTGTTTCATTATATGGAATTAAAAAGAGTTGTAGTAACAGGTCTCGGCGCCATTACTCCCATTGGCAACAGCGTTCCCGAATTTTGGGAAAACCTTGTGAACGGGGTTAGTGGAGCAGGGCCTATTACTCATTTCGACGCATCACAATTTAAGACCCGTTTTGCATGCGAAGTGAAAAACTTCAATGCAACCAACTATATCGATCGTAAAGAAGCCCGTAAAATGGACCTTTACACACAATACGCCATTGCTGTAGCCAAAGAGGCTGTTGAAGACTCGGGTCTGGATGTGGAGAAAGAAGATTTAAACAGAATTGGCGTTATCTTTGGAGCCGGTATCGGAGGTATTAATACATTCGAAGATGAGGTTGGCAACTATGCCCTCAATAAAGACAAAGGCCCCAAATTCAATCCGTTTTTTATCCCCAAAATGATATCTGACATTGCAGCCGGACAAATTTCGATTATGTACGGTTTCCATGGTCCCAACTATGCTACATGTTCAGCATGTGCCACTTCTACTAATGCTATTGCCGATGCTTTCAACCTGATTCGCTTAGGTAAAGCCAATGTAATAGTAAGTGGTGGTTCCGAAGCAGCTATTGCTGCGGCCGGCGTAGGAGGTTTCAATGCTATGCACGCTTTGTCTACCCGTAATGAGGAAGCAGAAAAGGCATCACGTCCTTTCAGTGCAAGCCGCGACGGATTTGTTATGGGCGAAGGCGGAGGCTGTTTAATTCTGGAAGAACTTGAACATGCACTTGCACGTGGAGCAAAAATCTATGCCGAAGTAGCTGGTACAGGGCTTTCGGGTGATGCTTACCACCTTACAGCTTCGCATCCCGAAGGATTAGGAGCCAAATTGGTGATGAGAAATGCTTTGGAAGATGCCGAAATGAAACCGGAAGAGGTTGATTACATCAACGTTCACGGAACTTCAACACCTGTTGGAGATATTTCGGAAGTAAAAGCGATAAAGGATGTTTTCGGTGATCATGCTTACAAACTGAACATCAGCTCAAGTAAGTCAATGACTGGTCACTTGTTAGGAGCAGCTGGTGCTGTAGAGTCTATTGCAAGTATCCTTGCAATTAAGAACGGCATTGTACCTCCAACAATTAACCATACCGAAGGTGATAACGACGAGAACATTGATTATGACCTTAACTTTACCTTTAACAAAGCTCAACAACGCGAAGTAAAGGTTGCCCTCTCCAATACATTTGGATTTGGTGGTCATAACGCTTGTATTATTTTTAAGAAATTCGCTGATTAATATCGTGCTTAAAAATACAATAGATAGAATAAGACTCTTGTTCCGTAGGAATGCAGAGTCTTATTTGTGTTTCTATCATATACTTGGCTTTTTCCCTGGCAACATCAAGGTATACCAACAGGCTTTACTTCATAAATCATCTTCCGTACGTTCGGAAAAAGGACGTCCGGTAAACAATGAACGTCTGGAGTTTTTAGGCGATGCCATTCTCGATGCCGTTGTGGGCGATATTGTTTATCGCCATTTCGAGGGTAAAAGAGAGGGATTCTTAACCAATACCCGTTCAAAAATAGTTCAACGAGACACCCTCAATAAGCTGGCTGTAGAAATTGGCCTCGACAAGCTTATAAAGTATTCAACCCGATCATCGTCGCACAACAGTTATATGTACGGTAATGCTTTCGAAGCATTTATTGGTGCCATATACTTGGATCAGGGTTATGATAAATGCAAGAAATTTATCGAAGAAAGAATCATTGCACGCTACATCGACCTGGATAAACTATCGAAGAAGGAAGTTAACTTTAAGTCGAAGTTAATAGAGTGGTGCCAAAAGAATAAAGTCGAAGTTTCTTTTGAACTGATAGAACAAAGCCTGGATAAAAACTCTAATCCTATTTTCCAAACTGAGGTTTTAATAGAGAACATCTCTGCCGGCCATGGCGAAGGATACTCTAAAAAGGAATCGCAACAGAATGCGGCAAAAATGGCACTTAAGAAGATAAAATCATCACAAGAGTTTGTGGTATCTATTCATGTTGCCAAAGAAGAAAACATGGTACCCGAGGAAGAAAACCTTGAGGTAGAAAGCATTGAAACAGAAGATCCTGAAGTAGAAAACCCAGAAACTGTAGATTCAGAAGTAGAAAGTTCTTCTGATGAATTTGAAATCGAAACCACTGAAGAGTAGTGGGATTCTGTTTTATCCCACTTCCCATTCTCCCAAATTCCTTTCTGCAGAATTAAAATTAACTCCTACTTTCACCAACGTTCTGCTATCAGCAGTATAAGGTATCAGATATCCTTTTTCATCAATTTGTTGCAGGGCCTCTTCAACAGTACCATCCAATTTAAATTCAAATACATAAATATGGTTTTGGGTCTTCACCACCGCATCGGCACGACCACGGGCACTACGTACTTCAGTCTCAATAAACTCACCCATTAACTTAAATACCAAATAGAACACTACTTGATAATGACGTTCGGTTTGGTCGCTTAGTTCGTAGGGAAAGTCAGCAAAAAAAGCCCTCAAACGTTGCATAAATGATGGTAGATCACCACTACGCAACTCACGTACAAAATGCAAAATGTGAAAAGCACGTTCACTATCCGTAACAGATGAATAAAATGGTTGAAGAAATTTAAGAAATGCATACTTCACCTCTTCATTGGGAAAGCCGAGAGTATACATTTTAAATTCAGGATCATACTCTTTAATTGTAAGGTATCCGCTTTGGTAAATAAGTGGGATAGGGTTATTGACTTCTGCATGGTATTCAGTAAAAGAAGATTGTTCAGCTTCCACTCCATCAATAAGGGTACGCAAGTCATAATCGCTCTGTTTCAAGAGGTCTACTAAAAAAGTAGGTGTTCCGGTTTGAAACCAATAGTTGTCTAAACGGTACTTTTGCAGTGCATTAAGTACACTGAAAGGGTTAAACATACCAGTACCATACTCATAAAAGTGATAACCATCATATAGAGCAGTCATTTTCTCTACTGTTTGTTCAAAAGTGAGGCGATTATACTCACCTACTTTTTCTATCTCGGGGCTAAATACCTGTACCAATTCTTTGCCTGTGATGCCACAAATTGTATCATAAGAAGGATCCATGCTGATATCACTCAACTGATTCAAATCACTGAATACACTTACCTGTGCAAACTTTGTTACCCCAGTCAGAAACACAAAACGAAGATATCGGTCGGCACTTTTCAAAACACCATAAAAAGCTTTCAATGTTTTACGGTATTCGTCTAGTAGCGACTCATCAAGAATAGTTTGCAACAGTGGTTTATCGTATTCATCTATCAGTACCACTACGCCACGCCCGGTTTGTTCGTAGGCACGGCGAATAACACCAGAAAAACGGTCGGCAGGCGATTGCTCGCGCTCATCCTTTCCCCATTTATCTTCCCAGATGTTGAGGTGGCGACTTAATATCCCATTCAGGCGCTCTACACTTTCGTACTTTTCGGCATTTAGGTCAAGGTGTAGTATGGGGTATTGTATCCACTCTGTTTCCAGATTGGCAATAGCCAAACCTTCAAAAAGGTCTTTACGCCCTTCAAAGTACGATTCTAAAGTAGACAACAACAAGCTCTTACCAAACCGACGGGGACGGCTCAGGAAATAGGGTTTACCTCTATTAGCTATCTTCCATACCAGATCAGTTTTATCTACATAGAGGTAATGATCATTGCGAATTACTTCGAATGTTTGTATCCCAATCGGGAGTTTACGGTTGAAGTGAGCTGTCATTGCATGAATATTTTATACTTACTACAAATATAAATAAAAAAGTTGACATCCCGATCAAACGGCTTAGCCAAAACTCACTCCCAGTCTTTTCCCTTGTATAATAAGATCATGATCTTCGGGCACCAGTTTTAATTTCCCTGCCACTTCGTTTAAAGGTAGAGAGGTTATTTTACCGTCGACCAAAGCCACCATTCTTCCAAACTGCCGGTTGGCAACCAGTTCGGTTGCATGACCGCCCATCCGGGTAGCCAAATTACGGTCGAAAGAGGTAGGCGATCCTCCACGCTGTGTATATCCCAGAACAGTTTCGCGTGTTTCAATGCCTGTTTCAAATTCTATTTCCTGAGCAATATATTCGGCAACACGCTTTTTACCATCTGTTTTAATACCTTCGGCAACAACAACAATAGAATAAGGTTTCCCTTTCTTAACGCGATTGAGGATGGTCTCTCCCACCCTTTTTATATCATAAGGAATTTCAGGAATCAAGATAACATCTCCTCCACCTGCCATGCCCGAATAAAGAGCAATCCATCCGGCTTTATGCCCCATTACCTCAATAACCATTACCCTTTTGTGCGAACTTGCTGTTGTATGCAAACGGTCTATTGCCTCTGTTGCAATAGTCACGGCCGAATCGAACCCGAAGGTTAATTCCGTTCCCCAGATATCATTATCTATTGTTTTGGGGAGAGATATTATATTAACGCCCATAGCAGCAAACTTGGCTGCGGTTTTCTGCGTACCGTTACCTCCAATGCAAACAACACAGTCAATTCCCAGTTCCTGAATGTTCTGGGCTATTATGGCAGGTTTATCAATATCAGCAGGCATCCCTTTCTTTTTAAAAGGCTTATCGCGCGAAGTACCCAGAATTGTACCACCCTGTATCAACAAGCCCGAAAGAGACTTTTCGGTAAGTACTTCAACATCCTTTTCAAACAAACCCTGAAAACCACTATGTATGCCTATAACCTCCATCCCATAATGATGGATAGCCGTTTTGCATACTCCCCGGATGGTTGCATTTATACCCGGACAATCTCCTCCTGATGTTAAAATTCCAATTCTCATAATGTTTTTTTAGAATTTAGAATCAAGAAGTAAGTAGTAAGAATGGTTCTTGCTATTACTCCTTAATGTTTTTAGAATTTAGAATCAAGTAAGCAGTAAGAATGCCGCATGGATTCTTGCTACTTAATACTTAATGCTTACTCCTTAATTACTCTTTATACGAAACATTCAAAATCCAGTTGCGCACCATATCATTGTCTAATATCCTGCCGATAACCCTGTATTTAGAATCGTTCAGCGGATTTCGACCTATTAAAGGTTCGGCCATAACACCTGTTTCGGGCTTGTAGTAGTTAGCATGAACAAACGTCATTTTTCCTTTCCAATAATAGATGTAACCTACATGGCAGTCAAGACCCACAATATAAAGTCCCTCGCCCTGCTGATTAATATAACCAACAATATCATTCATTGGTTTATTGTGGAACCGTTTTATATCTGTTGTCAGTTTTTTAATTAAATACTCGGATGCTTGTTGCGCCCATTTAATGCGGGGAATATCGAAACCCATATCGCGAAGGGTGGTAGTAACAAAATACCCACAAGCTATACTGCCCTGTCCAGGAGTTTGGCTATGCCCATGAAAAGTCCATGGTGTGTTATACCATGAACGGAAGAAACTATCCGAAACATTTAATAGATAATTCCGGGCTTCAATTACTATGGAGTCCTTATTCTCAATTTCGTTATACTGTTGTTGAAAAGACATTCGTTTCTCCAATACCTCGTTTTTCAATCCGGTATAGGACTGTGCGTTTATAAATGCAAAAGGAAAAAGAAATAAGATAAGAGTTACTGATATTTTCATCGTTTTTTTGCTGATTATAAACTTAAAAACTATAAACTTAACCCAAATTTTTATTATTTGGCGTACAAAGATAGCTAGAAAGCAGAAATTAACTTACTTTTGCGCTGCAAAACGTTATTTAATAGCAAATGAATATTACTAAAATTGTAAGTAAGGTTTTTGAGGGAAGGTTAAAGCAAATAGATTTATATACCACACAAGCTGGCGAACTTCAATATAAGGTGCTGATGAGGCTGATAAAGAAAGCCGAGAACACTGAATGGGGAAAGAAATACGATTATAAATCAATTAGAAGCTACGACCAGTTTAGAAACACAGTACCTGTTCAAACTTATGATGATATTAAGCCTTATGTTGAACGCTTAAGAGCAGGTGAACAGAACATTATCTGGCCTTCTAAAATAGAATGGTTTGCTAAATCAAGCGGAACAACAAACGATAAAAGTAAATTTCTGCCTGTTAGTAAAGAAGCCCTGAAAGATACACATTACCGGGGTGGAGGCGATGCCGTAGCTTTGTATCTGCGCATGAATCCTCAAAGCCGTTTCTTCTCTGGGAAAGGCGTTATTCTGGGTGGTAGTCATCGTCCTAATCATAACTCAAAACATGGATTAGTGGGCGATTTATCAGCCATTCTTATCGAAAACATCAATCCTGCTGTTAACTACCTCCGTGTTCCCAGCAAAAAAATTGCTCTGATGAGCGAATGGGAAACCAAACTCGAAGCTATTGCCAACAATACCATAAATGCAGATGTAACCAGTTTGTCGGGTGTACCCTCCTGGTTTCTGGTATTAATAAAACGAGTATTAGAGAAAACAGGTAAACAAAACCTGGAAGAGGTTTGGCCTAATCTTGAAGTGTTTTTTCATGGTGGTGTTAGCTTTACCCCATACAGAGAGCAATACACACAGCTCATTAAATCACCCAAAATGCATTATGTAGAAACATATAATGCATCCGAAGGCTACTTCGGTACCCAAAACGATCTGTCCGATCTTTCTATGCTATTGATGATTGACTATGGTGTGTTCTACGAATTCATCCCGATGGAAGACATTGAAAGCCCTAATCCACGAGTGTTTTCTTTGGAAGAGGTTGAGCTGAATAAGAATTATGCTATGCTTATCTCAACAAGCTCAGGCTTATGGAGATATATGATTGGAGACACCGTTAAGTTTACTTGCAAAGCTCCGCATAAATTCATCATTACAGGAAGAACCAAACATTTTATTAATGCTTTTGGCGAAGAACTAATTGTTGATAATGCCGAGAAAGGACTGAAAAAGGCATGCGAAGAAACAGGAGCTCAGGTAAGCGAATATTCTGCTGCACCTGTATTTATGGACGAGAATGCCAAATGCCGTCATCAATGGCTGATTGAGTTTGCAACAATGCCCGACTCTATTGAACATTTTGCCAAAGTGCTGGATGATACTTTGAAAGAAGTAAACTCCGATTACGAAGCTAAACGTTGGAAAGATATTGCCCTGCAACCGCTGGAAGTTATTGTAGCCCGCCCAGGATTATTCCACGACTGGTTAAAAGAGAAAGGTAAACTCGGAGGGCAGCACAAAGTGCCACGCTTAAGCAACATCAGAGATCATATAGAAGAAATGCTGACTTTAAATAGTTGAGTTTAAATAGTTGAGAATTGAGAGTTGAAAGTTGCGATGCCGCATGGTAACTCTCAATTCTCAACTCTCAACCCTCAACTAAATAGACAGCGTCTCTTTCAACTGCTTATACCCCGATATACTTGCCCGCAACGTGGTTCCATTTTTAAGGTGTATGTGGTATGTTTCTTTTGCATATAGTTCTACCCGGTCGATATACTCTACATTTACAATATATGACCTGTGAATACGCACAAAATTCTCGGGTAAGTTCTGTTCAAGCGACTTCATTGTTTGCTCTTTAAGGAATTCACCCTCGGCGGTAAACAGCATTACATAATCGCCACAAGCCTGCACATGGGTTAGGTTATTGACCTGAATTACATGAATGCGCGAACCATTCTTTACAGCAATACGATCCATCGTTTCGGCCAACTGTGTTTGAACGCTCTCTGATAATAGCCTGTCTTTCTTCCACCTGTTCAGCTTCACGGTTCGGTACCACTGCACCAAAATAAACCATACCAAAATGGCAAACGTAAACCGTAATGGCAAAAGAAATAAAAAACGCTGAAAGAATAATTTATCCATCGGGTATTCAATCAGCTGTATAACAAAGCAAACTATCAGCCATGCCAAAATAACGACTAGGGAGAGAATAAATTCGGCCTGTGGTATGTGTATTGTATCCACAATAAACCAAAAAAGAAACCCCAACAAGAATAAAACAAGAATGGATATGCTGCTATCTAACAAAGCTGCATATAGTGGAATTGATCCATAGAACCAGAGCAACAAAGCATATAGGGATATTGCCAGAACAACAATTATCCCCACAGCCGTTTTTCTATATTGGTTTTCTATAAAAGGATGTTTGTACATGCTTAGCTCTTTACTTCAACACCACTAAAAGACACACTTCCGCGTAGAACAAGGATCTTATCTACCTCAATTGGCCCTAATCCACTGATGCGAGAGTCTTCATATCCACCTAGTGATGTTTGCAGTTCCGATTTAACTACCCAGTTAGATGGGATATAAATCTCGGCCCCTCCAAAACTAATGCTTAAGTCGAGGTAGGTAGTACCGGGTTCTAATGTTGTACGACGAAGATCTAAAACAACACTTCCAAACGAATTGGTTATGATTCCACCTTTAAAAACATCTTCAGTAACAACCTCTTGTGTAGAGCTAAAGCTGTTATCTATATTAACAAAACCATTTTGTGTATGATGGTTCATTCGGGAGTTTTGATGATGGTGCCGGTGATTGTTCCTGAACATTGAATTCTTTTTGGATGTAACAACCAATAGACCCGTAATTATTAATACAACCGGCCAAAAGAAGTTAGCAAATACATCATTAAAGAAATGAATTTTGGGCATCAAAAAATAAACACCTGTAGCTATCAGGATAATACTTCCAACCATTTGTTTCTTGGTTAACAGATTTACTCCTATTACAATCAGAAGCATTTGCCATGAAACAAATATCCGGTAAACATCATAACTAATGATATTCAGGTTTTTTCCTAATAGTAATACGCCTACTGCTATAAAGATTGCTGCAATCCAATAAGCACCAACTGGTTTTGGGGTTTTGTTTACTTCCATGTTATTTAAGTTTATGAGTTTTTAAGATGAAACAAAAATACGATATAATGTGTACTCTCTTCAATACAAACACTATTATATGAGGAAGAAAACCGATGAAATACTGATTATTCCCGATGAAATAAGTCGATTTCATCGAAACTGAGTAAATTGTGAGTTTTTTGTGACTCTGTTTTCTCGTTTATTTTTTGCTAAATTACTTATTTTGTTCCTCGTAAGGTTCACTTACTATTATTAACTAACTATCAAAAAAATATTTATGAAAACAAGGTTGTCAATCTTCAAAAACAGAACATTATCTGTTATCTTTGTTTTTCTTTTTATTGCTTGCAGTAAGAATGATATTACAGAAGTCGACCCCGAACCTCTTCCACTTATTATTCATGGACCACAGATAATATTAACACCAGAATGTGGTGGTTTCCATCAAGAAAGAACTATAAGTGGCAATGGTAATTATAAAATTGTCCATCCTAAGAAAAAAAACACACTAGACCCAAACACATATTATAGTGTATCATTAACTGAATCAACTATATCCATCGATTTAATTACTCCTATTCCTCAAGGAGAACATCTTACTGCAATCTATTTACTTATGGATGAGAAAGGAAAAAGGAGAATATTTTGGGTACAAAACGAATTTTTATATGGTGGAATTGAAGCCCCCTATTATGATGTACACAAAAATCTGGAGTATTATTTGTTAAACAATGATGAATATTGGGATTTTCAATAATCCTAGCTTATTCAAGGATAACTATCAAAAAAATATTTTATGAAAACAAGGTTGTATTTATTTTTACCAATCTTTTTTCTTCTACTTGCTTGTCAGGAGAGAGAAGATATTAATTTAAATGAAAAGCAGGAAATCATTCCCTTAAAAATAGATGATACTAAAATCTATTTTGGAGAAAACGAAAAAGAAAGGCAGATAAAAATAATTAGTGGAAACGATAACTATAAAATCATTTATCATAAAGAGACAATAGGCAATAATAATTTTGTTGTTTCTTTGGAAAAAACTATTATAACCATAAAGTTACAGACTGAAACAGAAAATATAATTGAAGAAATGTTTCTTTTAATAGATGGTAAAGAACAAAGGAAAGTTTTTACAATTGCTAATCAGCCATATTATGGTGGTATAAACCCTGATGGCTCAGTTGTTGATTTAGATAAAGAGTTTGGAACCCGTAACGACATTTGGATCTTCAAATAACCTTACTCATTCTTCCTATTGGGATATTTCTAAAGCAATGAACGACCTCTATCTAAACAACGATGATTATTGGAACTTCCAATAGTCTAACTCATCCCTGACTGCAGATTCTTCGGTCAGGGATTCACACTATTATCCCTCCCCCCAGCACCAACCCATCCTTATAAAACGCAGCTGCCTGCCCTGGAGCAATTGCAGTAAGAGGTTCATGAAGAGTCACATCCAAAAGTCCATCCTCCCTTACTGATACAGTGCAATGATTTTCCTGCTTTCTATAGCGTATCTTTACAATAATATCGTTGTGGTTCAGCAATGCTTTTTCATCTACAATATTCCAGTTCTTCAGTACCATTCCGGTTTTTTCAAGAGATTTGAGTGGGCTTAATACAATATCATTGGTAGTGGGATTGATTTCTTTCACAAATACTGCTTTATTAAGGTGTATCCCCAAGCCCCGCCGCTGACCTACTGTATAGAAAGGATATCCCTGATGGAAAGCAATAAAATTTCCCTCTTCATCAAGGAATCTTCCCCTTTGAAACAACCGGTTATCAACATGTTCTTTCAGAAAAGTATGATAATCGAAAGGACAAAAACAAACACCAATGCTATCTTTCTTTTGGGCAACTTTTTGATATCCCCTCTCTTGTGCCAGGCCTCTGGCTTCGCTCTTAAGTATATCGCCCATAGGAAGTATCATGCGCGAAAGTATATTTTGTTTTAATCCCCAAAGAAAAAAACTTTGATCCTTTTCCGGGTCTTTGGCTGTTTTAATAAAGTAGGTATCTCCAACCTGTTCCTTTTTTACATAGTGCCCGGTAGAGATATGGTTTATTCCGTTTTCATCGGCTACTTTTGCTAATAAAGGCCATTTAAGCATATTGTTGCATACTGCACAGGGAACAGGGGTACGGCCCGACATGTATTCGTTTATAAAATATTCAATAACATTGGTGCTGAACACTTCGCGGGCATCATAAACCAAATGGGGTATTTGTAAACGGTTAGCTAGTTCACGGGCATCTTCTAAATAAGTTGTTTGGTTATCTTTCTCATAAAATCGAAAAGTAATGCCTGTTACATCATATCCTGCATCCTGAAGTAATATAGCTGCAACAGAACTATCTGTTCCGCCACTCATTCCTAAAAGTACGCGATTGTTTTGTTTGCACATGCTACAAAAAATATAATCCTAAGATAATCAACAAATTACAGTACCACATATCTTTTAACGCTGGTACAAAAGTATCACCACCTTTCATGGGCTTGAGAAAAAAGTATCATGCTGGTGGTACAAAAGTATCACTACTAAGATACTTTTGTATCACAAGCGTGGCACTTTTGTATCATGCTGGTGATACAAACCAGTTGTTTTTTGTTTAAGATACTCATACCCAAACCGGCAGTACAAACATTTTTTCTTATCGCAATACTCCTTTTGCAGTTGCAACAAGGCTTGCGAATCGGCAGCTGTGAATACCGGTATTCCTGTACCATCCCATCGCCTGGTTACATAATTGTTTTCGGCCTTTGTGTTTTCCAGAAATGTGGTTGCCCGTGCACAAAGGGTTTCGTCGGCTTTATATAAACCATACGCATACAAAAAGGGAACTACAGTATTTATAATAAGTAGGTTGAGCGAGCCATTTCCTAAACTTTTTTCTTTGTTCGGAGCCGTTTTGTTAAAATTATAATGAGTTTCCCAATAAGGTGAAGTTCCGGTTTTAAAGATGGATTTTATCTGATCGGTTGTTTCGGCTTCTATTATTTTAGAGAACAAAGAATGCTCTTTGTTATAGAAATAAGCCAGTTGAGCAATGCGCACATGAGGGAAGTTACCAGGCCTCAACCGAAGAAGTTTCCAACTTTCCGGTTCTATTTTTTGAAACTGAAATTTATGTTGCAGGTATTTATATTCCTTTTGCAGTTCAAGGTAATACGCATCGCTTAAATCGGCTTCCAGCAATCCGGCCTGACCGAAGAAGATGGCTTCTACCTGAAACAGGTTATCACGGTGTTTATCAACAGCCCGGAACGGAATCTGCTTGGCCCATGTTTCAAAAGCATCTCCATTAATCCCGAAACCAAAATTACGGGCCAGAGTAATAAAAAATGCATCCTCCCAATGGTTATTCAGTGTTTCTAAGCGTTTTTTAATAACATTGGTTTTCTCCTCAAACCTTTCGGTTTGCAAGGCACTGAACCATGAATGTATGGTAAGTTTTGATAGCGCCGGTATCACCGAAAAGCAAGGAGGCTTCATATCTGCCTGCCTCAGTTCTTCATAATGGGAAGTTACTGATTCCGGGCATGTTAACACCATTTGAGGGATTGCTTCGCCATTACTCCGATAAATATCCATATCTATCTGCGAAGCTACATGCAGAATAACAGAGTCGTATGCTTTATCTTTGTCGTGCCCATGTTTAATCCAGTCGGATGCAATGGTATGCAATTCTACATTTCCTATCCATAGGGTACCATCAATCTTTATTTTTGCATTAAAAAAATCCGGGCCTGCGTTGTGATTACTGAGGCCGGGATCGATCACCTCAACAGCTTGTCCGGAGACTGTACGCAATTCTTGTAGAGGAAAGATTTTATGCTTCCACACATAATGTAGTAATTGTTCCATTTGAGTTTTGAGTTATGAGTTATAAGTTTTGAGTTTCGATGCCGCACAGGTACTTGTAATATAAAAATTCAAAACTACGTGACAAAAGTAGCAACTTAACTTTCAAATTCCTTATCTTTGCGTCATAAATAGAGTTTTTATAACTTAAAACTCATAACTTAAAACTTTTTATGAAATTAGCATTAATTGGATATGGCAAGATGGGCAAGGAGATTGAAAAGCTTGCTTTACGTCGCGGACACGAAATCGTTTGTATTATTGACATCGACAATCAGGAGGATTTTGACTCGGATGCATTTCGTTCGGCCGATGTTGCTATTGAGTTTACCAACCCAAAAGTAGCTTATAATAATTACATTAAAACATTTAATGCAGGGGTTAAATTGGTTTCCGGAAGCACTGGCTGGATGGAAGAACATGGCGAAGAAATAAAGCGGATGTGCCGGGAAGAAGGGAAAACATTGTTCTGGGCATCTAACTTCAGTTTGGGAGTAGCTATTTTCTCGGGCGTAAATAAGTTTCTGGCTAAGGTTATGAACCAGTTCCCCCAATACGATGTTACCATGAGCGAAACTCATCATATTCATAAAATGGATGCTCCCAGTGGTACAGCAATCACACTTGCCGAAGGTATTCTGGAAAATCTGGACAGGAAAAAGAATTGGGTAAATACCGAATCGGAAACCGAAACAGAACTTCCTATCGAGTCAATTCGTGAGGGAGAGGTTGTTGGATTACATTCTATATGCTACGAATCGGCTGCCGATAGCATAACAATAACGCACGATGCAAAGAATCGGGATGGGTTTGTTATGGGCGCTGTACTTGCTGCCGAATTTACTGCGGGCAAGGAAGGATATCTGGGAATGAGTGATTTGTTTCCGTTCTGTTAATTAGTAGCTAGTAGTTAGTAGCTAGTAGGCCATGCGGATGTTTTACTACTAACCTACTAACTACCAGCTACTAGCTACTAACTACTAGCTACTAACTACTAACTACTAATTTAATCACCAGCTACTGGCTACTAGCTAACTACCAGCTACTAACTACTAGCTACTAACTACTAATAATAATGAGAAAAGCAAACCGTCGCCAGTGGATTACATTTTTTATAGTACTGGCAATCTATCTTTTGTTCCTGCTTTGGGTAAGAAGTTGGTGGGGATTGTTATTTGTTCCGATAATCTTCGACATATATATATCTAAAATCATCCCCTGGACTTTCTGGAAGAAATCGAAGAACCAAACGGTTCGCAATGTAATGAGTTGGGTAGATGCTATTGTTTTCTCATTGATTGCAGTGTACTTTGTGAATATCTACCTGTTTCAGAATTACCAGATTCCTTCTTCATCACTTGAAAAATCGTTGCTTGTAGGCGATTTTCTCTATGTGAGCAAGGTTAGTTATGGACCACGGGTACCTAACACTCCCCTATCTATGCCATTAACCCAGCACACATTACCGATAGTAAATACCAAATCTTATTTGGATTGGCCTCAATGGTCGTACAAACGTGTGAAAGGTTTTGGTAAAGTGAAGTTAAACGACATTGTGGTATTTAACTTCCCTGCCGGAGACACTGTTGTACTTAGCCGCCAACAGGAAGACATTTATTTGATGGCTTACCGCGAAGGCAAAAAACTGTATGGTAAATCGGTAAACATGGATAGCATGACACGCTGGCAACAGCGGATGATCTACGATCAGTATTATGCACTTGGACGTCAGCAGATTCCACGCAATTATGGAGAAGTGATTTACCGCCCGGTAGATCGCCGCGAGAATTACGTAAAACGTTGTGTGGGTCTTCCCGGAGATAACTTACAGATAATCGACGGACAGGTGTATGTAAACGGTTCGGCTATCGAAAACCCAGAAGGGCTTCAATTCAACTACTTTGTGCAAACTACCGGTGCATATATTCCGGAAAAGGTATTCAGAGATCTGGGCATTAGCAATGAAGACCAGATAATGGTAACAAATGGCGAGTGGAACGCATATCTTATGCAACTTGGCCTAACCGGAAAGAATGCTCAAAACAAGTCGAACCCGGTTTATTATTTGCCATTAACAAAGAAAATGCTGGAAACATTCTCGGCCAATACAGCATTAATACATAAAATAGTTAAGGAACCCGATGAAGGTACCCGCGGTAACATGTACCCTCAAAACTTGTACATGGATTGGACTGTTGATAACTATGGCCCAATATGGATACCAGCAAAAGGCTCTACAATAACGTTGACAGAAGATAATCTTCCTATTTATGAAAGATGCATTCATGCATACGAAGGCAATACTGTAGAGCAAAAGGCCGACGGAATTTATATCAACGGCGAAAAAACAGATACATATACCTTCAAGATGGATTACTACTGGATGCTTGGAGATAACCGCCATAAATCTGCCGACTCTCGCTATTGGGGATTTGTTCCCGAAGATCATGTAGTGGGTAAACCTATTGTTGTTTGGCTATCGCTAGATAAAGACCGCGGATGGTTTGATGGCAAGATTCGTTGGAATCGTTTGTTTAAAATGGTACATTAAGAATTAAGAATTAAGAATTAGGAATTAAGAATTGGCGATGCCGCAGGTAAATTCTTAATTCCTAATTCTTAATTCTTAATTCATAAAACCTTTGGTTTTATGAAGACTTGGATAATTGTTTTTGCAACTGCAATAATCTTTGTTTTATTGCTTCGCGGATTCGTATTTACTCCTTATACCATTCCTTCTATGGGAATGGAGAATGCCTTGTACGAAGGCGATAGGATAATTGCGAATAAGTTGAGCTATAGGAATAAATCTCCTAAGCCTGGCGATTTGGTTGTTTTCAACAATCCGATATCCGATAAAAAGGAAGCATTCATCAGCCGGTGTGTAGGTGTTCCGGGAGACACGTTGCTGCTTGACACTCTTTTCAATGCCATTTCGGGCTGGGCACGAAGCGGGCCCGACAGAAAAAACCTTTATTCGTATTCCAGATATCGCGAACGACAAATGGATTCTTTGCTCAATGTACTTTCCATCACGAATAATTATCTGATGGGTGGCGATGCTGATGCATTTATGAGAAGCTTCAGCCGTTACGAGTATTATCTTATTGAGCAGGCCTTAGGCGAGGATAATTGGGTGAAGTGTGTGCAGTTTCAAGACACCAGTATGGTAAAACAACTTATTGTTCCCGGCACAGGCAAAACCGTAACTTTCGAAAACTGGAACCTCACTCTTTACCGTAATACCATTCTTTTGCATGAGGGTAAGCAAGCCGAAATAATAAACGATAGCCTCTTCATTGAAGGGCAACCAGCCAATAGCTTCACTTTTACAAAAAACTACTACTGGATGATGTCTAACAATACCATCAACATGGCCGACTCCCGGTTATTTGGCTTTGTTCCGGCAGAAAACCTTATTGGCAAGGCTGCATTCATCTGGTTCTCGAAAGAGCCTTGTACTGGCTTATTTGAGGGATTCAGATGGGAAAGAATATTTTTTAAGTTATAAGTAATGAGTATTGAGTAATGAGTAATGAGTTTCGTGCAGTGGCCTATTTAAGTTCGGCCTATCTGGCCCCGATAGAGTATTACAGCAAGCTGTTGCATGCCAACAAAATATTTATTGAGCAGCACGATCATTATATAAAGCAAACCTATCGGAACCGTTGTAATATAGCCGGGCCTGGTGGGATTCAGGCATTAACTGTTCCTATTGTTCGGCCTGATACATTGAAATGCCCAATGAAAGACATCCGCATATCGGATCATGGTAACTGGCGACATCTTCATTGGAATGCAATTGAATCGGCTTATAACAACACGCCTTTTTATGAGTATTATAAAGATGACTTCCGCCCTTTTTATGAGCAGTCATATACTTTCCTAGCCGACTTTAATGAGGAGCTTTGCCAGTTAATCTGTAAATTGATTGATATAGATGTTGATATGGAAAGAACAAAGGAGTATAAAACAGACTTCGCTGCCAACGAGTATGATTTCCGCGAAACCATCCACCCTAAAAAGAACTCCACATCAGTTACAACCCCTTATTATCAGGTGTTCGAAGCCCGACATGGATTCCTACCCAACCTCAGCATTATTGATCTTCTTTTTAATATGGGCCCGGAAGGGTTATTAGTTTTGAGTAATGAGTAATGAGTAATGAGTTTTGAGTAATGAGTTTTGAGTAGCGATGCCGCATGGCTAAAACTCACCACTCAATACTCATTACTCATTACTCAAAACTCATTACTCAAAACTAATAACCCTCTCATTCAAATCCTTAAATTCCTTTTCGCCCGGTTCGCTAATGGAAACGCCGAAAGGCATTTGTGCAATCAACTTCCAATCAGCGGGTAAATTCCATGTTTTACGCACTTCGTCATCAATCAAAGGATTGTAATGTTGCAAGGAAGCTCCAAAGCCAACATCTTCCAAAACAGTCCATGTAGCAAACTGGTGCATAGCAGAAGTTTGTAACGACCAGCCCGGAAAGTTATCGGCATACGATGGAAATGCCTTTTGTAGCCCCTTTACAATAGATTCGTCTTCGAAGAATAATACTGTACCGTAACCACTCTGAAAACAAGTATTGATTTTGTTTTCTGTTTGAATAAAAGCCTCAGCAGAGATTCTCTTTTTCAATGTTTCTTTTACTATATCCCAAAGCTTTATATGATTATCGCCCAACAATAGTACAGTACGGGTTGTTTGCGAATTAAACGCCGAAGGAACATATTTCACAACAACTTTCAACAACTCTTCAATCTCCTTATTGGATATTGGCGACTCGCTCTTTAACGCATAATGGCTTCTGCGATGCTTTATAGCTTCAACAAATGTTCTATTCATAATTATATATTTTTGTTCTCTACTTCATAAATTTGGAATTGAATTAAAACACAGAGTCACAGAAACACTGAGCTTTTCCTTGTGCTGAACACGGAGGCTTCGCTTTTGTCGTACAATACTCAAAATAGGCCAACGACCTAATAGCCTCTAGCGTAGGCCAACGGCCTACGATGAAGGATATCGCATGGAATGCGAGGCTGTAGGTCTCGAAGCGTATTTGTATGCAAGAAAGCTCTACGCTAGAAACTCTGTGTTCAGCACAAGGAAAAGCTCAGTGTTTCTGTGACTCTGTGTTTTAATTTTAGTTCAAATCAGTCCCTAACTGAACCAGTTAAAACTATAACTCCTTCCATTCATTAATAACAAATATATTGAAAGAATGTTGGAACTAAAAATTATTCCTACTTTTGCCTCATCAATCACAATAGATAGAATCTATTATAAATGGCTAAGAAGAAATATTATGTGGTATGGGATGGAGTTAATCCGGGAATTTATGATTCGTGGAACGATTGCCAGCTACAAATTAAAGGATACGACGGAGCAAAATACAAATCATTTGAAACGCGCGAAGAAGCCGAAAAGGCATCTGCTTCGTCACCCTATGCGTATATCGGAAAGAAGGCACCTGGCAAAACCCCTAAACTTGATTCTTACCCCAAGGAGGTAGTTGACAACAGTCTGGCTGTTGATGCTGCTTGCAGCGGCAATCCGGGACCAATGGAGTATCGTGGTGTACACATAGCCAGCGGACAAGAGATTTTTCGCTTCGGCCCCATGAAAGGCACCAATAACATAGGCGAATTTCTGGCACTTGTTCATGGACTAGCACTCCTTAAACAGAAAGGATTTGATATGCCCATTTACAGTGATAGTGTTAATGCTATTAGCTGGGTGAAGCAGAAGAAATGCAAAACCAAACTACCCCGCACCAAAGAAACAGAAGAGTTATTCCGGATTATTGAACGCGCCGAAAAATGGTTGCAAACAAACAATTACTCTACCACCATCCTGAAATGGGAAACAAAGGTATGGGGAGAAATACCGGCTGACTTTGGACGCAAATGATGTTAGAACTCAAAAAACTTAAAATATGACAAAGAGAATCTTATACCTTGTAGGCTTATTTTTTATTTTCTTATTTTTCTTCATTATCTACAAGCCATTCTTTATATTATATAACAGCGCATTAGCAGCCGGATTGTCTTTTACCGATTACATGGAGGTTATGTGGCACGGGCTAACATTAGACAGTACCATGTCGGCAATGCTAATCGTAATTCCTTTTGCTGTGATTCTGTCAAGCATCTGGATTCGCAAGATTAACCTGCGCAAAGTATTAATGGGATATTTCATTCTGGTAGGGCTAGTAATGGCTATTATTTTTGTTGTGGATGCTTCGCTTTACGAATTCTGGGATTTCAAGCTGGATGCTACAGTATTGTTTTATCTCGATTCTCCATCAAATGCAGCTGCCAGTGTATCAACAATGTTCTTGATTGTAAGAATACTTATGATTGTATTAGTGACCGGCATCATAGCAATGGTATTTATAAAGATTACTCCCACCAAACTATCTCCTATCCTGTCGTTGAAAGGCAAACTTTTAAACAGCCTGTTAATGGTATTTGTTGGTGGGGTGATATTCTTTTTAATTAGAGGAGGATATGCCGAATCAACACCTAATATCGGTCGGGTATACTATAGTAGCAATCAGTTCCTGAATCACTCGGCAGTTAATCCGGTATTCAGTTTCTTTTCTTCGTCCATGAAATCCGAAAAGTTTGCCAACCAGTTTAACTTTTTTCCGGAGGCCGAAAGAACAGCATTATTCAATGGCTTGTATCCCGACAATAGTGTAAACACACAGCTACTGCTCACAAGCAAACGTCCGGATGTGCTTATCATACTACTGGAAAGCTTTACTTCTACTTATATTGAACCACTGGGCGGCTTGCCCGATATTACAGTAAATCTAAATAAACTAACTGAGGAAGGCATCTTCTTCACCAACTATTATAGCAGTAGTTTCAGAACCGATCGTGCAGTAGTGTGCGCACTTAGCGGTCATCTTGGCTTGCCCACTGCTTCGATCATGAAGCTGCCGGTAAAAAGCAAAAATCTGCCGTCTATTGCAAAAAGCTTATCGACCAATGGTTACAAAACCAATTTCCTGTATGGGGGCGATATAAACTTCACAAACATGCAAAGCTATCTGCGTAGTACTGGTTATCAGGAACTTGTTGCCGACAAGGATTTTACTTTGAAACAACAGGAAGAGCAACGGTGGGGAGTAAGCGACAAAACCACATTCGAATATTTATATAACACAATAAGTAAAGGAAAAGAGTCTCCCTGGTTTACTACTTACCTTACATTGAGTAACCACGATCCGTACGACACACCGTCTTTCAACAAGTTCGAAGACAAGAAACTGAATGCAGCCGCTTACACAGACAACTGTTTGGGAGCCTTTATTGAGAAACTGAAACAGACTCCCGCTTGGGAAAACCTATTGGTAATTTGTTTACCCGACCATGGTACCCGTTACCCCGATGATTTAAGTACCAGTGATTTACGCATCTTCCATTCGCCTATGTTATGGCTTGGTGGTGCTATAAAAGAACCAATGAAGATTGATGCTTTAATGAATCAGTCGGATTTGGCTGCAACTTTATTGGGTCAGTTGGGTATTGAGCATAAAGAATTCTGTTTCAGCCGGGATGTATTCAGTGAGTTGTACACCTATCCCTTTGCTTTTTTCTCTTATGCTAATGGCTTTGGTTTTAAGGATAGTACAGGTGTTTCGGTATACGATACAGGTGCAGATGTGATAGTAAGCGAAAGCCCTTCGCCCGATCAGAATCGACTAGACCGGGGAAAGGCTATATTACAGACGTTGTATGATGATTTGGATGGGAGATAACTAGATAACTATAGGCTCTGCATATCGTGCAAGCGTTTATAGTAGCCATTCTTGGCTAATAGTTCTTCATGTTTACCCCGTTCTACTATGCGGCCTTCGTGTAACACACAAATCTCATCCGCATTTCTAATAGTAGAAAGCCGGTGGGCAATAGCAATGGTAGTACGGGTTTTCATTAAGTGTTCCAATGCCTGTTGAACCAAACGTTCGGATTCGGTATCAAGAGCCGAAGTAGCCTCATCCAGAATAAGGATAGGAGGATTCTTTAATATGGCCCGGGCAATACTAATACGTTGGCGTTGCCCTCCGGAGAGTTTGCATCCTCTGTCGCCTACATTTGTTTCATAACCAAATTCTGTTTCCATGATAAAGTCATGAGCGTTGGCTATTTTTGCGGCTTCAACAACTTCGTCCATTGTTGCACTTTCAACACCAAAGGCTATATTATTAAAGAACGAATCATTAAAAAGTATAGCTTCCTGATTTACGTTTCCTATCAAGCTTCGCAAATCATGAATCTTCGCGTTTTTAATATTTATTCCATCTACTAGTATTTTTCCCTCTTGTATGTCGTGATAACGGGGCAACAAATCAACCAATGTAGATTTACCCGATCCGGATTGCCCTACCAAAGCAATTGTTTTGCCTTTAAAAACGGTGAGGTCGATATCCTGTAAAACCACTCGTTTATCGTCGTAACTAAAGGTTACATTCTCGAATTGTATTTTGTCGTTAAAACCATTCAATGGTATTGGATTATCTTGTTCCAGTATTTTATTTTCGGCATCGAGTATTTTATTGATACGCTCCATAGAAGCCATTCCCTTAGGAATATTATAACTGGCTCTCGAAAACTCTTTCAGTGGGTTAAGCACGCTATAAAGCACCACCAGATAGAATATAAAAGATGGGGCAGTGATTGTTGCACTGTCGCTTAAAATAAGATATCCTCCAAACCACAATACAATAATTATAATTGCTGTACCCAGAAACTCACTTACCGGATGTGCTAATACTTGTCGGGTTGCAACTTTACTTACAGCATGCCTGTAGTCATCGCTACACTTTTCAAAGCGATTCATCATCTTCTTTTCGGCCAGGAAGGCTTTGATTATTCGCAATCCACCAAGGGTTTCTTCTACTTGCGTCATTGTTTCGCTCCATTTCTCTTGCGCTGTCAGAGATTTCCTTTTCAGCTTCTTACCAATAGCGCCCATAGCCCAAGCCAACCCCGGAATAACCACTATGGTAAAGAGGGTAAGTTTCCAACTAATAACAATCAATGTAACAAAATAGATGAAGATGAAGATGGGGTTTTTTATCAGCATATCCAGAGAACTGCCAATTGAGTTTTCGACTTCATTTACATCACCACTCATACGGGCAATAATATCTCCTTTACGTTCTTCCGAGAAGAAAGAAAGTGGCAACTGTACTATTTTATTATAAAGCGACACACGTATGTCTTTAACAATCCCTGTCCGTAACGGAATCATAATAGCCGATGATCCGAAATACGTAGATGTTTTGAAGAAAGTCAGTATTATAAAAGCAATCCCAATAACTATTAATGTATAAATAGCACCATGATTTTCAATGAGTCCCGACATGTAATAATTGAAGTTATTTTCGGCAATTTTTTTTAAACCATCTAACTGCCAAGGCATAAACTCATAAACGACTACTTCATCATTTACTTTAAAAAGGATACTTAGTATAGGTATCAGTGCCAAAAAAGAAAACACATTCAGTAACCCCGATAGTATATTGAGGAATAGAGCACCGAAAAGATGTTTCTTGTATGGCAGAATAAACTGTTTGATAAGTTTGAAAAAATCTTTCATTTTTTGTTTTTAGTAGTTTTGAATATATAAATAATTCTCAGAGTTCTAATTTAAAACCTACTTGGTGCCTTTTTGCGTATCTTTTCCAGAATCTCTTCCGGTAATACATTATCTGCTTCCTACAATATGCTTCATCAGCATTTCGAGCTTTTGCATATTCACTGGCTAATATTTCAAAGAAAGGAATCTGTCCCCATAAACGAGCAAAGTTTGCACAACCGGTTTCCAAATCAACTTTTCCAAAACGCATCCGGTTGATATCAACTAGACTAAACCGGTATTCGCCGTCTATCTTGTCGAACAGTATATTTCCCGGAGAATAGTCTTTATGTAATATACCTGCTTCGTGTAAGCGGGCTGTGTAATGGGCAAATGCAACAATTATGTCTTTGTATTCCTCTGCATTGGCATCTCCAAACTGATAAAAACGGAATTTGTATGGAGATTGAATGCTGATGAAATATGAATATTCTATCAAGCCAGCTTTACGATTTTCAATATAAGCAATAGGTTCAGGGGTTTCAAAACCTTTATCCAACAGTGTTTTCGGATAGGTGTATGCCCTTAGCCCTTTGGGTTTTCTGATAAAGGAATAAATAAACCGATTAAACACATTGGGGATTGCATATCTCTTTACATTTATTTCCAAACCATTGTAGGAAAATACTTTAATAAGATTGCGACCACCATAGATTTCTTTACCTTCATCCTGAAATATCTGGGGAATGGAATTGATAAAGCTTTCTAAAATTGTGTATTTAGGATTCAGTAATACTTTCACTATCGTTTTTTATATAATCAATAAATGTATAATTGAATTCATTCTTTTCATCAGCCATAAAAGACTCCCGATGAATCTCTTGCCAATACCCTGATACATTGGGCACGGTGGTTTCTCCTTCGATAGTGGTGTGTACTTGGGTCAGATAAAGTTTATCTGCCTTTTCCCACATTTGGGTATATAGTTCGCCACCGCCAATAATAAATACCTCATTGTCATTTCCAGCTGCTTTAATTGCGTCATCTATTGAGTTTACTACTTCACAGCCTGGCGCTTCGTAATCCGGATTACGGGTAATAACTATATTTTTTCTTCCCGGCAACGGACGGCCTAACGACTCAAACGTTTTTCTTCCCATCACTATAGCATGTCCGGTAGTGAGGGCTTTAAATCGCTTCAGGTCGTTAGATAAACGCCAAAGCATCTGGTTGTTATGGCCAATTACATTGTTTTCTGATACAGCCAGAATAAGTGATATATTCATATTAAACTATTTAATTCGTTTCCCACTCTCCTAAATTACGTTGTTCATGATCAAAGTTAACTCCTACTTTTACCAGTGTACGGCCATCGGCTGTATAAGGAATTAGGTAGCCTTTCTCGTCAATTTGTGCTAAAGCTTCGCTAGCCGACCCATTCAATTTAAATTCAAAAACATAGATATAATCTGGTGTTTTTACTACTGCATCGGCACGCCCACGGGCACTGCGCACTTCCGATTCAACAAATTGCCCCATTAATTTGAATACTAGGTAAAATACCACTTGGTAATGACGTTCTGTTTTATCATTGAGTTCGTAAGGAAAGTCGGCAAAGAATGCACGCAAGCGAGTAAGGAAAGCTTCGACGTTGCCTTTTTCCAATTCATCCACAAAATTACCAATATAAAATGGTGTGTTTTCTGCTGAGACACATGTATAAAATGGAGTTAGGAAATTGAGAAACCCATATCTTACTTCTTCATTGGGATAATCCAAAGTATAGGTACGAAATCGTTCTTCATACGATTTGATAGTAAGATACCCACTTTGATAAATCATAGGTATGGGATTGTTTATGTTGGCTCGATCATTTTCGAGAGAGGCTGCAGATACTTCTACACCTTCTAGTTCGCGAAGGTCGAAGTTTGTTTTTCGTAATATCTCGGCAAGGAAAGTTGGCGTACCACTGGCAAACCAGTAACTCCGAAACTTACTGGTAGAAATGGCATGTAACACACTAAAAGGATTGTAAATACCCTCTCTTTGATCTTCATTAAAGTAGTACCCATCGTACATACGGGTTAGTTCGGCCATGGCATCGGTAGGGGTAGCCATTTTATTGTTTGTTGCAAGGGTTTCCAGTTCTGGGGCAAAGGTACTTTCTATCTCCCTACGGGTCAGTCCGCAAAGGTCATAGAAACGATTGTCTAAACTAATATCTACCAATTGGTTGAGGTTACTGAATATACCTACTTGAGCAAACTTGGTAACTCCGGTAATAAATATGAATTGAATCCATTTATCGGCGTCTTTCAGTACAGTATAAAATGCGGTGAGTAAGTTACGGAATTGTGTTTGTAACTCTTCATTATGCATAGAACGCAGTAACGGTTTGTCGTACTCATCAATAAGTATCACTGCCCGTAAGCCAGTCTTTTCACAAGCGCTTTTAATTACATTCATAAACCGCATGGAATAAGAAGGTGTGGCGCTTTGCGATTCGTATTTCTTTTCCCAAGCACATAATTGTTCCTCCAATATCCGTTGCAAATCTTCTATTGTTTCGTACTTCTCAGCATTCAGGCTTAAATGCAACACTGGGTATGTTTTCCAATCTTTCTCCACTGTTTCAACAAACAAGCCTTTGAACAGTTCCTTCTTTCCAAGGAAATATGCTTCGAGGGTAGAAAGCATTAAGCTTTTGCCAAACCGGCGTGGGCGACTTAGAAAATAGGGATTGCCTACCTGTATAAGTTTATACATCTGTTCGGTTTTATCCACATAAAGATAATCCTCGCTACGGAGTTTTTCAAAACTCTGTATTCCGATAGGATAACGACGAAATGGCGCTTTAAAATCAGTGTTACTCATCGATACAATTATTTAGTTAAATCCTCCCGCTTTCTTTTCCATCGTTTGTGTGTCCAAAGCCAGTATTGAGGATCTCTTTGAATTGTTTTTTCAAGATAACGGAAATACATATCTGTAAGTTCGTTTTGTTCAAGTTCGTCTACGTTCATCGACATTGGAATAAAATCACAATGGTAATGTCCTCTTTTTATACGTTTTACATCACCATAAAAGGCGATGGCTTTGGTTTTGCGTGCAATTTGTTCTACTCCGGTAAATACAGGAGTATCTTGATTGAGGAATGTAAGCCAATGATGAATACTACTCCATTTGGGACCTTGGTCCGAAATAAATCCTACAATAAACTGTTGATTTGCTTTTTGGAAAGTCAGTATATGCCGCAATGTTGTTTTCATTGGTATATTGATGGCACTAAACCGACTTCTGATTTTCAGGAAAAGCTTATCGGAAACTTTATTTCGTAGAGGATGATAAATCTGACCACATTTAATCCTGTTATCCATATGGATCGGAAGAGAGGATATCCACTCCCAATTGCAATAATGTCCCAGATAAAGTACACACGATTTATCTGTTCCCATTGCTGCCTGCAATTTGTCGAGTCCACCAAATGTCATTCGTTTGCTCATTGTTTTTCCTGTGATAGAATAAAGTTTTAATGTTTCTACCACATAATCGCAGAAAAAAGAATAGAACGCTTTTTCTATTCTTTTTATTTCGGAAATATCTTTTTCCGGGAATGAATTAAGAAGATTTTGTCGAACAACTTTCCTGCGATATCTCACCAGGTAAAATAGTGGATAATAAAGGATACTGGATACTCCATAAAGCAACCAAAGAGGTAACAACGAAAAGAGATACCAGATAAACGAGAATATGTAATAAAGGATTTTATTCATGTTCATAACTTGGCAAAGCTATATAATATTTGCAAAACAAACAACCATTTGCCCTTTCTTTTGGGGGTTTTTAAAATAATACATACCTTTGGCAGTCTTATTGTACTGAAAGTAAAACGATCATGAAGAAATTACATATTATTACTCCGGTAAAAGATTCCATAGAGTTAACTTTACAAACAGCCGAAGCCATCATTAATTCGCAGTTAACGGTTCCTTTTATCTACACCATTTATAACGACTTTAGTACAGAAGAAAATACCCGCCAACTGGCTAAAGCATCAAGAGATATGGGATTTGAATTGGTAAACCTTTCCGATTTAACTTCACATCCATCCCCCAACTATCTATTAACACTACAAACAGCGCAGAAAAAAGCTATTGCTGATGAAGCCGGACTCCTGATCATTGAATCGGATGTTATTGTTAAACAAGACACTATACAGACTTTGTTTGAAGAGACGATTAAACGAAAAGAAACAGGAATTGCTGCTGCCGTAACAGTAGATGAGAACAACAACATAAACTTCCCGTATTTATATGCAAAAGGCAGGAAATCAGGTATCTTCGCCGAAAAGAAACGCATAAGCTTTTGTTGTTCATTGCTCACATTAGAGTTTCTTCGCGCATTCGATTTCCATTTGTTAAATCCGGAAAAGAACTGGTTTGATGTAACAATCTCACATGCATCTCTAAATAAAGGATTTACAAACTATTTGTTTACTTCACTTCCTGTCTGGCATCGCCCACACGGAAGCCGACCATGGAAACAACTTAAATATAAGAATCCTATTAAATATTATTGGTTAAAGTACACCAAAGGACTAGACAAAATCTAATTTTTCACAACTTAATTCATCCTACTATATGGGGAATCAGAAGGTTTTAATCACAGGTGCATCGGGTTTTTTAGGTTCTCACATTGTTGAAGCATTAAATGAGACCGACTATCAGTTGTTATTAACAAAAAGAAATCAATCCAACCTGAGTTCATGTACATCTTTCATTGATAAAGTGAAGTGGACCAATACCGACTCCAGTAACTTTGAAAAGGAAATAATTGATTTCTCGCCCGATATAATCATTCACGCTGCCTGGAATGGGGTTGCTGCAAAAAACAGAGATGAGTGGTCTACCCAAGTCGACAATCTTCAATACTTGCAACGCTTACTTAATATTGCTGCCAAATCCGGGGTGAAAAAATTTATAGGTGTTGGATCTCAGGCTGAGTATGGTCATTTCGATGGCTATGTTGATGAATCTTTTCCTACCAATCCTACTTCCGCCTATGGTGCATATAAAGTAGCCGCCCAGGTTATTATTAAAACTTTCTGCGAAGAGAAAAACATGCAGTGGTATTGGTTTCGTCTTTTTTCCTGCTTTGGTGAACGAGAAAGCGAGAACTGGCTCATTCCATCTGTTATAAAAAACATGATAGAAACAGATAAAATGGATCTCACAGGCGGAGAACAACAATACGCTTATTCTTATATAAAGGATGTGGCGAGAATATTTCTATCTGCAATCGAAAGCAATGCAGAAAGCGGAATCTACAATATCGCTGCTGATGAGTTACACTCTATCAAAGAGATACTATTGACAATCAGGGAATATCTGAATCCTCAATTTAAACTCAATTTCGGAGCATTGCCCTATCGTAGAAAGCAATCCATGATTAATGGTTCAAAGAATACAAAAACAAATACAGCTTTTGGACAAGTAAGCATATCCGATTTTAAAGAAAAGTTAATTCAAACTATAGAATTCTACAAAGCCCTCTATAATAATGATAAATGATAGCATATTATTAGCTAAGGAGATACGGAAGAGATCGCTTCAAATGGTGCATCAGGCAAACGCATCTCATATTGGCGGAGCATTTTCCATGGCCGATATTCTTGCAGTATTATATACTTCGGTACTAAAAAATGATGCAAGTAACCCTGACTGGGAAGATCGCGACCGGTTTATTCTCTCGAAAGGACATGCCTGTGTGGCACTATATTCTGTTCTATGTTTACGCGGATACTTTCCGGTAGATCTATTAGATGAATATGGTAAAGACGGAAGCAAATTATTATCACATACAACACATTATGTACCGGGAGTTGAAATCTCTGCAGGAAGTTTAGGTCATGGATTACCTATTGGCTGTGGAATTGCTTTGGCTGCAAAGTATAAAAAGAAAAGTTACCGAACATATGTACTTGTGGGCGATGGAGAAATGGACGAAGGATCCAATTGGGAGGCGTTGTTGCTGGCTGCTCACCAAAAGTTGGATAACCTTTGTTTAATTGTTGATTACAATAAAATACAAAGCCTGGGAAACACAAATGAAGTTTTGAACTTAGAACCTCTGAAATCAAAGTTCGAGGCATTCAACTGGAATGTTATCCAGATAAATGGGCACAATCATTGTGATATCCTAAAAGCATTTACTGAGGCTGAAAAAATTAAAGGAAAGCCCACCGTGATTATTGCCGATACAATTAAAGGGAAGGGAGTTTCCTACATGGAAAATGAGTTATTATGGCATTACAGAGCTCCAAATAAGGAACAATTAGAAATTGCATCCAAAGAAATTGACCAATGAGAACAGCGTTTATAAAACAACTAACAGAAGAAGCTAAAACCAACAATAAAATATTCCTTGTTGTTGCTGATTTAGGTTTCAGCGTTATTGAAGAGTTTGCCGAATTATTTCCTAATCAATTCTTAAATGTGGGCATTGCCGAACAGAACATGATAGGTGTTGCTGCCGGATTGGCCAAAGAGGGCTTTAATGTGTATGTATATTCTATTGGGAATTTTCCCACACTTCGGTGCATGGAACAAATCCGATATGATGTAGCATACCATAACCTGAGTGTAAAGGTTGTTTCGGTAGGGGCAGGCTATTCTTATGGCTCATTAGGGGCTTCACATCATGCTACCGAAGATGTAGGAATGTTAAGAACCATACCTAATATGATGGTTTGCTCTCCTGCCGATCCGGTTGAGGTAAAAGCACTTACTTCACACTCTGCCACATTCAATGGCCCTATGTATATCCGATTGGGGAAAGCAGGCGAAGCCATTGTGCACCCAAAAGACGTATCACTTAAAGTAGGCGAATTTGTTCCGGTTTCAACTCATAGTAATTCAAGCAAAGCGCTGTTGGTGAGTGGTTCTATTTTAAGCTATGCTATGCAATTCATAACCAACAATCATATCCAAACAAACGTTTTCAGTGTTCCTTTTGTCAAACCGCTGAGTAAAAACTACATCAAGAACTTTCTATCCGGATATTCGGATATAGTAGTACTTGAAGAACACCAAAAAAGCGGCGGAGTAGGCTCTGCCTTCATCGAGGTAGTTAATGACTTATATGCCAACAATGAGATTTCCGTATACCCCAGAATAAGAAGAATTGCTATTGACGATAAATTCTATTCAGTATCCGGTTCTCAGGCCTATATACGATCACAAGCAGGCTTAGTATTAAGCCCGGACTTATTTGATTAAGCAATGTTTGTTATTTTTTAAACAGGCCAACCAAAGCCTTAAATGGCCAATAGATTATTTTAAGGATTAATGCAAGAATGAAAACCAACATTATCAAGTAAAACAAAGGAAATCTTTTATAGTAATGCCAGATTACCAATAAAGATTTATCCATCTCAAAATAGTTGCCTTTCTTAGGAAATAAGAGATACCGAATAAAACGCTCTCTATACATATACAATGTATAGCGTCTATCTTTATTGAAGATTGGTTTAGATACAAGTTGTGCATCCATACAATCTTCCATTATCTCATAATATTTGCCTACATGTACGCCAAAATAATTATATCCGCCCCGAGGGCCTAATGGAAGTTTTGTTGTTTCAAAAATATTGTGATGAATAATTATAGCACAATTCTTGCTGCTAACAATCCGGTAAATCCAATCTACTTGTTGCAACGACGTATAAAAATAGCGATCTTTCTCTGTCAAAGCCTCAAAATCTTCGTGCCAACATCCAAAGCTGCTTAGCCATGTTGAATAGTAAGATACCGTATATATATATTCATCAAGCGAATTACATACTATTTCACTTTGTTTTGCTAACTCTTTCCGAACCTTTCGGATAAAGAAAAGGGGTTGGCGGGTTGATTGGTACTTACGGATACATTCTTTCATAAAGGCCAGCTGACCTTCCGGGAAGTAGATATAATCATTCTGAAGTTTCAGATAATCTCCGTGGGCGTAGCTCAAAACTACCTGAAAATTACGGTCGCGCACGTTTTCCTCATTACGGTAATAACGTACATTTGAATATTTATCTGTAAACTCGCGTACCACGTCGCCAGTATCATCCGTAGAATTATTGTCTGAGATAATAAGCTCCACTTCTTCATCGAATGCCGGATCAGAGGTAATCCGTTGCATTGTGTCTTTCAATATAGCACTACGATTATAAGTAGGGATGCAAATAGACACTAATATTTGTCGTTGCACATTCTCATTGCTACAGGTTATTTCCATTATTAAAAATCAAATTAGAATAATATTGTATTTGTTCAACACATAGCTCATAAACATTTGTGTGCTGATATTTTTTATACCAATTGGCAGTAAGTTCTACCATCTGGTCCAGATCCATTTGTGCTTTCCAATTCAGCCTGAACCTTGATTTAGAAACATCCAGCATCAAGATATTGGATTCATGTGGAGCATTATCTTCTGATAAATCTTGCAATTGCCCTTTCCCATAATAATGAATCATTTTAGAAGCAATATCCCCAACTGTAGTAATTGAGTCAAATGATGGTCCAAAATTCCATCCTTCGCAGTATTCGGTAGGAGATTCCCACATTTTCATGGCAAGAAGCATATATCCGCTCAATGGTTCCAGAACGTGTTGCCAGGGACGGATTGCATACGGATTACGAATGCCTATTGGTTTATTATCTTCCAGCGACCGAACACAATCGGGTATAATACGATCTTTTGCCCAATCGCCACCACCAATAACATTGCCGGCACGGGCACTCGCTATTGACTTACCATGATCTTTATATTGTTCCGGATTAAAAAATGAACGCCGCCATGACGAAATAGCGATTTCAGCAGCTCCCTTACTGCTTGAATAGGGGTCATACCCGCCCATCGGTTCATCTTCACGATATCCCCAGACCTGCTCCTTATTTTCATAGCACTTATCAGTTGTAATCATAACTCCAACCTTAACACTATCAGTTACCCTTATGGCTTCCATTACATGAATAGTGCCCATTACATTGGTTTCATAAGTTTCTACAGGAATCTGGTAACTCTGTCTTACAAGGGGTTGTGCAGCTAAATGAAAAACGATATCAGGTTGATAACGCTTAAAAACATCTTTCAGATATTGCCCGTTACGCACATCACCTCTTAAGTCAATAATCTTATTGCCGATTTTTGAAAGAACAAAATTATCTTTTGCAGTAACAGGATCTAAGGATATACCTATAACCTCTGCTCCTAGTTCATGAAGCCAGATTGAAAGCCAAGAACCTTTAAAACCGGTATGTCCTGTAATAAGGACACGTTTCCCCTTAAAAAAATTCACCATACTTTCCATTGGGCTTCTCCTTTCTCCCACATTTCATTTAACTCCCTATTATCCCTCAAGGTATCCATTGGCTTCCAAAATCCTCTATGTTTATACGCATTTAATTTCCCGTTTCGCGCAACCTCCTCCAAGGGTTTACGCTCAAATTCAATGGAATCGCCATCGGGTATATAATCAAAGATTTCGGGTTCGCATACAAAGTAACCTGCATTAATCCAGCTATGTTCAGCATTGGGCTTTTCCTGAAAAGATAAAACTTTATTAGATTCGTCATCTATTTCAAGCATCCCAAACTTACCTGTGGGTTTATAGGCTGTTACAGTGAGAACCGCACCCGATTTTTCATGAGATTGAATCGATTTATTAAGATCCAGATCTGTTACTCCATCGCCATAGGTCAATAAGAATCTTTCTCCTTTAACGTATTCCTGTATACGTTTCACTCTTCCACCAGTCATTGTATTTAAACCAGTATCTACCATAGTAACAGTCCACCCTTCAGAGTGGTTGTTATGTACTTCAATAGTATTATTTGCCAGATTTACAGTCAGGTCCGAGTTGTGATGGAAATAGTTCACAAAATACTCTTTAATCATATATTGCCTATAGCCACAACAAATAATAAAATCGTTTATACCATAGTGGCTGTATGTTTTCATAATATGCCACAAGATAGGTTTTCCACCTATTTCAAGCATAGGTTTCGGAATCGATATGGTTGCTTCACTAAGTCTGGTACCAAAACCACCCGCTAAAATAACAGCTTTCATCTCTCGTCTATTTTTTATATTACATTAAATTCTGGAAAGCGCCTCCTCATAAGCCCTTTTGAAGTAGTATCCCTCCGAAAGTCTCTTGCCAATCATCATCGCATTGCGTTTCATCTCTGCATATTCCTCTGGAGTAATTTTCGAGAGTGAATCGTTTAACTGATCTAGGGAAGAAATACAAATTCCAACTTTGTTTGTGCGAACAAATGCTGCCATGGCTGCTTTTTCCCAGATGATAACAGGCAGGCCGCAACGCATGTATAGAGAGAATTTATGTGGATTATTGATTTGCATATAGGCCCCGCGAGGACCATCGCATGAGTAAATAGAATTACCATCCCACACCAAACCAAAGTCGCCATCGGCCGAAGCAACCAATGTATCGGAAGAAACAAAGCCATGGTATGTAAAGAGTTCTTTCTTCTTTATGGCTTCCAAATCGAATCCACCACCATACAAGCTGAACCTGTAAGAATGGATATAATCCTCCAGATCATAAAGAAATTTATTTTTTTTAGAACTGAGTGTTCCAGCATAAAGAACTTTATAAGGTTGGCTTGGCAATGGTTTTTCAATAGGTTCTTTGTCCGATAGATAATCAAATATGCCCAGCACACCAATAGGTTGCTTGCAGCCGTTATCTTCCAGCCACTTTTTCATTACTTCATTGTGTGCAATCAGGTAATCAGAATAACTTAAGCGTTTGATCTCTTCTTTGGCTGTTATATGTTTGCGATAAAAACTACTTAGATCGTGAATAAGTGTAACTACTTTTGCCCCACGCATATGGGCAATTTTGCAAAGGTAAACATAATACTTACGAATATTGTAGGGTAGTAGCAGCACATCGCCTTTTTGAATGGGAAAAAGGGCTTTAACTGCACTGGCAAACGTGATGAAAAAATCTATAACTTTATTTTTGCTTGAAGGACGTGGAAAGGCAATATTCTTAAAACCCATACCTTGAATAATTTGGTCAACATCCTTTCTTGCTTTACTTGGCGTCTCTTTTAAGAAGTAACAATTCATTGTGATTACAGTGGTTTAATTAGCAATTAGTTCTTTCTTTACCAAATTCAAGGCCAGTTCTATTGTGTCGTCCATGTCCAAATAAGCATATTGGGCTAATCTACCACCAAACAGTACATTGGGTAATTTTGCTGCCAGTTCTGTGTATTGTTTATAAAGCTGGGTGTTAAATTGGTCATTTACAGGATAGTATGGCTCTTTGCCTGGCAGATATTCATCGGGATACTCGCGCGTTATAACAGTAGATGCTTGTGTGCCAAATTCAAAATGTTTATGCTCAATGATGCGCGTAAAGGGTATTTCTCTTTCGGTATAATTTACGACTGCATTTCCCTGATAATTATCTATGTCTAAATGTTCGTGCTCAAAACGAAGACTCCGGTATTCTAACCGCCCCAGACAACAGTCGAAATATTCATCAATGCAACCTGTAAAAAGGATCTTATCGGCCAGATTATTTAACACTGCTCTATGTTCCAGATAATCTACATTCAAACGAACTTCAACGCCTTGTAACAGAGCATTAATCAATGCATTATATCCACCATGAGGAATACCCTGATAAGTATCGTTGAAATAATTATTGTCGTAAATAAAACGAAAGGGAATACGTTTGATTATAAAAGCCGGAAGTTTAGTTGCCTCTCTCCCCCACTGTTTCTCGGTATAACCTTTTATTAAATAATAGTAAATATCTTTCCCGCATAGTTTCAAGGCTTGTTCTTCAAGGTTTGAAGGTTCTATATCAGCATAAGCACCTCTTTGCTCATCTAACTTGGCTTTGGCCTGAGCTGGGGTATTTACACCCCAGAGTTGCTTGAAGGTATTCATGTTAAAAGGAAGATTATACAAATTGTTCTGATAGCAGGCTAAAGGGGAGTTGGTATATCTGTTAAATTCAACAAATGAATTAACATAATCCCATACTTCTTTATTACTTGTATGCATAATATGGGCTCCATACTTGTGCACTTGGATATCAGCCATGTTCTCACAGTAAATATTTCCTCCACTATGTGTACGTTTCTCCACTACCAAACATCGCTTGCCTGCTAAATGCATTTGTTCTGCAAAAACGGCACCAAATAAGCCTGAGCCTACAATCAGGTAGTCATATTCTTTTTTACTCATCACCCAATAAGCCTAGTTAATACTCTTTTCATAAACATAGTATTGAAATATATTGCAAAAGTAATTCTTTATTTATACAACAGATATATCTTCAACGAAATCTTTTAAACTGTTTAGACACATTGAGAACAGGACAAAGCTATTCAATATTTACAAAACAAGCAACTGAACAAGAAAATAATTCAATTTATTTGTTTTCGTCCCATTACAACAAACATCTGGCTTTACTATGTTTCATTTCATCTCCTTATAGCATTCACCTTTGCACACCCGGGTCTACAAAACTAAGACACCCGGATGTTAACATATTGTACACCCGGGTGTTAATAGACTAATTCCAGTAACACAAATAACTTACTCAGTTACGCAGAGCTTTTTATTTTGATGCCGCAGGAAAGTAACTTAGCATTTCAATCACCCTAATATCTGAATTCATCATATTTACCTCTTATCAAACGTTATCCCTGGCCAATCATCCGTTCTAAATGGTGTTGCGGGCAAATTCGCTGTATTATAAAGATTGCATACCGGACTTCCTGCCCAGGCATACCTCACTGCAATTGGGAAAGGTACATGTGGCGAACTTACAAACACTTCGTTGTTTTCAATCACCGCATCGGCCCAGTAGTATTTGCGATCCGGACCAGCTACACTGAATCCTTTCAATATTGTGCCATCCTTTATTGTCAGTCCGTTTTCTATGTGTTTAAAAGAAACTTTTATCTTATTCCCCATAATGGTGTGCGATTGATACATTGGTCCTGCATAAGGTATCTTCTCTCCATATGCTTGGGCGCGGGCAACAAGCGAAAGTCTGTAGCCAACATCTTGTTTGTTAGTTGGATGAACATCGGCAGGATTGCCGACATCAATCGTAACCGCCATGCCGGTATTATCCATGTGCAGAGCCATTGCCTGGGCTTCGCGCAGTTCAGCCCAGTCGGATTCGCCGGGTTCTTTTTCAATGGCTTTGAAATTGGGCAACTGAACAAGATAGAAAGGGAAGTTATATCCCCACTTGGTGCGCCAGTCGTTTATCATTAAAGGCAAGAGGGTACGATATTGGTAGGCCCTTGCTTCGTTGTTTTCGCCTTGGTACCATATAGCACCCTTTATTTTGTAATTAGTGAAAGGGTGTATCATTGCATTGTAAAGTACTGTTGGGTTGTTGGGATTATTGGTATAATACAAAGGCAATGGGGTGATATCATTATTAATGTCTACAGCAACTTTATACTTCCAGTCACCAGCCAGTTCAATTCTTTCTGTTTGGTTGGCAAGGGCAATAAATACATTCTCCTTTTCGCCATGAAAGCCACCTTCGCCTCCACCATCATGTACTCTGACTGTGATTACTGCTTTTCCTTTCTTCACCAACCGTGTAGGAATGGTATATTCTCTGGGGGTCATAAAGCCAGATGTGCTTCCTATTTGCAGTCCATTAAAATAAGTTGTTTCATTATCGTCTACTTTGCCCAGGCTAAGGATTAAGTCTTTTCCATGCCAACTGGCAGGAATCTCAATTGTTTTTCTAAACCACACAATACCATCAAACCCAGGCAGTTTGCTTCCTTCCCACAATCCGGGTATTGACATCTTGTTCCAATTGTTGTCATTATAATCTATAAGGGCAGCCACCGGTTTATTGTTTTCCAGACCAAAATCTTTACGGATAAGTTCCTGATTCCATGCTTCTTGTTTTCCTTCAATGAATGCATTCCGCTCTGCCTCATCTATTGGGAGACTAATTTCGGCTATTGCTTCGCTGAAATTAGGGGTCATTTTCAAAGACTCTCCACTGGTCCAGGCTTCGATGCTGGTGCCTCCCCATGAAGAATTTATCAGGCCGATAGGTATATTGAGGTTGGTATGCAGGTTGCGCCCAAAGAAATAAGCCACAGCTGAGAAGTCGGATACTGTTGCTGGCGAGCACACTTGCCAGCCATTACCCCGAATATTGATATTAGATGTAGGAGCTGTACCGGTTGCCTTTTCAACTTTCAGTAAGCGAATGTTAGGATAGTTGGCTCCGGCAATCTCTGCTTTGTGGTTATCAATTTTAATCCAGTCGTCTAGTGTCATTTCCATGTTCGATTGCCCCGAGCACATCCATACTTCGCCAATCATAACGTTTCTCAGTTTCAGTTCTTTCTTTTCGGTGATGGTGATTTCGTAGGGACCACCATAGGCAGGTGTTTTTATTTTGGTGATCCAATTGCCCGAAGCATCGACTTGGGTTTCGTATTCGGCATTGTTCCAGGATGTTTTGATTTTGATATTCTTTCCTACTTTTCCCTTTCCCCAGATAGATACTTCCGATTGTTGTTGAAGAATCATATTATCGGAGAACATAGGAGGCATTTGTATTTGAGAGTAGGAACTTACAGATATAAAGAAGTAAAGAAGAAGGGTGTATATTTTGATATTGATTTGTGGTTTCATGTTATGAATATTTTATTGATTATATAACATTAACCACAGACTAAGTAGTCTGTGGTTAATAAATTCAATGCAAATTATTCAGCCTGCCATCCAGGATTCTGAACCATTAATTGATTGCGTCGTACTTCCTCGTCTGCTATGGGAAGCAAGTAATATCTCTTCTCAAAAACACGGTTTTCAAAAGGAGCTTTCTCAAAGAATTCGGGTGGGTCTTTCCGATAGTTCAAACCGCTAACCGAACCACCTTCACCACCTTTGTGCCAGCTTGGGTAAATCCATCCGTCACCATTCTGCATGTCGGCCACACACCAACGACGTACATCGAAATAATGATTCCATTCAAATGCAAGTTCAATAATACGTTCGCGGCGGATACGTTTATCTACTTCTTCGCGGGTTGCTGGATAAGGAATACGGGTATAACCGTTTTCATCTGTTCCGGTTCCGTACTCGGCAATACCGGCACGGTTTCGTATCATATTTATGTACTTCATAGCACTGGTGAAGTCGTTGGTTGCACTTAATGTTTCGGCATAACCCAGATAGATTTCGGCTAAACGAAGTAAAGGAATGTAATGACGTCCGGAGCGGCAATTGTCGGCAGCCATTTTCCGGATACCATAACCACCATAAGGAGTATCCCATCCACATTGATTGAAACCAGAGTTACCATTAAAATTTAATTCGGTAGTTACCTTACCCCAGGTTGTTTGGTCATTAACCCAAGTTGAACCATTGAAAGTTATATTCACATAAAAACGTGGTTCGCGGTGTGCCCATTGTTTCAATGTTTTGTCATCGTTCTGCTTAAAGTAGGTACGTTCTGGTACAACAGGGTCGTTGTAATCTTCGGGCCATCCATAATGTTCGGGGCCTGGTACTCCTTCAAATTCTACATAATCAGGATCGTCCTCAATACGTAATCCTTTATCAGTAAAATGCAAGTCTACCATTTCCTGTGTAGTAGAAAGGCCAAGGCCACCTTTAATCGCATCATTATCTACATGCTTATGACATGGGGTTATTTCATACAGACGATCGGCATGATCGTGTAAACGAATAAAAATAGCTTCGTCAGTAAAAGTTTGTCCGGCTGTTGCAGTTCGGTAAGAGTCATAATAATCAGTCTTTCCGTCGGCAGTTTTCTTGTAATACAAACTAAATTGCTGAGGAACAAATTCATCCAGAAATGCTTTGTAAGCATCACGTGCTTTTTCCCACTTTTGAGGATTTTCTGTTAGAGGAATTAGTTGAGTGCCGTCTGCATTCTTTAGTTTTTCCATATCGGGGTTACCATTAAATAACGGACTGGCAGCATATAACAACACCTGTGCTTTATAAGCTTTACAGAAAGCTTTGTCCACACGACCTAATTCACTGCGGGTAGCTTTAGTTGGCAGATCTTTGTATGCTTCGTCCAGCTCGGCAACAATATAATCTACACATTCATCTATTGTATTACGGGCTTTCAGCATGTTTGCCAAAGGAGTGTTCATGTCAATCGGTTCTTCACCCAACAAAGGAATAGGTCCATGAATTCTCATCAACATAAAATAATAATATGCTCTCAGAGCTCTTGCCTCTGCCTTTCTTTGTGGACGTTCGTCTCTACCATTAGTTGCCAGTTCATTACATTTGTCTACATTGCTAATAAAAATACTGGCGCGGGCAATTGCTTTATAGTAGTTTTCGTAAAAGTGTAGTGCCAAACGAGAACCTGAGGTTATATTTCCCAGATTGAATTCGTTAGACTGGTGCCAGTCCCATGAATAATTACCCTCGATGGTAATACCTGTCCATAGACCACCCCGGTTATCCCCATCCCAAAAATACCGTTCCTTATCTTCGGTAGGAACATAACTATATACATTTGCCAAAAAAGCAAGTGTCTTGTTTTTGTTGGAGAATGTATCGTCCATATCCGATACATGACCGGGTACACTTTCGAAGAAGTCGTTGCACGAACTGAGTCCGAGCAGTACAACTATCATGCATATTCCTTTAAATATCTTTTTCATATCTTGTGTATTCATGATTTAAAAATTAAAATTGACTCCCAGAGAATAGTTTGAGGTATTGGGGTAGCTGGTACCATTGTCTGTATTCAGTTCCGGATCCCATAATTTGAATTTCGAGAAGGTAAGAACATTAGTTCCCATCAGGTATATCTTCGCACTCTTTAAACCTATTTTTGATATCAGAGATTCTGGAAGATGGTAAGCTATTGTCAACTGTTTCAGGCGTAGATAGCTCATGTCTTTTTGCCACCAGGTACTCACCTTGTTATTGTTGGAGTTGTTGGATTGTCCGTAGTGCAAACGTGGATAGAATACATTCTGATTGGTAGGATCATCTGCCGACCAACGGTCGCCAATATTACTATACAGGTTGTCTATACCGTTGATGCTGGAGAATGGCTGTATGGAATTACCGCTTAAACAACGGTCAACCTTGGCTTGTCCCTGAAAAATTGCACTGACGGAGAACTGTCCGATTTGCAGGTCGGCACCGAAACCATAATATACTTTAGGAACATTTCCCTGCCCAATGAGGCTTTTATCATAATCATCAATGATACCATCGCCATTCAGGTCTTTATATTTTATATCTCCTACTTTCACTGTTCCCGGAGGCGTTGCACTTTTTGCTATTTCCTCTTCACTGGTAAATAAGCCTTCGGCAATGAGTCCCCAGCGTCCGTTTACGTTTGTGCCTCTCTTTTCTAACCATGAATATGGCTGTGCAGGTTCGTCGTTTTCAATGATTTTATCTTCATTCCAGGTAATGTTTCCACGTACAGAAAGGAATGTTTTCTTTCCGAATTGATGGTTCCATTCCATAGCTGCTTCAATACCTTTGTTCTCAACTATACCCAGGTTACCGTAAGGCATTTCGGTCCAACCGGCATAAGACGGTACGGTTTTACGTTGCAAGAAGATGCCTTCGCGACGTTCTTTAAACATATCTACAGTAAAAGACAATTCATCATTCAGGAATTTAATATCAACACCAAGGTCTTGTTTGCGTGAAGTAGACCATCCTACGTTTACTCCATATTTAGAAATTCCCCATCCACCTATATAATTATATCCATCGCCAAAACGATATCCTTCGTTACCATTCATTTCGGAAAGGTACATGTAACGACGGTCCGCAACGGCATCGCTACCTACTTTACCATCCGTATATCTGAATTTAAGGTACGATACATATTTTTGTATCGGTGCCCAGAATGCTTCGTTCGAAACTGCCCATCCTAATCCGAATGCTGGGAAAGTACCGAAGCGTTTACCTGGTGAAAAGTTCTCGGAACCATTATAACCAATATTAAACTCTGCAAAGTAGCGGTCTTTCCATGAATAGGTAGCACGTCCGGCCAATCCCTGTTGTTTGTAAGGAAGAGTTCCTCTTAAATCTCCGGCTGTTGTGTTGCGGTATGATTTCTGGTTATAGAGGAAAAGTGCTCCTACACGATGATCACCAAACATACGATCATAGTTCATTGAAGCTTCCACGTAGAAACTGCGGTTGCTGTTTGTGTCACCACCTTCGAATTTAAGTTCTTCGTTTCCTTCATAGGTGCGCACCATATTATATGTGCCGTCTTCATTGAACACATCATTATTCCATAATCCCGTAGTTGTATTTTTAGTACCGCCAAAGTAATAAGTCGATTCGCGTTTATTGTACTTAAGGTCACGTGAAGTGTAATTATCGAATGCTATCAAAGCATTTACCTTTAAACCTTTACTCCAGTTCCAGAAATCAAGGTCTTGAGATACACGCAGATTTGTATTAATAGTAGAACGATATTCGTTCTTGTATCCTCTGCGGGCTAAATCAGCATAAGGGTTACGCATATCTCCTAATCCGCTGATACCTGAAACACTTCCATCGGGCATCATTAACGGCATGTAAACCGGATTGATTTCCATTGCCGACTTGAAAAGATCACCTGTTGATTGTTGCGGATAGTTCCCTTCCGAAATGTAACCGCTTACACCAACATCTACAGCCAGTTTGTTGGTTGGGCGCAAATTGAGGTTTGATACAAAGTTATAACGATCGAAGGAGATACCTGTATTGTAGTTCTCACGTTTGATGTTGTTTATCAATCCGTCTTCTCCGTAATAGGTTAATGATACATAGTAGCTTGCATTAGGAGATCCGCCACGTACACTGATGTTGGCACGTCTGTTACGTCCCCAATCGTCGAACAGTTCTTTCATCCAGTCTACTGCCGGATAGAGGTATGGGTTATACATTTGCAGATTGTCATTGGCCAATAACCCATGTGCTTTTTGGGTAGCTTCAATGTATTGAGGCGAATAAAGAACGCCGCCATTATAAGAGTCGGCATACGCTTCATTAGCAGCATCCATATAATCATAAGCATTTGCCAGTTTTACCTTCTTAGTCATGGTGATGAAACCTTCGTAGTAATCCACATTAAACTGCGGTTTGCCTACCTTACCCGGTTTTGTTTTCACAATGATTACTCCGTTTGCACCGCGAACACCATACACAGCAGTAGCAGAGGCATCTTTTAATACGGTGAATGATTCAATATCATCTGGGTCGATGTTATTCAGTTTACGTTCAATACCATCTACCAGTACAAGGGGTTGTGAATTCTGACCAATAAATGTAGAAATACCACGAATCCAGATTTCCGAGTCGTCATGTCCCGGTTCTCCCGAACGTTGAACTGCAACCACCCCGGCAATACGCCCCGATATGGCCGACGATAGATTTGCTGTGGGCATCTTGGCTTCACTCATTTTCAAAGTAGATTGGGCACCTACTACCGAAACTTTACGTTGCTGCCCATAACCCACTACAACAACTTCATCGAGTGCAGAGACATCTTCTTCCAGAACAACATCCAGTACTTTGCTTTTACCCACTTTTACTTCTTGGGTTTTATAGCCAATAAAAGAAACAATAATTACCGGATTCCCGGTTGACAAGTTAAGCGTGTACTGACCATTCATATCAGTAATTGCTGCATTCGAGGAACCTTTTTCCTGGATTGTTACTCCAATCATAAATTCTCCTTCTGCATCAGATACACGTCCAACTAATTGTGTGTCTTGTGCATAACTCATGATGCTTGTCGCCAACAACACGGTTAATAAACATGCTTTAAGCAGACTTTTCAATGTTTGTTTTTTCATGCGTTTTATCTGTATAAAATTAAGTATGTAGATTTAAATCTGTGTCAAAAGTAGGGTATCAGATAGTTTAACCGGCTTATGAAAGATGCAAAAATTAGTGCGTTTACAGCAAATTGGTTTCAGGACGCATTCGTTTCAATTTTTGCTTCATTTATATTCTATATCCCCTCCTTATCCAAGAAGGGGAATCCATGCGGTAACATCGTTATTTTATCTCTAGCAAATCATTTGCTTGTAGCGATAAAGTAATCAATCTGTTATTATCAGGATCTGCATCCATCTTCTTACCATTTACCAATACATTATATTTTCCTGAAGTTTCTGGTAACTTTATACTAAATGTATTATCTGTTGTTGCCTTTAGCGAAGCTGTTATCAGCTTTCCATTTTTCCATTGAGCCGATACTTCACCGCCACCCCGAACACTAATACCTTCATAACTCCCGTCTTTCCATTCCTGTGGTAAACACGGCAGAAACTCAATAATACCATCGTGGCTTTGCACCAACATCTCGGCAATACCGGCTGCACCGGCTGCGTTTCCATCGAATATAAAGATATCATAAGGTGCTCCGGCAATACCGGCAGGAGAAATACTGAGTAGATTCTCACGGGTTAATGTCCGCATCAACTGCTGAACACTGGCATAAGCCTCATTGGTATCTCGCAAACGTGCATAGAAACAAATCATATTAGCACGGCTCCACTCAGTATCCTCCCAATCGGGAGTGGCCAAACGGTTCTCTATTGTCTTTCGGCAAGCAGTTGCCAACTCCGGTGTTTTATCCGGAGTTATTTGTGCATACGGATAAAGTGCCAATAGATGAGTGGTATGCCGGTGATTGGGATGTGCTTCCTCGTAATCCTCAAACCATTCCTGTAATCCCCCGTTTCTATCGGATATATAGAAAGGTGGTAGTTTGTCGAGGGCGGTTTGCAAACTATCGCCAAAGCTTTGGTCAACACCCAGTATTTGGGTAGCCTGCAAACAGTATGAAAATATTTCGTGAGCCAATACCCGGTCGCAGGTAGGCATCATGGAGGCGCATTGTTCATTGCCTTCATAACGGAAACTGTTTTCGGGTGAGATACTTGGCCCTGTCATCAGGTATCCGTTATTGGGATTAACCACCATATAATCTAACAGGAATTCAGCATTACTTTTTAATAGCGGATAAGCCACCTCGGCCAAATATGTTTTATCCTGTGTATATTCGTACTGCGTCCATAAATGAGAAGCAATCCACGAAGAAGCAGTAGGGAATAATCCCCATAAAATACTTCCTGATACAGCAGTGTATCCCCACGGGTTAGATGTGGTATGAACCGTCCACCCTTTGCAACCATAAAGATCGTGAGCGGTTTTAGCACCATGATGAGATAAGTCTTTGATATAGCCGAACAGCGGCAGATTACATTCAGGTAAATTACCTACATTGGCAATCCAGTAGTTTTGTTGTGTGTTGATGTCTAAGTGATAATCATTTGTCCAACCCATGTGGCAGGCCAGATTATCATTAAAGAAACCCTGCAACGCAACAGGCAATGGCGAATCCGGCCGCGAAGAGGCAATCAACAAATAACGTGCATACTGAAAGAAAAGTGCATCTAACCCCGGATCGGTAGCGCCTTCTTTTACCTCTTTCCAGCGACGGTTAGTAGGGATATTATTCTTTCCACCATTCCCCAAAGAAAGATTTACTCGCTTGAATAGTGGTGCATAATCATCAACGTGGCGCTTTCTGAGTGTTTCAAAATCACTCATTAAAGCCGTTTCCACCGTTTCTTTGCATTTATTCTTAAATGCATAACCGCCAAAAGTAGTGCTTTTATAATTGGTACGGATATCAGTAACAAGTGTTACTCTGGTGGCATCCTTGATTTGCAGTGTCTTTTCTCCGGCTGTTAGTGTTCCACCATTGAGCTTTACAGCTACCCGCCCATCGAACAGTACACCACCCGAACCATGTTTATCGAACTCTGCATTTCCGGTATAAACAAGCTGCTCTCCTTCTGCAAAAACTTCTGCATTCCGCAACAAATCAAGACTTATCTCCATGTTGATGCTACCGGGCTTGCTTGCTTTCATATCCCAAACCACCACTTCATCGGGGTTTGTTGCTATACATTCTCTGGTATAAGAAACATTTCCAACCTGATAGGTTACTTTACTTACAGCTGTATTCAAGTCGAGTTCGCGTTCATAGTTCGATACTTCACCTGCGGGGTATGTAAAACGAATCTTTAAATCGCCCATAGGCAAATGGGTTCCAGCCGAATGTGGTGAGCCGTTCATCTGACCTCCGGCAACATTATTACCTTCGGCCAGTTTACCTTCGAAAAAAAGCTGTCTTACTGCATCTAACTTTTCCCGGCCAAAGGGGCGTTGCTGGTTTGGGTCGTATTGACCAGACCATAAAGTGCTTTCGTTAAGAGCCAGTGTTTCCTCCTCAACACCTCCGTAAACCATAACCCCTAAACGTCCGTTTCCAACTGGGAGCGATTCCATCCATTCGGCAGCAGGTTGTTCATACCATAGTTTCATTGTGCTGTCTGCCAAATCGTTCGATTGGCAACTTGTTAACAAAATGGCTCCCCCAAGGAAGCCTGCTAATTTTTTAGTTGTATTCATATATCAATAGGTTTGTACTGTCTTTTTGATGTTAGCAAAGATATTTCCCGTAAATTGCCCAAAACTAAATGAATGCGTCTATTATTGTAACATATGATTCATTCCGGAACAACCTATTGATTTTTATCTATATTTGCATCAAACATAGCCTTTCACCATGACACGATTAAAGCTATTCACAAGCACATTTATCTTATCCTGCATAATGGGAATCTCTCTTTGTGCACAGGATGGTTTTAACTACTATTTCACCCATATAAACGGTGAAAACGGACTTTCTGCCAGCAATGTTAAAGCTATATTGCAAGATAGTTATGGCTTTATGTGGTTTGGTACAAAGAACGGGCTTAACCGCTACAACGGAACTTCCATACTTCAACTGAATTGTTACGATCCGGAAACCGAAACGGGGAATAATAACATCAGTGCATTGTTTGAAGATAAAGACCATAAACTATGGGTAGGTACCGACCGCGGAATTTACATCTATAACCCAGCCGAAGACGTTTTTCGTCAACTAAAGCCCCGTTCGTCCGGAGGAGTAACACCCGATAACTGGGTGGCCGAGATACTATCGGATGCAAAAGGCCACATCTGGGTACTCATCCCCGACCAAGGGATATTCTGTTTCAGAGGCGATGAAATGGGATATTATGCAATCAACAATAAAATCAATTTTAAGAGCGAAAGCCCAAACTGTATTGGTATAAATGAGAAAGGTGAGGTATGGGTTGGAACATCTAATCTGGGACTTTTTAAATACAATCCGGGAAAAGATACTTTTGAGCAGTATATAAACGGAGATAGTTTTAAACTTGCCGAAAAAAGCATTGAGAGCATCTGTTTTCAGGGAGACGATATTGTTTTGGCCATTCATGAAGGCGAATTGCTAAAGTATAGCCCTGTTACCGGCCATTTATCCATCCTTCCTTTTCTCAATAAAAAGAAAACTTTTCTGCGTGATGTAATGTGCTTTGGCGATGAAATATGGTTGGGCTCGCATCACGGACTGTTTGTTATCAATGAAAAGAAGCAAAGCGTTATTCATTTAAAGGAAGACCTGATGCGCTCTTTCAGCCTGTCGGATAATATTATTTATAATATATACCGTGACCACGATGGTGGTATATGGATAGGTACCATGTTTGGAGGAGTAAACTATTTGCCTGCACATTCTTTTACCTTCGATAAGTATGTTCCCGGAAGCGACGGACGTTCTTTGAATACCAAACGAATAAGAGGACTGGCCAAAGACACCGATGGAAACATCTGGATTGGTACCGAAGACAGTGGAATAAATGTATTGAATCCTCAAACAGGAGATGTTCATCAGATTTATGGTAGTAATCCCGACCGTCTTATTACGCTCTGTGTGGAACACTACAACAATCAGGTTTATTGTGGCTTGTTTAAACAGGGAATGGATGTTATAACCCTCCCGGAAGAGGGGCTGCATAACATCAGTGAAAAAGAACTGGGCATTGACGAAGGCAGTGTTTATTCTTTCATAATCGACAGTAAAGGAAGAAAATGGATTGGCACTGGATGGGGACTGTATATCTCCGAACCGGGTAAGAATACATATAACCGTATAGATGCTGTAGGCTATAACTGGATTTTCGATATCATGGAAGCTTCCGATGGAAATGTATGGCTTGCAACTATGGGAAATGGCGTTTGGAGATACAATCAGGAAACTGGTTCTTTTCGCTGTTATCCTTACGAGGAGGGTAAAATCAGTTCCAATTCTGTTAGTTCTATCATGGAGGACAGTAAAGGTAACATCTGGTTCTCTACCGACAGGGGCGGGATATGTAAATACAGCAATGCAGACGATCGTTTCACTACCTTTACTATGCTAGACGGGCTGCCCGATGATGTTAGTTATGATATTCTGGAAGATGATTGCGGCAACTTGTGGTTTGGAACCAACAAAGGCTTAGTGAAATTCAATCCTGAAACAAAATACATTCGGGTGTTTACAACCAAAGACGGATTGCTGGGTAATCAGTTTAATTATAAATCGGCATTAAAGGCTAACGATGGACGTTTTTACTTCGGAGGGATAAACGGATTGATCGCTTTTGATCCTAATACAGTTGAAAAAGATCATCCTATTGCCCCAGTATATATATCAAAGCTGAGTATATACAACAAAGAAGTAACGGTTCATTCGCCTAATACACCGTTGAAAAGGTCGATAATCCATACCGACAAGATAGTATTAGAGCATAACCAGGCTAATCTAAGCTTTGATGTGGCTTTACTGAGTTACTCTACCAGCGAAGCCAATCAATATTATTACTGTATGGAACCTTTAGACCACGAATGGATTAGGGCAGCCAGTAATCAGAATATATCTTATGCCAAGCTATCGCCCGGAAAATATACTTTCAAAGTGCAGGCTTCTAACGGAAATGGAGGCGAAGTCTCTACCCGGTCACTGGCTATTGTTATTTTACCACCCTGGTGGCAATCGCCATGGGCATATATTGCATATACTGTATGTGTGCTGCTGTTGCTGTATGCCTGCTTCTTCTGGTATCAACGACGAAAGGAGCGGCAAATGGAAGAACGGCAAAAACTCTTTGAAGTAGAAAAGGAAAAGGAACTTTACGAGTCGAAAGTTGAATTCTTTACCGAAATAGCACACGAAATCCGCACACCGCTTTCACTTATAAATGGCCCACTCGAAGCCATACAGGAAATGGAAGTGGCCGAACCGGGACTAAAGAAATACATCCGTGTAATGGTGCAAAACACAAAGCGGTTGCTGGAACTTACCGGGCAATTACTCGACTTCCAGAAGATCAGTGCCAATAAAATGGTAATGAAGTATGAAAGTGTTGATATTACCAGCTTATTGAAAGAAACGGTGGCCCGTTTCGAAATAAACATAAGTTTGAACAAGAAACAGTTAATTCTGAATCTTTCTGAAGAGAATGTATGGGCAGCAGTAGATAAAGAAGCTATCACCAAAATATTGAGTAACCTGTTGAATAATGCACTTAAATATGCACAGCAAACAATTATTGTTGAACTGGAAAAAGACACGGTTAACTTTACTATCCGTGTAACAAGTGATGGGATAAAGATTCCCGAAGGAATAAGCCGGCACATCTTTGAACCGTTTTACCAAACGGAGAAAAAGGAAGAAGTTAGAAGCGGAGTAGGAATAGGCCTCTCGCTGGCACGTTCGTTGGCATTGCTTCATAAAGGTGCTCTATTTCTCGATACGAAACAGAAAGACAATGTATTTATACTCACTGTACCGCTTAATAAGGACGGAATTATACAAGAAAACGATAAGACCATTCAAAAAGATATTGTAGTTCTCGACGAGGAAACATCGTTGGCTACCGACACACACAGTTATACCCTGTTGCTGGTTGAAGATAATGAAAGCATGCTATCTTTTATTCAAGACAGATTACAGGAGTTTTTCACCATCGAGATAGCCCGAAATGGCAAAGAGGCACTCGAAATTCTTCGTAGCATTCATGTAGATTTGGTGATAAGTGATATTATGATGCCTGTGATGAATGGCTATCAGATGTGTAAAGAGATAAAATCTGATATAAACCTTTCGCACATCCCGGTAATCTTCCTTACTGCTAAGAATGATATCGACAGTAAAATAAACGGGTTAAAGTATGGTGCAGAAGCGTATGTAGAAAAACCTTTCTCGTTCAACTACCTTAAAGAACAGGTACTATCCTTGCTCGATAATCGCCGGCGCGAGAGGGAGGCTTTCTCCAAACGTCCTTTCTTCTCTGTTAATAACATGCAGATGAACAAGGCCGATGAAGAGTTTATGAATAAAGTAATTAAAATTATAGAAGACAATATTACCGATGATAACTTTGGGGTAGAACGCATGGCAGATATCCTTTGCATGAGTAGGTCGAGCCTGCTACGCAAGATTAAAACCTTGTTTAACCTTTCTCCTATTGACTTTATCCGCCTTATTAAATTAAAGAAGGCTGCCGAGTTTATTCAGGATGGCAAATACCGTATAGGTGATATTTGTTATATGGTAGGTATCAACTCCCCATCTTATTTCAGTAAACTATTTCTTAAGCAATTTGGTATGACACCAAAGGATTTTGAAAAACAGTACCAGAATGGGAAACAGTTTGTTATTACTCAGGAAATAAAGAATAAGTAGATTTAGCTTGTAGTCCTTATAGCTTTGAAGCTTAAACCTATTGGATTTTGTTTTGGTACACCCGGGTGTACAATGCATTAACACCCGGGTGTACACGACTTGAACACCCGGGTGTCGACAACGTGTAGACCCGGGTGTTAGCACACCGTACACCCGGGTGTTCAAAGCTCAAGGATACTGGGTTTTAAAATCAATTCCAGTAGCATATCTATACTATCCTTATTTAATAAGCATCAAAATATAGCACATTTACACTTTCTATCCTTTTCAAGCATTGTTTGCAGTAAATCTTTCATTTTTTGATTCGTTTGTTTATCGCCATTTTTCCTATAGTCTCTATTTTTGGGATATTCAAATAATTAAATCAATGAAAAGCAAAATTCAGTATTTAAAGAGCCTCTTGGGGGTTTGTCTTCTTTTTATGGTTACCAGTTGTAACAACCATGCCGAAGACCTAACAGTGGGAAAATGGAAAATCAGTTTCAATGCAGATAAAAAGGCAATAGATGTATATCAAAATACTGTTCTTATTGCCGATGCCCTATATGCAACTTATCATTTAGAGGGTAAACAGGTGGCCTCCTGTAATTATTCAAACTATAAGGTATCAAATAATAAAATCGTTGATTCTTTTGGTACCGGTTATCAGTACACTATTATTTATACGGACAATGAGCTACCCAAGCTAACCCAGTATTTCTATGTATATCCGGATAAAGATTATGTATTAACCGATTTCATCCTTGAAGATAACAACGGAATTGCCTCTAACCGGATGGCTCCTGTACAAATAGACCAAATGCCTCAAATACTTAATACTGGTGATAACCGGGCTCTCTTCATGCCTTTTGATAATGATAAATGGATCCGATACCAGTCTCACCCGCTTACATTCGATCAACTAACCAGTTACGAAGTAACAGCTATCTTCAACAATGACGATCGCCGGGGGCTGATTATTGGCTCGGTAGAACACGACAATTGGAAAACAGCAGTTTTAATAGGAAATAAAGATAACATCTGTTCGTTGATGTGCTATGGTGGTGTAGCCGACGAACTAACACGGGATGTAAAAGAACATGGTATAGTAATAGGTAAAAAGATCAAATCGCCCAAAATTCTATTGGGTCTTTTCAGTGACTGGCGCAACGGGCTGGAAGAGTACGCCCATGCCAATGCCGTAATTGCCCCACCCAAAACCTGGGAGAAAGCTGTTCCATTTGGTTGGAACAGCTGGGGGGCATTACAGTTTAACCTTACCTGGCAGAAGGCTCTTGAAGTATCCGACTTCTTTAAAAACAATCTGCAAAACCATCACTTTGTAAACCCTGATAATACAGTGTACATCGGGCTAGATTCTGGTTGGAACAGTTTTAGCGAGGAGCAACTGAAATCTTTTATAGAGAAATGCAAAGCCAACGGGCAAATTGGCGGTATCTACTGGACACCGTTTACCGACTGGGGACGTAATCCTGAACGCACCATTGATGCTGCCCCTGAATATAAATACAAAGATATCTACCTCTATGCCAACGGAAATCCACAGGAGTTAGATGGCGCCTACGCTATTGACCCAACCCACCCAGCAGTAGAAGCAATGATGAAAGAAACATCCGAGCTCTTTCGCCGCACAGGCTTTGAATACGTAAAAATGGACTTCATGACACATGGTGCTATGGAAGCCGATGGTTGGTACAATAAACAGATTACTACCGGCATACAAGGATACAACTATGGTATGCAACTACTGAACAAGTATTTTGGTGACATGTACATCAATCTATCCATTTCACCGGTATTCCCGGCACACTATGCACAATCCAGACGAATAGCCTGCGATGCATGGAACAAGATTAAAGATACCGAATATACCCTCAACGCCCTGTCTTATGGATGGTGGCAAAAATACATCTACCAATATAACGATGCCGATCATATTGTTTTGCGCGATGCAACCGAAGGTGAGAACCGGGCACGTATCACCTCGGGTATTATTACCGGAATTTACATTGCAGGCGATGATTTCAGCAAAGATGGACCTGCCGAAGCAAAGGAAAGAGCAAAGAAGTTTATGACCAACGCAGCTGTAAATGCTGTAGCCACCGGAGAGGTTTTCCGTCCGGTTGAAGGTAATGGTGAACAATCAGAAAACATATTTGTACGAACAGATATAAATGGTAGTCTCTATTGCGCTATCTTTAACTACTCGGAAAATGAATCAGTAGTATCTTTATCATTGGAAAGAATAGGATTGGATATGGATAAAGAATACCATGTTACAGAATTGTGGAGCGGCAAGCAGTTCACTTCCAGCACTGAATTATCTCTTACCATACCGGCAAAGGATGTGAAGTTTATCCACATCAACTAATTAACGAAATAAATATCATGAAACTAAAAACAGTATTTCTTCTCCTTTTGTGTCTGCCTATCTGGCTGAAAGCCGCAGATAATCCCATTATTAAAATTGAAACGGGAAACATAAGCCTTATCTATCAGGTAGCCGATAACGGCCGTTTATACCAGCGTTACCTGGGAAAAAAGCTAACCCATAACTCCGACTTTTATTATCTTCCGCAAGGAACCGAAGCCTATATTACCCACGGTATGGAAGATTACTTTGAGCCTGCCATTCGGATATTGCACAATGATGGTAATCCTTCTTTGCTGCTGAAATATGTATCGCATACCACCCGGCAGGCAGATAAAGGAATAAATGAAACAATCATCACTCTGCAAGATGATAAATACCCTGTTACCGTTAAGCTACATTATACAAGCTACGATAAAGAAAATATAATTAAAACATTTACCGAAATAAGTCATGGCGAAAAGAAACCCGTTGTTCTGAGTAAATATGCCTCATCCATGCTTCACCTGAACCGGGCTAAATACTTCCTCACAGAGTTTTCGGGTGATTGGGCACACGAGGTTAATATTGCCGAACGCCAGTTGGCTTTTGGCAAGAAAGAAATAGACACCAAGCTGGGTTCACGCGCTAATATGTTTGTATCCCCATTCTTTCAACTGGCATTAGATAGCGAGTCGGAAGAGAATAACGGTGAAGTATTGGTAGGAACCATTGGCTGGACAGGTAACTTCCGCTTTACTTTTGAAGTAGATAACGAGAATAAATTACGCATTATCTCTGGCATTAACCCTTATGCCTCCGAATATACGTTGGCAGCGAATGATGTATTCCGTACACCCGACTTCTATTTCACCTACAGCTTTGAAGGCAGAGGACAGGCCAGCCGTAATTTTCACGATTGGGCACGTTACCATCAACTTAAAGCAGGCAACCAAACCCGCATGACTCTACTCAATAACTGGGAAGCCACTTACTTTGATTTCAACGAAGATAAACTAATCAGCCTCATGGATGAAGCTGTTAAACTTGGTGTCGACATGTTCCTGTTGGACGATGGATGGTTTGCAAATAAATACCCCCGCAGTAGCGATCATCAGGGATTGGGCGATTGGGAAGAAACCAAAGACAAGTTGCCCAACAGTGTAGGGCGTTTGGTAGAAGAAGCACAGAAGAAAGGCATTAAGTTTGGTATATGGATTGAGCCCGAGATGGTAAACCCCAAAAGCGAACTCTACGAAAAGCATAAAGACTGGGTAATCCATCTGCCTAACCGCGACGAATATTATTTCCGCAACCAGATGGTACTCGACCTTAGCAACCCAGCTGTGCAAGACCATGTATTTGGTGTAGTAGACAGATTGATGACTCAATACCCCGATATTGCTTTCTTCAAGTGGGATTGCAACAGTCCGATTACCAATATTTATTCGCCTTACCTCAAAAACAAACAATCTCATCTGTACATACAACATGTACGCGGACTTTATAACGTTTTGGAAAGAGTAAAAGCCAAATACCCCAACCTGCCCATGATGCTTTGTGCTGGTGGTGGCGGACGTTCGGATTATGAAGCATTGAAATACTTTACAGAATTCTGGCCAAGCGATAATACCGACCCAATAGAACGCCTGTTTATTCAGTGGGGCTTTTCGCAGGTATTCCCTAGCAAAACGCTTTGTGCACATGTTACCACATGGAACCGCAATACCAGTATTAAGTTCCGCACTGATGTAGCCATGATGGGCAAGCTCGGCTTCGATATCAAGCTTGAAGACATGAATACCAATGAACAGCAGTTCTGCCGGCAAGCCGTGAACAACTATAATCAACTGAAACCTGTTATCCTGGATGGCGACCTGTACCGTTTGGTTTCTCCTTACGAAGGCAATCATACCTCTTCCATGTATGTGAGTAAAGATAAAAACAAAGCTGTATTGTTTGCTTTCGATATCCACCCACGCTATGCCGAGAAGTTGCTTCCGATACGTTTGCAGGGATTGGATAAAGATAAAAGCTATCATGTAAAGGAAATAAATCTGATGCCGGGTGCAAGTTCCTCACTCAATGGTAATGATCAGGTTTACTCTGGCGAATACTTAATGAATGTAGGTATAAATATGTTTACCACACAACAATTGAATAGCAGAATAATTGAAATAACAATCAAATGAAAAGAATCTTTTTAAATACCCTCCTTCTCTTTGCCGTTTGTACCATCAACGCAGAGAACATAACCAAATACGTAAACCCTTTTATCGGAACCGGAGCCGTACAGGGAGGGCTCTCCGGCAACAACTACCCCGGCGCCACTGTTCCCTTTGGCATGATTCAACTAAGCCCCGACACCCGCGAAGCTCCTGATTGGGGACAAGCATCCGGATACGACTACAACGACGACCGGATTTACGGTTTCAGTCACACCCGGCTGAGCGGAACCGGTGCATCCGACCTGATTGACATTCTTCTTCTGCCAACCACCAGCGGCAACAGTTCTTCCGCTTTTTCGCACAAAGAAGAGAAGGCTGCTCCGGGATATTATCAGGTAGTACTAAAAGACGACAATATAAATGCTGAGCTCACTGCTACCCAGCGTACAGGAATACACCGCTATCAATATCCCGCAGGCAAAGAAGCCAAACTGATACTTGATCTGGACCATTCGGCAAACAAAGGAAGCTGGAACCGAAGAGTTATTAATTCGCAGATACGAATCGTTAACGACCGCACCATAGAAGGTTACCGCATAATAACCGGATGGGCTAAACTACGTAAGATCTGTTTCCGTATCGAACTGTCTCAGCCTATAGTATCTTCTACGGTAAGAGACGGTGGACGGCAACATGAAAACACCACTGTTATCAACGCCATCGATCTGCATGGAGTGTTTAACTTTGGTAAACTAGGGGATCAACCGCTTATTTGTAAACTGGCAATCTCTCCTGTTTCTATAGAGAATGCCCAACTTAATATGCTGCAGGAGGCCTCTCACTGGGATTTCGATAACTATGTAAGTGTAGCTGATTCGAGCTGGGAAAAAGAACTCGGCAAGATACAGATAAAAGGTACAGAATTGCAGAAAGAAATCTTTTACACATCGTTATACCACACAATGATACAGCCCAATATATTTTCGGATGTAAACGGCGAATACATGGCGGCCGATTATACCACCCGCAAACTCTCTGGCAATGAGGCACACTATACAACCTTTTCATTGTGGGATACATACCGGGCGGCTCATCCTCTGTACACTATGGTAAATACTGATCGAGTAGCCGACTTTGTTAAAAGTATGATTCGCCAGTACGATTATTACGGTTATTTACCTGTTTGGCAACTATGGGGACAAGATAATTATTGTATGATTGGTAACCACTCCATCCCTGTAATTGTAGATGCAGTAATGAAAGGTATTCCTGGGATAGATATTGAAAAAGCATACGAAGCTGTTCGTAATAGTTCGCTGATCTCTCATCCTAACTCCCCTTTCGATGTGTGGGAGAAGTATGGCTATATGCCCGAAAACATTCAGACTCAATCTGTATCTATTACCCTTGAATTTGCCTTCGACGATTGGTGTGTAGCACAACTGGCAAAGAAACTAGGTAAGGAAGAAGACTATCAACGCTTCATAAAACGATCGGAGTTTTATAGAAACTTATTTAATCCTGCTACCCGTTTCTTTCAGTCGAAGAACGATAAAGGTGAGTGGATGGAACCTTTCGATCCTTACAAATATGGTGCAAATGGAGGCTACCCGTTTACGGAAGGTAATGCATGGCAATACTTCTGGTATGTTCCTCATAACATCCCGGCTCTTATTGACCTCACCGGAGGAGCTAAAACCTTCGAACAAAAACTTGATACTTTCTTTACGAGTACCCAGCAAAGCGGACATTTGAATGATAATGCTTCCGGATTTGTAGGACAGTATGCACACGGTAATGAACCCAGTCACCACGTTGCTTATTTGTATAACTATGCCGGTAAACCGTGGAAAACCCAGAAGTATGTACATCACATCACATCCTTACGGAACTTTACAACAACACCTCATCCGGCTATGCGGGCAATGATGATTGTGGCGAGATGTCTGCTTGGTATGTATTCAGTGCCATGGGATTTTATCCTGTAAATCCAGCAAGCGGAGAGTATGTTATCGGAACTCCGTTATTAGATGAGGCTGTACTGAAACTACCCGGTAATAAAGAGTTTCGTATAAAGGCGGAACGCAAATCACCAGAGGATATTTATATCCGTTCAATAAAGCTTAACGGAAAAGTACATAAGGGATATAATATCAGCCATCAGGATATTATGAATGGAGGAACGTTAGAGTTCAAGATGGGAAAGAGTCCTAATATGAAATAGATTATTGGTTTATAGCCCCGTGCTTCCACACGGGGCTTCTATTTACTTATTTAACGATTAGGAGTATCCCATTTCTTTGTATTAGTACAAGCCACATCCAAAGTCTGGTTACCTACCTGAACGCCAAACTCACCAGCTTCGAGTACCCATTTGCCATCGTAACCAACAAATGCCAGATCGCTGGCTTTTACCTTCAATGTTACGGTTTTGGTTTCGCCCGGCTTAAGTTCTATTTTCTCGAAAGCACGTAAGCGACGAACATCGGGTGTTAATGAAGCAACTTTATCACTGGTAAATAGCAATACACTCTCTTTACCGGTTACTTTACCTGTGTTCTTAACATCTACAGTGAATGTAAGAAGGTCGTTGCTGTTGAATGAAGACTTATCAACTTTCAGGTTGCTGTATTCGAAAGTAGTATAGCTCAACCCATAACCAAAGGCCCACTGAACAGATACAATGGCGTCGTAATCATAAGCACCTTCCATCTTATCCAGATTTTCGGAAGGTTTATAATCGTAAGTAATAAGCGAGTTTATGTAACGTGGATATGTGTAAGGCAGTTTACCACTTGGATTTGCATCGCCATAAACTACATTGGCTAGCGCATCGCCACCATAGTTACCAGGTAAGTAAATCTGAATAATTCCTTTTGCTAATGGCACGATTTCATCGATAATGCGGGGGCGACCTTCATTAAGCACCAATATAACCGGTTTACCTGTAGCAGCCAGTGCTTTTACCAATTCAATTTGATTTTTAGAGAGTGTAAGGTCTACCAGATTACCGGGAGTTTCGCAATATGAGTTCTCGCCAATGCAAGCCAAAATAACATCAACATTAGCAGCGGCGGCAACAGCTTTTTCTATTTCCGGAGCGTTTTCGTCCCAATAAGAACCTTTGGCTTTGTAAGTTACACCTGGTTCGTACACAATGTTCCCGGCTCCTACTTTTTGGGTGAATGATTCAAGAATGGTATTGTACTCTTGTGCAAATTCATCGGCTCTATCGCCCTGCCAAGTGTACGACCATCCTCCGTTTAGCGGACGCATTGCATTGGCATTAGGTCCGGCTATCAAAATTTTCTTTCCTTTTGCCAATGGCAGAATGTTGCCTTCGTTTTTAAGAAGAGTGATCGACTCTTCGGCTGCTTTCAATGCAATATTGGCATGCTTTTTACTTGCAAAATCAGGGTATTCATCGATACGCCAGTATGGTTTTTCGAAAAGTCCTAAACGGTATTTCATACGCAGAACACGACGGGTAGCATCATCAATACGCTCCATAGAAACTTCGCCTTCCTGAACCAGTTCTTTTAATAACACGCAGAAATCCCATGAGTAAGGATCCATCGACATATCAATACCGGCATTGATGGCCATTTTTACAGCCTCTTTCTTGTTAGCAGCAACACGATCGCGGAATGCCAGGTTGTTGATATCGGCCCAGTCGGTTACAATTAGTCCGTCCCAGTTAAGGTCTTCTTTAAGCCACTTAGTTAGATATTCGTAGTTTGCGTGGAAAGGCATTCCGTTATTCATACCCGAGTTTACCATAACAGATAAAGCCCCGTTACGTATGGCTTCGAGGAATGGAGCGAAATGTTTTTCGCGCATATCCTGTTCCGAGATATAAGATGGGGTACGATCTTTTCCCGAATAGGGCACACCGTATCCCATATAGTGTTTCATACAAGCAGCTACATGGTTCTTGCCAACCGATTTGCCATCGCCACCTTGGAAACCTTTTACAGTTTCGCGTCCAAGCTCGGTAGTCAGATAGGCATCTTCACCAAATGTTTCCCACATACGAGGCCAACGAGGGTCGCGACCAAGATCAACCACAGGCGCAAATGTCCAAGGAATATTTCCGGCTTTTGTTTCATAAGCCGAGATGCGTCCGCCTTCGTAAGCTATTTCACGATTAAATGCGGCTCCAACGTTTATATTTTGTGGCAACAGTGTTCCACCACGGGTATAAGTGGTTCCATGAATCTGGTCAACTCCATAAACAATAGGAATTCCTGTTTCGGCTATTGCTTCCTTCTGCAACCGTGTAATAATGTTGGTCCACTCTTCGCGTGTTTGTGGAGTAGCACCGGGCACATTTAGTATTGAACCTATTTTGTATTTATGGATTACAGTGTCGAGAAGTGCCTCATCGAACTCAAATGGAATAATGGTATGGTATACATTGGCTCCTTTGCCGATTACATCGATGGTTAGCTGTGTCATCTGGCCGATTTTCTCTTCCAGTGTCATCTTTTTAAGTAGGGCTTCTACCTTTTGCTCAACATTTTTATCCTGCGGTATAGCTGGCTTTACCGACGTTTGCGCGGATGCATTCACAAGCATTCCCGCTGCAATAAATGGAAATAAAATTCTCTTCATGGTTTTAAAAGTGAATAATGATTTAATGCAAATGTAGATATTAAACCATAATTTTAGGTTTAATATCTATCAAAATGCACGGAAAGGGACTGATTGGAAACAAATAATACGGTTCTAATCGTAAATCGAAATAACTCTACTTTGTGGTAACAACACATTATTAACCTGTTTTACGATTGATTCGGGTATTTCTACTGGAACCATCTCTTTGATGTCTTGCGAGGATGCCCCTATAAGAAACTTGTAATTACCACGTTCAACTACCCACGATCCGGTTGTTTCATCGAACGAGGCCAGATCCATTTGGTTTATTTTCAGGGTTAGTGTTTCGCTACCACCAGGTGCAAGGATACCGGTTTTAGCAAACGATTTCAATTCCTTCAAAGGTTTGGGAAACTCCGAATTAATCGGGGACGATGTATAAAGTTGAACAGCTTCCTTACCAGGTGTTTTACCTGTATTTGTTACAGTGAGTGTTACAATATAATCCGTTTTATCCATTTCAACGGTAATATTGCTGTACTTAAAGGTGGTATACGACAATCCAAAACCAAATGGGTAAGACACAGGTTTTCTGAAAGTATCGAAATAACGATAGCCTACATAAATATCTTCGGTATAGATTGTGTTTTCTGCATCTCGTATGGAAACAGGGATGTCGATGTATTTATGAGGGAAACTTATAGGGAGTTTGCCCGAAGGATTCGCTTTTCCACCAATTATATTGCCAACAGTATTACCAACCTGCTGTGTATGCCGTTTGTTGTACCATGTTAGCAGTATTCCATCGGGCAGATTTTTCCACGAAGAGGTTTCAACAATTCCATCGGCATTTAAAACAACAATTACTTTCTTTTTTGCCGATTGATAGGTTCGACATACTGTTTGAATTGTTTTCAATTGTTCGGTAGATAGTTCAAAGCCATTCGGCTCAATAACAACCAATGCATTGGCGTTCGGTGTCTCTTTTGTCACACTATATCCTGCCTCCACTAATCCTTGAACAAAAGATTCGGTATAATTACCATATACAGCAACCTTTGTTATCTCGGGTGCTAGTGGCAAGGCATTGTTTTTATTCTCAAGTAATACCATTCCTTCGGTAGTTGCTTGTTGAAAAGCATTCAAACCGGAATTATCGGTATACCCATTGGCTTTAAACCGGGGAGTTTCAAGTATTACATTCAGCATGTTAGTAACTCTGCGGTTTACATCCGTTATTTTTAAAGTACCTGCGTTTACTGCCGTAACTATGTCTTCATGCTGTTTATCGCAGTCTGGCATGGTAAGATCGATTCCTTTAAATCCCCATTCATTACGCAAAACTGTACGTAACAGCCCTGTACTCTCTGGTACATAAACACCGTTCATGTAATTGCAAGATGTCATAATTACCAACGGACTAGATTCGGTTACAGCTATTTCGAAACCTTTCAGGTATATTTCGCGCAAAGCACGTGGGGTTAATATATTAATGGGGCCATCAACCACGAAGTTCTTTAACGAGGCACCTACTCCATTCAATTGTATTCCATTCACCATAGCGACTGCCATTTTTCCTGATAACAGAGGATCTTCGGAATAGCCATAACCACATAGTGGATTACGCCGGATGTTCATTGCCGGAGTTAAAAGAATATCCACTTTGTGCTTCAACGCTTGGCTTCCCATTGCTTTACCTACTTCTTCTGTTAATTCGGCATTCCAGGTCGAGGCTAGCAAAGCAGCAGTCGGAAAGTCCGGTGAAAGGGTATCAGCAAATGTTATTTCAGGAATTCCGAGGCGAGGAATGGCTTGGTTGGTAAGCAACCTGGCTTTTTCTTCGAGTGTCATTGTAACAACCACTCTCTCAACCGATGATGTACCGAGTTTAACGGGTTTGGGTTGAGAACACGAAAAAAAGAATATAAAACACAGAAACACAGAGGCACAAAGCTTCTTACTTACATTAAATGATATCATAAATTTGTCTTTTCAATACACAAACTTAGATAAAAATCTTCGATTTATATATCTTTGTATTGTTGAATACTATCGAATACATGAAGAAAATAACATTAATACTTTTTTTAAGTCTTATAACCTGTTCTGTTTTTCCATCAGAACGTTTAGACTCTCTTTTGCTTGTTTTAGACAATGCCATCGAAGAACATAATATCTATTCCGACGAACGGGAAATGCGCATTAAAAACCTGAAGCAGATGGCAGGCAACAGTACAAACAAAGACGAGCTGTATAATTTCAATCTGATGTTGTATAAAGAATACAAAGCATACAAATGCGACTCGGCCATCCACTATCTTCATCAAAACATCAGTTTAGCTACCCAACAGAATAATCTCTATCGAATTAACGAAAGTAAACTATTGCTTACCCGTTTACTTGCCTCTACAGGAATGTATATGGAGGCAACCGATATTTTAAGCTCCATAAACAGGAGTAGTTTATCGGATGAACTATTGATTGACTACTTTTCTGCTTACAACTACGTGTTTAGTGAGGCATCCTTTTATACACAGGATAACACACGTACCCAAGAATACCGTTATAAATCAAATACCTATCAGGATTCAATATTTATGTTTGCTGATAAACAGTCGGAATTATATTTGCATTTGCAGGAATCGGATTTGCTTTATTCCGGAAAAACCGACGAAGCCTTTAGTATAAACGATACAAGGCTTGCTACCACAACACTAGGAACTCCGGAGTTTGCTATGATTGCCTTTCATCGCTCATTAATCTACCACAGGTTAAACGATACGGATAATGAGAAGATTTATCTGGCACTTTCTTCTTTATCTGATATTCGTTCGGCAATTAAAGACCATGCTTCACTTTGGATGCTTGCCCAAATATTGTATAAGGAAGGCGATATTGAACGTGCTTACCAATACATCCGGTTCTCCTGGAACGAGACAGTATTTTATAATGCCCGTTTACGGAGTATTCAAAGTGCAGGCATTCTTTCCCTGATCGATAAAACTTATCATGCTTTGGTAAAACAACAAAATAGCAAACTGCAAAACTATTTGTTGCTTACCAGCACACTGGGACTATTGCTGGTTATTGCGTTGTTATATATTTATCGGCAGATGAGGAAACTTGCTGCAGCCCGTAACGATTTGCAACAGATAAACAATCAGCTTAAAGACCTGAACGAAGAATTAAAAGGCCTGAACAAAGAACAGAAAGAAATGAATAACTGCCTGACTTCTACTAACATGGAACTGTCGGAGTCTAATCGTATTAAGGAAGAGTACATTGGCCGGTTTATTAAACTTTGTTCCATGTATATTGATAAACTGGATGCTTACCGACGTATGGTAAATAAGAAAATAACAACAGGCAAAACTGAAGAACTTTATAAGATAACCCGCTCGCAAGAGGCACTCGAGGATGAATTAAAAGAACTATATATTCATTTTGATACTGCTTTCCTGCAATTATTCCCCAACTTTGTTGATGAATTCAATAACTTACTGGAAAAGGAAGAGAGGATTCATTTAAAGAAAGGCGAACTACTGAATACGGAACTACGCATATTTGCATTAATCCGTCTGGGCATTGACGACAGCTCGCAAATAGCAGAATTCCTGCGATACTCGGTTAACACAATCTATAATTACCGGGCCAAGGTAAAGAATAAGGCTTGTGTGTCGAGAGAGGATTTTGAGGTGTTGGTAATGAGGATAAAATAGTTCTCTGCTCTGAAAGAGCATCCTTTCGATAACCCCGGACAAGCCTGCGCAGTCCGGGGTGGCGACATATCAAAGTGAGTTCAACTCTGAAGGAGTTGTCCCTGAATAAAGAGGGAAACTCTTTCAGAGTTTTAATGCTTTTGATGTTTATCTACCCCGGACTACGCAGGCTTGTCCGGGGTTATCGAAAGGATGCTCTTTCAGAGCAGAGAACTTAGTTAGCCAACTGTTTTATACCATCCTCATCCTTAATAAAAGAAAACTTTCCGCCTCGTTCACTCAGGTTGAATGTAGAAAGGGCATCGGTTTCATTATCCACAATCATTAGTGCGTTTTGATCGGCAAATCTCTTCACTTCCACCATAAAAGGTTCTTCTTCTATGGGCTGATTTACCAATAAACTATCATTAATGTATATTGAGTACGACTTGTTGAGGAAACCTTTTGTTAAGCTGATTGTATAAACCTCAGTATAATAACGGTTGGTTCCATCTTTATCTCGTTGGGCTTTCATGCTGATATATACAAAGATTGCAATAACTATAAGAACAGCAAAAGCCAGCAGTCCATTGCCTATCATGAACTGCTTGTTAGTATTTAATCGGTGTGCCATATAAACTTGATTAGCAGCAAAGGTACATAATTTTGAGAAATCACCTCCTTCTCAAGCCATAAATTGCTACTACTACAAAACAAATCAAAGGCAGAACAAACGAAATATTAACTGCTGGGAATCCGCCAATACTTTCTAAATCAATAATCCGTGCTTGTAGCGGAGGGAGAATTGATCCGCCAAGGATAGCCATAATCAATCCGGCAGCACCAAATTTTGCATCATCGCCTAAACCTTCTAATGCAATTCCATAAATAGTAGGGAACATAAGCGACATACAAGCAGAAACTCCTACCAGGCAATACAGTCCCCATATATTATCTAACAGAATGGTGCCAAGTGTAAATCCACCGGCTGCAATAGCTAATATCATGAGTAGCTTACCGGCATTAAGGTAACGCAACAAGAAAGTACAAACAAAACGGCTGATACAGAAAATAACCATTGCAACAATATTATATTGCTGCGAAAGTACTTCGGCTTCCTTTTCGCCCATTCCTTCGAGCATAAACAAGCGAGTACCATATTGAATAATGAATGTCCAGCACATTATTTGTGCCCCTACATAAAAGAATTGGGCAATAACTCCTTCGCGATAACGTGGCAAAGAGAATATTCTTTTAAGGGTAGGAATAAAATTAATCTTCTGTGAGGCATCCTTGCCTTTAGGCATATTTACAAACCGGATAGTAAGAAACATTGCCAGAATTACCAACCCGATTATAAGGTAAGGAGTAATAAGAATCGATAAATCCGAATCTCTCACTGCTGCAAACTCTTCTCCGGAAAGGTTAGCCCTTTCGGTTGATTCCATCGGGTCCAATCGTGCCTGAATAAAGTTCATGGCCACAAACATTCCCAGTAATGAACCCATTGGGTTGAAAGATTGGGCCAGGTTTAAACGACGGGTTGCTGTTTCTTCCGAACCCATTGAAAGTATATAAGGGTTTGCACTTGTTTCGAGAAAAGAAAGACCGCAAGTAAGAATAAAGTATGCAGCAAGGAAAGGAAAGAATTCACCGGTTAGTTTTGCCGGGAAAAACAGGAATGCGCCAATGGCATAAAGGGCTAATCCTAACAAGATACCTGCTTTATAGGAATACTTACGGATAAATATGGCAGCAGGAAAGGCCATAGCAAAGTAACCGCCATAGAAAGCAACCTGAACCAGTGTTCCGTCGGTAACACTCATCCGGAATATTTTCGAAAATGCTTTTACCATAGGATTTGTTATATCGTTAGCAAATCCCCATAATGCAAAACAGGCTGTTATTAAAATAAATGGAAGTACATAGCTTACGCCTTTGTGATGTAGTAATTTCATAAGTTGTGAGTTGTGAGTAATGAGTTTTGAGTGATGAGTTGTGAGTTGTGAGTGATGAGTTGTGAGTTGTGAGTTTTGAGTAATGAGTTGTGAGTGATGAGTTGTGATGCCACCTCATTACTCAATACTCATTACTCAATACTCATAACTCAATACTCAAAACTCACAACTCAAATATTCGGTCCATTAGTTGCCATTTCTCCGCAGAGGTGGCTCCTGGCAAGGAAGCTTGAAAAACGGATACGAAATCTTCCCATTCCTGCTGCCGGGGTAAAGTATTTAGTTTGGCCATTGCGGTATCCCATTCAAATGATAGTGGAGTTTCTACAATCATAAATAGGCGGGTACCAAGCAAATAGATTTCCATTTCAAGAATACCTACTTCGCGGATGCCTTCTGCTATTTCGGGCCAGGCATATTCTTTACTGTGGTATTTTTTATACTTCTCGATTAACTCAGGATCATCTTTCAGATCAAGAGTCTGACAGTAGCGTTTTACTGGTTGATTGTATTCTTTAGTACGGTAACCAGATTTCTTGTTTTCCATGTGTTATTTATTTAATTCCGGGTAATAGACTTGTGGTTGAACACTTTTTATTACTATTTCTTTTAATTCATCTAAAGATGCTATTTCTTTCTTTGCCCATGCCTGAACCAGGATATTTCCCATGGCTGTAGCCTCAACCGGACCAGCATAAACCGGAATTCCCAAGTAGTTTGCTGTCAACTGATTCAACAGTTTGTTGCGGCAACCTCCACCAATAATATTCAGTTGCTTTACTGGTTGTTCCAAGCATTGATTTAAACAATCAATTCCCTGCTTGTATCTGTAGGCCAACGATTCTAACACACATCTCACAACCTCTCCACGGGTGATGGGTTTCTTTTTGTTGTTCCTTTCGCAATAATCCTGAATGGCTTTTTCCATGTTATCAGGATTCTGAAAGCATGAATCATCCACAAATATAATTGTTTGAGGCTTAACTTGTTTCGCTTCTTCAATTATTTGATCATAATTTACACTTTCACCTTTGGCCGACCATTCATTCATCAGCCGCTGAAGTATCCATAATCCGGTAATATTTTGGAGGAAACGAACCTTTTCACCAACTCCACCTTCATTAGTAAAACCGTTCTTCTCGGCCTCTTTGGTAAGAATTGGTTCGTCTACTTCGGCGCCTAGTAAAGACCATGTACCGGAACTAAGAAAGGCCGAATCTTTTTCTAATGTAGGTATGGCAATTATTGCACTGGCGGTATCATGCGATCCTACGGCAATTACATCAACTTCGGCTAACCCGGTTTCGGCACTGATTTCTTTTTTAAGTTTCCCACGGATTGTTCCTGGTTGAATAATATCGCCGAAAAGTTGTTGAGGTAATCCCAGTTTATCAATTAAATCTGTTGCCCAGGTTTTCTTTCGGGCATTCAGTAGTTCGGAAGTAGAAGCTATACAATACTCGTTATTGGCTACACCTGTTAAGTAATAGCTAAACAAGTCGGGCATAAACAAAAGTTTGTCTGCAATTTGAATTTGCGGATCACTTGCTTTTACCTGACTGTATAACTGAAATAATGTATTAATAGACATCACCTGAATACCTGTTTCGGAATAATGTTCTGACTTATCAATCAGCCGGAATACATCTTCGGGCATCCCATCGGTACGCGAATCGCGGTAACAAACCGGATTACCAATCAAGTTACCTGCTTTATCAATCAACCCATAGTCTACTCCCCAGGTATCAATGCCTATTCCATTTACATCGTATCCTTTTTGTGCTGCAATGCGCAAACCGGTTTTCATTTCCTCGAATAAGGAAAGGAAGTCCCAATAAACATGTTTACCTGCTTTTATCTGTCGGTTAGTGAAACGATGAATTTCTTCCAGTTCAACCATTCCATCGGAAATAGTTCCGGCAATTACACGCCCACTGCCTCCACCAAAGTCTATAGCTAAATAAGTTTTCATAAATTTAATGTGCCAATATGCTAATGTGCCAATATGCCAATGTGCCAATGTGCCAATGTGAGAATGTGAGAATGTGAGAATGTATCAATTCCTAATGCGCAGCCAATTGGCATATTGGCATATTCTCATTGACACATTACATTGGCACATTGGCATATTCTCACATTGGCACATTATTATTTTTTTCCCAAAACGTAAACGTCCAAGTCTTCGATTTCCTGTTCTGTTAATACAGTATAATCACCTCCGGATTGAACAATAATGCGGCAGGCCATTTCAAAGAACATAGCTCTTTCGTATACCTGATCGAAGTCTTTGCCACAAACCACCTGTCCATGATTGGTTAACAATACTGAGTTATGGCTTTGCATGGCCGCTATTACAGCATTTGCCAACTCGGGAGAACCGGGACGATAATAAGGTATTACTGGGATTTCTTTTCCTACATGTACAGGAACTTCGGCTGTTACATTAAAGTTAACCGGTTTATTCCGCATACAAGATACTGCTGTTGCATACTCCGACTGGAAATGCAGAACAACATTCACATCCGGCCGTTGGCGCAGTATTCCAAGGTGAAAACTGCTTTCCATTGAAGGCTTTATGCCATTTTGTGGTTCGCCCGTTTGGATATTGCAGATTGATATTTTCTCTTTTTGTATGGCAGGAAGCCAGGAACCTGTACCGGATACCAATGCTTCTTCACCGATTCGCCAGGAAAGGTTGCCGCTACTGCATAGCATCAGTTTGGCATCGCCGTAACGGTGGGCTTGCTCAATGAAATAGTTGAGAGTTGAGAGTTGAGAGTTGAGAGTTTCCATAAATTTTGAATTTTTGAGTTGAAAGTTAATGTTGAGAGTTGAGATGCCGCATGGTAACTCTCAACTCTCAACTTTTAACTCTCAACTATTTATAAGTTGGTCCATAAGTTTGACAAGCACGATAATCGGCTCCTTCTTTATCCATACCGAATGCGTTCCATGCAGCCGGACGGAATATTTCGCTCTCTTCTACATTGTGCATGCAAACAGGAATGCGAAGCATAGAAGCAAGTGTTATCAAGTCCTTACCAATATGGCCGTAACTGATAGCACCATGATTGGCACCCCAGTAGTTCATTACCGAATACACATCCTTAAACGGAACTTTATCTTCGCAAAGACGAGGAGCAAACCAAGTGGTTGGCCATGTTTGGTCTGTGCGTTCATTCAGTACCTTATGAATTTCGGGAGCAATTTCTACAGTCCATCCTTCGGCTATTTGCAGAACAGGTCCAAGTCCTTTCACCAAGTTAAGGCGGGTCATAGTTACAGGCATGCCTCCTTTAGATAAGAAATTAGAAGAGAATCCACCACCACGGAAATAATCACGGTTAGCAGGGAACCATGTAGTAGCAGCCAAGCAATCTTCTGCTTCCTTTTCGGTTATTTCCCAGAAAGGCTTCATGGCAGGTTTGCCATCTTTGGATTGCTGGCCAGTACCATCAAGAGTAGTTGCTCCTGAGTTAATGAGATGGATAATACCGTTTGCAGCTCTGCCTTCCAGTTTCTTTCCGGTAACACGCTCAACAGCTTCGGGGCTCCAGTAAGTACGAACATCGGAGAATATTTGTGCAGTATTGGTTAATAAGTGGCCAAATAACATAGCTACACCATTGCAGGCATCGTTCTCGGTGGCAATTACATACGCTTGGCGAATACCGTTCCAGTCGAAAGAGGTATTCAGGATAGCTTCGGTAAAGTCACCATTGGGTTTAAAGTCGGTCCACTGACGTTGTCCCTGAAATCCTGCTACAATAGCATTGTGTCCAAGAGCTTCTTCTTTGAATCCCATTTCGCGAAGTTTGGGGTTTCCTTGCATCAGGTCGCGTATAATAAGGGTCATCTTCACTACAAATTCCCAGTCAGCATCTTTTCCTTCGCGAGGCTTCTGTTTCTCTGGTCGGTTAATATCGGCACCTTCGTTAGGCTTGCAATATTTTTCGGTCCAGGCCATTGCTTTTTCAAACTCCTCTTTGTCGTAAATACCTTCCTCCATTCGGCGAAGTATTTCCGATTCGTCTATGGATTCATTGCGCATACCAAGGTATTCCTGAAAGAAGTCCGGATTCACAATTGAACCAGCAATACCCATTGAAACACTACCTACCGACAGATAGGAACGACCACGCATAGTTGCTACCGCCTGTGCCGAGCGAGCAAAGCGAAGTATCTTTTCGGCTACATCGGCAGGGATTGAATTATCGCTTAAGTCTTGTACATCATGTCCATAGATGCCGAATGCAGGCAAGCCTTTCTGCGCATGTCCGGCTAATACAGCTGCCAGATAAACAGCTCCCGGACGTTCTGTTCCGTTAAATCCCCAAACTGCTTTTGGCCAATGTGGGTGCATGTCCATTGTTTCGGCTCCATAACACCAGCACGATGTTACAGTTATTGTACTGCCTACACCTTCGCGTTCAAACTTAGCTGCACATGCTGCGCTTTCGGCTACCCGTCCGATGGTACTGTCTGCTATTACACATTCTACCGGGCTACCGTCGCCATTCTTTAGGTTTGAAGTAATTAAATTGGCTACTGCATTAGCAAGTGCCATTGTTTTTTCTTCCAAACTTTCGCGCACACCGCCTTGGCGGCCGTCTATTGTTGGCCGAATACCTATCTTCGGCCATTCACCTTGAAATCTTTTTGTTTCCATAATTTATATTTTAGTAGTTAATAGGCTGTCTGAAAAGTCAATGATTTTAGAACACAGAGGCACAGAGACACAGAGGTTTATAACTCTGTAAATAAAAAACTCTGTGCTCTCTGTGTCTCTGTGTTCCACATAATTTTCTATCGTTTACACTTTTGGGACAGACTCCTCAAAAATAGAGTTTACACACAATAATCACTTGCATTATATCGGCTACTTAATAGTACTTTTTCGATGTTGCTGTATAACATATCTTTCTTAAGTCTTAATTATTAGTATATTTGTAACGTTGCAGAAAAATCTAAAAACGACAGACACGTTATGGATAACATCCCCGAAAACCTGAATCTGATATTACTCAACATAGGCTTCTCCGAGTTGAATGCCAACTGGAACTGGAAAAGTGTATATAGCCCTTTTGCACGTATCTACTATATAAAAGGTGGAGAAGCGCGAACCCGGATAAATAATAAGGTATATACACTAAAGCCGGATCATCTATATCTTACCCCTCCATTTACCTTGCACGATGACGAATGTGATAGCTTATTCTCCTTATATTATATTCACTTTTATGAGAAGAACATTAATACCGAATCCATTTTCGACAGGTATAACTTTCCTGTAGAAATACAGGCTGATAACCTGGATCTTCTTTTAACCGAAAGATTGCTTCGGATAAATCCGGGCAGGCATTTGCAACATGTTGATCCGGAATTATACGATAACATGCCTACCTTCTCTCAGTATCTTGCCGAAAACAAACGTACACCGTTTCATACGATTATTGAAACGCAGGGAATATTGCACCAATTTATCTCTAAGTTTTTGGAGAGGGCAACCGTGAAATCGGAGTTTAAAGATGCCAGAATCAAAAAATGCCTTCAATATATTCATGAGAATATTGACAAGGACATATCTGTGTCTCAACTTGCGGATCTATCGTGCATTACGGAAGATCATCTAATACGTATATTTAAGAAAGAGGTTAAAAGCACACCATTGAAGTATATTAATAATAAGAAGATGGAGAAAGCACAATTACTGTTGCTAACTACAAACCTACCAGTGAGGGAAGTGGCTTTGGAGTTGTCTATTGATAATATATCGTATTTTAATAGGATATTTAAGCAATATACGGGGAAAACGCCGAAGGAGTATAAGGTGTATCAATAGGGATTAATAGCCATATTGCTATTATTTGTTCGCAAAAGCTTGTTGTTAATAGCAATTTTACTATCTTTGTAGTGTCGAAAACAAAACAGAGTTCTATGAAGGTAGTGAAAGTAAAAGCGATTTTAAAATCGCTTAAAGACGATGGTTGGTATTTAGCCCATCAGAAAGGTAGTCACCGACAGTATAAACATCCTGATAAAACAGGAAAAGTAACTGTTAATGGTAAGGGATCTGATGATATCACAGGCGATTTACTAAAGAGTATCGAAAGTCAATCAGGGTTAGAGTTCTAACCCTGAACTTTCCTCTTTTCATCAGAATCTGTTTTTTTCGACGTAATTTAAAACTGTATGAGATGGATACAAATGTGGTGAATATAAGAGTAACCAAAACAGAAAATGGTTATTGCGCCGGTTGCGATCTCCTATCAGGATGGGTAGTAGCTGTAACTGGAAATTTCTTAGAATTAGAAAAAGAAGTTAGAGATAGCATTGATTTCTATGTTGAGTGTGCCAAAATAGACAATGAGGAGTATCCACATATATTTGATGGCGAATATGAATTACATTATATTTTCAATATCGAAAGCCTGTTAAACTATTATGGTAAAATTTTCACCAAAGCAGCCTTAGAACATATAACTGGCATCAATCAGAAACAACTTAGTCATTATGCTTGTGGGCGTTCTGTACCTCGCAAAGAAACGGCAGATAAGATAATAAAAGCCCTTCATGCTTTGGGCCAGGAACTTATGGTAGTCTCTGTTTAAGTTTTCGACAAAATCCTTTACGAGACGATTAATACCCTGACTATTTTTAGTCAGGGTTTTTTTGGCATCTTATGACAGCCAAATACCATACAGGTTATTAGGTTTAGTGTAAATTTTAATCCGTTTATAAATCATTACTATTTTGATATGCTGCAAAACGTGTTTTCAAAATGCAGCATTTCACTCTTTCGAAATGCAGCATTTTGATTGAACGAAATGCAGCATTTCGTAAATACAAAATGCAGCATTTTGAAAATACACCCCAAAATAGGCCTTGTAGCGCATGTAAAGGGGGTCTAGTAAGGCTATTTTCCGTTTTTAGCAGCTTTAACCAACCGTAAAACAACTAAACAGAGATGGTATTTTTGGAAAGATTTTGTACTTTCTGTCTAAGCTTGCAAAAAGCCCCATACAGTTATCTGCATGGGGCTTTGATTTACGATACAGGTGTTCAATTAACAAAGCTCTTTACTTTACTTAAAATTGTACCGTACTCATATTTTTGATAGCTGTAATCTTCATGCCTAAAAATTTGAACATACAAAGGTAACATTTTTGTTTATTTTAAACAAACCTCCTACATATTCATTATTGATGGGCTGATTGGAAAAACTTAGTCACTACTTTTTAAACCACCCAACTAACCATATAACAAGCCCTACAGCAATTGCAAGCATACACCCTATTCCAATTGCACCCATATTCATTTGGGTCTTTTCCCATTTGCTTAGTTGCCGTTCAACCGGATAAGGTATTTGTATGGTATCGCAAATAAAAATACTATCGTGTATCAGCCGGTCCTTATATTCTATTCGCCAACGGGTAAGCCAAACGGTATCGCCTTTTTCACGGATATATATGGAGTCTAACACATGAATACTGTCGCGGTGATACTTATCGATGTGTTCTACCCTCACAGTCTCCACCGGAATGTATTCGGTAGTTTTGCATGCCGATAATATCATAGCCAGAAGCATTAGTAATATACCAATGGTTATAGCTATCATCATTTTTCTGGTTTCATTCATTTCTTTAGTTCAAAATGTGGATAATCTTTAAATGTCCAGTTACCTCCCCATTCAATAGGTATGCCCAATTCTCCGGCAACTTTGTTGATGTGCCAGGCAATAAGTTCCAATTCTCTGGTGGCACACACCTCTACCTTTCCATTTATGTAGGGATAGATGTCTACCGCATAACTGTATCCATCGGCCTTAAGTTGATGGTTCGATTTCTTTTTCACTCCATCCACATAGGTCACAATCATGCCAGGCATGGTTCGGCCTTGTGCATATAATTGTTTCTGACGTTTTACAGTTCTTACTCCTTCAACGATCGTAAAATCAATAGGAGTTTCTTTAATTGCCTGATGCATTACTGTTACTAAGTCAGGATGCACACCTTCCAGGTTCTTAATGCTTCGTTTGCTGAAATTCATTTGAGTTTTGTTTAATAAGGAGGGAAGGAGTTAAAGGGAGTTATCGCTTTGCTAGGAGTTAAAGCTTTAGATGCTCTGAAGTATCTTAGAGCTATAACTCCTTTAACTCCTAGCGAAGCTATAACTCCCCTTAACTCCTTCCATTTTGGAATCTAACTCCTTCCCTTCTGTTTAATATTCACTAGGTGGCATTCTGTTTGCACACCCTCTTACATTGCAACGCCTTACTTCTGCCTCTTTCCATTGAAGTTCCAACTCGTGATATTTCTGTATCCAAGTCTGCACTTCGCTTTGTGCATTACGCCAGTCACGGTATATGGCATCTACTTTGTCGTCGCGTTGCTTCAATCTGTCATCGTACCGTTCAATCTGGGTGTTGAGGTTTTCAATCACAGAGAGTAGATTCTGAATCTCTGCCGCGTTGGCGCTTGCGTCTTCTTTCCGGGCGTTGGCTTTGCGGTGTAGAAGGGTGTTGAATAACCATTTGATGGCTTCAAGGCCGCCTAGGGCGGTGATTAGAATGGCTACGCTCTGTGGGTTCATGATTAGATTACTATTTTTAGATTATTCCCATCTCTCCACAAACTACCTGATGATAATCCAGATGGTGATGTTGGTAAATTATCTATCCTTACTCTGAAATAATTGCCATAATCTCCTGAGTTTTTTTCGCCAACGTCAACTAAAAATGAACCTAAAGTATTACTTAACAGCATACCATGTCTACTAATAGTTAGAAAATTCCCATCGTCATCACTATCGTCAAGTCCAAACGCTGAAATGCTTGTTCTTCCCTTCCCACCTATTTGACCAAGATTTAGCATTGATCCAGAATCATGAAAAGACAATTTTCCAGATTCATTTCCATCTTCGCTAATCATCTTAATACTTCTGTCATTTGGATCAATGATTATTCTGTTTCCGTTTTGATTACTTTCAAACTTACCCGTAAATTGAGCATCTCCAGAATCTGCATCTAAGGAAAAAATGAGATTGCCATCTTTAATTCCAAAAACCCCACTGTGTTTTACTCCATTAATTTCTATTACATCTTTTCCTAATGCCACTCCTGTTACAGCTCTTTTCCCATCATCTCCTCCTAATATTACTCCATTGGTGACCGAATTCTCATTCCTGGCGCCACTAAATATTTTTGGCGATATGAAATAATCACTTCCTATTTTCGTTTTATTCTTCTCCCAATCCTCTATCCAAGGCAATAGATTAGCATCTTCTCCCTTCAAATTTTCTTTTGCCTCTTCCGAAAGATTTCCCCATTGTAGTATGGCATCTTTTCCAAATGTGCAAACAAACTTGTTCTTTTGCTCGTTCCATTCCCATCTCAATCCATCTTCTCCACCAATGTATCCACTCTTATCTGGATTTATCAAAACCGACCCGGCTCCTAACTCAGCTCTACCATCCGGCCAAATAGCTGAAGTCACATTCCCCTCAGCATCAGTGAATTTGAGCATACCGTTTTCTGCATACAATCCTTTAAACTCATCACTAACTCCGGGAAGTCCTGTCCCCATTCGCATTTTTATTTTTCCATCAAAACTCTTGCTGTCAATATCGAACATTATATCAATAGCAGGCTGACCAGATTCATCAGTATGTAGGTAAATAGCCGACTGCCTTGCTGTATTCCTTTGGTTCCCAAACTGAACAATCTCATCGCCAACCTCAGGCGCGCTTTGCTCCTCTTCAAATTCCGATTTGGGAATAACAACTATTTCACCGCGGATTTCTGAAACCTTTACCCAGTACGATCGTTTCCCTGTACCACTGAACTCCTGCATACGGATAAAATCATCTTCCATAAAGCTATTTGTATCCTCAAGAGTGATTAAATAATTATCCGGGTCGCTTATACTATCTATTGATTTAATTTTGCCATGAGCTTGTGTAATAGCTAACGCACCCACAACACTTCTGATCTTATTTATAATAAGTTCAAATACGGTCATGGTTTTCCGTACCATCAGATCATCTACCTCTAGTTTCCATCTCCCAGTTGTCCACTCCCAAATTTTCCATCCATAGCCAGAAAATCCGGATAGGAAATGTTCTATTTTATTTTTAACGGAGCATATAAATGCTTGTACTCCAATGTTTGGTAATAGTGCCATATTCTTTGCTTTTAAATTATTCCTAATGTTTCCTTTATTTGCCGGAGTTCATCCTCTTCATTATCAAATCTCAATTGTTAAAATCAAAGTTGATTTGTTTTTTTGACGATATTTTTGCACCAACAGTTAAAAGCTTCACAATTTAATAATTCTCTCAAATTTTATGGAAAAACAGTGCAGCATAAGTAGATAGGATACTTGTGGAGAGCACTTCCTATATCTTTTTCATAAAAAATTGCAAAACTATTAACAACTTAAGTGAGGCTTAAAGCTAAAAATTAAAACTCAAAAATTATGAAATCAAACAGTAAAACATGGGATGTTATTCTTAAGGTGATAATTGCAGTAGTAAGTGCACTGGCCGGAGCGCTGGGAGTACAGGCGATGACACTTTAAATTGAGAATTGAAAATTAAAGAAAAGCTGCGCAGCTAATTTTTAATTGCAAAAGAACTCAATAGTTTAAATCAAATCAAAACGAATGGATAATTTAGATATAAAAGACATCGCTTTGCAACAGCAAGTTAGCAACGATGACCGTATTTTAATGACACAAGCATCAAACGATCATTCGGCTTCGGCAATGACTGTAGGTGCTTTTAAAGAGCTAGCGATAGACAATGCTGTTCTGCGAAAAGACCAGGATGACGAAACAGCTCATCATCTCACTGTTGGAGGTCTATTAGTCAAATCTCCCATCACTCACTCTCAATCTCGTTCTCATCTTTCATCTGGTATTGAAGAACAGGGTAACCAGGAGGCGTTATCTGCTTCCATTGTTGAAGAAACAAACAATCCTGATATTCTTTCTAAAGCATTGGTTGAAGAAACTACCAGTGCAGGTTTTGAAGGAAGTACACTGGGATGTTTGGATAACGTAGACGAATCTTTTGATGCGTTACCTAATGGGAAATACGCTTTTGAAAAGAAAAACGGTATATTGTATCCGGTGGCTTCGGGTAATTTCGTGGCACCGAATGTAATGAACCTAACATTTATTTCTCCTGGAATAATGACTATTGCGGGAGGTAACCCGGCTGTTTTAGAGTTTAATTTTTCGTCTACCGTTTCAGGAGAACCCACCGGCAATGGTAATATGGCCATCAAGGTAGGCTCAAAAACCATTCATGCATCTTCTATATCACAAGGTAAAAACAGTTTCGAAGTAAGTAATTTCCTGGGAGCAGGTGATAATACTGTAACAGTTGAAGTTACAGACTCTTATGCCACTACCCGAAAACTAACTTATGGTATTAATGTAGTAAACCTCAGTTTAAGTTCTACTTTCGACCCGGTTGCAGCAATTACTGGTAAAACATTCAGTTACCGGTACACCCCTGTTGGTTCTATCGAAAAAACGGTTTACTTCCTGATTGATGGAGAAGTGGCAGGTAGTTATGTTACATCTGTATCAAACAGGCAATTAAATTATACATTACCTAACATGGGGCATGGTAGCCACACACTGGAAGTGTATATGACTGCGGCTATAAACGGAGCCTCGGTTATGAGTAATTCGCTTTTCTATGACCTGATTTGTGTGGAAGATGGAAAAACAACTCCTGTTATTGTATCACCTTTCAGGCAAACTACCGCCGAACAATTTGGTACAGTGATTATACCGTATGTGGTTTACAATCCGGCACAAGCAGAAACTGATATTTCACTTGTAGTTGATAATACAGTTGTGTCAAGCCTTAAAGTTGGCCGTACGGAACAAACATGGAACTACCGGATTGATAAATCGGGCAATAGTAAGTTTGAAATTGTTTGTGGAGCAACCCGCAAAACATTCCTGTTGCAAGTTGAACAATCTTCGATAGAGGTTACTGCTGAAACAGAAAGTCTGGAACTGTTCTTGTCGTCAATGGGAAGAAACAACAGTGAAACGAACCGGGACAGATGGGAATTTAAAGGTAAAAATGATACCATCGCTGCACAACTGGTAGATTTTAACTGGGGCACCAACGGCTGGATACCTGATAGCAACGGGAATGTAGCCCTTAAACTTACCGGAGATGCCCGGGTTGTTATTCCTGTTCATCCTTCGCAATACTATCCGCGAAAGAATTATAAAACAAACTTTAAGAAAGGATTTACTTTGGGCAGTGGTGAGAAGGTAAGTAAGTATAAACTTACTGCTGATGTAATTGCTGCTTCGGTATTCTGCGAGAAAGCCGATTTTGCAGAAAGTTCCGGAACACACAATACTGGTGTTGCCAACCTGGCCGATGAAGTATTAAAAGATTTGGGCTTACTTACACCGCCTCAATTGGATAATAAAAAAGTAAGGACTACTGTGTGCGGTTTCCCTATTGTTATCTTTCATAAAAAGACAGCCGACTCTGAACCGGAATTTGTAGGCAAGTATAATTTTAATACCGACAAGGCAGCCGAAGAAACTTTTGGCTTTACATCTGCCTATCCAAATTGTCAGTGCTGGGAATTCAGGAATAATACCTCCGGGCGAATGCTGTTCAAAGAATCGGATTATACCCGTAAAGATCAAAATGGCAAACCCGATTGGTTGAACGATTTTGAAGCCCGCTATCCGGATAATGACGATTTGAATGCGACTTATGAATCCGGAACGATACCCGAAAATCTGAAACGTGTAACAGATTGGGTGGTAAGTTGCATTGGTAATGTTAACAAGTTTAGAACCGAATGTCCACAATATTTTAATGTGGATAACCTCGTATTTTACTTTATGTTTACCGAACTGCTTGGCATGGTAGACCAACGGGCTAAAAATATGTTTATCACCACTTGGGATGGACAAATATGGTATTTTATTCTTTATGACAATGATACCTGTCTGGGTATCAACAATGAGGGCGAAATTGTGTTCAATTACAATATTGAAACACATGATGTACTGGGGTCGCAAAATGTATGGAATGGTGCCGGTTCCGAATTATGGAAATTGGTGGAACAGGCATATCCGGATGAAATTGCAGCCATGTATAACAAGGCACGTCAACAAGATATACTTACATACGAAAGGGTTTATACTTACCTGAATATAAACCAATCGGAAAAGTGGTGTGAGTCTATCTATAACGAAGATGGTAAGTTTAAATACATTGATCCTTTAACCAAAGGATATTACGATTATGGCCAAGGTGGACATATTTATACCGGCGAGTTTTTGTATGCACTACAAGGATCGCGTGCCGACCATCGCAAATGGTGGCTATATAACCGATTCCGCTATATGGATAGTAAGTATAATGCCGGTAACTATTTTGGAGATACTGCAACATTACGTTTGTACACACCTGCACAATGGACTGGAGTAAAACCAAATGCCGACTTTGCACTTACACCTTATGCCGATCAGTATTTACGTGTAAAATTTGGTTCGTATCTCAGCCCGGAAAAGAGAGGTAACAAGGATAAAACAAGCATTGTGTATGCTCCAACAGGAACCGTTTTTAATGATACAGAAACTATTATTTATGGTGCATCCCGGTTAAAATCGGTTGGAGACCTTTCGGCTAAATATCCTGGTACGGTGGATATGTCTTCGGCAACGAAACTGGAAGAACTGATTATAGGGAACAGTACAAAGGGATATAAGAATACAAATCTGCGCAATGTAACTGTAAAAAGTAACCGGTTGTTACGGAAAATAAATGTAGAGAATTGTCCGGCTTATACTGCTGCGCTTGATTTGTCTGGTTGCGAAAGTATTCAGGAGGTTTATGCTAAGGGTTCGGGCTGTACGGCAGTAGTGCTTCCTTCTGGGGGAATGCTAGAACGAATTGAATTACCACAAGGAATAACAAACCTTACTTTGCGTAATCAAGCTAATCTGACTGATGCTGGATTGGTACTGGAAAGTGTAGAGAACATATCAACACTTTGGATTGAAAACATCCCAGGAGTTGATTCAATTGCATTGGTTGAAAAATGTATGGCTTCTGATTACCCAACACTTGAAAGAGTTAGATTGGTTGGAATAGATACTTCTGGTGAAAGTTTAAATACACTAATCGTTTTAATGAATCTTGCAGGTTTGGACGAGAAAGGGAATAATAGCACCCAAGCTGTTGTGACAGGAAAGTATCATGCAGTGAAAGCCTATGCTGATACACTCCCTTTTATTAGAGAAGCATTTCCTGATTTGGAGATTACATACGACATGCTTGCTGATACTCCTATGCGTACTATTATTGTACAGGATTATAATACCAAAGCTATTTTGAGAGGTGCAGATGTAGTGATTAATGGTATTGCATATGTAAGTGATGAAAATGGAAAGGTTACAATCAAAGGACGTGAAGCCATAAATGTATCTATAAGCTTAGATGGATATAAAAGTATAAATCAGAATCTGTCGGAGATTTTGAGTGACACTACGAATTATATATGGATGGATGCAACTGTAGAGGTTACGTTTATTGTTAAATCTAAGGATAAGTTTCTGATATCAAAAGCAACAATAGTGTGTGATGGAAAAAGTGTTGTTACAGATATACAAGGAAGAACTGTTGTTGGATTGTCAAGGGGAACGTATGAATATACATGTACATTCAAAAATAGTACATATAATGGAAGAATGGCTGTAGGTACAATTGCAAAGGAAGAGAATGTTGTACTAGAGATTCCACTTGAGGATTTGCAACCAGAGTATAATGGGAATATACAGATTGGGTTTAAATCAAATGGTCTTAGTATAACAATATCTAGTAGTGGTGCCAATTATATAATTCATTGGGGAGATGGACAAACTACAGCAGCTACTGGTACAGGATCAAGAACATACTATCATGTTTATTTTACTGATGACATTTATAATTTTGAGATTTCTGACTGTGATTATATAACTTCCATATATATAAACGCAATCGCATATTGGAGTGTGGGAACTAGTAGGATTTCAAATTTGTCTTTTAACTCTAAATCAGCGCTTATTGCAGTGGGAAGTGATATATTTAAGAATGATTCAAAAAGAAGCTCTTTTTATGAGTGTTTTGCTGAATGTACTAATTTAAGATACATCCCAGCTGGATTGTTTGATCATTGTTCAAATGTGACAAACATTCGTTATTGTTTTCGAAATTGTACTCTCCTCACCTCTATCCCTATCGGGTTGTTTGATTTCTGTCCGAATGTGACAGACTTTACCTGCTGTTTTCAACACTGTACTTCCATCACCTCTATCCCTACTGGATTGTTTGATTTCTGTCCAAATGTGACTAGCTTTTTCGGCTGTTTTTATGGCTCTACTTCCATTACCTCTATCCCAGCTGGATTGTTTGATTACTGCCCAGATGTGACTGATTTTTATGGTTGTTTTTATAGCTGTATTTCTCTTGTCTCCATACCTGCTGGTCTGTTCGATAATTGTATAGAGGTGACAAACTTTAATAACTGTTTTAATGGTTGTACTAAATTGACTTTCGTAGTTCTCCCTAAAACCATTAAAAATTTAGGGAACTCTACTTATGCTGGTTGTACTTCTCTTATATACATAGAAGCAGAAACGACCACACCTTCTACGATTTATTCTACTTCTTTTAGCGATACTAACAACTGTCCAATTTACGTGCCAGATTCAGCTTTAAATGCCTATAAAACAGCCACTAATTGGGATGCATTAGCTAAAAGAATACTCCCAATCAGTCAAAAAAACTAAAGATCATGAAAACAGAAAGCAATAAAATCACAGCAGCTAAAGGAAAAGTATTAAGACGAATCTCAGACGGTTTCATCTTTGGCAATGAAATTTATTTGGGATACACACATTATCTAAATAATAAACCGCTCCCGGAACCCTTATTAGAACTCCCCGAACATTACGAAGAAATAGACGAACCGGTTACGGAAGACACTGTAATTCTCTCCAAGGAAATGGATATTATTGAAGAAACACCCGAAGGAGAGGTACAACGAATAACCATAGGTGATTACAAAAAACTGGAGGATTGTCAATTTTTGGTTTCTAATTTTATTGTTTGTTGCAGTTTTGAATAAAAAAGAGGATGTATCAGATCTTTTTTTTGATACATTCCTCTAGCCAAGGAGGGGAATCCATGCGGCATCGCCTACTTTACCTCCTCTACCTCACTTTTTCCTAACTGAACCAAACGAGTATAATACAGGTTAGAGAATTACTAATATTTCTTCTTTAATTTTATCTTATCCATATCTTTATACCCATATAGATACTTTTTAAATATAAAATAACCAGAACCATTTATAGGAGTAAAATAGATTGTAGTGGTACCGCGATCTCCTCCAATAGATAAATCTGGTTCGGGGCTAATCATTAGAGAATAATCATTATTGCTATGCGGTGTTGTATATATTGTATATACAACATTATCTATAGAGAACTCCCAACTGTCATAATCCCTAACCGAAGAGATATAGATGTAAAATCCAAAAAGAAAATATAAAATAGCAGGTGCAATAAAAGAATTTACTAAAAGGAAAATTACATAATATTTTTTTATAAATAAAAATACTATACTTAGGAACAAGTTAATAACAAATACTATAGGAATAGCATAAATCAAAATAATAGTCATATCACTAGTAGGCTCGAAATATAATGTCCAAGCACCAATTAACACTAGATCAATAAACAAAAGCCATAATAGCGTAACAAGATTTTTTTTAGTACCTTTTTATTCATCATATTATTTTAATTGGGAACAATATTTCCATTTACTATAGTATAATTACCTGCTGGAAGATTTCTTATTTGATTCCAAAATGACACTATTGAATGTCGCAATATCAAAAACATCCAGATAGAATCATTTTTCTATCCGGACAAAACATCCTAACAGAAAAATGTCTATCAGGATGTTAAATTATCAAACTAGAACAAGATAATCAATCAAATCCCAGATCAACATTTTTCTCATTTAAGGTATGATAAAAATCAAGACGATCTGAAAATTGCTCTACGATTTGTGTCTTTTTATCTACAATCCAGTAAATAATATCATTAACCTCCAAATCTTTTGTTATTGCAATAATAAACTCGTTATTAAAATTATAATCAATAATGATTGGCGGTACAACAAAATGCCCAATTCCCTTATATTCATCTGTCTCATAACTTATGATTGCTTGTGGATAATCTTGTATATATAGATATTTATCTCCTAGATTTACACTATCATCCATCTTGGTAAGCACAGGTAGAAAAATAGCAACAAAAACAATTGTAGAGATAAAAAACATACAAATAAGCAAACATTTTTTTATTTTCATATTATTTAGTTTTAATTATTCCTGTACCTCCACCGTCGTAAACCTCCCAATCCCCGGCTCCATATAGCCGAATAATCATACAAATCCAGCCCATTAACCGTATTCAGCTCCTTACCATTGTACTTAAATGGTTGTAAAGACTCAGCGCTCGAAGCAAAGCTTCCCCCAAACGGATAATAATGATTCACCTGTTGCACATCACCACCAGCGTTTATCACCACCCTATTATTACCCAAATGATCCTTCAAATAGTAATAATAAGTAGGGGTGCCATTATTGTAAACAATATACCCCTTGCTGGTAAGTACACGTTTCACCTCATTATCTTCATAGATCACGCTACCACAATAATCTGTGGTTTTGGTTGTTGAACCTGTTTGGTGCTTAACCTGATGTTTAACTCCGGCCGCATCATACAAATACGATGTAGAGTTACCATCGGCAAAACTAACCTTTACAGGCAAATTTAGTGAATTGTATTCAATAGATCATAATAATTGGCTGATAGTTACAAAAAGGGTGTATCAGATTTTCTTCAATACACCCTTCACTCTCTCAAAGCAGATATTTACTATTTCCTCAACACCTGCCTTCTATTTCCCTTTTCCCTATAACTAACATGCACCCACCTGAATCCTTTCTCTTCAATCAACTGATCAAACGGAAGATTCAACGATTGCACCAGTTCAAACAGTTGTTTATTTCCTGCAATGCTTCCGGTAGTAATATCTTTTATGTATAAAAGACGTGGGTTACTCAATTGAATTCTATGCTAGGATAAGACACTCGACTATTTCTTTGTTATGGTTTCTAATACTTCGTCAAACGTCTCTTTTCTTTTTAGAGAAACATTTACATAACCCTTCCAATAACATCCATTTTTGGTTTCTAATTTTATTGTTTGTTACAGTTTTGAATAAAAAAGAGGATGTATCAGATCTTTTTTTGATACATCCTCTTCGCCATTAGCCGATAGCTTGTGCAGCTTCTAATGGGAAATTAATTACGATCACTTTTGATTAACAAGTATAAATCCTCTTTTTTATCCATTACAATAAAACGAGATTTAAAAGCTTTAGTTTTTGTTTTCTCTTCTGGAAGAATAGCAAGGTATGCACTAGGGCCAATTCCATTATAGAAATATATTTTATATGAAAAGTAGTAAAATTGAAATCGACCATCATTATAAAACACATTTTTAATAGAATGTATGCCATATTTTCTTAGAATCTCAATATTATCCTTCATAAGCTTCCATTCATTTTTGGTAAGCCCTGGTATTGAATCTAAAATTTCTACATGTCTTTGTACATTAGGATTTCTCCTCCCTTGCTCAATAGAGTCTTTGGAATTATAATTTAATGTTGACAAACTTAATGTTATGTTTTTGGGGTCATTGCTCAATTCCCCAAAAGTGACACAATCATCAACATAAAGGGGTTCTATCCTATTTACATATTCTTCAGTTTTAAGCATTGCGCCTCGCAACTCGTCAATATTTTCAATATCAATACAATAGTGATTCTTACATGAAGTAAGACAAAAAAGCAAGACTAAAAAATGTTTATATTCTTTTATTCTCATTGTTGTTTGAAGTTTTTGTCGTAATATTTAAATCCCATTCGAATCATATAGTTGTCTTTATCTTCATCTCCATAAGTGAAAATATTATGAGGAACATTGGGCTTTGTCAACTGATTTATCCCAGCACCTAACTCCAATATAAACTCAGACAAACCAAATGCTTTTCCTGCAATTGCATAATTGAAATTACCAAAGTCGTCATAACGAAACAGATCACCATCATAAAAGGCATATCCTTCCATAAATGCACCATCTGTTCCTATTGCAAACTCCCCGTTCTTTGCAGCTTTTATATCATATTCAGCATTGTCAGTAACTAAATCAGCAAAAGCTTTAAGTCGTCTATTTATTTTTCCTGCCCATCCAAATAGTATCAACGCCTCATTGTTAGTAAATTGCTTATTTAACTTGGAAAAATGTTCATTTGTTCCTTTCATAAACTCATTGAAAGCTTTAGTTTTGTCTGGAATTTTTCCTCTTTGCCCTATGTATGTATCTCTCACTATCAAATCATTCTGTTCAACTAGTAGATTTCTTACATAAACCCTGTTATCATTGATCCCATCACTAAAAAGAAGTTTTCCAGAATAACCACTATAATAATCACCATAAAACATACCTGTTGGATCAATAAATTTAATCGGATTATTCGCACAATACGCATACGGGCTAATGTTATAATACTTCTCCGCCAACGGATCCATCGTTGTAAACCGTCCGATAGCCGGCTCCATATACCTAGCCGAATAATCATATAAATTCAATCCATTCCTCCTATCCAACTCCTTACCATTATACTTAAATTGTTGTTTGTCTTGTTCATTATTCGAAGTTTCCCCGAATGTCATTCCAAATGGGTAAAAGTGATTCTTCTGCACAATTATTCCTGTGTTGGTAGTCACTATTCGGTTATTACCTAAATAATCAGTTAAATAAAAGTGATATATTCCATTTTCAATATAACCACCATCAAACAAAATCTGTTTCAAAGAATCATTTTCATAAATTTTATTGCCTACATAATCAGTATAATCCAATCCATGTGTTACTTTCAACTTCCTACCATCAGCAGCATACATATATTTATTAGTATTGCCATTAATTGTAAGTTGACTTGGTAAATTTAAGCAATTATATGTAACATTGCTAATACTCTTGTTTAAATCTTTGGTCATTGCCCCATTTTTATTGTACACATAATCTGTTGTATTAGCAATGTCCCTGAAATCGTTTAAGCCAGAAGTTATTGTTGGTAATTTAATGGCGGCATCTTCTATTGTGGTTAGTTGATTGCCATTATAATTCATAGTTAAATTGTCAACCAATTCGTAGCCGGAATCTGTTTTACCCCAACGTTTCAAACTAGTGATATTACCATGATGGTCGTATGTGATGGAAGGAACCTGATAATTAGGATTAGATTTACCGTTTTCTAAATAGTCAGCTTTTGTTAAGCGTGAAAGAGCATCATAAGTAAACCGGTAGCCACGTAATACATCGCTATCAGCTTTCCAACTCATGGCAGAGATATTACCATTGTAACAGGGGTCATTATCAGCATAACTGTCATTGTAATACAGCGTTTGTGTAAAGAGTGTATTATTGATTGATTTTATCCACGATCGCACATTATAGTCGTAAGTTGTTACTGGTAAATTCCCTTTTTTATGAGTTTTTAAGCGTCCCAGTTCATCGTAACTCTTAATGGCTATTGTGGTTTTAGGATTATTCCCCAATTGATGATCGGTTCTTGTTAATCGACCTGCATGGTCATAAATATATTCATAATATTCTTCTAGTTGGTTTGCTGCTCCTGAAACCAACACTTTACCACCAGTAATTAGTTTGAATTTTGATCCATTAATAGTGGTGACCAAAGGTGTTGATGGTGAATTTGTATGCACTAATTTTCTTTTACTTATCTGCCCAGTGAAAGTATAAGCTATATATTCCGAATCTTTGCCTCCCAGATGATTCGTAGACTGGGTTTCGATCACCCTGTTCCGATAATCATAGTATAAGGCAGAATACAGGTGTATACTTCCTTCGTCAACATTGGCATCTTTAACATAAGTACCAGTTAGCAGGCCATTATTAATCCCACTGGTATGACGGGTTCCGTAGCCTGATTCTCCTTGATATCCAAGTGCACTGTAGCCTGGTAAGGATAGGAAATTATAGTTATCATAATAATTAGCTGTTAGTACATAAGATGAATTACCCAAACAATTAATAGGAGTGATATATCCTTTATAAGTACCACTTTCTCCTGCCCAGGTAGCTTTTACTGCACTACCTTTAATAATGTTTATACTTGGATTGCTACAAATACCTGTTAAAACAGTTCGGCCAAGTGCATCGGGAAGTGTAAAGTACCATTGTTCTTTGGTACGGGCTTCACCATCTTGGGTCAGAATTAAACGATCACCTCTGTCGTACACATAATTAATATGTAGTGCTCCGGGAAGTTTCTTTAAAACACAACGGTTCTGTTCATCATAACGATAATAATAAGCATAATCATCAAGGAAAGTACTTGTACTGTTGGTCCATGAATTACCACTTCCCATCTGGGCCGAGGCTAATGGAGGCAGTACTAATTTCAGATTTCCAAAATCATCGTACACATAATAGGTATCAAGTTCCTTTTGAACAGTCTCTTCCCAAATACATTGGCGGATCATAATTACTTTTCCCTGCTTATCTTTAAACTCGAAAGTAGAATTACCATCTTCATCCTTTATTTGAATAATATAGAGTTGTCCGGTAGCATAATTACCAGATTTGGTGACAGTATAAACAGAATCCACAGACGAATCAGCTATATTAAAGTACATACAATTAAGCGCACTTACATTACTCAAATAGATTGTCCTTACAGGCTTATCAGATGATCGCCACTGCTGCCCAGCTCCATATTGTTTAGTAACCCGGTTCAGAGGAGATGCCTCATATATAGGTTTAGTATAAGCAGCTGTATCACCGTTGTAAGTATCAGCAGATAGTCTATCTATATCCGGATCTTCTACAGTTCCATCGTCAGTTTTAACAAAAGGTAACCATGTTTTATCACTACGTCCATATGCATCGTATTGTTGTATTATAACCAAATCGGATTTTAAAGGTGTAATTCCTTGTTGAATAGTTTGTGTAGGACGTCCAATCCCATCAAAATACTCAATTGTTAACATAGCAGATTTCGTAGATTTAGTAACTTGATCTGATGCTACAGTAGGAGTAATTGTTCTCTTTGCATTTGGGATTGTAACATATACCATGCCGGGAATTTCTTCAAGAGGTTTCCAGTTTGCATAATCATATTCATAAGCTTGTATAATTTCTTTGGTTGTACCATTTTTTATATATGCTTGTTCCAATCGACGGCCAGAATCATATTCATAGAAAGTGGTTTTACCCGAGGGGTCTGTAATATGCTTGACTCCAATACCTGGGTCATAAACGGCTGTAGTAATTTGTGCATAGGGGAGTAGAGTGCGTAGATTATTTAACAATGTAAGATTCGCAGTTGATAGTGTTTTTTGTACATTGCTAACAAAACTGCTTCCTAGTTTCAAAGAAACACCAGCATAAGCACAATTTTTAAGTTCTGCTACAGGATACTGTCCGTTGTAGGACCAAATGTAGGTCGTCATCATTCCATCAGAGCTGCTAACCTGTTGCAAATTACCATTAGGATCATAGAGTTCAAAGCTTTGCTTTTCTTTATAACGGGAATCCCGATAGAAAACGGGGTTACTCATAAAAGAAGTCTTCACAAAAGAGGGAACATAAGAAGTGCTTACTTCTACTGGAGTTTCCAATTTCATCTCATAATATTTACAAGGAAGCGCATAATCACCAAATTCACTATACGTAATCAGATTACTGCCTAACAAATACAAGGTATTCTTCTTTTTAAGAAAATAAGATTCTTCAACCAATTTATTCACGTTTTTATCATACAATGCAGATATTCCTTCAGAAGTTGATGCAACAGAAGATGCGATATCACCTTCTCCTTTATCGCCGAAGTAATAATCATTCATATATTTAAATTTGGTAAGAAGTGTATCCCCATTACTAGTTGTTGTTTTTTGTGTAGTAACATTTTTATGTCTAAGGTTATCATAACTATAACTTGTAAAAGAGGTTACAGAAGAATTGTTGGAAGTAAAATAATTGGTTTCGGTTTTGCTGGATAATACTTTGGCAACATTGGTTAATGTTTTGTATTTGCTGAATTTTACACTCACATCCTGAGTATATACAAGTTTAAGTCCATAAACTACAATAGGTTTACTAGTTCCTTGTGGAAAATAGTTTTTGTATTTATAACTTATTTCTTTCAATGGGTTGTTTTCCACATCATAGTATTTTTCTGATAGTAGAAGTCCTCTTGCCCAATCATAATTAATGTTTGGTGGATATGGGTAAAAATTAATTGAGTCCTGAAAATTTTTATAAGGAACATATCTTGATTTGGATACCTCATACATTTCTCCTTCTGAATAGTCTTTTTCAATACCATAAGTACCCGGACAGCTATAACTGTATTCTGTCTTTCCGTTAATCATTGAGCCATTGCCATCCTTTATAGTAACAGATTCATAACAAACAAAGCCTCCATTGACTTTTCCTACTTCGGATTGACTTTTATGAAATATTCCTAAAGACTTTTCGAAAGGGTATAAATTATGACTCAAAATTGGTAGATTAAGTATCTTTCCATTACTGTATTCATAATGTTTTTGCATCAGTAAAGTGGAAGAATCATGATACTTTTTAATTGATTTAATACGTACCCCACCTCCTTTGTATACAGTATCCTTATACAAAAAATTATTTGATTCATATTCATATTCTGTATAACCTCCTGTTGGATAAGTTATTTTGGTTAACATGCCAGTAGTAACAGCCTCCGGATTTGGCAGCCGATCGGCTCGTATTATGGTGGATTTTTTTTCATAATTATTTGGAAGTGTCAGAAAAGTATATTGTTCGGATAATCTAAGGTTCGGATAATAATGGATGGTGGGAAGCAGATTTTCATTTGAGATTGCTCCGTTATAAAACCCCCATACATCTTGTGCATACGATTCTCTATCAGGAAAAGGTGTACGTTCATCATAATGGAAATCGTAATTACCAACTCCTTCTTCTTTTATATGATTTAACTTTAACCGTGTGCAGTCGATTTTATTACCAAAATATCCATATTTGAGGATAAAGGATTTTATAGTTTTATTAGTATGTTTGCTTTTAACAGAGATACCTTTGATTGGCAAGAATTGATCAGTTATATTTTCCTGATCGACTACAAAATTTATTTCTTCGTTGTCAGTTTCGATCTTTGTTAATCTTTTTTGAGTCAATGTTGTTAATACAGAGGAGGATGATCCACTATATTTGAGAATGTAAGGTTCTTCATAACTCCCTACATGGTTTTCAATCTTTATTGTTTCATCCTGATAATGGAATCTAATTATTTGGTTATGAACTGTTTTTATTTTGCTTAATTGCCAAGTAGAATAGTATTCCCGAGATGAACCTGTCGCAGATTTATTCACCACGTCATTGCCAGTTAAAGGGTCGTTATAAAAATATACATAAAAATTGCTATTATGTGCTATTGTTATCTCTTTGTCATTAAAATAATATTCATTTCCTTGAGCATCTTTTACGGTGAAAGAAGTTAGACGTCCTTCAGTATCAAATGCATGCTGTATCTTAATATCCTGATATGGGATTAGCTGTGGCCGAATATGTTGTGGACTTGATGTTACAGAGTTAATTACTTCCAAAACAAATTGCCCAGATAGAAATGACTGATTGATATAAAAGAGATCGGGTTGTGTATCATTATGACCTTCTTCTAAATACTTAATATCATCATTAGCGACTAGGTGTTTAATTTTTTCAGCTATTTTATCGTATTCTGTAATATTCTCATTAAAGGAATTAATATATTGTCCTTTATCTGTCCAAAACATACCTACATAAGGGGTTCCCTTTTGATGTTTTTCTTTTGTCTTTGCTTTATTATAATCATCCGGTTCTCCTCTCACTGCCCGGGATATACACCCACCAGCTTGTAGCGACCATCCCAGGCCAACATTTGTGGCTGATTCTTCAACTTGAATACCCTTTGCATGATAATTTAAAGAGATAGGTAGTGTAAAGTCTTTCAGCTTAATTTCATATATCGGAATATCCATTTGTATAATTCCAGTGGCGTTTGAGACAGGAAAATCTATGTATTTCGATAATGCAGCAGCATTAGGACTATCTGGAAAAGGCTGATTAATTGTTTCAAATCCTGATGTTTGCCCCCTTGCATAGTATATATTCATTAGCAGTAACGCACTTATTGTAAGCATGTATTTACTGAATTTTATAATTTTTGTTCTCATGTTTTTAATCTTTAATAAAGTTGTTAATAATTAGCCGCGCAGCTTTCAACTTTAAACCCTCAATTGATGATTCTCGGTTGTTTAAATCGCAAAAATATTCCATAAAAACCCGATATACTTTGATTTTAACAGTCGGTATTTAACAACGGAAGTCATTATCAAATATTAGTTTCGGCTAACCGTTGAAAAATATAATCTGTAGTGTTTTTAAAATCCGGATATTGAGTATACCATACTTCCAGCCCCATGCAGTGATATGTTACAGAGGCAGGCGAATGAAAACCCATAATATCAGCCAAAGTGGCACGTACGCCGGGTTCCATCTTTCGGCCAATTAATGTGCCTGGAGAATATAAATACAAGATTATAAATAAAAACAGCTTTTTTGCAGCCCTTTTATCTAGTTGTATGTTAGCTGGTAACTCTGCAATAATCTTGTTAAAATGCGAATATAGTAACTCTATATTCTGTGTGTCATGCCGGAACGGAGCCAATAAAAGCGCTTCCTCCAGCATAATCTGCTTACGTTGCTTTTGCAAGACCTTAAGCCTTTCTAATCTATCATATTCAATCATTTAAGTTTATAGTTTTTAGAACACAGAGACACAGAGACACAGAGATTTATAACTCTGTAATTGAAAAACTCTGTGTTCTCCGTGTCTCTGTGTTTAAATCATAATTTATCAAGGCTCTCCCAAATACTTAAAAATTAAACTTACCTGATGTGGTGTAAACCGTGTGTTATTTCTTCGATAACCCGATTTTTCCAGTTCCCCGGTTAATTCTTTGTTTGCATCAATCCATTCGCGCAGGTTGCGGCGTGCCGTTGCCGGCTTCATATCCGGCAGGTATAACAATGCCAGTTCTGTTTTAGAGTACACTTTTATATGTTCGTTCATATTGATTCTGTATTTTTTGTTTAGAACACAGAGGTACAGAGGCACAGAGCTTTTATAGCCCTGTAAATGAAAAACCTCTGTGCCTCTGTGTCTCTGTGTTCTAATTAATCGTAATATTATGTGAAATAAACCCAAATAATCTTTTACTTGTAAACCGCTGTAACCGCCCGTAACCTATTGATACTCTATTTATTAAATAGTATGCACCTTTGCCCTTGTAATGTTACAGCAAGGAGTAATTATCCTTATTTTATTAACCTAAAAAATTGAATTATGCCGTTATTATACAAAGCATTTCAATCGCAACTTCCTACCAAGAGCGGTGAGTATCTATACTATCCCCGGTTGGTTAAAGCTGGGACAATAGATTCTACCGAAATTGCCAAGAAAGTTAGTTGGGCAACCTCTCTTACCGTTGGTGATGTACAGAATGTTATTCACTCACTAACCGAGGTAATGAGCGACCACCTGATGAACAGTATGAGTGTAAAGCTCGATGGTTTCGGAACGTTTACCATGATGGTATCGGCCAAGGGCAACGGAGTAAAAGAAGAAAGCGATGTAAGCAGTACGCAGATTGGCGGTTTACGTTGCAAATTCACTCCCGAGTACACCCGTCGTCAGGGTAACGGAGGTATCACCAGGGCACTCACCGAGAATGTAAGGTACGTTAATATTGCTACCTTAGGTGTTGTTGCAGCTGCCGGTGGCGATAACTCCGGTGACAATGGAGGCGACGATGGTGGTGGCGGATGGATAGATCCAACTGCTTAAACACCAACCAGTAAGTTAAATTTTTCTTCAAAGTAAGTTAAGTTTTTCTTCCGAGTAAGTTAAGTTTCTTGCCTGTAAAAACTTAAGTTTTTATAAACAAGAAGTTAACTTACTCTTTTTTTTATCTTAAGATACTCTTCCGTTCTTCATCCACTTAATGGTTTCGTCCAGGTTTTTAGCAGGAAAATTTCTCCTGATGTATTCCTCAAGGTGTTCGGCCCTGATTTTTAAAACCCGGTACTCCAAAGCCAGTTCGGCAAATTCTTCTACTGTGTACAAGCCCGATTGATAAAGGGCTTCAATTACTTTATCCATTCGGATATAAACTTCTCTGAATTGATTGAACGCTCTGTTGCGTTCTGCAATTCGCATAAGGATTGCATCGTTATTTATACTCATTGTTTTAAGTTTTGATGTAAATTGGGAACACAGAGGCACAGAGACACAGAGTTTTAATAACCCTGTAAATGAAAATCTCTGTGCCTCTGTGTCTCTGTGTTCCCAATTCATTTTCGTTAAAAATCTTCGATTTTTGTCAACGTATCATTGTGCCTGAATTTCACTCTGCCTATCGGTCCGTTGCGGTACTTGGCAATAATCAGTTCGCCGGCGTTCTTTACCTCGTTGCCGTTTTTATCCTTCGTAGCTTTGCCGTAATATCCGGGACGGTGGATAAACACAACCATATCCGCATCCTGTTCAATGGCTCCCGATTCGCGGAGGTCACTTAACATAGGGCGTTTATCCTGCCTTCTTTCCACATCACGGTTTAACTGGGATAAGAGAATTACCGGGATATCCAGTTCCTTGGCAATCAGTTTGGCTTCGCGGCTCATGGATGCTATCTCCTGTTCGCGGTTGCCATACTTTCCTTTCTCGGCTGTTATGAGTTGCAGGTAGTCTATTATTACCATGTCGCATTTGTTTCTCTTATTCAGTAACCGACTTTTAGAACGAATGTAGGCCATATTTATGTTGGCATTGTCGTCCACATAAATTGGGAGTTTACTAAGCTTGGCTACTGATTTATCAATATCTTTGAGCTCGTTCAACAAGTCTCCCGATTTTAGCTTTCCCGGGTTAATATCGTCGCTTTCCGAAAGAATGGAGCGTTTGTAAAGGCTTACCCTGGACATTTCTAACGAAAATATTAATACCGATGTACCCGCATGTGCGGCCGATTGGGCAAGGTGTAGGGCTACGGCCGTTTTACCCATGGCAGGACGGGCTGCCAGTATAACCAGCTCCGACCCCTGCCAACCCGAGGTAATCTGGTTCAGCTCGGTTAGCCCGGTGGTTATACCTGTTTGCAGTTTGTTGTTGAACCTATTCATACGGATGTTGATGTCTTCGTAAAATTCGGCAGATATTTCCCGGTAAGATGCTTCTTCTTCCTGACCAACAAGTACTTCCTGAAGGTGTTCAATCTCTTTGCCGGCTCCAGTAAGTACATCGGCAATGTCTTCGCTTTCAGTGCCGGCTTTACTCTGTACCTGAAGCGAAAATTCAACAACCTGCCGTTGAAGGTACTTTTGCTTAACAATCAAGGCATGGTCAACAATATGAGCATGCGAAGTTACAGAACCGGTTAATTCGGCTATAAACCAAGGCATTACCTGTTCGCCCTGCCCCATTACAAGTATTTCCTGACTTACAGTAATAAGGTCTATTGCTGCATTTTTTTGCTTCAAAGCCATAATAGCTTCGAATAAAACCCGGTGCCGGGAGTCGTAAAACATATTGGGAGTGAGGAATAATACTTCATCAATTGCACTTCCAAAACCAATAATGGCTCCAATTACTGCTCTTTCGGCATCAAGCGCCTGGGGGGTAACGCTACCAAATAACGGGGTCAACGTTTTCTGAGTTTTCTTCATAATTCTTTTTTCCTTGTGTTTTCCACCACCAAAAAAAACGTCGTTTGGCTGTGGATAGGGTTTGTACTGTATGTTCTTCGCCGGTGGCGATGATATATTGCAAAAAAAGGTCGATCTGGCTGGGCATGATATCCAGAAACCTGATGCTTAGGCCAGATTGCATAGCGGTTATTTCGCACCAGCTTTCATCGGCCAGTAGTTGGGGCTTTATTTGGTTGAAGGGAATAAGTTCGATATAGGATTTCTTCTTTCCACTTTCACTCTCAGCCCCCTTGGGGGATAGAGGGGGTGTTTTATTGTTTTTTTGTTTATTATAGTCTGCCATCTGAGCACTATCCCCTCCGGCCGCCTCAGCACCAGGAGATGGTGTTACATTGTTGTTAGGGGATGGTGCTCTGCCTACACTCATTTCTACAATAAACGAGTACGAATTTTCAAAGCCAAGTCCTTTTGCCGACTGGAAATAAATAAGTTTGGCTTCGACTAGTTTTTTCCTGGCCCTGATCAATGTTCGGTTGCTAATGTAAAGAGCACTGGTAAGCTGATAATTGGAGCATTTAAATATTTGCGGCCATTTTTGATTATTGCAAACCGCTATCAGTTCGTGGTAAAGTGCCTGTTCAACAACACTGAGTTTAAACTTTGTGCGAGTTCGTCGCATTTTGTTTGTTAATGAATATCCATCCATAAGCGTTAATAATTAGATTTTTACTTTTTGCAAAAGTGCTAATCAATTTTCTAAAACGAAACTAGGAGATTTAACGCCAAATCTCCTAGTTTCAAACATCTACTTTCTTTTCCTCTTTTTTTCCCCTTGTGTTTTGTTTTCCAACTCTGGTTTCAACATTCTTTTTACCTCGTAAAACAAGGCAGAAAAGCTCCCTGGCTTCATTTCTTTATCTGGAAATCGCTTCTGCATGATTTTATTTCCACTGTACAATGCTTTGATAAATGATTCGCTTCCATTATTTCCTGCAACCCGTATTGCATCCGTCTCAAAGAGCATGATCATAACTTTAACAAACTCTTCACAGTCAACAACTATGATCTTGTTTTCTGGTTTAATTCCGTGTAAATCAAGTAGATTCTTGGCCAATTCAACTCCGATTACCTTTTCTTCTTTTTGAGTGCTTTTTGTGTCTGAATCGGAACTAGTTTTGTTCTGTCTTTTATTCATCCTTATTAATTTAAATTTAACGGCATGAAAATAAAATCAAATATTATAAACACCATGTAAACAAGCATTTTATTTAATATTTCTAAAATGAAATTGTGTAACATTTATTGTTTATGGCAAAACTAGTTTGGATTAGATGATTTTAAGAAAAATAAAGAAATTTGTGGTGTAAGGAGGTAGGATTTGAGAAGTTTTAACATATTTTTTATTCGCCAAGAAGTGGCAGATTAAAGTGTGATCGTTCTTTTTTTTCAAGTAGCATAAGCCCGAAGGGCTTTAACTATGCATAACCCCGGGTGAGCAAAGCGTAACCCGGGGTAGGTTAAACCCTACTCAAAACAGCCCTGAAAGGGTTGAACTCCTTCGGAGCTCAGAAAATCAAGGAGGTATATACCCCGGGTTACGCTTTGCTCACCCGGGGTTATGCAAATATTACCCCTGCCGGGGTAATTGCTTAAACTCGAAGTAACATTTTTGTTTCTAATCCTCCAACGTCTTCGATATCTTATCAATATTCAAGCTCCGCGCCATAGCATTAAATATCTCGCTATATGTTCCATTTTGATGGTAAATCTCTTCATGTGTTCCCGATTCCACTACCCGGCCATTCTTCATCACATAAATACGATTGGAGTCTATGATTTGAGAAATACTGTGAGAGATAATAACAACAGTCCGGTCCTTCTTGATTGCATCTAAACTATTCTTGATTTGCTCTGTTGATACAGCGTCCAGACTGGCTGTTGGCTCATCCAGAAAAATTATTGGCGGATTTTTAAGGAACATACGGGCAATAGCAATCTTTTGTTGTTGTCCACCCGATAGTGCCAGTGCCGAAGTATCATAACCATTGGGCAATGACATGATTTGATCATGAATATACGATTTCTTGGCAGCCTCTACCACCGCCTCATGGGTAGCATTAGGATTACCATAACGGATATTCTCGTCAATACTACCATTAAATATATGATTCTTTTGTAAAACCAGCCCAATATTATCGCGCAAGAAAGTAGTATCATAATCGTTTAGACTAATACCATCCAGAAGAATCTCGCCCGACTCGGGCAGATAGAATTTATCCAATAGATTAATCAATGTACTTTTTCCTGCACCCGACAGACCAACAAGGGCTGTTATTTTATTGGGCTCAATAACCATGTCAATATCATGCAACGTTGGTTCTTCATTATCCGGATAAGTGAAATTAACCTTTTTCAATCTAAACTCGCCTTTCACATCTGTTGGCTTGTACTTGCCCGATTGTTCTATCTGGTGATCTGCTTTCAGGATATCGAAGAAACCTTCGGAATAAATCAGGGCATCATTCATCTGATCGTAAATGCGATGTAGCTGACGGATGGGGGCCGATACATTATTAAAAAGCATAATGTGGAACATAATTGCACCAATGGTCATCTGCCCGGATAGAACGAAATAGGCAGTAAGAATGATGATTAATACCACTCCAATCTGCTCGATGAAACTTTTAAGCCCATCGAAGAAAAAACTTAGTTTACGGGTTTTCATCTGTGCCCCGGTAAGATCGTTCTGCAATTGCATTTGCTTTTCGCCTTCTATATCTTCACGGATAAACGATTTGATTACCATGATAGATTCTAATATGCCCAGTATCCCCTGACTCTTATTTTCGCGCAACTCCCTGATTTTACGACGCGAACCACTTAATTTATCTGCCTGAATACGGGTTACATAAAAATAGACCGGTACAACACATAGTCCCACCAAACCAACGTAAAAGTTGGCATTGAACATCATTAGAAGCGCTACAATAGAGTTGGTAAACAGCGGAAGTACATCAATAAAGAAATTTTGTACTAGCCGGGTAATACTCTCTATTCCCCGGTCGATACGGGTTTGAAGTTTCCCCGGCTGATTGCCACCCGAACTGAAAAAGGCCAGTTTATAAGTGAGCACCTTCTCAATTACCGTTTGTGCCAAATCGCGAGAGATGTAAATGCGTAATTTTTCGCCATAATATTTTTGCCCGAATTGCAGAAAAGAGTTAAGTATCTCTTTGACAATTAATATAACAGATATCCATATCAAAATAGTTACTCCCTCGCGCAATCCCTGATGGTTATTGAGTAAAACCGTGATTTCATCAACAGTATAGCGCAACACCCAAGCATTGACCTGTGCAGTAAACGAACCAACAAGTGTTAATAACAGCGTAAAAATTACCAGCCAACGGTAAGGCTTTACATAAGGAGAAATGTTTTTAAATAATTGTAGTAAGGACATATCGTTTTTTCATTCACTCTCACAAAGGTAATATTTTTCGGAAAGATTTTGTACTTTTGCGCCCATCTAAAAACCATGAATTCATTATTCATAACTACAAAACAAATACATGAAGAATTATTCCGGAGGCCAGACTTTCTGGCTAATTGCCCTTAGATGCCTTGTTGGTTGGCATTTCCTTTACGAAGGAGTTACTAAATTATTTAATTCGAGTTGGAGTGCCTATCCTTATCTTATGGACTCCAAAGGCTTTTTCGCCGAAACGTTTTACTCTATTGCTTCGAACCCGGCTTTGCTGGATGTTGTTAACTACATCAATGTTATTGGGCTAACCCTTGTTGGACTGGGCCTTATAGCCGGATGTTTCTTTAAGCTGGCAGCAATAGGTGGTATCTGTTTTCTTGCCATGTTTTATTTATCGCATCCGCCTTTTATTGGTGCTGCTTACATGATGCCTACCGAAGGAACTTACCTGTGGGTAGACAAGAACCTTATTGAAATAGGTGCATTAATGGTACTTATTTATTTTCCAACCTCAAAAAACTGGGGATTGGATCGTTATGTTCTTCAATTATTTAATCGCAAAGCAAAATAAAACATGGAATCAAAAGATAACAATAACAATAAGAAACCTCAATCGCAAAGCAAACGCGATACAATTAAAGCACTGGCAACAATACCTGTAATCGGCGCACTGGCCTATGGTGCATATAAGAAAAGAAAATATGACCTGGCACTTCGTGATGTTAGTGATGTATTCAGCTTAAGCAATCAGCAAACAACAATTACCCCCTTGAAAGCTAACGGAGAGAAAATCCGGTTAGGAATTATTGGTTGCGGTATCCGCGGAAAACTACTGCTACGCTCATTGGGCTTTGCTACCCCCGAAGAGTTACAAACGCTTATCGACGGATCAAAGTCGGATAAAAGGGATACCCGTTATAAAGATTTCCGCGAACAGGAAGATTTAAATATAGAAATAACCGGTGTTTGCGATATATTCGACACTTTTGCCGAACAGGGAATTGCTGCCGGAGCAAATATCTACCGCGAAGGCGTAGGCGGTAAAACCGGCCCTGCCCCCAAACGCTACCGTCATTACAAAGAGATGCTTGCCGCAACCGATATTGATGCGGTAATCATTGCCACACCAGACCACTGGCACGGAACCATGGCCATGGATGCAGCTAAAGCAGGCAAACATGTGTATCTGGAAAAACCAATGACATGGACTGTGCCCGAAACCTACATGGTAAGAGATGTAGTGAAACAAACCGGAATTGTTTTCCAGCTTGGACATCAGGGCCGACAGGTAGATAGCTATAACAAAGCCAAAGAAATTATTGAAAAAGGACTACTGGGCCATGTGAGCCTGATAGAGGTTTGCACCAACCGTAACGACCCTAATGGCGCCTGGGTGTACAACATTGATCCTACAGCAAACCCGCAAACCATAGACTGGAAACAGTTTGAGGGCGACGAAGAACGGATAAGCGAGTATATGGACTATATGTCTAAACACAACCTGATGAAATACGTAGGTCCGGAAGAGAGAAACCAATTCAGCCTTGAGCGCTTCTTCCGTTGGCGTTGTTGGTGGGATTACAGCACTGGCCTTAGCGGCGACTTGCTTACGCACGAATACGATGCTGTAAATCAATTACTGGGGGTTGGTATTCCGCATTCGGCAACTTCTTCGGGTGGGGTTTACTTCTTTAAAGATGGTCGTACTGTACCCGATGTTCTGCAAACAACTTTCGAATTCCCCGAAAAGGACCTTACGCTTCTGTACAGTGCTACACTTGCCAGCCAACGCAACCGCGGTAAAGTAATTATGGGGCACGATGCCAGCATGGAAGTAGGTGATACGCTTACGGTAAAAGTTGATCCTTCATCGACCCGTTACAAAGAAAAGATTGATGCGGGTATCATTAAACCGGATGTTCCTTTCTATACTTACGTGCCGGGACAGAGCGAGGTGGATGCCATAACATCGGCTACGCAGGTTTACTTTGCTCAACGCGGCTTACTTTATTCTTACCTTGGTGGTAAAAGGTACGATACTACCTTCCTGCACATGCGCGAGTGGTTAGAATGTATACGTAACAGAAACCTTAAACCGTCGTGTGGTATTGATGAAGCTTTCGATGAAGCAATTGCTGCCCACATGGGTACACGTGCTTATCTGGAAGGACGTACTATGTACTGGGATAAGGAGAAAGAGGAGATTGTGAGGGGATAAGAGGATTGAATTAAAACACAGAGTCACAGAAACACGGAGCTTTTCCTTGTGCTGAACACGGAGGCTTCGCTTTTGTCGTACAATAACTCAAAATAGGCCAACGGCCTAATAGCCTCTAGCGTAGGCCAACGGCCTACGATGAAGGATCACATGGAATGCGAGGCTGTAAGCCTCAGAGCTTTCTTGCTTCAAGGCCTCTGTGTTCAGCACAAGGAAAAGCTCCGTGTTTCTGTGACTCTGTGTTTTTATTTTAACTGAACCAAACGAGTATGAATAATTCAGGCTAAATCAATTGGGGGTAAATAAGTTTTTATTTACTTTGCAACCTCAAGCACAATCATATACGAAAAACCATGAGCGAACAAGATTATTTACCAGAAGAGCAACTGCCTGCTGATAAACCAGTGAATGAGCCCTCTGCACCCGCGCAGATAGTTAACCAACCACAGCCGGAACCAACCACTCCGCAACCGGAAAAGCCAAAACGCAAGATAACCGGCAAAGTAATACTTGTAATTATACTCGCTTTAGTTGCATATTTTGCATACTCTTTAGGCGACATATTCCTGTCACCAGACAAGAATATCCAACAAGTATATCTTGTGCCCGAAGATGCGGTATTTATAATCCAATCGTCGGATCCGGTGAAAGACTTTACCCGGTTTAACAGAAGTAAAGCCTGGCAAACACTTAAAAGCGCCGAATCGATCAAAGAAATGGCAGCCGAAGCAGAGTTTGCCGATTCTCTTATCCGGAGCAACGAAATACTTTTATCGCTTGTTGGCGAACGCGATATGATGATATCGGTGCATAAAACCCGCCCGGCCGACTTTGACTTTCTGGTAATCCTTGATCTGCAGAAAACAGCAAAGCTAAGTGTGGTAAAAGACCAGATAGAGAATGTATTTAAGTTGATGGGAAGCACCGTAACCCGGCGCCAGCATAACAAGATTGATATACTCGAAGTGAAAGACCCGGAAACCCGTGAGATAATGTACACTGCTTTCATTGACAATCATATTGTATTATCTTTCACCTCAAAGCTGGTCGAAGCAGCAATAGACCAACGACATACTCCTAAAATTGGCTTAAACTATTCGTTTATCGAAGCCGACAAGCTGGTAGCTGGTAAAGGCCTGTACCGACTATTTATAAACTACGCATACCTGCCTCAGTTTATGAAAATATACCTTGACGAAGACAGCGAATCCATAAACATGTTTGCTTCGTCTATGGAGTTTGCGGGTTTGTATTTCGACTCTAACAACGATAAAATAGAACTTAAAGGTTACTCAATTCCTAAAGAAAACCTCGATCCGTATATTGCTGCCTTGCTTAAATCGGGTAAACATAAAATGCATGCACACGAAATTATGTCGGCACGTACTGCTGTTTATACCAATATAGGAATTGAAGATCCGGTGAAGTTTATGAAGGAACTCGAAACAGCCATGCAAGCCTCCGATCAGGAAATGTATAACACCTATACCAGTTCGCGCAAAAAGATAGAAAGTCTTTTTGGTATATCGCTCGAAGAGCACTTCCTTAGCTGGATGTCGGGAGAGTTTGCTATTTCACAACTGGAACCAGGGTTGCTGGGCCGTGAACCCGAACTGATTTTAGCTGTTAGAGCAAATAACAAGGAAGATGCCCGTAAGAATATGGAGTTTATCGAAAAGAAGATAAAGAACCGTACCCCCATAAAAATTAAATCGGTAGAATATAAAGAGTATCAGATTCATTATATCGAGATGAAAGGATTCTTCCGTTTATTCTTTGGCAAGATGTTCGATAAGTTTGAGAAGCCTTATTATACCTACATAGATGATTATGTGCTTTTTAGCAACAAGCCTTCTACCTTACTCTCTTTTATTGAAGATTACGAACAGAAATACCTGCTTAAAAACGATAAAGGGTTTAAAGAAACTTCGGCTCAATACGATAAAAGCTCAACCTTCTTCTTGTATGCCGATTTTCATAAATTCTATCCGCAGCTACAATCCCTGTTAACCCCTGATACATGGAAAGATATTGCCCAGAGTAAAGATATTCTTTATTCGTTTCCATACTGGAGTACACAGATTATAGGAGATGCCCAATCGCCCTCTTTACATTACATCATGAATTACAAGCCCTATAACCCAAAGGAAGAGGTAGTTGAGGAGATAGAAGAAGACGAAGAACCGGATGCAATAGATACCGAAGAAGACAATACAGAAGATGCGGAAGAAACAGAAGAGAGACAAATCAGTGAGCTCGAACTGTTTTATGTTGAAAAGTTCCAAGGAAATGTATTGCGCGAATTCTATCCGGATGGTGTACTAAAAAGCGAAACCGAGATTAAAGCAGGTAAGCGTCATGGCCGCCATCGCGAGTATTACGAAAGCGGCAAGCTGAAACTCCGGGGTAAGTACTCAAAGAATGCACCTAAAGGAACATGGAAATATTACACCGAAGAAGGTAAGCAATACAAGAAGGAAAGGTTTAAATAACCTACACAGAAATAACTGTGCTGCTTTGCTTTAGTTACGAATTACCCCGGCAGGGGTAATATGTGCATAACCCCGGGTGAGCAAAGCGTAACCCGGGGTATAACTCCCCTTGATTTTCTGAGCTCCGAAGGAGTTCAACCCTTTCAGGGCTGTTTTGAGTGGGNGTAATATGTGCATAACCCCGGGTGAGCAAAGCGTAACCCGGGGTATAACTCCCCTTGATTTTCTGAGCTCCGAAGGAGTTCAACCCTTTCAGGGCTGTTGTGAGTGGAGTTTTGCCTACCCCGGGTTACGCTTTGCTCACCCGGGGTTATGCATAGTTAAAGCCCTTCGGGCTTATGCTACTTACAATTTGCAACCCCAAAAACACTTTCACGCTTTTTCTATCCCAAAGCACTTAATGAAGTAAAACAGAATATTTAAAGAGAAAAACCGTATAATTTTAGTTACAAATTATCATCAGGTTCTTAAAAGGTTCATTCTATCTTTGTTGGCAGATAAGACAATTACTATTCAGCCAAACCCCTACCTTATGATGATAGAATATTATTTGTATTATTTTTATTATACATTTCTTGGTTTTCCGTTAGTAATAAGGATTGCTGTTCTTTTTACTACAATAGCATGCCCTTTTATTTTGTTTTGTATAGTTAGGTTCATCCATATAAAAAACAAAACGAAGAAGTATGCCCGATACAAAAAAAGATTGGAAGAGAAATACCAATCTCAACTGAGTGAAATACTTTCCGACAAAAGAATCTATATCTACAGTGACATTCATAATCTGCTGAAAGCAGACACCAAAAAGCTAAAGAAAAGAGACAAACAGATATTAACCGATATTTTTATAGAGCTATCCAGGCAGATACCTGATCTTAACAACGACAACTACACCAATGCTATTGAATATTTCAGGATTCCGGCCTACTGGGAGCGAGAAATCAATTACGGCAATACAGCAACCAAGTACAACGCTCTATGTAAGTTCGACGAAATGCACATAGACATTTCCGGATCGGTTATTACACCGATAACCTACAGCCGCAACAAACCATTACGCAAAAAAGCCCGTGCATCTTTTATACACTTAAATAAACACACACCATTTAAGTTTTTCGGTGAAGATTTTGACTGCGACTTTAACAGCTGGGATAAAATTGAAATCCACCGTTTCCTTTCATTAAAGAGAAAAGAAAGTGTGCCCTTACTAACCCAATGGATTAAAAGCGCAAAAAACAATCATTTTATCTGCTTCCTCATTGATGAAATTAAAATCCTCCAGCAAAAAGAGTGTGCCCCTTTTCTGCATACATTGATTGAAAGCGACAACCTGATGATTAGTGAACATTGCATCGATGCATTGGGCGAATTAATGTATAGGCCTGCCGAAAAAACATTGATCGAAAAATATCCCTTACAACCTCTTTCAATACAACAAAGCATTATACGTACTGTTTCGAAACTGAAAACAGGAAAAGCGTTGTTGTTTTTAGAAAAAGCCTATCAAACCAATTACGACAACGAAAATGAGAAAATCATCCTCAAAGCTATTTATAATTATGGAGAAGAGGGAAGAAAACTCTTTGACGGATTGAAAAAAAAAGCTGTGGGTTTCTCTAAATTGGCTTTCGATCATGTGAGTAATCCATTAATTAAATTTGTGTGAGTATGGTAGAGAGAATATCTTATTTTTATGAGTACCTTGTTTTTTTCTATGGATTCTTCATCATCATTTGTACGCTTATGCTTACGTATTTGAGTTATCTCAATATTAAAAAGCATAAATGGCTATACAACAAAAGGAAAGAGGATATTCTTAAAGAATCGCCCTATTTACCGGGAATTTCGGTTATTGCCCCTGCATATAATGAAGCAACAACCATTATAACCAATGTACACTCTATGCTTACATTAGATTATCCTTTATTTGAGGTAATTATTGTAAACGATGGAAGTACAGACCAAACCCTCGACCTGTTGATCGAGGAATTTCAACTGGTTGAAACTCCTTTTGCCTATATTGAAAAGATAAAAACTAAACCCTTCAGGAGAATATTTAAATCCACTAATCAAGAATACGGTATACTAACCGTTGTAGATAAAGAGAATGGAGGTACCAAGGCCGACGGCACCAATGCGGGCATTAACGCTTCGGTATTTCCGTACTTTTTATGCACTGATGTAGATTGCATCCTCTCGCGCGATGTTTTAACCAAAATGATGCTCCCTATCCTCAATTCCACTAAACAAGTTATTGCTGTAGGTGCTACCCTCCGCATGGCAAATAGTTGTGAAATCGAACAAGGAGTTATTAAACGGGCCCGACCGCCACGGGGTAATACTTCGTGTGGATGCATACTTGTAGATGAATCTTCTTTTAAAGTGCTTCCCAGTGGTGGTAAAGGGTTTATTATACTTAAATACGATAGCGGTAAAAACGTTGGGTATGTTAAACAGTATGTCACCATTCTGGCCAATCTGGAAGAAAAAGGCATGTACGAAGTTACTTTTGATGTTAACGTAGTACCCAATGCAGCATACACCCGCGATTACGAAGAGATATATAACGATAAGAAAGAAAAAAGCGGTGGCATTAAAACCGCTGTCGATGGTAGAGAAAATCGATTGGGATATTATACTGATAATGATTTATCGGGTTATTGAAATGAACAAAAAGTTCTACTATTTGAATAACACATAGCATTTTACGCTGATTAAATGAAATACATTTGTACATTCAATTAAACAGTTGTATTATGTTACCAATAAAAAACACTTTTCTGTTATTATCTCTTTTTTGTGCCTTGTTTATCTGTTGCACAAGTGCCGACAGCAAAAACATTAAGAAAGATTATCTGCCTATTGCCGATCCGTATATAATGACTTACAATGGCAAATATTATGCCTACGGTACAGGAGGCGACACCTCAGACGAAGGCTTTGCCTGTTATTCGTCCAGCAACCTGGTGTCCTGGAAACTTGAAGGGCAAGCATTATCTGCTACCGACTCGTATGGCACCTGGGGGTTCTGGGCACCCGAAGTATATTACATCGAATCGAAAAAGTTATTCTACATGTTCTACTCTACCGAGGAACATATTTGCGTAGCTACTTCTACTTCGCCAACGGGGCCTTTCCGCCAAGAAGTAAAGAAACCCATCTGGAATGAAAAAAGCATCGATACATCCCTTTTTATCGACGATGATGGAACACCATACCTCTATTTTGTACGTTTTACAAATGGCAATGTTATCTGGGTGGCCCAAATGACGGACGATTTAATGAGTATCAAAGAAGAAACACTAACCGAATGCATTACCGCCGAATTGCCGTGGGAGTTGCTACAGGCTAAAGTAGCCGAGGGGCCTTCGTTACTCAAGAAAAACGGCACATATTATATGATTTATTCTGCCAACCATTATCAAAATCAGGGGTATGGGGTAGGTTATGCAACAGCCTCATCGCCTTGTGGCCCTTGGACAAAATACGATGGAAACCCCATTTTACAAGGAGATAATGGTTTGGTTGGTACTGGGCATGGTGCTCCGTTCCAATCTGTTGATGGCAGTTGGAAGTATATTTTCCATGCACATTGGAGCACAAAAAAGATACATCCACGCACTTCTTTTATTAAGAATTTCTCTATTTCGGACCAAGGGGTGGTTTCTATTAGTGGAGAAACGGTTAGGCCTGGGGTGGAATAGAATCTGTACCTCTGTGTGTTTGTTCAGAAAAAAATAGTTTAAATCAGAACGAAACTTTATCCCTATTTTTATATACATTTACTTCAAAAAAGAGAAATGAGAATAATTATAGACGATAAAATACCTTTTATTGCCGATCCTATCAGGCAAATAACAGATGATGTTCTTTTTGTTCCCGGAAGTAAATTCACACCCGACATTGTAAAAAATGCCGATGCATTAATTGTCCGTACCCGTACCAAATGTAACAAGCAGCTTCTTGAAGGCAGTAAAGTACAGTTTATTGCAACCGCAACCATCGGTTTCGATCATATTGATACGGAATACTGCCGGCAGAAAGGTATTGTTTGGACAAATGCGCCCGGCAGCAATTCTGCATCTGTAGCCCAATACATCGAATCATGTTTGATTTTGTTAGAGCCTGAATCTAACTTCCCATTGAAAGATAAAACAATAGGGATAATAGGAGTTGGAAACGTTGGTAGCAAAATTAAAACTGTAGCCGAAAGTTTGGGACTGAATGTTCTACTAAACGACCCTCCCCGGGCAGCAGCCGAAGGTAAAGCCGGGTTTGCAGAGATAGATGAGATTCTTGAAAACAGTGATATTATAACCTTCCATGTTCCCCTTGTTAAGGATGGACAGTATAAAACCTGGCATCTGGGCAATGAAAACTTCTTCAATTCGCTAAAACGAAAACCTGTTATTATAAATACGTCGCGTGGCGAAGTGATAAACACCCAAGCCATTCTTGCAGCATTAGAGAGCCATAAAATAGCTAATGCAATTATTGATGTATGGGAGAATGAACCCGAAATAGATAGGACATTGTTAGATAAGGCCATTATATCGACCCCACATATTGCCGGATATTCTGCTGATGGTAAAGCAAATGCAACACGTATGTCGCTCGAAGCATTATGCAAACATTTTAATATTGATACTCATTTCAGTGTTATCCCTCCACCGCCGGAGAATAATGTTATTACAGCAAACTCTATGAATGAGGCTCTGATTAAGATATACGATCCACGGATTGATAGCCGTATGCTGAAAGAACAGCCGGAACTGTTTGAATGGTTACGGGGGAATTATCCGGTAAGGAGGGAGAAGGGGGCGTTTGGGATTAAGAATTAAGAATGTGATGCGGGTTTTTACGGACCCTCCGCCCTTTGGGCACCTCCCCTTTGCAGGGCAGGGCTGTTAAGTTCTAATATTTTAACCGCAGAGTTTCGCGGATTAACGCGGAGTTTTTAATTTCTATGCAGCATTGAATATTAAACTCTGCGAAACTCTGCGTACTCTGCGGTTAAAAAAGAATAGTTAAATCAGAACTTAACAGCCCTGCCCAGCAAAGGGGAGGTGCCCAAAGGGCGGAGGGGTCCGTAAAAACTACGCAGTTCTATTTCTTCGGCTTACGTCTCGCCCAACCCTCTTCCGCAAAATCCGGTTGATCCCCTTTAAAGAATTGTTTCCAATCCTCGTTCTTTTTAGGACCACGGTCGGAGGAGTATCCTCTTTCTTCTCTGCTGGCTTTGGGCTTTCTTGTGTTATTCTCTTTTGCCTGTGGGCGTGCAGTTCTGGAACGATTTGATGTGTCGCGATCGCGTCTTCCCGACGGAGGAGTGCTACCAGCTTCATCTCCAGCTATTTCAACTGTTATTTTTCTTCCACCGAAGGTTACATTATTCATTGATTTAACCAGGTCTTTAGCCTGTTTCTCATCTACTTCGAAGAAAGAAAAGCTTTTCAGCAAATCAATCTTGCCTATTTTAACGCGTCGTTTGCTGTTTTTATTGATCAAATCAATCAATTGAGGCGGGAAAAAGCTATCGGCTTTACCCAAACTGATAAATATGCGGGTATAACCGGGTTCGGCCTTTCTGTTTCTTTTTTCTGTTGAGCTTTCACTACCACGGCGGTCACGATCAGGACGGTCGGACCGGTCACGACGACTATCCGATGGTATTTCTATCTCTTCGCGGTCACGATAATATTCAAGGAAACGATTAAACTCTAAAGACACCATACGTTTGATTATATCCTCTTTATCCAACCATTCCAGCTTGCGATAAATGTCGGGCATATAATCATTGATTTCGTCTTCGTTCACCTTCACTTTTTCGATTTCATCGATAACTTTCAACAATTGTTGCTCGCAGATTTGTTTGTTGCTGGGCATTTCGCCTGCAATAAACTTCTTGCCGATAATACGTTCAATATCACGCATTTTGCCTTTTTCGCGAAGGTTGATGATGGCAATAGATGTACCGGTTTTACCAGCACGTCCTGTTCTACCACTACGGTGGGTATAACTTTCCGAATCATCGGGTAAACCGTAGTTAATAACATGTGTCAGGTCGTCAACATCCAATCCGCGTGCAGCAACATCGGTAGCAACAAGTAATTGAAGGTTTCTGATACGGAATTTCTGCATAACGGCATCACGTTGAGCCTGCGACAGTTCGCCATGAAGCGAATCGGCATTGTATCCTTCCTGCATCAATTTATCGGCAATTTCCTGTGTCTCTTTACGGGTACGGCAGAAGATTATACCATATATTTGCGGATAGAAATCGACTACACGTTTCAGTGCAGCATATTTATCTTTTGCATGCACTACATAAGCTATATGCTTTACAGTGTTGGTACTTTCGTTTTTACGGCCAATGGTTATTTCTTTAGCATTGTGCAGGTAGTTTTTAGAAATGCGTGCAATTTCGGGGCTCATTGTTGCCGAGAAAAGCAGTGTGTTTCTTTCTTGGGGCACTTCGGCCAATATTGCATTCAGGCTTTCGGTAAAGCCCATGTTAAGCATCTCGTCGGCTTCATCGAGCACAACGTTACTTACAGTAGACAGGGATACGGTTTTACGCTCCATCAAGTCTAATAAACGTCCGGGAGTAGCAACAATTACATGTACTCCTTTCTTTAAATTACGTATCTGGCTGTCGATAGATGAACCTCCATATACCGGAATAACTTTCAGTCCGTTAATGTATTTGGAATAATCGTTTAAGTCACCGGCAATCTGCAAACACAATTCGCGTGTAGGGCACAATATAAGGGATTGTGGTGCCCTGTTCTTAACATCTACTTTTTGAATGATGGGTAAGCCAAATGCTGCGGTTTTTCCTGTTCCTGTTTGTGCGAGCGCTACTACATCGTTGTTTTCACCTAAAAGATATGGAATCACTTCTTCTTGTACAGGCATGGGAGCAACGTATCCCATCTCTTCAATTGCTTTAAGTATTTCCGCAGAAACACCTAAGTCTTCAAATTTCTTCATTAAATGAGTTTTAAGTAATAAGTCCTAAGTTTTAAGTTATAAGTCCATCCAACCCACAGTAACAGCAAACTTATTACTTAAAACTTAGAACTTACTACCCAAAACTTAATCGGGCGCAAAGATAGGTATTTTCAATTTAACAAAATGTTTTTCAGGTGTTTAATTTCATCCTCGGTCAAACCAATCCCTTTGTGAAGATAGTTGGTAACATCACCATAATTCTTTTCAATCTGCTGTCGGGCAGCATCAAGGAAGCCCTCACGAGCGGTGAAAAGGGTAGTTATTGCCTCCTGAGAACTAAACGGAAGATTATAGGCATAGCCGGAGGCCGAAGGTATATCAAAGAAATCATTGCTCATGCGATAATCGGACATTACAACATCATCGCTCATACCTAAAGCAGATAATACAAGGGCAGATGCAATGGCGGTTCTCCCCTTTCCTGTTGTGCAGGAAATAACCAGCGGATAGTTGTCTTCTTCCAATAACACATCAAAGACCTGACGGTATTCTTTGCGGAAATAGGTTACCATATCCTGATTAATACGAACCATGAGCCGGTAAACACTATCGTTTTTTATTTTACCACTCCGAAGATCGCGCACAACATCTCTTGTTTTTATCGTACTGATCGGAATGTTTATGATATTGAAGGATTCATCAACCAGCCTTGGACTTTCTTTTATCTCAGCTTCCGACCGAAGGTCAATTATGGTTTTTATACCCATATTCTTCAGTTCTTTATGCGAGGAGTAAGAAAGGCTTTCTATTTGTCCCGACCGATAGAGTAAACCCCATTGGGTTGTTTTCTTTCGGGTATTAGCTAAACCGCCAATATCGCGAAAGTTTTGTATGCCCGGAATATTCACATTCCGACTTCCAACTGTTTTGCGATAACGGTTGTCGAACACTAGTTTGTAGTAAAATCGTTCGGTTGGATCGGAAGAAACGATGGTAATACGCTGATCGGATATATCGGCCGAAGCTACCAAAGCTTTCTCCATAATACGGTTAGGATCGGTTGAAGCGTATATTTTTACTTTACCCGGAATAACCGGCGTAGTTTCCCATTTAATAATATGATTACCTACACTATTTTCTTCGCATACCACAGATATATCGGGTGAATTACCTGAGCATGATGGGAAAAGGAAAACAGAAGCCAAGCAACCAAAGAGAATTCTATTCATAAACTAACCTTCTACACTTTGTTCACAAAGATAGAAAATCTAACTTCATATAAATATTTGTTTGCTATAATTAGAGAAAGTATAAACCTTTTAACAAGTTGAGAGAGTTTTGAGTTATGAGTAGTGAGTTATGAGTTTACGATGCCGCATGGTAAACTCATAACTCATAACTCACGACTCATAACTCACGACTCAAAACTCATAACTCAAAACTCTTTTCTTTGCAAATTCTTTTGAAACGGAGTTATCATACGTTTTACATACCTCCATTGAGAATTCTTTGGCGCATTGTATCAGTTTATCCCAGGTGCTCTCGCTGATTGATTGCAAATCGCGGTGCCGAACATCGTATTTAAGCAATCCGTATAGGATGCCGGCATTAAAATTATCTCCTGCGCCTATTGTGCTTACAGCCTCTACCTGTTCTACCGGATAGTCCTTTTTAACTTTGTCTGTCCGCAAAACAATGCTTTCGGCACCATTGGTACAGACGAAGTTACGGCAATAGAATTCTATTTTGGATTTATATACTTTATCGGCATCATCCATCTTGTACATGTTTATAAAGTCATCTTTTGAACCACGTACAATATCGGCAAACTCCAGGTTTTCGATAATGGTAGGCGCCAGTTTCATGGCTTCGTCTGTATGCGAGCTTCTGAAGTTGGGATCATAATAAACAATTGCTCTCTTTTCGCGCGCCTCATTCAGTAGTTCGAGCACTTTATCGCGCAATACAGGATTCAGTGCATAGTATGAACCGAATATTACAATATCGTCTTCATTCAGTTTGGGGAAGATAACATCCAAACGTTGTTTGGGATAGTCTTTGTAAAAAACATAATCGGCATTGCTGCTCTCATCTAAAAAAGCCAGTGAAATGGGCGATTTACCATCGGGGAACACATTGACATGCTCTGTAGAAATGTTATTCTCTTCCATGAACCGGAGTATGCTTCGCCCTACACGGTCATTTCCTGTTTCACTGATAAAAGACACATTGGCTCCTACCCTGCCCAAAGATATGATTCCATTAAATACAGACCCTCCGGGTACAGCTACCGAAGGTTGATTGTTCTGGAAAATAATATCGAGAATAGTTTCTCCTATTCCTATTACTTTTCGCATAACTCTCTTGATTTTTCTCCAAGATATCCACCGTGGTGGCGTTTAGAGTAATCGGCAATAGTAAATCCTGTTTTCTTCATGGTTTCTACTACCAGAATATCACCAATAACAGTCATTACAGTAGTCGATGTGGTTGGAGTCATACCAATAGCACAAACTTCTCCCGGATTTCCTGTACATAAACAAACATCAGACTCTAATGCCAACGGACTGTCCGGATTGGATGTTATTACTATAAAAGGTAAATTGGGATTCAGGTTGTGCGCAAGTGCAGTGAGTTCTACAATTTCTCTTGTTTTTCCCGAATTGGAGATAAGCAACAGTATATCGTTATCCTGCATTATTCCTAAATCGCCATGTTGAGCTTCACTGGGATGCAGAAACACCGAGGGGATACCTGTTGAGCAGAATGTAGTTGCAATGTTCATTGCTATCTGTCCGGCTTTTCCCATACCCGAGGTAACTAGCTTTCCTCTTTTTACGTTTACTCTCTCAACTATTAAATCTACCGCCTTTTCAAACGCATCCGTTACAGGTATATTCAGAACAGCTTCTGCTTCTTGTTGCAGGATTTTTTTTACCGATTCTATCATTGCTTCTTGTGTATTTATTTGCAAATATCTGTATTTTCCTATAAACAACAATGAGTTTTATTGTATTTTTGCCCCCTAGCTGATTTGCGATTTGACGATTTACGATTTACGATTGATAATACATTGTAAACAGAGTAACTTCAATCGTAAATCGTAAATTGTAAAATCGTAAATATGAATTATACTTTTCCTAACGGATTAAGAATTATCCACCAACCTCTGACATCGAAAGTTGCCTATTGCGGATATGCCATTGATGCCGGAACACGCGATGAACGCGACAACGAGCAAGGTATGGCTCACTTTGTTGAGCATCTTGTTTTTAAAGGAACCAAGAAACGCAAAGCCTGGCATATACTCAACAGAATGGAAAATGTTGGCGGCGATCTGAACGCATATACCAACAAAGAAGAGACTGTGGTTTATTCCGCATTTCTGATGGAACACTTCGACCGGGCAGCCGAGTTGCTTACGGATATTGTATTTCATTCTGTTTTCCCACAGCAGGAAATACAAAAAGAGGTAGATGTTATTATTGATGAGATAAACTCGTACGAGGACAATCCATCCGAACTGATATTCGATGAATTCGAGAATTTAATCTTCCCTAACCATCCATTGGGACGAAACATATTGGGCACACCCGAAGGTTTGAAGCAATTCAACACAAACAATTTTCTAGCTTTCACTTCCAGATATTACCAGCCTTCGAACATGGTATTCTTTATTCTGGGGAATATTGATTTCAAGAAAGTTATTAAAACCATTGGTAAACTTACTGCGGATATTCCTTCTTTGCAGATGGAAAATCGCCGGACACCCCCACCCGATTACACTGCACAACATTTAATTGTTGATAAGCAAACCCATCAGGCTCATGTTATGATTGGTAACAGAGGCTACAATGCTTACGATGATAAGAGAACAGCTCTTTATTTATTAAACAACATTCTGGGTGGCCCCGGTATGAATAGCAGATTGAACATCTCTCTACGCGAGAAAAGAGGATTGGTTTATAATGTTGAATCCAATCTAACATCATACACCGACACCGGCGCCTTTTGTATTTACTTTGGTACCGATCCAAATGATGTTAACAGATGCCTCAGTCTTGTTTATAAGGAATTAAAGCACCTGAGAGACACCAAAATGACCTCCCGACAGCTGGATGCGGCAAAGAAACAACTGATCGGACAAATTGGTGTGGCCTCGGATAACAACGAGAACAACGCTTTGGGCATGGCTAAAACCTTTCTTCATTACAATAAATGCGAATCCAGAGACTTTCTGTTCAAACGAATAGATGCACTTACTGCGGATATTTTGTTGGAGGTTGCCAACGAGATGTTTGCGGAGGATCGGCTTTCGACGTTGCTATATAGACGGATGACGCAGGATTACACGGATTAAAACACACGGATTATTTTAATATATTTTATCTGTGTTATTAAAATCCGTGTAATCCGCGTCATCCGTGTCTAATTTTATATATCTTTGCTTTGTTTTTATAAAATAAATGGAAGATAATTTTGACATAAGAAACCACAAACTCAGCAATAAAGAAAAGGAGTACGAGAATGCGCTGAGACCTTTGGAGTTTAATGATTTCAGCGGACAAGAAAAGGTTGTGGAGAATCTGCGCATATTTGTACAGGCAGCACGGTTGCGTGGTGAAGCGTTAGATCATGTACTACTACACGGACCTCCCGGATTGGGGAAAACCACTTTATCAAACATTATTGCTAACGAATTAGGAGTAGGTTTCAAGATTACTTCCGGACCGGTACTGGATAAACCGGGCGATCTGGCTGGTTTGTTAACCAGCCTTGAACCAAATGATGTTTTATTTATCGACGAGATTCATCGTTTATCTCCAATTGTAGAAGAGTACCTTTACTCTGCAATGGAAGATTACCGGATTGATATTATGATCGATAAAGGACCATCGGCGCGTAGCATCCAGATTGATTTAAGTCCTTTCACATTAGTTGGTGCTACTACCCGGAGCGGATTACTTACTGCTCCTTTGCGAGCCCGTTTCGGAATAAATCTTCACCTTGAATATTACGACGATGATGTGTTAAGCGGTATTATCAAACGATCAGCCAGTATACTGAATGTACCTTGTTCTTTTCAGGCAGCTAATGAAATTGCATCACGCAGCCGAGGTACCCCCCGTATAGCCAATGCACTGCTACGCAGGGTGAGAGACTTTGCACAGGTAAAAGGTTCGGGTTCTATTGATACAGAAATAGCAACCTATTCGCTTGAGGCATTGAATATCGACAAGTATGGACTAGACGAAATTGACAATAAAATACTTTGTACCATTATTGACAAATTTGGTGGTGGCCCCGTTGGATTAACAACCATTGCTACTGCTCTGGGCGAAGACTCGGGTACCATTGAGGAAGTTTATGAACCATTCCTGATAAAAGAAGGTTTTCTTAAACGTACCCCCCGCGGGCGTGAGGTTACAGAGCTTGCTTACAAACACCTGGGACGAAGCCTCTACAACGGCAGGCAGAATAGTTTATTTGATTAGTTATGGCAAAAATTAGAGTACAAAATGCCGATATAACCATTATTACATTTGATGATAAAGATTATATTTCACTTACGGATATGGTAAGGAATATAGAAAATGGATTATCTCTTATTGAAAAATGGTTACGCAATAAAAACACCATTGAATTCCTTGGCATCTGGGAAGAAATGTATAATCCACATTTTAATTCCCCCGAATTCGAGGGAATTAAAAATGAAGCTGGATTAAATAGATTTATACTTTCTGTAAAACAATGGACTGAGAGAACAAATTCTAAAGGAATCATTGCAAAAGCAGGAAGATATGGAGGAACTTATGCTCATAAAGATATAGCTTTTGAATTTGCATCATGGGTTTCTCCTCAATTTAAGTTATATTTATTGAGAGAGTTTCAACGGCTTAAAGAACAGGAACAAACCCAATTAGGTTGGTCAGCGAAACGTGAACTATCTAAAATAAATTATCACATTCACACCAATGCTATTAAGCAAAATCTTATTCCACAAGAGATTACTCAACAACAAGCTTCTATAATTTATGCAAATGAAGCTGATGTTTTGAATGTAGCGATGTTTGGCAAAACTGCAATGGAATGGCGTGATGAAAATCCTAACCTGAGAGGAAATATTCGCGATTATGCTTCTATCAATGAATTAATTTGTTTATCAAATATGGAAAATTTGAATGCCGCTTTTATTAATGAAGGTTTACCACAACAAGAACGACTTTTTAAATTAAATCAAATTGCTATTCAACAAATGCAGATACTTGAAAATATAAATAACAAAAAACTGCTGAAGTGATCTAATATTATGTCCAACCTAAAATCACTGGCTAAAGATACAGCCATTTATGGATTAAGCAGTATTGTAGGTCGTTTCCTCAATTATCTGCTGGTACCACTATATACAGCCAAGTTTACTTCCGAATCGGGTGGTTACGGAATTGTTACCCACATTTACGCCATAACAGCTTTTGTTATGGTTTTGCTTATCTACGGTATGGAAACCGGATTCTTCCGGTTCGCCAATAAAAAAGACGAAAACCCGCAGAGGGTATACTCTACCATCCTTATGTCGGTAGGAAGTTCTTCGTTATTATTCCTTTTACTGTCTTTTGCTTTTCTGCCTCTTATTTCGGGAGCATTGGGATATGCTAATCATCCCGAATATGTTGGGATAATGGCAATTGTGGTTGCTGTGGATGCTTTCCAAAGCATTCCGTTTGCTTATTTGCGTTATCAGAAACGGCCGATACGATTTGCAACCATTAAACTCCTTGGCATCTCTTCAAACATATTCTTCAATCTGTTCTTCCTGCTTGCCTGTCCCTGGATACATACACATGCTCCCGGTTTAATATCCTGGTTCTATAATCCGGATTATGGTGTAGGATATGTTTTTATATCGAATCTGATATCAACCTCCTTGCAAATGATTTTGCTAACTCCCCTGTTCAAAGGGTTCCCTTATGTATTCGACCGGGTATTGATGAAGAAAATATTTATCTATTCCTTCCCATTATTAATACTTGGAGTGGTTGGTATCCTTAACCAAACAATAGATAAGATGCTCTTTCCTTTGCTTTATCCGGATAAGGAGCAAGGCAATATTCAATTAGGTATTTATGGGGCATGTAGCAAAATAGCGATGATAATGGCCATGCTCACTCAAGCCTTTCGTTATGCATACGAGCCTTTTGTATTTGGCAAAAATAAAGATGCCGACAATAAGAAAACGTATGCCAACGCAATGAAGTACTTTATCATCTTTGCCCTGCTGGCATTTCTGGGAGTAACTTTCTATCTTGATTTACTTAAATTCATCCTCAGGGAACCGGGATATTGGGTAGGTTTACGTGTTGTTCCCATTGTTATGGCTGCCGAAATATTGATGGGTGTTTACTTCAACCTCTCTTTCTGGTACAAACTGATTGATGAAACCCGTTGGGGGGCCTACTTCTCTATTATTGGTTGCGTAATTATTGTAGGACTGAATGTACTGTTTGTACCGGTTTACGGATACATGGCTTGTGCTTGGGCAGGAGTTGTGGGATATGCCGTTATCACTATTCTTTCGTATGTTTTGGGACAAAAAAAGTATCCTATTGAGTATAATTTGAGGTCAATAAGCGTCTATATATTATTGGCAGGTATATTATATGCAATATCGCAACTGGTGGTAATAGATAATCTTATTATTAGGTTGTTGTTCCGAACCCTGTTGCTATCAGTATTTATAGCCTATATCATTAAAAAAGATATGCCACTGAATCAAATACCCATAATTAACCGTCTTATAAAGAAAAAAGCGTAATTAAAACAACTCAGAAAGAATGAAAAAACTAATTGTTTCGCTGTTTCTTGTAGCAGGGATTAGCGCTGCACAGGCCGACGAAGGCATGTGGATGCTGGGAAACCTGAACAAGAAAACACGCAATACCATGAAAGAAATGGGACTGAACCTCCCTGCTAACAAGTTATACAATCCGAATAAAACATCGCTTACCGATGCCGTAGTTAGCTTTGGAGGATTCTGTTCGGGAGTAGTTGTGTCCGAAGACGGGCTAGTTTTTACCAATCACCATTGCGGATTCAGTGCCATCCAACAACACAGTACTGTTGAACACAATTATCTGGACAATGGTTTTGCTGCCCCATCTCACGAATATGAATTACCTAACCCTGAGCTGTATGTACGTTTTCTTGTTAAAACCGAGAATGTAACCAAACGCATATTGAAGGATGTTAACGATACAACAGACGAAAAAGAAAGGAGCGCCATAATCGACTCTCTGAAATATGTTATTCAGGAAGAAGTTTATAAAAAAGACTCAACCCTTGTTGCCATTGTCGACACCTACTATGGTGGCAATGAGTTCTGGCTATCTGTTTACCAGGATTACAACGATGTTCGTTTGGTATTTGCCCCACCATCGTCTGTTGGAAAGTTTGGTTGGGATACCGATAACTGGATTTGGCCCCGCCATACTGGCGATTTCAGCGTATTCCGCATATATGCAGGAAAAGATAATAAGCCGGCCAACTACTCGCCAGATAATGTTCCCTACCGCCCAAAACATTATTCGCCCATCTCACTGAAAGGATACAACGAAGGTTCTTTTTGTATGACGCTGGGCTATCCGGGTACTACCGACCGCTATCTATCATCTTTCGGTATCGAAGATAGAATGTACACACTAAACCAGGCCCTTATTGATGTACGCGGTGTTAAGCAAACCATCTGGAAGAAAGCAATGGATGCCGATCCGGATATACGCATTAAATATGCTTCGAAATACGATGAAAGTTCCAACTACTGGAAAAACAGCATCGGCACCAACAAATCGATTTTAGAGCTCGGAATACTCGATAAGAAACGCGAAATGGAAGCAGCCCTCCTGCGGTGGATACAGCAAACACCTGCCGAAAGAGACAAACTGTTACACCTGTTATCGTCGTTGGAACTGAACTACAAAGCCGCTCGCGAAACCAACCGGGCTATGTATTATATGAGCGAAGCTTTTATGAACAGCCCGGAAATAATATTGCTCTCGCTAGAGATCCTGAACTTCGATTACGAAGCCGACAAAAAGGACATGACAGCCAGTCTGCGCAAAATTCTGGAGAAGTACGAGAATATGAATCCGGAAATAGACAAAACCGTATTCCTTGCCATGATTAAAGAGTACCGGAACCAAGTAGATACAATCTATCTGCCAGACTTCTACTCAACCATTGCTACCGAATTTCAGGGCAACGACGAAGCTTTTGTAGACAGCCTATACAGCAACACCAAACTCGATACTCCACTGGGACTAAGGTTATTTGCCGACAGCGACAGCGAATACAGCATTATTGAAGACCCAATAGTTGGTATAGCAATAGATATATTGGCAAAGGTTTTTGAAATGAATCAAACTTCCATGGAAGCAACCACCAATATTGCACGAGACGAAAGACTTTATAATGCAGCCGTACGCAGAATGTATGCAGATAAAAACTTCTACCCCGATGCCAACTCTACCATGCGGTTGAGTTTTGGTACAGTGCGCGGTTATACACCTTTCGATGGTGGTACTTACGATTATTACACTACCGCAGCCGGTATACTCGAAAAAGCCAAAGCCCACTATGGCGACCGCGACTTCCGCATTCAACCCGAATTGGCCGAGCTATTATCTTCTAACAACTTCGGCAGGTATGCCGATAAGAATGGCGATATGAGTGTATGTTTTATTTCGGATAACGATATTACCGGTGGTAACTCGGGCAGTGCTATGTTCAATGACAAAGGCGAGTTATTAGGTCTTGCTTTCGATGGCAACTGGGAAGCCATGAGTAGCAATTACCGTTACGAACCTACCTTGCAACGCTGCATAGGTGTTGATGTTCGTTACATGCTGTTTATTATAGAGAAATACGGCAAAGCAACTCACCTGATTAACGAATTAAAAATCATGGATTAACTCTTCCGCTCAGGAGATTTATGGCCAAAAAAGTGTCACAAGTGTCACACCGTATCTAATCTACTAAAATTCAGATTATTACAGTGTGACACTTCGCTTTTTTAAGAAAAATAAGTACCACCGAAGTGTCACATTTCACTTTTTGGCTGCCATTTGCAAGTGCATTTTCTTTTTTATCCTTCTTCATTTTCTTTAATCTGCTACCGGAACTGTTTATTTGTGCTCTTGGATTTTTGTTATGTACACCCGGGTGTTCGTTTTGTGTACACCCGGGTGTACACAGCAGTAAGACCCGGGTGTACAGGTCGTTCACACCCGGGTGTGCAAGCGGTTAACACCCGGGTGTACACAAACAAAAGCAATAAGGATAACAAACAAGATGTAGTATGTTTAATTAAAGAATGCGGTTTATTTGGCCTGTATAATAATAGGGAAGAAGAATGTTTGTAATAGAAAGGGGGCAAAAAAACATTATTTTTGTAATAAAACTGAGGCAAATTAATATTAAAAACTTTATCTGACTGCCATAAAAATCAAAGATTTTTATTTAAGTTTGCGAATATTACTTTATTGCTATAAAATGCGGAATCTCATTATAAAAAACATTGGACCAATTAAGACTGTAAACATTGAGTTAGACAAACTAAATATTTTCATTGGTCCGCAGAGTAAAGGTAAAAGCACTATAACTAAAATTGCTTGTTACTGCTCTTGGGTTGAGAAAAGAGTAGCACTACTCAAATCTAACCAAGAACAATTAAGCGAAAAGGATGCATTTGCAAAAGAACTGGTTCGTTTTCATAAGCTAACAGGTTATTTACAAGAAGATAGCTATATCTATTATAAAAGCGATATTCTAACAATTGAATATCTTCACTCTAACAGAAAACCCATATTTGAGTGGAAAAACCGATTCGATTATAAAAAAGGGAAAATATCTTATATACCATCCGAACGTAATATTGTAGCTGCCATACCCAATTGGTTAAATATTAAATTTATAGATAATAATATCCGCAGTTTTATTGCAGACTGGGATGAGGCACGCAACATCTGCCCCAAAGAAAATCCATTAAGCATTTTGAATATTGGAGCAAAATATTTTTTTGATGGAGAAAGCGATAAGGTTATCATCAATCCGGAGAACAAACAACTGGAACTAACCAATACATCAAGTGGTTTACAATCACTAATACCTCTTTTAGTTCTTCTGGATTACATTTACAAAGGGATATATCAAAACGAGAATCCGGCAAGCATAAAAGATTTAAAGGATAGAAATGTTATTAACATGGACCTGATGCAAGAAGTTATGGGTACTTCCAGCCTTACACAAATCCTTGATCTGGCCGAAAAAAGAAACAATATAGTTCATAATGGCAACAGTGATATAACTGGTATTCTGGAAAAATTTAAAAGACTTGAGATTTTAAATAACAACTTTACCGGAATTCATCATACCACCACCTACTTGGAAGAGCCCGAACAGAACTTATTTCCTACAGCACAACGCGATTTAGTAGGAGAACTAATACGCCTCAACAATTTAAATGATGATCATTCGCTTACCATTACAACACATAGTCCTTATATACTATCTTCTATCAATAATCTTATCTATGCACACAATGTAGGTCAAAGCCATCAGGATGAAGTAGCCACAATTGTTCCTACACAAAATTGGATAAGTTACGAGAAAGTAAGAGTTTACTTTGTTGATAATGGCAAAGCAACGTCAATCTTAGATGAAGAAATAAAACAGATAAAGGCCGAAACAATAGACGAGGTATCCAGTATTTTGAACCAGGAATATGACCAATTAATGGACATTGATAATTAATCCCAATATGACTTTTGATGAAACACATGTAAACTCATCGCATATAATCTCAAACGATGACCGACCTATAATTGTATTAAAAGACAAGAAAGAGCCACGCCAATACATTGGTAAAAATGATAAGAAGAAACAGGTTACAGTTTATCGTATTGATGATGGGATTCTCAAAAATGGAGAGAAATGCGATTACGCCATAAGCATCAACATTACTAAAACAGTTTATTTTATTGAGTTGAAAGGTGGAGATTACACAAAAGCCTTATCGCAGATTCATTCTACCATTAAAACTTTGATTCTTGATTCTAAAACAGATACAACAAGCGTTAATGCCAGAGTTGTATTATCCAAAGTACGGGTGCCAAACATAAAATCGACACAAGAAATTAAATTGGTGAAATTACTAAAAGCATTGAATGGTGATTTAAAGAAAGAAACACAGAAGATGATAGAAATACTGTAATTAATAGAGATAGAGTTTTTTTATTACTTTTGCAACAAATAGCAACAAACATGGAACGCATCTTTCTAATCGGCTACATGGGATCGGGCAAAACAACATTAGGAAAAGCTTTAGCCCAAAAGCTTGGTTTATCTTTCGTAGACCTTGACTGGTATATTGAAGAGCGGCTCCATAAAACAATAAATGAGCTATTCGCAGAAAAAGGAGAAGCTAATTTCCGCGAATTGGAAAAGAAAATGCTGCACGAGGTTGCCGACTTTGAAAACGTAGTCATTGCAACCGGCGGTGGCACCCCATGCTTCTTCGATAATATGGATTTTATGAACAGTTGTGGCAAAACTGTTTTTTTAGACACAAATATCGATGTGCTTTTTCAACGATTAGCAGTAGCCAAGCATACACGCCCAATACTAAAAAACAAAACCAACGAAGAGTTATTAGCGTTTATAGACGAGGCACTTAAAAAGAGATTACCCAAGTATAAATGCGCGAAGTACACTTATAATTCAGAAAAACTAGACAATCGCCAACAAATTAAAACCTCAGTAGAACAATTGATCGTAGTTATAGGGTAAAGGTAATAAAGATAATAAAGGTAATAAAGTAGATAAAGGTAAAGTGCTTTATTACCTTTATCTGCTTTACCTTTATTACCTTTATTACCTTTATCTGCTTTTTTATTACCTTTGTTCCTTATTTAAAAGCAAAGAAAAAAGAAATGAGAAAATGGCGTATTGAAGACTCGGAGGAGCTTTATAACATCACAGGTTGGGGAACTTCCTACTTTGGAATCAACAACAAAGGTCATGTAGTAGTAACTCCACGTAAAGACGGCGTAGCTATCGACCTGAAAGAATTAGTTGATGAACTACAATTGCGTGATGTTTCGTCTCCTATGTTATTGCGGTTTCCTGATATCCTTGACAGTCGTATCGAAAAAACGGCTCGTTGTTTTGAACAGGCTGCGCAAGAATATGGTTATAAAGGTCAAAACTTTATTATATACCCCATAAAGGTTAATCAGATGCGCCCCGTGGTAGAAGAAATTATAAGCCACGGTAAGAAATTCAATCTAGGACTCGAAGCCGGCTCTAAACCGGAACTACATGCAGTTATTGCCATCAATACCGATTCGGATTCATTAATCATCTGCAATGGCTATAAGGACGAAAGCTACATTGAGTTAGCACTTCTGGCACAGAAAATGGGTAAACGCATTTTCCTTGTTGTAGAGAAGATGAACGAACTAAAACTGATTGCGAAGATGGCGAAGCAATTAAATGTACAGCCAAACATTGGGATTCGCATCAAATTAGCTTCATCAGGTAGTGGCAAATGGGAAGACTCCGGCGGCGATGCCAGTAAGTTTGGGCTTACCTCTAGTGAGCTTCTCGAAGCACTCGATTTTCTGGAAAAGAAAGATATGAAAGATTGCCTGCGCCTTATTCATTTTCACATTGGTAGCCAGGTAACCAAAATACGCCGCATTAAAACTGCTTTGCGCGAAGCATCCCAATTCTATGTACAACTACATAATATGGGATTCAATGTAGAGTTTGTTGATATAGGCGGAGGTTTAGGTGTTGATTACGATGGCACACGTTCATCAAACAGCCAGAGTAGCGTAAACTATTCTATTCAGGAATATGTAAACGACTCTATTTCGACCTTGGTCGATGCCAGTGATAAGAATGGCATTCCACATCCCAATATTATTACCGAAAGCGGACGCGCACTTACTGCTCATCATTCTATTTTAGTATTCGAGGTGCTCGAAACAGCTACCCTACCGCAATGGGATGATGAAGAAGAAATTAGCGAAGATGCCCATGAACTGGTTCGCGAATTGTATGGAATATGGGATTCGCTTAACCAAAACAAAATGCTCGAAGCATGGCATGATGCACAGCAAATCAGAGAAGAAGGACTAGATCTCTTTAGCCACGGCATTGTTGACTTGCGTACACGTGCCCAGATAGAACGTTTGTTTTGGTCCATAGCCAGAGAAATTAACCAGATTGCCTCTGCACTAAAACATGTTCCCGACGAATTTAAAGGTTTATCAAAACTGTTGGCCGATAAGTACTTTTGTAACTTCTCGCTCTTCCAGTCGTTGCCAGACTCTTGGGCTATCGACCAGATATTCCCTATTATGCCCATACACCGTTTAGATGAACGCCCAGACCGCACTGCAACCTTGCAAGACATTACATGCGATTCGGATGGTAAGATAGCCAACTTTATTTCAACCAAAAATGTATCACACTATCTGCCTGTTCATAGTTTAAAAGCCAAAGAAACATATTTTATGGCTGTATTCCTTGTAGGTGCTTATCAGGAAATACTGGGAGATATGCATAACTTGTTTGGCGATACAAATGCAGTACATATCACAGTAAACGATAAAGGCTACAATATAGACCAGATTATTGATGGCGAAACTGTTGCCGAAGTACTGGACTATGTACAATACAATCCCAAAAAACTGGTTCGTACTTTAGAAACCTGGGTAACCAAATCAGTAAAAGAAGGAAAGATATCCCTTGAAGAGGGAAAAGAATTCTTATCTAATTACCGTTCCGGGTTGTACGGATATACATATTTAGAGCAATGATTTAAGTTTTTGAGTTAATAAGTTTTTGAGTTAATAGACTAACATAAACTCAAAAACTTAGAAACTTAAAAACTTAGAAACTTAGAAACTCAAAAACTCAAAAACTCAAATGGATGTCACAATTATCAAAGTAGGAGGCAAAATAGTTGAAGAAGAGTCTTCGCTTAACAATTTATTGAACGACTTCGCTGCTATTCCGGGTTACAAAGTGTTAGTTCATGGAGGAGGACGATCGGCAACTGCTGTTGCAGCACAACTAGGCATAGAAAGCCAAATGGTAAACGGCCGACGCATAACCGATGCCGAAACACTGAAAGTTGTAACCATGGTATATGGAGGACTGGTAAACAAAAATATCGTAGCCGGCTTACAGGCCCGCAATATAAATGCTCTGGGCCTTACCGGAGCCGATATGGATGTTATCCGCTCGGTAAAACGCCCGGTTAAGGACATTGACTATGGTTTTGTGGGAGATGTAGAGAAGGTTAACGGCGCAATGCTTGCCGATTTGTTAAGCAAGAACATCATCCCTGTAATGGCACCCCTTACTCACGATGGCAAAGGAAACATGCTAAATACCAATGCCGACACCATTGCTGGCGAAACAGCCAAGGCTCTTGCTCCTTTCTTTAATGTAACCCTGATGTTTTGCTTCGAGAAAAAAGGTGTTCTTTTGAACGAAGCCGACGACGACAGCGTTATTCCACAAATTACTCACGCCGATTTCCTGAAGTATGTTGAAGAAGGAATTATTCAGGGGGGCATGATCCCTAAACTGGAAAACTCGTTCGATGCCATCAGCGCCGGTGTTTCTAAAGTAGTTATAACCAAAGCGTCGGAGATAGCAGAAGGGGGAGGAACTTCTATAGTTGAGTGATGGGTAATGAGTAATGAGTTTTGAGTAATGAGTGTCCATGCGGCATCGTAACTCAAAACTCATTACTCAAAACTCATTACTCAAAAAACTTCGTTTTTGTGTGTAACTTTTCATTTACTCATTCGTCAATAATATAAAGATGCCGAAGATTAGTTTTCGCGACAATGTATTGCCCCTGAAAGACAAGCTTTTCCGGATAGCACTCCGGATTACCTTGAACCCGGCAGAGGCAGAAGATATTGTTCAGGATACTATGATTCGTGTTTGGAATAAGCGTAATGAATGGTCGGAGTTAGAATCGGTCGAAGCCTTTTGTATAACAATAACAAAAAACCTGGCAATAGACCGTATTCAGAAGAAAGAAGCACAGAACATCTCCATACAAGAGAATATGGCTGAACAGTTTCTGGTTCCGGGACCTTATGAGGATTTGATTTCTCATGAAAAGTTAGCAATCATTCATCGCCTGATTAATGAGCTTCCCGAAAAACAACGCACAATTATGCAACTTCGGGATATAGAGGGAGAGAGTTATAAGAAGATTGCCCAAATGCTGGAAGTATCCGAAGAACAGGTTAAGGTATATCTGTTCAGGGCACGACAGAAGATTAGGCAAAAATACAATGAGATTGAAAAGTATGGATTATAAACACATTGAGCAACTGTTAGAACGCTACTGGCAATGCAAAACCACCCGTGAGGAGGAAATTCAGTTGCGAGAGTTCTTCATGAGTAGCAATATTCCCGAAGAGCTAAAGGTATACAGAGATATATTTGTTTATCAGTCTGTACAACAAGAGGTTAAAATAAGTTCGGATTTTGAAGAACGGCTATTCGACGCCATCGAACAGTCTTCGTACAAAATAAAAAAAGTATCGTTCGTTGCAAAAATAGCTCCTTTATTCAGGGCAGCCGTGTTTGTAGGAACATTCTTACTGGTTAGTAATCTAACTCAACGTTCTATGTTTAAAGATGAAGCTTTGAATTATGAATACGAGGAAGGTTCGTCGACACCGGCAATACTTACAGAAGGATCTGTAGTGCAAAGTATCGACACAATGAGAGTTGAATTAAAGAATGAAAGCAACTCTAATAAAAGTGATACAATCCTTGATGTTATTTCAGGGCTTAAATAGGATTTTCATTTGCTTTAAATATAGTTAGTGTGCTTAATTACAAATGCGAAGCTGTGAAGTTTCAATTCTCTCAATTTCTATTAAATGTGACTAACTAAATAAAAGGGCTACCGCGTGATGCAGTAGCCCTTTTCTCGTTATGGCCGAACCAGTACAACTACCGGATTCATATCCTCTGTAATCTTATTCAGAAAGCTTAGTTCGCCTTTGATTTCGGTATCGGCATACAATCCCATATTGCATTGAAAGAAGATAGATTTATCATTTTCGGCTACATAAGGCACTATAATTCTTTTATTGTTATTCTCTGTATTCGTTCTTTCGTTAACAGGCCAGTGATAATCTCCGGTATTAAATACAGCGTAAGTTTCAAGTTTATTCTGCTTGATAGTATAAATTGTGTCTCCAAAGTTCTCTTTAAATCTTATATCGCCATTATTATGCCACAAAACCGGAGAATTAGGGCTTGCCATTAAGCGTTTACCGCTTTTATAGTCAATTAAGATAATACCCGATTGAGCCCAATTACCAAAAAGATTTATATTATTTAATACAGATACGGAGTTTATATCGCTCACTGATTCCTCAAGAGGAGGCAATAAAGCTGTTATCGAATCATTATACCCTCCATTGTTATCGTAGAATGCCAGCTTTGCAACACTAAATACATCCGAATAGTAAGCAACTATACCCGATTGGTTGGAAATCAGATAAGATGGAAGTCCGGTTAGTTCTACCTTACCGCTATATTTTCCCTGCATATCATACTTCATCAACCAATTGGGTTGTCGGCAGAAATACAACATATCTTTATTTTCATCCGCCCAGTTCATGGTTGAAGCATATCCTTCAGGATCTTCTCCGATATGCCCAACAGAACTTATAAATTTGCCTGTTGCTTTATCAAAAACAAAGCATTGTGATCTTGTTGTTACTACAATCTTGTCTTTCAACACATTAATATGGGGATTATTTCCAATCAGGCAATCGTCTGTAGTTTCAAGTGGAATATAACGGATGGTTGTACCAAAGTCCGAAGCCTTCAACGCAGTGAGGTTTTGCAAACCAGTAACTACATCTATTTCCATCTGCGCCCCCAACTGGGAAGGATTGTTGGTACAGGCACTCAGGAGAGCTAATGCGAAGCAAAATGAGAGGGTTAGTGTTTTCATTTATAATCTGTTTTAGTGATTAAATGCAAATAAACTAATTAATATAGTTTCTGAACTAAAATAATTAGTTAAACAAACTAAACTGCATTTTTCATACTAGTCTTTTATTTCACCACAGAGTTCACAGAGTTACACAGAGTTTTAAACTTCCATGCGGCATATTTAAAACTCTGTGTAACTCTGTGAACTCTGTGGTGAAATACTAAAAGAAAAGAGGTATCAGAACATCTTCCAATACCTCTAAACAATTAAGGTGTAAGTTAAAAGAGAATTTATTGCTATAATTTATGAAGTCCTTTACGTGAGAAATCTATTTCCGGATTGCCTTTATAACCAACATCGCCGCTACCACTTACTTTTCCACTCAGTTTATCGGTTGCAAAACATCTGATATCGCCCGAACCATTAACATAAGCTTCCACATTGTTAGCCTGTAAACCATTAGCTGTGATGTCGCCCGAACCAGACACATGATAGGAGGCATTACGAGCCTTACCGTTTAAAACAATATCGCCCGAGCCATGCACATTAGCATCGATATTGCTACAGCTTACACCCGAGAAATTAATATCGCCCGAACCATGCACACTGGCTGCAAGTGTATTACACTTCAAATTCTTGCCTTGGATATCGCCCGAACCATGTACATTAAAACTCAAATCCTTATTGGTATTAATGCCTTTCTCAATATAAATATCGCCTGATCCGTGAACCGTCATTGTGGAAACATCAGGAGCAGATACTCTAATCTCAAGCTTACCAGGATTGTTTATACTGGTATTGCGTTTATACTGAACAATCAGCGTTTCACCTTTAACAAATACTTCAACATAAGGAATGATATTGCTGGAACCATAAATCTCAACCGAAGGTTTACCCGAAGTTTGAGTGTAATATACATCCGGACTACCATTAACGGTAATTGCTGTAAATTCGTTCTTTACATCTACCTTCTTGGTAGTATAATTTTTATTACCGGTTATTGTGTTTTGTGCACAAGCTATAACAGATATTGTTATAAGTGCTGTAATGGCTACTACTAAATTTCTCATTTTATTTACGTTTTAAAGTTTAAAGCTGTTTAATTGATCCGATACCACTTTTATTTATCTTTTTCTCTTGAGGAGAGCCTTTATATTGAATGTTTCCAACCCCTTGCACGGCTGCCGAAATTGATTCGGTGGCATGGCAGGAAATGTTTCCTACGCCTTGCGAAGATGCGTTTACTGTTTTAGCTTCTAAATTAACGGCATCAATGTTTCCTACTCCCCGGGCCGATAGAATAGCGATGTTGGCTGTTCCGTCAATCTTTGTATCGCCAACGCCGGTAGAATTTACTGTAACTTCCTCACAAGTCAACGAGTGGATATTAACATCACCAACACCTTGCTGACTAACAGTAAAGTTAGTAGTAGTTAGTCCGTCGTTAATATAAACATTCCCTACCCCGTTAAAATTAAGACTATACAATTGAGGTGTTGAAATCATGATCTTCATCTTCTTTACATTCCGCACCCTATTTTTCTTTTTCATAGTAAGATACAAGGTATTATTATCGATAGATGCTTCAAAAAGTTCTACGATATTATCCGGGCCGTATATTTCTACACTTGTTGTTGCGTCTTTAGACTGTACATAATACACATCGCCTACAGTTGTTACATCAATATTCGAAAATTCGCTAACCTTATAATTGCGGGTTATATAGGTTTTACTTGGGGTTATTCCTTCGCCGGCAATAACACAACCACAAACTGATAATGCAAGCAGACATAAGACTATAACAAACTGAAAAAAAGTATACGTTTTCATATCTTCTAATATATTAATTGTTTTCATTTTCTTTTTAGACGTATGTTCAAAGTAAAAAGTTGCATTTATTTGCATTTTCTTTTTCTCTTTTTATAGAGTCAAAACACATGCCATAGAACTAATACTCACATATACAATCACTTACCAATAACAGATAGTGTTCATTATCGGACTCTTTGTTCATAAACGAATTAACAGGCTTACTAACCGCGTAACTTAACGTAACTCAGCGTTTCAAGTCCCCTCTTATTTGTTATTAACGGATTTTTTGCTTTCTTTGTCATATATTAATATGTCACTAACATTTATAATGAACAACATGAAAAAGATTTTTGCATTCTTAGTTTTAACATTAGTATTTTCAAGTGTAACTTTTGCTCAGGCCTTTGATGAGCCTAAGCCCAAACCAACCGTTTATATTGATTATTTCAAAAGAACGAGTGATGTACCTTTCTCTTTAGCCGAAGGTTTGCGAAACGGAGTAATTGGGGGCATCCAAAAGATGAACCGCGTAATCCTTATTGATGTTGATTCGCAAGATGTGCTTCGGATAGAAGAAAGCAGAAGGAACTCAGAAGGCATTTCGGCTGGCGATGATAACGAAATGGATCGTTTGGCTGTAATGGGTCAGTTAGGTGCACAATTCCTTATCACAGGCCATGTAGCCAGTATAACAACCTCATGGGTAGACGGAAAAGATGGAAAACCGGGTTATTATTCGGCAAAAGCGTCATTAACAGTTAAGGTAATCAACCCCAATAACGGAACGTTAATTGGAACCGAATCGTTTACAGCAAGTGGTACTGCCAAAGAAAGACAAGCTGCTATGGCTGCTGCTTGTAGTGCTACTTTCGACATGGATGATTTCGTAGATAATTATTTCAAAATTGAAGGCTCAATTATCGAAGTTAATAAGAGCAAGAAAGATAAAGCCGAAGAAGTGTACATCAATGTTGGTAGTGCTCATGGAGTTATCAGCAATCAAAAATTCACTGTTTATATTGCTCGCGAAGTTGCCGGACGTGTTGCTCGCAAAGAAGTTGGCCGTTTAAATGTGAAATCGGTAGAAGGCGACGACATTTCGTTGTGCAAAGTAAATAAAGGCGGCGAAGAGATTCTTAAAGCTTTTAACGAAGAAAACAAAATCATTGTAGTTTCAAGAAAACAAACCCTCTTAGGTGGTTTGGGTAATATTGTTAGAGAAAACGAATAAATAAGTTTTGAGTAATGAGTAATGAGTGATGAGTAATGAGTTTTGAGTTTAGCTATACATTACTCAAAACTCATCACTCACCACTCAAAACTCATCACTCATTACTCAAAACTCATCACTCAAAACTTCATCATTATGCTTAAAAAATACTGTTTAATAGTAGCTCTTTTCATCCCCGGGATAATTCTGGCACAGAACTATTCAGGGGATGTGAGTTTTGTTGAAAAAGGCTCTAACACGCTTACATTGCGTGCAACAGGGGTTAGTGCCAAGAAAAAGGATGCTGTAGTAATGGCAGCCAAATCGGCTTTTTATACGCTGTTTTATACTGGGGTTGAAGGAGTAAACAACGGAAACCCTTTGATTACAGAGAGAAAGGCCAGTTACGACACCCGTTTTTTCGATGAAAACAGGTATAACATCTTTGTACAAACACTGAATGAACTGGGCGATCCGGTGAAAGAGGGAAAGGCTTATAAAGCCTCTGTAGAAGTTGTTATTCTATCGAATGCTTTACAAAAAGACCTTATCCGCAACAAGGTAATAACCAACCTTACAATGGATGCCGGAGGTCCTGGAAGTTCAGTAAAGTTGCCTACTGTATTGGTTATTCCTTATACCAAGGAGGGCGAAGATGTACGCGATATTCTGGATAACAACCAGATGTTGAGCATGGCAGTAAGCCGTGTTACCAGCGAATTCAGCAACCGGGGATACAAAACCAAAGATTTCATCTCGCAATTGAAGCGTTTAAAAAGAAATGATGTTCTCACCGCCGGATCACAATCGGATGCTGTAGCCAAAATGATTCAGAACATGAGCGCAGATATCATTGTAACCACCAAAATATTTGTTGCTACCCACGCTGGAAGACAAAGTGAGGTTACGCTTGAACTACGTGCAACGGAGTTTCAGACCGATGGAAACCTGGCAAGTGCCGAGTTTCTGAGTGGCAGATATGTTACAACCGACTCGTTGAAACTGGCCGATTATGCTTTCAAGAAGATACAGAATGATTTCTTTTCGCGCTTACAGAACTCCTTTAACGATATTGTTAGAAACGGAAAGGAAATACTTATCCAAATGGTACTTGCCAAATCGGTTACCGAATGGGATTTCGAATCGTCGCTGAACAATGGTGATGAGTTCCTGATGGTTATGGAAGATTGGCTTCACGCAAACGCTCTTAATGGTGTGTATAGCATAAATAGCAGCGATAAAGTACTGGATATTTCCATGCAGATACCTATTTACGACGAAGAGCAAGGTAGAGCATTTACTACATCACGGTTTAGTAGCCAACTACGAACCTTCCTGAATGGTTTATTCGAAGGTGAATACAAAGCCAGTGTAGTAACTATGGGACAAGGGTTGACAGTAACAATTGAATAATTGAACAGTTATGAATAACAGAATTAAAACAGTTCTTTTGCTCCTGTTCGTTTCTATGGGAGTAATGGCACAGGAAAACATTCATTTTGTTGCAGGGGCTCCCACACAAGATGGAATAAGCGAAAAGGTTAAGAATGCCATGAAACTGAAGGTTGAGCAGATTATTGCCCGAAACAACGCCGGAGCAAACTCTCTGTACAACGCTTTCGTTATCGTGCCCGAGCTAACAATTACCGATACCCGAAGCACAGAAGGATTAATCCGTGATGTAACCCTGCTTACCGGTGAATTCACTCTTACTGCAAAAAACCGATACGATGATAGCATTTATGGCAATGTTATCATCGAAGTGAGTGGAGATGCCACAGGAAACCAGGAAGCAGCAATGGCTGCCCTACTGAACGGAATAAAGTCTAATAACCCTGCATTTCTCCGGTTTATTCGTACTACCCGCAAACGTATTGTTGAATACTACGAGCAAAACTGCCAAACCATCGTGCTGAAAGCTCAAACAATGATCAATATGCAGCAGTACGATGAAGCAATGGCCTATTTATCGAGTGTGCCGGAAACAGTTAGTTGCTATACCGAAGCCACACAGTTGCTCGAAACATCTTTCAGCGGATCGCAGGTACTGGATTGTGATAAGAAACTGCGATCAGCCCGCAGCCTGTACATCCGGCGCAATTATGAAGAGGCACTTATCCTTTTGCAGGACATATCTTCGAGCAGCCCTTGCGGAGACGATGCAGCTGCTTTAATGGATTCCATCGCAAAATACATTCAGTTTAATGAGCCTGATAAGCCAGTTGAGCCTGTTCAGCCTGAGGACGACGAACTAATAGAAGAAGTACTCGAACCACTAGGCCCACTAAAACCAAGAACACCTGTAATAGAGGAAGAACCCCAATATACGGTAAGTATATCCTGCAATGGTTTACAGTTTGAGGTTGTTAGTTGCGAAGGAAACACCGTATCGCAAACCATTACCCTTTATGGTAAATTTGTGAACGAAGAGGCAAAAGTAGATGCAAGTATTTATATGGAAACGGTTATTACACCAGATGGTGGAACCCTGACCCAGCATCGCAACGTTGCAGCTTATGGAACAACTGCCGACCGACATTATATTCCAATGCCTACCGGTATTAAAGTGGGAAAAGTATTTGAAATACGCGATGTGGTTAAGAAGTTCGACACATTGGCTTATGTAGAAATAGCTGCGCGAGGTTGCAAAGTAATCATCCGTGATTTACCTGTTACCTGGAAATAAATATCCGATGAAATGAAACAAAAAGTAATATATCTGCTTGTATTCCTCCTGATAGGGGGAATGCAGGTTTTTGCACAGAAATACAAAGTTCTCGATAAAAGCGACAAAAAGGCTCCTGTGTGGTACGAATCGGCCGAAGCTGAATTTATCGTTGCATCGGCCGAAGCTACTACCATGGAGGCAGCCAGAGAACAGTGTTTGGCAAGTATTAAACGACAAATTATTCAATCGGTTGCCCAGAACATTGAATTTGCTGACAGTCATACTATTAAGCAAACTACTACCAATAACGACCACATCTCCGAATTCCTCGATCAATACACAGCCGAAGGTTCAACGCGTGCGGCTTCTATACCGTATATCAAAGGTATTTCTCTTTCTAAAGTAGATGGTTCGTATTGGGAAAAGCGGCAAGACAAGAAAACCAACAAAATTACCTATGCTTATGCGGTGAGATATCCTTTCCCTGCCAGCGAGCATGCACAACTTGTTGCTGAGTTCGAAGCCAGAGATCAAGAAATGGAGCAACTGGTTACCCAAATGGAAAAAGAACTGGATACGATTGAATCTGTTGAAGAAATAAACCAGCGCATAAACAAACTACGTCCGGCAATGGACTATTTCTTCGATAAAACCAGGCAAGAATGGGTAAAGGGAGTTGTTGAAAACTACAAAAAACTACCAACCTTCATTACTGTAGATGGTGAACATATAGATAACAAAACCTATTCAATCACCCTGATGCTGAAAGGTAAACCCATCACTACGGCAGCCATGCCCAAACTAACGGCCAATTGTGCATCGAAGTTACAAGCCAGCCCCTACGAAGGCGATATTCTTATAACCTACGATACAGAAGACTGCCTGCGCGACGAACAAAACTCAATAGATGTAGTTTTCCGTTTACCTGGAAAAGTGCTGAAACACACATTTTATGTTTCGGGTGGTGAGTGATCATGTTTCTAGATTCTAATTTTAACCGCAGAGTTTCGCGGATTAACGCAGAGTTTTTAATTTCTATGCAGCATTGAATCTTAAACTCTGCGAAACTCTGCGTACTCTGCGGTTAAAAAAGTTATCTTTGCTTCTCATTACTCAAAATCTACTCACTTGAAGATAATTGAAGATAAAGAACTGGGACGTTTGGTAGTACGTGTAAATTCACGGGCCAGACGTTTTATTTTTCATACCAAGAGCGATGCAATATATGTATCTGTTCCATCTGGCACTACCCGGAAAGACTTGGACGCTGCAATAGAAAGCCTTCGGCATAAACTTCTGGATTCGCGCGAGCGGGTTAAACCAGCCCGTAAAATAAATCTGGACTATAAAATAAATGCCGAGCACTTTAAACTCACCCTTGTGCAGGGAACCCAAAACAAGTATCTGGCCCATTCAGCATTAGGCGAAATGAAAATTGTTTGTCCGCCTAATGCCAACTTCGATAATGAAGAGATACAACTGTGGCTACAAAAGGTCATCGAAGAGGGTTTACGGCGCAATGCTAAGGCTATTTTACCCCCTCGGCTTACAATGTTATCCCAGAAGTACAATCTCCCCTACAAAGGCGTTAAAATCAATTCTAGCAAAGGGCGGTGGGGAAGTTGCTCTTCACAAGCCAATATAAATCTAACTTTTTACCTGTTACTCTTACCACAACATCTTATAGACTATGTTTTGTTACACGAGCTATGCCATACGTTAGAAATGAGTCATAACGATAGATTCTGGGCTTTTATGGATAAAGTTACAGATAACAAAGCATTAGAGTTAAGGAATGAATTAAAGCAATACAAAACGGAGATTTAAGCTCAATTGTAAGCAATTACCTGCCGGGAGTAGACAAACCTTCACTCATAACATATTCGGAATATTTTTGCATTGTTTATAATCCGCGTTCTACGGGCTGTAAGCCCGACTTAATTCAGCCCCAGGCATCGCCTGGGGTAATGGGAAACACCCCATAAAAGCGGGCTGAAAGCCCAGCTCAATAATTAAACTGCCCTTTCAGGGCGCTAGAGCGTGGCTGTTATTACCCCAGGCGTTGCCCAGTCATGTTCGGAAGATTTGTATATTTCCCTTTATTGCTTATTTGGGGTTATCCAAATTTTATCCTTTCAGAACTA
>NZ_QVMJ01000070.1 GCF_010500955.1 Bacteroides sp. 519
TGACAGAACTAGCTAAGAAGAAAGAAGACGAATTAAAACAAAGAAGGTAATGTGCCAATGTGCTAATATGCCAATGTGCCAATTGGCTGCGCATAATTAATAAATTTATTAATTCTATCAGCATATTTTTAGATCAGCATATTTTTACATTGGCATATTGGCACATTATCCACATTGGCATATTAACATTAGCATATTATCCACATTGGGATATTGGCACATTGGCACATTATCCACATTGGCATATTAGATTTTTATGAGAGAGAGAACCCTATACCTATACCTGTTTTGCTTGTTATTCATGTTTGTTTCTTGCAACACCAATAACAGCAATACCCGCAAACGCCACCTTACGGAACGGTTGTTCCTTGAACGTAGTCGTATCACTGTTACCCACCCGGGGAATCGTCCCGGTCAAAGTAATGGTAGCCCCATGGTGTTGGCCGAACAGGTAAATTACAGTCAACAGCCACAACTCACAAACATTGAAGAAAATAACCAGGACGAGGCCCGTCTGGATACCAATAAAGTATACACTCTGTCTCAAGTCACCGTCACTTCCCGTGCACGCTTTGCGCCTGTGCGGGAAGGACAGGTGAACATCGACTTTATCGTACACGTTCCCGAAGCCTACTTGTCGGACGACTTTCAGGTAACCCTTACCCCCGAGCTAATAACTCCCGACTCGGTAGTTCATCTGGACGATGTAGTGTTGCGTGGTAAAAACTTTGTAGACCTTCAAAAGCAAGACTACGAACGTTATCAAAACTACCTGGCCAGCATTATCGACCCCTCTGCCTATGATTCGGCTTTTGTTGATCACCGTGGCGTAAATCGTGAACTAGGCCGCCGTCGTAAAACCAACCTGGATCAATACTATAACAAATGGGCATTGATGCAAGAGTACCGCGACTGGCGTAACGCCGAACAAGCCAAGTACGACGCCTACAACATTAAACACGCCGAAGAACTTCGCTTGAAACTCATGGCCCACGATGTACGCTACCGTAACGACCTGAACCGTCAGCTAGCCCTTCGTGCCGACACCTCGAAGCTAGGTGCCAAGTACCGCAAAGAACGACAGAAGCTAATTGAATCTTCGCCCGTTCGCCGGCAGATTACATTGGATGCCGTTCCGCCCAAGTACCGTGAATTCTACTTCAGAGGCATTGGTCCCGAAGATCTTCAACCGCTGCTGCCTAAAGACAAAGACTCCATTGCCCTTGCCAGTGAATTTCTGTTGCACGAAAAGATTGCTGCCAACGAAGCAAAAGGCTCCCGTCAGCAAGAAGTATTTAAATACATGGTTCCCGCCCCTTACCGT
>NZ_QVMJ01000071.1 GCF_010500955.1 Bacteroides sp. 519
AGGGCAGCGAAAGCCATCATCGCATACTTAAAATTCATTTTCATTTTCATCTTTTTGTTTATTGGTTAATAAATAATATTGGGTTTCCCCGATTGTTAATCGTTAATTCTTTTTCAGACACGGATTGCGCGGATTACACGGATTTTGAAACACGGATTTAATTTTTAAACCGGTATTAAATCCGTGTTTTAAAATCCGTGTAATTCCGCGTCATCTGTGTCTAAATATTTATTCATAATTTATCTAAGTGTTCACGTAAATTATAATCGCGTATCATCTTACTTATCTCCGGATCGCGTTCCGCACGGTTTATCTTGCCCGGATCCAGGCGGCAAGCTTCCATCAGGTGATCAACAGCGGCCTGATGCTCCTTCAACCGGTAGCAGAGAATAGCAGCCAGGTAATGTGTGTTTGCCGTTTGAGGCAACGTAGCAAGCATATTATAGGCTCGTCCATCGTATCCCAAGCAGGTAAGGGCAACGGCGGTGTTGTAATCTTTGTAATCACTCAAGATGCTCAAAGCGCGTTGGTATTCACGGTTACGTAATAACTTCAGGGCGTGCATGTATTCGGTACGCTGATCGGTAGTGAATTCCGGGTTACCCAGCAAGCTACCGTCGGCCAGTTCGTCCATCGAGGCAATTACGTAGCTTAGTGTGTCTACGTTTTGAATTTTATAATAGCTACGGTCGGTAGCGGTAATGTTACCTCCGATGGTTAGTTTCAGGTTCTTCATGCCGGCTGTTACAGGGTAGGTACGGGTGTAACGGTAGCTGTAACTCTTACCGGCAGTGATGGGGGCATTGTAGTGTGCATCCGGACGGTAAGGGGCGGGAACCATGTATTTAAATACTTCTTGCTGACGGGAGCCTTTTGCTTCGTTGGCAGCAATCTTTTCGTGCAACAGAAATTCACTGGC
>NZ_QVMJ01000072.1:0-224 GCF_010500955.1 Bacteroides sp. 519
TACCAAAGGGATAAAACGGGTCTTATCCACATAATAATAATCTTGCAGGCTGATTCTTTCGTAATCGCTGATACCGTATGGAATTATTTTCATGTTACTTTTCACTTTTGCTGTTTATTAAAAACTCTCCACCATCTCTACAATCTCCCATCCGCGGAACACCACTGTTATCAGCCTCAGCTTTGCACCGCCAATGGTGCTTGTTACTATCTGGTCCGATGCAT
>NZ_QVMJ01000072.1:312-1197 GCF_010500955.1 Bacteroides sp. 519
GAAGTAAAAGTCGGTATATCCTTTGCCCAATTCGTATTCGGGCATCAGTTGGTAATAGTTTGTCAACCCCAAATAGGCCAATAAGAATGTTTTTACATGAGCTTCGCCATCCATAAACTGACGGATGCGGCTTTGTTTTTCCAACTCACTGCCAATGTAGGTAAATACAACTTTCCAATCGCCACGGTAAGCCATGTTTTTCATTAAACCGGCCAGCTCGTAAAAGTCGAGACGGAATATATCAGCATCAACTAAACCCTCTATTAAATAGGTGTACATTTGCTCGCGAACAGTGTGGTTAGGAATACCCAACAAAACATCACCGAATTCTGTACCCTGTATAGTTACCAATCCAAAATAGTAAAGCAATGATTTAAAATTATCGGGCTTCAACATCTCATCAACCGAAAAGCCATCATTGAGCACAGCTGTGGTATATCCCTTTTCTATAATCTCTTGGATAACAGATAGATTGGAGCTGGCATCCACTTCACGATTTGTTTTTATCAAGTAACGAAGCTTGTTATAATCGGTACGGATGTTCTTGTCAACCATTTCACGAGGTGGTTTCTTTGACTGTATCAATCTATTAAGGTAATAAAGCACCATGTCCGAATTATACATCGACTCATCCGACATATCTTCAGCAAAGCAATAATTATCGTACCACGGCTTCATTTCGGCTACTATTTCGGCAACAGTCATTGGTAATACCCCCTCATCCTGATAGTATTCAAGCATGGTGCGTAGTTCCTCTTCCGAGAAACCTACCAGGCTGTTGAATTCTGGTGCAGTGGTATAGTTGGTACCAATATTAAAGCCCGATGTTACATCATCGAGCGTAACAGGACTTACACCAGTAATAAACATACGCTCCAACGCCAT
>NZ_QVMJ01000073.1 GCF_010500955.1 Bacteroides sp. 519
AGTAACATGAAAATAATTCCATACGGTATCAGCGATTACGAAAGAATCAGCCTGCAAGATTATTATTATGTGGATAAGACCCGTTTTATCCCTTTGGTAGAGCAATCTGTATCTTATTTCTTTTTGATCCGGCCTCGCCGTTTCGGGAAAAGCTTGTGGCTCAATGTACTTGATGCTTATTACGACATCAATAACGAAGACCGGTTCGAAGAACTTTTTGGCGAACGGTGGATATACAATCATCCAACAAAACTAAGGGCCAAGTTTTTGATATTGCGCTTCAACTTCTCGGGAGTAGATTCGCAGCCCGAGAATATGCTGCGAACATTTGAAAGCCATTGTCACGAACAGTTTGTAGAATTCGTAGGACGTTACAGGCGTTTCTTCCATTCCGATTTTGAGGAAGAATTAATGAAGCGCCAAACGGCTGCCGATCGCTTACAATACCTTAATATGCAAGCCTCCCAACTAAGTTTGCGCATCTACTTGATTATTGATGAGTACGATAACTTCACCAACTCCATTCTGGCTAACATAGGTAAAAAAGCCTATAAGGATGCCACACATGGCGAAGGATTTTATCGTTATTTCTTTAATATACTCAAACTGGTTACTACTGGCAACGGTATGGCGTTGGAGCGTATGTTTATTACTGGTGTAAGTCCTGTTACGCTCGATGATGTAACATCGGGCTTTAATATTGGTACCAACTATACCACTGCACCA
>NZ_QVMJ01000074.1 GCF_010500955.1 Bacteroides sp. 519
CTCATGATCATAAGAAATGGAAGGAAAGGCAAGTCAGGAATTTAGTATGAAGTATCCTCACTTCACAGGAGAGGGGAAAATTCATTTAGGAAGAAATGGTGATTTAGATGTGATACTAATTCCATGGTCAAGAGAATAGGATTCATAATGCTCATCCTGTTGACATCTATAGGTTTTTACTTAGGACATGTATCTGTGGCCAGAACATTTTGAATGTTTTCTGATGGAATGCCTCGTTCCTTAGAAAAGGTCTCAAGTTTGTCCTGTTGTTCAGAAGTCAAAGGCTCACCCTTTCCAACAACAAAAATCAAATGTGTTACCCGGCCGGATCTATCCGCATTCTTACTGACAAAGACAATGTTTTCTGATGTTACATACACAGGTTCAAATCTATTATCACCTTCAAATTGGGTTTTATAGGTGCCATCTTCTTGCTTATATCCAGTGACTGTCGTCTTTGAGCATTGGCCATTTGCTTTGACATAAAATGTGACACCCATTTCAGTACAATCCGCATTACAAGAAATTTCACGAACATAGAGTCTCAGTTCTTTTCCCTCCTCTACCTTGTCCACATTGTCAGCAGCGATGGCAATGGTATTCCATTGTCCTGCAATCTGAGGATCAGCATGTGCCAGACCAAATGCCAAAGCCAGCAGCAGAAACTTTACCATGGTGGTGCCTGCCTTTGCTTTTCTTCAGAAGCTCAAA
>NZ_QVMJ01000075.1 GCF_010500955.1 Bacteroides sp. 519
TACCAAAGGGATAAAACGGGTCTTATCCACATAATAATAATCTTGCAGGCTGATTCTTTCGTAATCGCTGATACCGTATGGAATTATTTTCATGTTACTCGGGGTTGCGGATTTATAGCAAAGGTAAGAAAAAAGTATTGTCTTTGGTATTAGCATATTAATTAACTTCCCCAACCCCACAAATTAACTCCCGCATCCGTAGTAAATAACTATTTTTTCTGCACATTCAAACTCGGCTGTTTATAAACAACCAATTAGCTTTCTATAAAGAGCTAATTGGTTTTATATAAACAGCCAATCAGTTGTTTATAAACAGCCCTGTTTAATTATGCACATTCAGAAGTTAGTTTCTGCACATTTAAAAGTTAATTTTGCCGTTATTAGAAGATAATTCACCACATCTTTTTATAGCCTGCATTATTCATACTTAAAAGTGAGTTCACAAGCAATTACCCCTTGGGGTAAAATTTGAATAACCCCCAGTGAAGCGAAGCGACTGGGGGGGAGAATAGACTCAATCTCATCAACGCCGAAGGTGTTGAATATCCAATTGAACCCTTATCGGGTTCCCATGCGAGTGAGTGATTTATCTACCCCCAGTCGCTTCGCTTCACTGGGGGTTAT
>NZ_QVMJ01000076.1 GCF_010500955.1 Bacteroides sp. 519
CTTGACGAAAGACTAACCCACAAGGGCTGCCTCAACATGAAGCTGGTAGTGGTCTTCCTGCTAGCTGCCATTCCAGTTTGCTGCTACGCAAGTGGTTCTGGCTGCAAAGCATTGGACGATGTTATTGCAAAGACAATTGATGGGTCTGTGACAACGGATGAATATGTTGGAGTGATTAATAAATACACAACTGTTCCTTATGATGAGGGAGCTGTGAGGCAGTTCAAACAAGCTTTTCTTGACCAGACTCCAGAGACTCTAGCCAATGTGAATGTGATGGTGAATGCAATATATAACAGTGAAGACTGTCCACAGACATCATAAACTCCCATGAGTACTTTGGCTCACAGAATAAAGAAAATGGTCACCAGTCAGCAGCTGATATCACACATTGTAACTTTTCTTTCTTAAGTTTATCTTTCTGCCTATAAAGTGCAAGACAATTGTTGGAATCTCAAAGGCATTTCTTTCTAC
>NZ_QVMJ01000077.1 GCF_010500955.1 Bacteroides sp. 519
TTGCACTTTATAGGCAGAAAGATAAACTTAAGAAAGAAAAGTTACAATGTGTGTTATCAGCTGCTGACTTGTGACCATTTTCTTTGTCTGTGAGCCAAAGTACTCATGGGAGTTTATGATGTCTGTGGACAATCTTCACTGTTATATATTGCATCCACCACCACAGTCACATTGTCCAGAGTCTCCTCAGACTGGTCGTTAAAACATTGTTTGAACTGGATCACAGCTGCCTTATTATAAGGAAGAGCTACGTATTTACTAATCACTTCAAGATATTCATCCGTTGTCACAGACCCATTAATTGTCTTTGCAATAACATTGTCCATTGCATTGCAGCCAGAACCACTTGCGTAGCAGCAAACAGGAATGGCAGCTAGCAGGAAGACCACTACCAGCTTCATGTTGAGGCAGCCCTTGTGAGTTGGTCTTTGGTACAAGATGGAGATC
>NZ_QVMJ01000078.1:0-429 GCF_010500955.1 Bacteroides sp. 519
TATTTGCACCTTACCCAAGCTTATCGCAGCTTATCACGTCCTTCATCGCCTCCGAGAGCCAAGGCATCCACCATGTGCCCTTATTTACTTTCTTTGTTCTTTGAGTAATGAGTAGTGAGTGATGAGTAGTGAGTTTAACCTTGCGGAATAGAACTCAATACTGTAAACTCTTAACTCAATACTTAAAGGGTTGAATCATACTTTTAGCTCGTTACTAAAAATATTGTTTACTTTTTGCTTGTACATCATGTCAAAGATCGTGTTTCAAGTTATGAGTGAGTGAGAAGTTTTGAGTATAGAACTCAAGACTCAGTACTCTAAACTCAGTACTTAAAAGAGTGGAGAATAACGGATTCGAACCGTTGACCCCCTGCGTGCAAGGCAGGTGCTCTAGCCAGCTGAGCTAATCCCCCGAAAGTAATGAAGAAT
>NZ_QVMJ01000078.1:515-761 GCF_010500955.1 Bacteroides sp. 519
CTAACCAACTGAGCTATAGGACTAGTTCAACCTAACCCCACGGGGCTCGGCTTCTAATTTCTCTTGTTACAGATCATATATATAAACATAACAAACAAGTAGACACAAGAAAAACCTTGTATCATTTTGATAAGTCTTTTTAGGTATAAGACATGCTCCAGAAAGGAGGTGTTCCAGCCGCACCTTCCGGTACGGCTACCTTGTTACGACTTAGCCCCAGTCACCAGTTTTACCCTAGGACGATCC
>NZ_QVMJ01000007.1:0-315166 GCF_010500955.1 Bacteroides sp. 519
AAATCAATAACTTCTTGATTTTATAACAGAATTTCAAAGATCGTTTTTTATTTTCAATTTCTTTATGTCAGTTGGCACAAAGAAAGGAGGAGGTGCCCGTAGGGCGGAGGAGGAGAATTTACAATCTTATTTATTGAATTTCTTTTTATACCATTATTATGAAACAACTAATTATTATCGCACTTCTTTTATCTTCCTTATCAGTTAGTGCATCGGGCAGAATCGCCCCTCCTGATTATCCAAACAACCGTTATCCTTTGGTACAGAAACCCTATCTGGATTTACCATTGGGATCAGTGAAAGCCAAAGGTTGGCTACATGAAATGCTTGTCCGCCAGAAGGCCGGAGCAAGTGGCCACATGGATCAACTGTATCCTCACGTAATGGGCCAACGTAACGGATGGCTGGGTGGAGATGGCGATCAGTGGGAACGTGGACCGTACTGGATAGATGGTTTATTACCCTTAGCCTATATACTTGACGATAAGGAATTACAGGCAAAAGTTCAACCATGGGTAGAGTGGGCATTAGAAAGTCAAAAGGCGAATGGATTTTTCGGACCGAATAAAGACTATCCCCATGAATCCGGTATTCAGCGGGATAACGCCCATGACTGGTGGCCCCGGATGGTAGTATTGAAGATTCTTCAACAATATTACTCGGCAACCCAGGACGAACGCGTTATCAGTTTTATGAGCAGATACTTCAAGTATCAGTTAGAAACACTACCCGAAAAACAATTAGGCAACTGGACTTTTTGGGCAAGATACCGTGCAGGCGATAATTTAGATATCATATATTGGTTGTATAACATAACCGGCGAAACTTTCCTGCTCGATTTGGGAAAATTAATACACAGCCAGGCACATAACTTTATACACATGTTCTGTTGTACAGACGATTTGAAGAAGTTCAATACCATCCACTGTGTAAATCTGGCTCAGGGAATAAAAGAACCGGCCATTTATTACCAGCAAGATAGTAATAAGGAATACCTGCATACACTAAAAAAAGGTTTTGCCGATATCAAAATGTTCAACGGACAGGCTCAGGGCATGTATGGAGGCGATGAAGGACTGCATGGCAACAACCCCACACAAGGCGTAGAGTTATGTTCGGTTGTAGAAATGATGTACTCGCTGGAAAAAATAATAGGCATAACAGGCGATCAGGACTATATGGAGCATCTGGAAAAAATAGCCTTCAATGCTTTACCAACACAGGTAACCGATGATTTTATGTACAAACAATATTTTCAACAGGCTAATCAGGTAATGGTAACGCGGCATCACCGTAATTTCTATGAAGATACTAACCATGGTGGTACTGATATTGTTTTTGGTACTCTGTCGGGATATCCTTGTTGTTTCTCGAATATGCATCAGGGATGGCCTAAGTTTGTTCAGAACCTTTGGTATGCTACACCCGATAATGGTTTGGCAGCCTTGGTTTATTCTCCTTCGGAGGTAACGGCCAAAGTTGGTGGTGGTATAACCGTAAAAATGGTGGAAGATACCTATTACCCAATGAATGATAAAATACGTTTTACCTTAAATATAGAAACCAAACGTATTAAAACTGTAAGTTTCCCCTTCCATATACGTATTCCTTCCTGGTGTGAAGAAGCTGTTATCACCATAAATAACCAACCTTATAGAACAGTAAAAGGTAATGTTGTGGAAGTAATCGACCGTGAATGGAGTACTGGAGATATTGTGGAACTACACATGCCAATGGGTATTCAGATTGATGATACCTGGCACGAAAAATCCATCACAGTACAAAGGGGACCACTGATGTATGCTTTAAAGATTGAAGAAGAGTGGACTAAAAAAGACTTCACTGATAACGAAAAGAAACAATATGGTGAATCGTACTGGGAAGTAACTCCTAAAACACCTTGGAATTACGGAATACTTCAATTCGATAAGAATAAAACTAAAGAGGTATTTCAGGTTAGTGTAAACGAGGAGAAAATGAAAGCTGCTTATTTCTGGAATCTGGAAAATGCTCCAATAGAAATGAAAGTAAAAGCTAAAACAATACCCAACTGGAAGCTTTATAACGAAATGGCTGGTCCAATACCGTTTTCGGTAAGATGGGAAAACGAACCGGTTAAAGAAATTACTTTAATACCGTATGGATGTACCACATTGCGTGTATCGCAGTTTCCGGTGGTAAGGTAGCTAGTAGTTAGTAGTTAGTAGTTAGTAGCTAGTAGTTAGTAGTTAGTAGTTAGTAGTTAGTAGCGATGCCGCATGGATTCTACTAACTACTAACTACTAATTACAACGGCACATACTCCACAAACGCCTCCATAGCCTCGTACGAAGCAAGTCCTAAATCATCGTACAATGCAGCAGTAGCCCTGTTTCTGTCTTCCGAACGTTGCCAGAACAAACGTTCGTCATTACCAAGGAACGGAGCGCTTTCCATTTGCGATTGATGTTTCAGGATGGAGTTACGTTTAGCGCGCAATTCTTCCGGACTGATAGGTACAGCCATTTCAATGTTTTCAATTTCCCATTCGGCCCAAGCACCACGGTACATCCATATACGACAATCTTTCAACCATTTGGCGTTTGCCTCTTTTTCAATATCAATAGCTGCCAGAGCGGCATCCAAACATACACGGTGTGTACCATGAGGATCGGCAAGGTCGCCGGCAACAAATATCTGATGAGGCTTCACCTCACGAAGGAATTTAAGAATAACCTCTACATCGGCTTCGCTGATCGGATCTTTTTGAATCTTACCGGTTTCATAGAATGGTAAATCAAGGAAATGGCAGCGGTTAAGCGGAATATTGTTATATGTACATGCTGTACGAGCTTCACCACGACGAATTAACCCTTTCAGTGTTAAGATGTCTTTGCTATCCAGATCACCTTCTTTCTTTTCTTTAAGATATTTACGGATCTCAGTATATTTCTCGTTGATACTGGCATTACCACCGTTATCGAAGAGTTGGTTAAAGCCATTTATAAAGTGTAGGAAACGAATAACTTCTTCATCGCCAACAGCAATGTTACCAGATGTTTGGTAAGCAACATGCACTTCATGCTTCTGTTCAACCAGTCTGCGAAGGGTACCACCCATCGAAATAACATCATCATCGGGATGCGGAGAGAAGATTACCACACGTTTGGGGAAAGGCTTGGCACGTTCCGGACGATAGGTATCATCGGCATTGGGTTTACCTCCCGGCCATCCGGTAATGGTATGTTGGAAGTCATTGAATATCTTGATATTCACATTGTATGCCGAACCATACAGAGCAAGAAGCTCACTCAATCCATTCTCGTTATAATCCTTATTGGTAAGCTTAAGTATGGGTTTCTTTACAATAGAACAAAGCCACACAATTGCACTACGGATAAGTTTATCGTTCCAGTCGCACGAGGTAACCAACCACGGACGTTGAATACGTGTAAGATTGCTTGCAGCCGACAAGTCGATAGCTACATGTGCATTGTTGTGCGTTTGCAGGTACGATGCCGGAATAGTATCCGTAACATTACCTTCCACACTGGCTTGAATCATCTGAGCCTTGTTTTCGCCCCATGCCATGAGGTATATTTTCTTGGCGCCCAGAATGGTAGAAATACCCATGGTAATAGAACTTACCGGAGTAGCATCAATGTTACCAAATGTTTTGGCAGCATCATTTCTAGAATCAATATCCAAAAGAATTAAGCGGGTAACAGAGTTGATACGCGAACCCGGCTCATTGAATGCAATATTACCAACACGGCCTATTCCAAGAAGAGCAACATCAATACCACCAAAACTTTCAATACGTTGTTCGTATAAGCGGCAATATTCAAAAATAGTGTCTTTAGGAGTTGTACCGTCGGGACTGAATATGTTTTGCTTATCAATGTCCACATGGTTCAGCAGCATTTCTTTCAAAGAGTTCAGGTTACTGTTAACTGCATCCGAAGTTAACGGATAGTATTCATACAAATTGAATACAATAACGTTACGGAAACTCAGTGCTTCTTCTTTGTGTAAACGTACAAGTTCGGAATATACGCCACGTGGTGATTCGCCACCAGCCAGCGCTAATACACAAAAACGTCCACTCTTTTGTTTATCGCGGATTGTTTCGGCAATATCAGCAGCAATGTGTTTGGCACCCTCTTCAACCGATTCGTAAATGTCTGTAGGAATTTTCTCTAAACGGGTCAGAACTGACCTCTCAAATGCATTCTCGGGTTTGTAATATTTAGGGGAAACCCTGTTGAGAGTGATTTGAGAACTAAGGTTTGTTTTCATAAAATTTAGTTATGTAAGATTAAGTCAATAAATAATCTCGAATTTGCAAAGATATTAATAAGTTTTTGAGTTTTTGAGTTTATTATGGTTAATTTAGACACGGATTGCACGGATGACACGGATTTTAAAACACGGATTTAATTCATATAATTGCAAGCATTTACCCCGACAGGGGTAATATGTGCATAACCTCTCTTTTCCTCTGATATTAAATCCGTGTTTTAAAATCCGTGTCATCCGTGCAATCCGTGTCTAAAATAATCCAGCTATCAGCATCTTTCCATACCGGAAACTTCTCGCGGAATGTCTGTAGAGATTGCAAATCTATTTCAATTGTTTCAATGGCTTCTTCGTTATCTTGTACTTTTCCTAAAAGCTTTCCTTTGGGAGAATACAATACACTTCCACCCTGATAATTAAGGTCATTACCATCTGTTCCAACGCGGTTTACTCCACAAACATAACACATGTTTTCCAGCGCACGGGCTGGCAGGAGAGTATCCCATACAGACTGGCGCGACGAAGGCCAGTTTGCTGTATAAACAAGTAAATCGTACTCATTGTTTACATTTCTGCTCCATACAGGGAAGCGTAGGTCGTAACAAATCAGCAGGCAGATGTTCCACCCCTGATAATTAACGATCAGTTTTTGGTTGCCGGCAGCAAAATGGTTAATCTCATCGCCCATACGGAAAAGGTGATGCTTATCGTAATAGCAAGCATCTTTATTAGGAGTAATAAAGAATCCCCGGTTATAGTATTTATTGTTTTCGGTAGCAATAAAACTTCCGGTAATGGCCGTTTGGTAGTGCGATGCCAGTTCTTTTAAAGTACGAATAGTGTTTCCGGTTACCGGTTCGGCCAGTTGTTCACTGTTCATTGAGAACCCGGTAGAAAACATTTCGGGGAGTATAACAAGGTTGGTTCCTTCTTGTAAAGATTCTAATTTCTTTTGTAACCGGTTTAGATTCTCTTCTATATTCTCCCAGATTATATTTGTTTGGAATAGTGAGACTTTCATAAAAATCAATAAGCAAAATTCTCCGGATGCTTTCCATGGAAACCCTTGAAATAGCTCTTAATTTCAATCATATCCTTATCAATATCTCCCGAAGGGAAAAGCGATTTTCCGGCAGTTATTGTTTTGGTTTTATAATCAATACCAATAAGTACAATAGGAACCTGTGCTTTTAAAGCAATATAATAGAATCCTTTTTTCCACTCAGAGTTAGCTTTCCGTGTACCTTCGGGGGTAATGGCCAAATCAAATGTCTTTTTTTCGCTAAACACTTTTGCCATTTGGTCTACCAGCGAAGTTTTCCGGTTTCGGTTTACCGGAATACCTCCTATGGCTTTGAATATGAGCCCCATAGGAAAGAAAAACCACTCCTTTTTCATCATAAAACTAGCTTTTTTACCAATGGTTCCATAGTATAACTTGCCTATAAACAAATCAAGGTTAGATGTGTGCGGTGCAGCACAAATAACAGACTTATCATATTTTGGAACCGTGAAAACAGCTTTCCAACCCAGAATTTTAGTATAGATAAAACTATAGATTGCTTTCTTCATTCTTTATGTTACGATTAAATAGAACAAAAGGTTAAAAACCAGAAGCAATTCTTCTGACTTTTAACCTTTGTTGTTCTTAGGTGTATTTTATCAATTTAATTTTTCTAAATCATCAATAATAGCATTGACTTTAGCATTAAAATCTTCACGGAATTTTTTATAGAACGCTCTTATATTCCCCGATTCTGTATGGCTGATGCGGCTAATAAATTCATCCTGCATAAGAAGGATATCGCCCATTAACTTATCGGCTTTAACTTGATCGGTTCCCGGAATAAATTTGCTTTTCATTAAGCACTCGGCGAACAGTTCGCCTGCAATATAATTTACATTTTTTTTGAGTTCTCTTCTGCTTGCCATAGTTTTTTTCTTTTAAATGAGTTATACTATTCGCACCAAAGATATATACTTTTTATGGGTTTTGCGAATATTGGTGAGTTAAATTCAAATAATCCGGTCCAAAGTCTTAATAAAAAGAGTTTCATTATTACCTTTATTTAAAGTAACTCATTCGTATGTCAGATATCATTTGCTATTTTAACTGGGGTTCTCTTGGTGTACCACGTCTTCCTGTCATTAAGACTGACAAACACAGAATCAATGGAATACCCTATTAATAGTATTGCATCCAACTCGATAGTTGCTATATCATATCCATTGCGGCCTGTACGGTTTATCTTGCACCAAGTTGATGCATTTACAATAGAATCGGCCTCCAGCCAATCATATTTTAACCTTGAAGAATGTTCCTTATTTTGATTATATGGGTCTGTTGCGTATAGTTTGAGGTCAATCGAATCTACCTGATCCAAAGACTCTGTTGCTTTTATATAAAACCGAATATTCTTACCATTACTCACTGAATCTTGCCTTACAATTGAGACAATCTCATTCTCCAGAAAGATTGTAGGGTCATCTATAGTCCCTTTTTTACCCAATACATCTAAAGTATTAGCCCAAAAATAACTGTCAACATACCCTATATAGCATGTTGTTTCGATGAATGGAGTAATGTAAAGACAGTTAAATTCACTAATCTTGAGTTCTCCAATTTCAAAATCCAGATATAATACACGATCTTTATTATCAAGATATATATCCGAATTATATAAACAACAACGACCAGATACTGCTCCCCAATAATTCACTGTATCATTAACCACCCCTACACTCAGTTCAACAGAAAGCCCTGAAACACTTTTAATTTTTTCAGCTCTTTTGTCAAGTTTCACAGCTAATCTAATTGTATTGATGTATCCAGAAGAGTCACATGCAATGACTTTATACAATATGTCACTATTATTGAAGCTGCTGTCTGTCAAACAGAAAGACGATTCAAACATACTCCTTGACGTGTTTCTGCATCCAATAAAGAAACAGCTTGTCAACAGAAACATTAAGAGGTATAGAGAAGGTTTATAACTACTTATCAGGTTATATTCAAATTCGTTGCTCACATCTTTTTGTTTATGATTCTTTATTAATTGTCTGTAAAATTCCTATTGCTGCCAAAATTAACAAATATCTGTAAGGATAGCAACAACAGCCATATTTTAAGTTTATTGAAACTATTTGTTTTCCTTGCAAAAACTAATTCATTTCCTACGGAAATTTATTATTTTTATAACTGATATTTTTTCGTCCACCTATGGGAGAATTTGCGTCTACCCGTGGGAGAATTTGCGTATGCTCGTAGGGTACTTTTCGTCCACCTGCAGGTGGACGAAAAAGTTTTAGGTACAAAAACAATAAATTTGTGCGGAAATTGAGATAGATTTTGGGGAGATTTTGAATAGATTGCTTGCTTTCAGTTATAAAAACAATAGTGAATAAATCAATTGATTACTTGTTGGAAGAAAAAAGGATGTTTGTTTCAATGAAAAGCTGGGTAGGCAAACGCTTCACTGCGTTGCAAATAATCTTGTTGTTGCTTCAAATACAACTTCTCTAAATCTGCCCTTGAACATTTCAACTTTATACCCTTGTGTAATACATTCAAAAACTTCGTCATGAAAAGTAAAAATTAAATGTCTCAAATTTTTCCACCTCTCGGAACTATAACATGAATGCACTGAATTTATCTGTTCTTGTTCAACCAACCACTTTGAGTTAATAATTTCATGTGCTGTATATGCCTCCAAACCATGTTCGTATAATGGATGTCCGTGAATAACTTCATCATTCGGGCCACCAAATTTGTAATTAACAACATGAGTGAACTCAACTAATACTATCAAGTCCTCTATGTCCGAACTTGTATTTACAACTTTTACATAAGTTCCGTCCCAATTGGGATCTGGCTTGCCTAAATAATACACAAGAAATACCCGGTATCCATTTGATACAATATGTGGCATGGGCGCACCACTATCCCAAGTATATTCCCAATTTATAGGAACTGCTGTTTCCTCTCCTTTTTCCAAGGAAAGATTACGTTTCAGTATTTTCCGTTCTTTCCACAAGTTGTAACATGCTTGTGTGATGCTCCTTCCCGTTGACAATTTTTCAAGATTCTTTTCAATCTCAAGAAGTTGTTGCTCTATTTTTTCTATTTGGTTCATCTTAATAATTTTCAATTTCTCGGAACGTTTTGGTCAATTGTGTGAATTGTCTGTCCAAATCGTTCACTAAGTGGTAACGGGTAGGAGCCACTATCTTAAAATGATGTTGGGGAGCGAAGCACTAAAGCTTTACCTTTTTCTTTTTAATCTTAGATTCGTTGTGTAAACGATCTAATGCAGTAACCACATACTGATATTTGGTTTCACCATTTTCGTGAGGTAATAAATAGTAGTTGTTACGTGTTATTGCTACAATATGTGTGGCATCATCAATATTTATTTTCTCTTTTTTATTGAAGCGGTAAACTACATACTGTACTGCTTTATCCATTTCTTTTTTACTTTTCGGGGGTGTCCAGAATAACACATAACCATCTCGAACCCATACTGGTTTGAGTTTCTTTACCTTTTTGGGAGGCTTGTTATCAATGAAGTCGAACTGCGGAACCAAAGCCGGGTACTTATGGTATTCTGTAATCAAAGCATCCCGATATCTGCCTTCGTTATTTATAATGCCGGAGGCTGGCCAATGACAACTTCCCTGAACACTACTATATGTTCTTTGCAAAGCTATTTTACGTGGTAGCTGATTTACAGAGGGATTTTGAGGATCGGCATTCTGAATGGTGTTCGATACAGACTGCCCGATAAACAACGGACGGTTATAGCAATTAGTGGCCCACCAAGTTATCAATTCCTTATAATCAGCAGTTGGATGCCCTACATGCCAGTATATTTGTGGGATGTTGTAATCAACCCATCCTTTTTCAACCCATAATAAAACATCGGCATATAAATCATGGTAATTTTGAAGTCCATTGGTGTTGCTTCCGTTGTTATTGTCTGTTTTGTTTTGGTATATGCCAAATGGGCTAACACCAAACTTTACCCAGGGCTTAACCGAATGAATTGTTTTATGAAGCTTTCTTATCAGCCTGTTTACATTGCTTCGGCGCCAATCGGCCTTATTGGTAAATCGCTCGCCATAACGGGCGTAGCTGTCATTGTCGGGATAATCTACTCCGTTTACCGGATACGGATAAAAGTAATCGTCCATGTGTATGGCATCAATATCATAACGCTTTACTATATCGGCTACTATTTTACAAATATATTCTCTACACTCGGGCAATGCTGCATCAAAATACAATTTGTTATCGTAAGTGTAAAACCATTCGGGATGCTCATGATATATATGGTCGCTGGCCAAACTGTTTCTGACATTTGTTTTTGCCCGGTATGGATTTATCCATGCATGCAACTCCATTGCTCTTTTATGACACTCTTCGACCATAAATTCCAGCGGGTCCCATGTAGGACTGGGAGCAACTCCTTGTGTTCCTGTCAGGAAACGGCTCCAGGGTTCGTAAGGTGATTTATATAATGCATCGGCTTCAGGACGTACCTGAAACATAACTGCATTGATACCTGCTCTTTCAAGAACATCTAACTGATAAATGAGTGTTTCTTTCATTTTATCTGTCGACATTCCTTGAAACTGACCGTTTACACACTGTATCCATGCACCCCTGAATTCGCGCTTTGGATGTTCCTGCGCTTGTAACAGAAAGAGGTTTAGTGAAATAAAAAAGAATATTAATTTATAACGCATCATTGTTCAAATTAACTTAAGTAATCGCAAATATAGTGTTTTATTTACAACTGTCACATCTCTGTTTGATTATTTAATACTAACTTTGCGGACTTTCTCAATTTTCAATTTATGAAAAGTATAAATATAAAAGGAGCACGGGTAAACAATCTCAAAAATATAGATGTTAACATACCACGAAATAAACTTGTTGTTATAACCGGATTATCGGGCTCGGGAAAATCTTCGCTTGCATTCGATACTCTTTATGCCGAAGGACAACGCAGGTATGTGGAGAGTCTTTCATCTTACGCCCGACAGTTTTTGGGAAGGATGAGCAAACCCGAATGCGACTTTATTAAAGGAATTCCCCCTGCAATAGCCATTGAACAAAAGGTAAACAGCCGCAACCCACGTTCTACTGTTGGTACCAGTACCGAGATATACGAATATCTACGGTTGTTATATGCCCGCATTGGAAAAACATTCAGTCCGGTAAGTGGGCAGGAGGTTAAGAAGCACAGTACAGAAGATATTATAAACTGTATGCTTAGCTACCCCGAAGGTACCCGGTACACCATTCTTACTAAACTAAGGTTGATTGACGACCGTACCATTTCACAGCAACTCGAAATTGACCTTAAGCAAGGTTTCAACCGTCTTGAAGTAAACGGTGAAATGATCCGTATAGAAGATTATCAACCCAACGAAAAAGATACAATATACCTGTTGATTGACCGTATGGCTGTTGAAAACACCAAAGATGCAATCAGCCGTTTGGTAGATTCGGCCGAGACAGCCATGTACGAAGGGGATGGTACTTGTATGATACGTTTCTATATGCCCGATGGCACTACACAGCTTCACACATTCAGCACTATATTCGAGGCCGACGGAATTAAATTTGAAGAACCAAACGATAACATGTTCTCGTTTAATTCGCCTATAGGTGCTTGTCCTAAATGCGAAGGCTTTGGAAAGGTTATAGGTATAGACGAACAACTGGTTATTCCTAACCGGGCGCTCTCGGTATACGATGGTGCTGTTGTTTGTTGGCGTGGTGAGAAGATGAGCGACTGGAAAGATAATTTTATTCGCAATGCTGCCAAATTTGATTTCCCTATCTTTACTCCATATTACGAACTTACAGATAAAGAACGCCGTGCACTTTGGGAAGGTAACAAATACGTTGAAGGTATCAATGATTTCTTTAAAATGGTTGAAGAAAACCAATACAAGATTCAATACCGCGTTATGCTGGCCCGATACCGGGGAAAAACAACATGCCAGGTTTGCCACGGCACACGTTTAAAACCGGAAGCCGGGTATGTACGGGTAGGTGGAAAAAATATCAGCGAACTGGTTGACCTGCCAATTACCGATTTAAAAACGTTTTTTGATAATCTGGAACTAACAGAACACGATGCTGCAATAGCCAAACGTATTCTAACAGAAATAAACAGTCGCATCCGCTTCCTGATAAATGTTGGATTGGGCTACCTTACGCTTAACAGATTAAGTAACTCATTATCCGGTGGCGAGAGCCAGCGAATAAACCTGGCAACATCTCTGGGTAGCAGTTTGGTTGGTAGTTTATATATTCTTGATGAACCAAGTATTGGTTTACACAGCAGAGACACCGATAAACTTATTCATGTATTACGCCAGTTGCAGGAACTTGGAAATACGGTAGTGGTGGTTGAGCACGATGAAGAAATTATCCGTGCAGCCGATTACATTATTGATATAGGTCCCGAAGCCGGCAGACTGGGTGGAGAGATTGTGTACGAGGGTGATATGAACGATCTTCAAAAAGGTAGCAACAGCCACACTGTTCAGTACCTTCTGGGAGAAGACCTGATTCCAATTCCGCAACATCGTCGTCCGTGGAATAATTATATCAGCCTGACAGGTGCACGAGAAAACAACCTTAAAGGCATCAACGTAAAATTTCCATTGAACGTAATGACTGTAGTTACCGGAGTGTCGGGTTCGGGAAAGAGTACATTGGTTCGCGATATCTTTTACCGGGCATTAAAACGCGAACTGGATGAATGTAGCGACCGTCCGGGAGAATTTATTTCTATCGAAGGCGACCTGCACAACTTAAGGAATGTAGAGTTTGTAGATCAGAACCCCATTGGCAAATCGAGCCGCAGTAACCCGGTTACTTATATCAAGGCTTATGATGAGATTCGTAAGCTTTGGGCAGATCAACCCCTGGCTAAACAAATGGGATACACCGCCGGGCATTTCAGTTTTAACAGTGAAGGCGGACGTTGTGAAGAGTGTAAAGGTGATGGTACGGTTACTGTTGAAATGCAATTCATGGCCGATTTGGTTCTTGAATGTGAATCTTGTCACGGGAAACGGTTTAAAGCAGATACATTAGAAGTTAAGTTCCATGATAAGTCTATTTACGATATTCTGGAAATGACCATAAACCAGGCTGTAGAGTTCTTTACCGAACATAAACAAAAGAAAATTGTAAGAAGATTAAAACCTTTACAGGATGTTGGTTTGGGATATGTTAAACTGGGACAAGCATCATCAACCCTTTCGGGAGGTGAAAATCAGCGTGTTAAACTGGCCTATTACTTAAGTTTGGAAAAGGCAGACCCAACCATGTTTATCTTTGACGAACCTACCACCGGATTGCATTTTCACGATATACGTAAACTGATGGAAGCATTTGATGCTCTTATATTAAGAGGACATTCTATTGTTATTATCGAACACAATATGGATGTTATTAAATGCGCAGACTATGTTATAGACCTTGGACCCGAAGGAGGTAATAAAGGAGGATATCTGGTTGCAGCCGGAACCCCGGAAGAGATTGCCGCTTGCGAGGAAAGTTATACAGGAAAGTTTTTGCAGGAAAAGTTGTGAGTAATGAGTTTTGAGTGATGAGTTTTGAGTATTGAGTAATGAGTAGCGATGCCGCATGGTAACTCAAAACTCATTACTCAAAACTCATTACTCATCACTCAAAAATATAGTCCAAACCCAATTTTCAAACCAAACTTAGACAAATCACCATCGTCTGTATTCAATTTACAATATACAGCTGGCTCTAATGTTATGTTTCGGGTAAGGAAAAAGGCATAGCCTACCTGAGCGTTCACATTAAAATAGGTATCAAGGCTTTTTTCTTTATTCACATCGAATCCTGCACCAACGTACAAACCGTTATTGAAATAATATCTACCACCAACACCTGCCGAATATCTGTGATAATTATCTCTGGCTTCGGCTCCAACACCAACCAATAAAGCAAAATTATCAATCAGAAATGCTCCTGCTTCCAAATCAACACCTAACTTCATTTTAGTGTCTTTGCTATAACTTAAATCTAATCCTGTTATTGAAGGATTAATAAACCATTTTCCCTCACCAAAAGGTTTCGATTGTGCAACAGAACTCATTGCCAATCCTAAAAATGCCAATAGTAGTAATGACTTTTTCATGTTAATTGTTTTTTTCTTGTGAATTATTAAACACGTCGTTTTCTCGTTTCTCTTTCAGCTGTTCTTTTTTACGCAGAACTATCCATAACACAAAAACAATAACATAAGCTACTGCTAAGGTTATGTATTTCTCCGTTTCGGATATCTCTGTATTACGTGGCAGAAAATAAACTGCCATTGCAGATATATAAATAAACAAGGCCAAAGATATCCAAGTGGATTTTTTAAATTTCTTTCTACTCATATTTTTTATTGAATTTAATTCGCCAGATTATATACCATATTAAACTAATTACCACACAAACCATGCCAATAGTATAAGATAATGTTTGCGAAAGTTGGAATCCTTCGGGAGCCATACAGATATAACTAACACAAACGGCTGTCATAAACAAAGCCGGAATCATGGTAATAAGATAGGGTTTATGCTTCTGGGTTAAATATGCGGTTAATGCCCATAAAGTAAATACCGACAATGTTTGATTAGACCATGCAAAGTATCTCCATATAATATTAAAACCTTCTTTATTGCTGATGCTAAACAACAAGATACCAATAGTTACTAAAAATAATGGTATGCAAATTAACAAACGCTTTGATATCGTGCGTTGTTCAATTCCCAGGAAATCGGCAATCATAAGCCTTGCCGAGCGCAGTGCAGTATCGCCTGTAGATATGGGGGCAGCAATAATGCCTAAAATTGCAAGTATGCCTCCTACTGGTCCCAGCCAATCTTTTGATATCTTTGATGCCACATCGGCACCGGTATAAAGCACCTCTTTATCGCCTACTAAATAACTGATACCATTTTCTTTGAAAAAGTATGTAGCAGCTGCTGCCCAAATCAAAGCAACAATGCCTTCTGTTACCATGGCTCCGTAAAACACACGCCGTCCTTGCTTTTCGTGCGTCATGCAACGGGCCATTAAAGGAGATTGCGTTGCATGGAAACCGGATATAGCACCGCATGCTATGGATACAAACATCATGGGGAAGATAGCCAACCCGGTATAATTGATACCGAAGCTTTCGGTAAACTCAGGTATATCAGGACGATACCAGTACAGCATTACTAAAATGCCCACAGCCATAAAAATAAGCGAAGCTGCAAAAAGCGGATATATTTTACCTATTACTTTATCAATAGGCAATAAGGTGGCCAACACATAATACATCATGATAACAATTACCCAAAAGGTGGCATCAAGTGCCTGCGGAGTCATACCGGCTAAAAGTCCGGCAGGTCCTGAAGCAAATACTGCTCCAACAAGGATGAGCAACACAACAGTGAAAATGCGCATCACCTGTTTGGCAGGCAGTCCCAGGTATCGGCCTACTGTCTCGGGTAAACTCTCACCGTTGTTACGTAACGATAACATTCCGGCCAGGTAATCGTGTGTTGCACCTGCAAAGATTGTTCCTACAACTATCCAGATAAAAGAAGCGGTTCCAAACTGCGAACCCATAATTGCTCCAAAGATAGGCCCCAACCCGGCTATGTTAAGAAACTGAATCATGTATATTTTCCATGCAGGCATCGGGATATAATCTACTCCATCGGGATGATCAACTGCCGGAGTTTTACGATCATCGGGTTTGATAATCTTCTCTACAAACCGACCGTAAATAAAATAACCGCCAATAAGTAATAATAAACAGATGGTAAATGATAACATGATTTCTCTTCTTGATTGGGAACAAAAATAGCACTTTACCATGAATTAACATAAAGAAACGGACACTTTTACTAACTTTGTTGTTATTTATAAAAATAGTGTTTAATGAGATTATCTATTTTATTTCTTTTTTTATTTTCGGTTGTAAGTTTTACAGTTGCTCAACCTAAATATGAAGTCAGGGCAGCGTGGGTTACATCGGCCTACGGACTAGACTGGCCAAAAACAAAGGCTACTTCAGCACAAAACATCAATCGGCAGAAAGCAGAATTAATTAACATATTGGATAAACTTAAGGAAGCAAATTTTAACACAGTATTGTTTCAGGTACGTACTACGGGCGAGGTTTACTATCCTTCAAAAATTGAACCGTACAATGCACTGTTAACCGGTCGCCCAAATGGTAATCCCGGATACGACCCTCTTGCTTTTGCTATTGAAGAATGCCACAAAAGGGGGATGGAATGCCATGCGTGGATGGTTACTATTCCATTAGGAAACCGTAAACATATTCAGTCGTTGGGCAATAATACAGTGGTAAAAAAACAATCGTCCATCTGCTTACAATATAAAAACAGCTGGTACTTAAATCCGGGACATCCCGACACTAAAAGGTATTTAATGAGTTTGGTACAGGAGGTTGTTGACAACTACGACATTGATGGAATACATTTTGATTATTTACGATACCCTGAAAAAATTACTAACTTTCCGGACACAAAAGAATACAAAAACTATGGAAAAAGGAAAGATATTAATCAATGGCGCAGAGATAATATCACAGAGATTGTACGTTATTTATATAAAGGAGTAAAAGCATCAAAACGCTGGGTGAAGGTGAGCAGTTCGCCTGTTGGAAAATACAAAGATACTTCCCGGTTCACATCGCGTAGCTGGAATGCTTACCATTCTGTTTATCAGGATGTACAGGCCTGGCTTGCCGAAGGTATTCAGGATCAGCTGTATCCAATGATGTATTTCAGAGGGAATAACTTTTATCCTTTCGCGCTCGATTGGAACGAGCAGGGCAATAACCGGCATATTGTTCCGGGATTAGGTATTTATTTTCTTGACCCCAAAGAGGGCAACTGGAGCAGTGACGAAATTGAACGGCAAATTAATTTCACCCGCAAAAACAAGCTGGCCGGACAAGCTTATTACCGTGTACAATATCTGATGGAAAACACACAGGGTATATATAATGAACTACTTACCAACTATTATACAACTCCGGCTCTTCAGCCGGCTATGTCCTGGCTTGATAATATTGCCCCCAGTGCACCTTCATATATACATGTGAATCAGAATAACGGATATATCCATATAAATTGGGGAGCCTCAACTGATAGCGATAAACGCAACCAGCCTTATTATATATTATATGGTTCGGATACCTACCCGGTAGATACATCTAATCCGCAAAATATTATAGCGCAACGGATACGTAAAACCAATTATCTGTATGCTCCTGTTTTTCCGTGGGAAGAGTACGAATATTATGCCATAACTGCTATGGATAGATATGGTAATGAAAGTGAGGCAATACAGATGAAAAGATAAATTTCATAATTTAATAATCTATTGACAAAATGAAACAAGATTTTGACTACAAAGAAGTTCCCCATGATTACACGCATTGTTTACATGCACAATGTCCTCGTTCGGCCAACTGTTTGCGTTTTCTGGTAACTCAACATGCAGGACCGGAAGTCATTCGTATTCAAGTAATTAATCCGGCTCATGTTATAGGTAAAGAAGAAAACTGTTCCGATTTTCAACCAGATGTTCTGGCATGTTTTGCTTTTGGCATTACACATTTGTTTGATAAGTTGCCTTATTCAACAGCGGTTAAAGTAAGACGGTTATTATTCCTTAACCTCAAGCGAAACACATTTTATCGCATTCAACGAAAAGAACGTTTGATTAACCCGGAAGAAATATCACTTATCCGTGAAGCATTCCGGATGGAAGGTATTAAGGAAGAGCCTGTATTTGATGAACTCATTTATAAATACGACTGGTAATCAAAAACTTACAGTACCAACACTTTTTTGCCTGTGAGAAAAAAGTATCACGCCTGTGGTACAAAAGTATCACAGGCAAGATACAAAAGTGCCACAGGCAAGATACAAAAGTGCCACAGGGAAGATACAAAAGTATCTTAGGGAAGAGTAGCCACCATCTCCCTTAATACACTTACAGCAGTTTCTACATTAGAAACCGATTTAATAATCATTGAACGTTTGCCCTTGTGCTCTCGCAAGTCACTAATCCGGGGATTCTTCATCATGAACGCTATTAGTTTACCAAACGATTCACTTTGATAGTACGGACTATCTTGATTAGACACCAAAAACAATGTCATGCGGCCACCTTTGAGGAATACTTTTTCGGCTCCCAGTCGTGCAGCCAGCCTGCGAAGCGGAACAATGCGCAATAAATCTTCTGTCTCCGGAGGAACCGCACCGAAGCGGTCTTCCAAACGAGAGCGGAAGGCCTCTACATCCTTATCTAAAGTCAAGCCGTCCAGTTCACGATACAACAACATGCGTTCGCTGCTACCTGTTACATAATCGGCAGGTAATAATAGTTCCAAATCACTTTCTACAGTGGCTTCTTCAACAAACTGTTCGCCGCTTATGGTACCATCGGAAGAAATTTCATTTCCATATAACTCGGCAAACTCATTTATCTTAAGTTCCTGAACAGCTTCGGTTAATATTTTCTGGTAGGTTTCATAACCTAAATCTGCAACAAATCCACTTTGTTCTGCTCCAAGAAGGTTTCCCGCTCCGCGGATATCAAGGTCTTGCATAGCAATATGGATTCCACTTCCTAAATCGCTAAAGTTCTCAATAGCCTGTAAACGGCGCCGTGCCTCCTGAGTAAGACTTGCAAGCGAAGGGGCCAGCAGATAACAGAAAGCCTTTTTATTACTACGTCCTACCCTACCCCGAAGCTGGTGCAAATCACTCAGCCCAAATCTATGTGCATCGTTAATAATGATTGTATTGGCATTGGGTATATCAATACCACTTTCTACAATAGAAGTAGCAATTAGAACATCGTAGTCGTAATTTACAAAATCGAAGATCACTTTTTCCAGTTCTGCCGGATCCATTTGTCCGTGCCCAATAACAATACGTGCATCCGGAATGTAATGCAAAATCTTAGTTTTCAGTTCAGTAAGGTTAGCTATGCGGTTGTTTACAAGGAAAACCTGACCGTTGCGACTCATTTCGAAATTAATGGCATCTGTTATTACCTCTTCATCAAATGTATGCAATTCGGTTTGTATCGGATAACGGTTAGGTGGAGGAGTTGATATCACACTTAAATCACGAGCACCCATCAAAGAGAATTGCAGCGTTCGTGGTATAGGTGTAGCTGTCATCGTCAGGGTATCTACGTTTACTTTAAGCTGACGTAATTTTTCTTTCACACCTACTCCAAACTTTTGTTCTTCGTCAACCACCAACAGGCCAAGATCCTTAAACTGTATATCTTTACTCAACAGGCGGTGTGTACCAATCAGGATGTTAATCTTTCCCTCTTTTAAATCGTTGATAACAGCTTTTGTTTGCGCGGCTGTCCGGGCACGACTCAAATAATCTACCCGTACCGGGAAATTCTTCAACCTATCGCGAAAGTTCTGAAAATGTTGATAAGCCAACACCGTAGTTGGTACAAGTACGGCTACTTGTTTATTATCGGTTGCAGCTTTAAAAGCTGCACGAATAGCAACTTCGGTTTTTCCGAAACCCACATCGCCGCAAACTAAGCGGTCCATCGGAATATCCCGTTCCATGTCGTGCTTAACATCAACAGTGGCTTTTCCCTGATCGGGAGTATCCTCATAAATAAAACTGGCTTCCAGTTCGTTTTGCATAAAGCTATCAGGGCTAAATGCAAACCCTTTTTCTTGCCGCCGTTGCGAATAGAGTTTTATTAAATCGCGGGCAATATCTTTTATCTTGCTCTTGGTACGTTCTTTCAGTTTCTCCCATGCACCGGTTCCCAGTTTGTTTAAGCGGGGTGGCTCACCATCTTTACCCTTATATTTCGATACTTTGTGTAAAGAGTGTATCGAAACAAACACCACATCGTCATTCTGGAAAGTGAGTTTCATAACCTCCTGCGTTGTATCGCCATTGGGTAAACGCACCAATCCGCCAAATTTACCTACTCCATGATCGGTATGTACTACATAATCACCGGGAATAAACTGGTTCAACTCTTTCAACGAAAGAGCCACTTTACCCGAACGGGCTTTATCACTTTTGAGGTTATATTTATGGAAACGGTCGAACAGCTGATGATCGGTAAATATACACATTTTCAGGGTATTGTCGGAAAATCCCTCGTGCAGTGTCCGGTCTACAGGGATAAAGTCTATATCATCTCCCCTATCATTAAAAATAGCACGTATTCTATCTATCTGTTTACTGCTGTCACTACATATATATAAGGTGTATCCCTTCTGTATATATTCTTTAAAAGAGGCAGCAACCATATCAAAGTTTTTATGATATACTGGTTGAATGGTTGTATCGAATGTAAGCGTAGCATTCGGTATTCCGGTTGGCTGATTGCCAAATTCCACCCGCAGGAAGTTCAGAGCCTGCCGGCCGAATTGTTCTCCTGTAATTAACAGGTTCTTTAATTTCGATCGTTGAATAGCCAGTTCCTCTATTTCCTCGTCGGCCTTTGCAGCTTCTTTGTGTTCCATTACGTCTTTGTACAGACACTGAATCCGTTCTCGCTGCCAAAGAAAATCTTTCATTACCAGTATCGTATCATCCGGAATAAAATCAAGAAAAGGAGTGTTTTCATTTCCCGAAATGCCCAGATCGGGCACAATAGAAATACTTTCTTTTCCATCTTTAGAAAGCTGTGTTTGTACTTCGAAGGTGCGGATACTTTCTACTTCATCTCCAAAAAAGTCGATACGATAAGGATATTCGGAAGAGAAAGAAAAAACGTCGATAATGCTTCCTCGTACAGCATATTGCCCGGGTTCGTAAACATAATCTACGTATTGAAAGCCGTAGCTACGCAGAACTTCTGTTATGAAGTTTGTATCTACCTGCTCTCCTGTATGAAGTTTTAGTGTTTTGTCCTTCAGTTCTTTGCGCGAAACTACTTTTTCGACCAGCGAATCGGGATAGGTTACAATGCACAATCCTTTTTCTTCCTTCTGTAATCTATTCAATACTTCGGTACGCAGTATTTCGTTGGCTGCATCTTTTTGCCCATATTTAATGGCCTTGCGAAAGGAAGATGGAAAGAACACTGTTTTTTCGTCTCCCAATATTTGCTTCAAATCGTTATAGAAGTATCCGGCTTCTTCCAAATCACTTAGTATAAAAACAAGTGATTGATTTATTTCACCGGCAACAGACGAAAAGAATAAAGAGGCCGAAGAGGCCTGTAACCCACCACAATATATATGGCGTATATCACTATCTGATAGTAACTTTATCAGTTGCTTGTTTGGATGTTTATAATATTCCTTTTGGAGATCGCTAAGTTTCATAACAGAAAAAAGTTTGGGTGGCAACGTGCCACAACGAAGCTCTTCTAACTGAGAAGAACATAATTGGGTGCAAAAGTAGTAAATAATAGGCTCAAAATCTCTATATTTGGCAAACACAAACTGGCATATTATGAAAAAAGCGATCCTCAGCCTCTGTATTTTGCTTAGTACCATAGCCATATTCGGGCAACCTTCATACTCTTCCCGAATAACTTTTTACGGTGCCAATCTATCTGTATCTCCTTCCGAAAACATATGGGTTGCAACCCAATCCGGTTACCTGCTACATACGGAGAGCATCAATAAGTTGTGGAATTTCTGTTCCTTCGGGAATAAATTAAACTACCCTGATGAAGGTAAAGGTACTTTCCAACGAATCACATCTTTTAATAATGACACCTTAATGATATCCGAAAAAGATTTTGTTTGGTGGACAGGTAATAAGGGAGATAGCTGGGAAAAAATACAGTTTGGACATTCTAGTTGGGTTGATGCTTTCTATTATCTCCCAAACGGAAAAGCATGGATGAGTGGTTCTTCGCAATTCATTTATTATACCGAAAACTTTGGGAAAACATGGAAACAATTCGATAAAATAGAGAAAGATGGAAATCTACGTTTTCATACAATCTGTTTTGACGAGGACGAAAAAACTGGGCTGTTTGGCTCTACATGGAATGTAATTTACAAAACAATGGATAATTGCCAAACATGGCAGAAAATCCCAACTCCTTATTCGCAAGGGAAATACAAATGGAAATACAATGAATACTCAGAAACGCGCCCTGAGATAAATAAAATAAAAATTGCAGGTAATAATTATATTACTAGCCAACACCAGCGAATATTTGTTACTCGGAAAGACTCCATTGATTGGATACAATTACCCTTTGTGAGAGATTTTGAAGTAACTGTTAACGGAAACATTTATCTACTTTACAAAGACCATACTGTAGAGTTGCTTGATTGCAATCTTACACCTCTATGGAAATCAAAAGAAAGTTTACCTGAAAATATCATATCTCTTGCTGTACAAAACGAAACACTTTTCTTTCTCACTCCTCACTCTGTAGGAAAAATAAATGAGAAAACTTATCTGGATAAAGAAGCTTTTACTGATGAGTTACCCATTGAAGAGCCTTATCTGCAAGTAACTTTCAGAGGAAATAAATACGGTTTTTCTAATAAAGATATTTTGCTGTATGAAAAGGATAAATGCAAATGGAAGCGGCTTTTCTCTGGTAGTTTCATTATTGGAGATGCCACTGTTTACAAAGGTAATGTTATAGTGACTAACAACGATTTAACAAAACACTACATATTAAACCTTGAAGAAAAGCGATTACATCCTTTTTCCGTCCCCGACAAACTTTTTCCTACCGATGTGCCAATAAAAGAATTCAGTATAGAATTGGGTAGTAGAGGTTGTTTCCATCATGAAACTTCAAGAAGAACATATGTGCGGAAAGGAGACGTATTTAAATCTGATCCCTTAAAAGATACAACCGACAATAAAAATGAAATGCCCATAAGCATTAATGCTACTGTTGTAGAGACTCTGATACATGCTATCGACAGCCTAAAACATGATCGTTTATCATTTTCCGACCTTGAAATATCAGGTGATGATATTCTCAATTATCAAAAAATGATTGATGAAGAATCACAATCAACAGAAGACAGACCACCTCATTTTCTATTTGATGAATTTGAGGTATATACATTTGATGAAAATAGCGATTTCAACTTCTATAGAAACATTGTACCTCTACTTGATAGAGTGACAGATGATGTAATTGAATACATTTTTAATCCTAAACCTAATTTCTGGAGTACCACAGTTTACTGGCGTAAAATAAGCATCTGGTTAGGCAATAGTACATCTTTGGAAATAACAAACAGTGATTATAAACCCAATTTTTATTATTCGCCCTGGACAATAAAATACAATGGGTTAACTTTTAAAATAAATTCTTTTAAAATCGGCAAAATCATAAACGAACTATCAAATGGTTGTTTTCTAAGAAAAAGATATAGGGATAAAAACTATCTGCTGTTTCAGATTGCTGATTATTTTTATCAAAGGGATAATTTACAGTAGGTTCTTTGTTGGATACAGCTCTAACAGGATCAGAATACAAAGATATTGTTGAATAAATATTTTGAATCCATTCTAATATTTATCATAATTTATTCTATTTTTGCATACATAAGAAATGATTCATTGAGCATTCTATTAAAAAAGTCGAATAAATATTATGAAGAACATTCGTATTACCAAAAGTTTTTGCTGTATAATAATACTCCTATTCCTGTTCTCTGTACCTTTTATTTCTGCCCAGAACCCTCAGTTTAAATACGAGAGACGTATCTATTTATGGGATGTTACCTTATCCATGAAAGGCTATCAAGGTAACACACCCAATATATACGATGAAGTAGTAAAAGCCATCAAAACAGATATCAACAGTATTGCCGATGAAGATACCGAAATTATAGTACTTCCCTTTCAGGTAAGCATATTGGAAGAATGGAGAGAAAAAGCTACAGAAGAAGGAAAAAGAAATATCATCCAGAAGATAGAAAAATACAAAAACGATAAAATCACCAATACAAACATCTGCTACCCATTAAGTAATATAATGCAGAAATACCTAAGCAATGACAAGCGGAATGTACTGTTATTACTCACCGATGGTAAACACACACCCACAGCCGAATACCCTAAAGATTGCTTGATTGAACTTATTCGTAGCTGGTGTGAGTTTGCTTCCGAAACCGACTCGTATGCTTTTTATGTTATGCTTACCCAATTTGCCAAAGACGAAGAACTGATTAGAGTTATTAGCGAAACATGCAGAATAAATGCTGTAGAAGGCACCAATATAAACTTCATAGAACTTTATCCTTACACCATTGGCAAATACAATATTAAAGATGATGAGGGAAAAACATGGATGGCAAAAGTAGAATGTAAAAAACACGTTCGCATACCCGATGGCATAAAGATAAAACTGAAAGCAATTGATGATAAATACTTTGATGTAGATACAATTGTTGACCTCAGGGATAATAACTTCAAGTTTAACCTGCGTCAACGGTATACATACGAAGAATTGCAGGAACTGCTACCTCATGAAGAGAACAGGCATGTACGAATTGCCATATCTATAGCAAACCAACAAGACTTCCCTCTGGTTTCTTTATTATTGGACGAAATTGACTTTGAATACGTTTACAAACCCGAAAAAACACTCAAGATATATGTACAGGACTAAATGGTTACCCGCATTATTACTCGTTTTTCTACTCTTTTCCTGTAATAGCGAAAAAACAGATAACTCTACTCTTTGGGGTGAAACAACATATTATTCTAACTTTCTTTTCTATAAATACGATCCTGTAATTATGGAAAAAACATTGCGGCTGGAATTTAACAACAATGCACGTTCGGTTACTGGTGTAAAACTTGGTATCTTCGAAAAAGATGATAAAGACAAACTACAGCCTGTTAAACAAGGCATCCGGCTTTACAAGAACGGAGAGCCCTGTTCTGGTAACGAATTTACAGTATCGGGCAATGAAGAAGAAGCAAGAATCGGAATTGAATTCCTATCCGATGCACGTGAAGGAATACATAAATGGTATTTCAAAGTAATAGACGATGGAGGACTGGATCGAATTAACGACTCCGAAATATCAGCAGAGCCCAAACCTGTACTTCTGGAACTGCGGGCAAAAAAGGCAGATATATGGAATCCACTGGCACTTACATTTACATGGTTGCTTATTATCCTTGTAGCCATATTACTGTTATGGATGCTGGTTTTACGCAACCTTGTTTATCCACGATTCAAAGTAGGAGCATTTACTGTAACCGATCCTTATTACAGCATGCGCCGCTTACGGGGATGTTATAAATTGGTATGCACCAGTAAACCGGTTAAACAATCTGCCCTAAGCAAATTATTTAAAGGTACTGTTATATACGAGGTTAATCCTTTCTGGACAAAAGACTGGGTTATTATACCCCGCGACTCTTCGTCTATAAAGCCAATCGGTACACCAGAGTACACATTCGAGCCTTACACTGTGAGCCTGCGCAAAGCTACAGAATACAAGGTTACCAATAACAAAACCGGAGAAAAATTGATACTAATAATAAACTAAATAGAACAACTTATGGCTACAAAACTAAGAAGGTGTCTTTACATCGGTCTGGGAGGCACCGGCATGAACGCCCTGCTGCATACCAAGAAAATGTTTATAGAAACTTATAACGGTAAAGTGCCACCAATGATCGGCTTTCTGGGAATTGACACCGATGGTGGTGCATACAAAAAAACACTAGACTCAAAGTACGGGGCAGTTTCACTGTCGCCCTACGAACAACGTTCTATAGCGTGTCGTGATGCAAAAGCTATTTACAACCTGCATAAAGACGAACATTTTACATGGATGCCCGAAGAAAACGAAGGGGCTATTGTAGCCATGGAAATCGGTGCCGGACAGGTAAGAACAAACGGACGACTGGCCACAATTATCAACAGCAGTCATGTAGAAACTTCTATATTACAAGCACTTAACAACATACAAAAAAGCACTCATTCGGATAACCGCGAATACGAACTTCTATCTAATAATGTAGAGATACACATGGTGTTTTCCATTTGTGGCGGTACAGGTTGTGGTGCATTTATTGATTTGGCTTACTTAATTCGCCGGGTAGCTCCACAATGTAAGCTTACCGGCTATGCTGTGATGGCAGATGTGTTTGAGTCTATGGTTCCTTCGGGTCCGGCTATGGCCAAAGTGAAACCTAATGCCTATGGTGCCGTTATGGATCTGGATTGGTTGATGCATCTTCGTCCCAGTTCTCCTCCTATCAAGTTTGATTACATTACACATACCATGCAGGTAAGCGAACGCCCGTTCAATGCAGTAATGTTTATCGATAACAAGAACGAGAACAATGATGTATACACCCATGCCGACCAGTTAACCGAAATGATTAGTCTGGCCCTTGTTATCGCCGCCGGACAGCTATCTGTTGCTGCTGCCAGTGTAAGCGACAACATCGAGAAGTATTATGCCGACGGGTCTATGGATATAGCCGACAAAAAAGCATGGGCGGCAGGTATGGGAGCCTGTGAAATTGTATTCCGAGGCAAAGATCTCTCCGAAATATATGCTATTAAATCGGCTCAACGCATCATTCAACGATTGATGAATGGTTGTAACGATGTTGATACCATTATAAACAACTGGATAGATTCACCCGAAGTAAACATCCGCGAAAACAACGGCCGGGATGATGTTATTGATTTCATCTTAAAAAAAGAGCCCAAAATACCAATGGTATCTATCAATGACCCATTGAATGCCAAACCCGAAACAGATATGTATATTGCGTCTGCCATGCCGAAGGACGATGCGGTTAAAGGTAAAATACAAGAACTTTCGGAAAGAATTAAAAAAGAGTTTATCTCATTATTAATTAAACAAATCAATCAGGAATGCGGACTAAGCAATGCAGAAGACATTATATTAGGGCTGCAAAAGCAACTGCATGTATTCCTGAAAGAGATGAAAGAGGAACTGGAAACTTTCGAAAACACCAAAGCCTCCAAACAACAAGCCATAGAAATAGCTGTAGACAACCTTTCGCAACTGGAAAGAAAGATGTTTGTAATTGGTAAATCAGGCAAAAGAGAAAGTTTGATTGAAGATGTTATTGCTGCTACAATGTTATATACTATTTCCGAACGCGAAATCATCCGTCGCCGGGCAGCCATTACTTTCTATACCGGGTTGCAAGCTACATTAATGGATGAATATACCCGCGTTGGAAATATCAAACGTTTGCTACTCACCGTCAACACAGACCTTACTACCCGGTTGGCCGAGGTTCATAACCTGGTAGGAAAGAAGTCACAGACCTTTATGATTGACTTGGTAGGCGAAGCCGCAAAAAATGTATATGTTGAAGATAATGAACTGAACATACCCGAATTTGTTCGGAAGCTCAACCTGCCAAACAGTCTTTACGATCTTGATGGAAAAGATGTGGCCGATGTAAAAGCCGCCTTATTCTCGTACACTGAAAACCTTACCATTGCTAAAAAGTGGGAGAAAACCACCATTGACGACATTATCGACAAAATGCCCGAGGATGAATTCGAGCATCTGATGCGTATGGCAATCAACAAGGCAATGCCGTTGTTCCGGAAAGATTATCAGGGACACATACCAGGAACTCAACTGTATGAAGGATACTTTGTAGGTGTACCCGATAAAGGCAACAGCCGTTTCACTCGTAACGATGCTTTCAAGAACAAACAACAGGGTGCTACTTCCATTGACTTTATATCGTTGGGGATGGATGATCATATCATCATCTACCGTCAGATTGGTGTTATACCTGCTTATGCTATTGCATCTTTAAAAACTTACGAAGAAAAATACAATAACTGCCGTACCGTATGTCATTTCGACAAGAATGTTCTTATCCGCATGAACAGAGAAGAATACTCGCTAATGCCAAAACAACAAGACGATGATACTTTGGAACTGTGGATATATGGATTAATCTTCGGGTTGATAAAGAACGAAGATAACTCTTATTATTACAAAAGTCAGTTGAATGGCGATCCTTTGTTCGACAACTGGGTTAAGATGGGTATTCAGTACAGAGACGAAGCTTTTGAATACTTCAAACACAACAAATCGAGCATCCGTAGGGAATTCAACGAACAGATTGAAGATGAGCAACGTAGTAAAGGTTTAGATGCTATGCAAGAATTGAAAGCAGACGTTAAAGCCAACTACCTTGAAAAATATTCTCAGATCAATATGTCAAGAGAAGAACTTACCAAGCGTGGAAATGAGAACATAGCCGATTTAATCCGCAAAGAGTTGATGTTTGTACAAAAGAACTTATAATTTATGCGACATTCTGTTCATTTAATGTTCGGTAGCGAATTTGAGAAAGCAATACGCGAACTTAAAATATACATTATCAAGTATGGGGAAGAAGAAATTTCTCCATACTTTACCGCCTTGCTTTGGGAGAAAGAAGATAACGGAACTGTTAACCTCTCTTCCATTCAGGCAATAGCCGAAGATCCGGATGCCCCCTTTGTATCAGGTCTGCAAAATCACTATACGGTAGACAAGAACAAGGAGGGAACATTTCCGGCAAAAGAACAGAATGTACATATAATACACTATTTTGATACACTGTACCGGAATACAATAACCATTAATAATCCGGGAGATTTTAAAAGCCTGCATCTATGCATCTATCTCCCGCTTTATGATTATCAGGCCTGGCAGCAATGCAAGGAACTTATTGACATTGTAAAAGGGCTCTCCATCAGTTATCAGATTGATATAATGGGGCTGGCCGCCGATACTGCCTTTGTGTTTACTCCCGAAGATAAGAAGGAAACACTTGCCGTACAGCGAAAAGATCATACGCAAACAGCAACACGCGTTTTAAACGAAATTATTACTTATCAGAAAGAGAAACAGGGAAATATAGCCAACTTCATACTGTTGCAAAATTGTCAGCGTGACGGTCTTTCCCTCAAATTGGACCTTGAGTCTTTTACCCGTATTATCGGAGAAACCGCATTGTTAAGTATTGAGCATTACGCAAAAATATTTATTCCTGTGCCTACCGAGGAATCTCCCATCAAAGCACTGGGGCTATCCGTATTAAACTTTGACAAATACTACTTTGTGCAATATCTATTACGACGTACCTATCTCCATATAATGGACAGAGAAAAGGTTACTGATGTTAAAGTGGATATAGCTAAAGTTGCCGGCATTACACAAGAAAAACTAAAAAGTAAAACAAAAATTGTTTCGGATTTCTTTGAAAACAAAGTAAAACCGCTACTAAACCAAAAGATTGATCAGGAAAAGATAATCATTACCATCACTCCACAACTCAATGAACTTATTGAAGCAATGAGTGATGATTTACAGTCTTTTATAACAGATACGGAGTTAACTCTACCCGAAAAAAAGGCCACATTGGCTACCTTATTGGGGATGGACGATCCTTTGTTAACCGGCTATGCCTTCAACCAGTCGCAACTGGTTATTGACGATCTGGACATGGAAGCTGCGGGCATTTTCATTGATGCCAACAACGCTTTAAGAAATACTGAATTGCCGGAAAGAGCGGTGCTTTCGGAGTCGGAAGATGTACACTTACCTCTAAAGGAAATAAAAAACATCCGGGAAGAGTTGCGGCAGTCTACTACCTTTATTCGGGAAAAAGAAGAACAACTGGAAAAAATTAAATCTCAGAAGGAAGACTCGGAAAAGGCCGATCAACGACTTACCGAAGATGGTTTCTTTATTTACGAAGGACGCAAATACCGTTTGCAACCCAATGTTATAAAGGAGCAACCGTTGGCCGATACTTACATGCCAAAGAAACTTAATTCCGGAAGTATTGATTTACGATCTGGTTTTACTGCAATAAAAGACCAGGGCTCGCAAGGAGCATGCTCGGCTTTCGCAATGGTAGGTATCTATGAATATATCCTGAAAACCAATAAAGCTTCCGATCCGGATTTAAGCGAAGCATTTGTATATTACAATGCCCGTAAAAAGAATGAAAAGCAACATTTGGACGAAGGGTCTAATTTTTATGACAGTATTGCATCTTTAATGATTGAAGGTGTATGTACCGAAAAGAAATTCCCCTACTTGAAAGAAGTATTCAACCAAGAGCCTCCGGTTGAAGCTTATGAAGACGGAGCCACACGATTGGTTAAGAAAGCCATGAATGTCAATGTCAATCTGGACGATATACGCTCGGCATTAATTGAAGGTTATCCTGTAGCTATTTCCATGAAACTGTACGACTCTTTCTCTGCCGACACTACCGGATTTGTTTTCCGCCCAACCGAAGAAGAGATAGCTTCGGGCACATATGGAAACCATGCAATGATTATCTGCGGTTTCAGTGATGAAAAGAAAGTTTTTATTATCCGCAACTCATGGGGAACCTCTTTTGGCGAGAACGGCTATTGCTATTGTCCGTATTCTTATGTTGCCGATAAAGAATTACTGAACATGGCTTGCATAATAACCGAAGTAGGTTCCGGATTTACTGCCACAGGCACAACCGGAGAAAAGAAAATGCAACTATACTTCGATACTACGGATGCCAACATAAACTATTCGATCACCAAGAACCTGATTGAAGAAGAAAAATACCGCGTACAAGTTCTTTCGGGATTAGACAACAGATACAGGCAAACGTATTACTCTATCATGGGTAAACTGGGAAACAACAGCCTACGCAAACGTCTTATTACCGGAACTGAAGAACGTTTACAGGAAGAAGCAGAAAACTTTCTGCAACAAAGAACGGTAGCACAAGTTGATAAGGATAACGCACTTTATGAGTTTAAGAAACTCACCCGGCATACTGGGGTTTATATTATTTCGGGTGTTCTTTTCATCTGGGCTGTATTGATACTTATGTATTCTATCTTTACATTCAAAGAAGTGGTAAGTGCCAACTCAACATGGTACTGGTTGGCTGCCTCTCTATTATTGATAGGGCTTCTGTTTCTGTACTTTCCCTATAGAAAAAAGAAATACCGCCTGCTTAAGGAAGAATGGGAAGCAAGAATCACGCAACTGGGTGTTCAGGCTGATAAGAAAAAAAGAGAAGCCGAAACTGTAAGACTGCGCATGCACCTTGCAGGTATGGTGCTTGATCGTTTATTTAATTTGCAAGACCGTTTGAAAAGTAAATACGCCGTTATGCAATCTTTCCTTGGAAATTTGGTTACGTGGTATCAGGAAGAGGAAAAAGGAATAAGTACAATGGACTCAACTACCAAAGATCCCTTTATTTCACTTATTTCCAACGATGTGCTTGATAAGTATTTCGAAAAGAATAAAACACTCATTGCTGCCGATCTGAAATTATCTGGCTTCCTTACCAGTTATACAATTAATGAAGAAGGTATCCAAACGTTTAAGAAACAAATTAAACAGTCTGTCATTAAATCCATTCTTAATGTAATTGATGACTTCAAAATATACAGTCATATATCGCAGGAAAAGGATTATCCCTATTTGGATAATAAATACGCCAGCATAGATAAGCTTTTACCCATACTGGACGAAAAGTCAAAAGTATTTGTGCAACTTACTATGGAATCTGTAATGGAGAGCCCGCATAAAGTTGTATTTATCCGCACAGATGAACAGCGGGAAAAGAATAACTGGAGCAACAAGTATCCTTTGTTATTTATTGTCAGTCCATCATCGGAAAGGCTTCATTCACGATATAAAATTATGGTTATCAGGGTTATGAATCTGGATGTAGCGGATGTTATGATTGCACAGTGAAGGTATTTCACAATTCAAATTTAGCAAAAATATACTTCAACAACTGATCATCAATATCCTGCAAAGGTAATTCCGCTATTAAATAAGGCGGATATCCTTTGCCAGAATATACCACATCATATTTTTCAACTTCTTTATTACGTATCCTCAGTAAATAAACTTTTTTACCGTTACAGCAGTAAAAGTCTATTTCAATTGCATCAGGTACCGGATTCGGAATTTGGTGAACATCAATTATTTTCCATTCATCAAATTGTCGGTCGTAACCACCCTGATAAGTTGCTCTTTTCTCGAACTCTTTGATTTCCATTTATTTGCGTTTTACTTTTTGACTATTTCCCTTATAATAATCTACTTACAAACTTAAATAAAATCTTCGATTTATATGGCAGAACACTAACGTTTTCAACACACTTTTCTCCCGGTAGGATAAAGCTTTTCTCCTACCGGGATGAAATATGGTGAAAGATAAAGTTATTCCGGCCAATGAGTATCATCCGTATTGGTTACATCCTTTTCTTCTATCAGTTCGCCATCAACCGAGAAATAGAGGTCCATTTCCTTGTTACCCTGTTCAACTTCAATAACATACCGGGTTGCTTTCGACGGATATTCAAGCATATCCACATCGTCAACTCTCCATGTGCTGTATTCGCTGGCTTCTAAAGCAGTAAGTACAGCTGTTGGTAAATCAGTTTTCAAGAGTTCGGTCTCAGTCATAATCCATTTAGCTGCTCCATCAAACCACACATCAAGGTCTTTGTTACCAACATAACAATCGGCAACATAATAAGCTTTTGCCCTCTCCCACTCTATTGCTTTTGCATCGGGAAATTTAGCACTTAGTGCTTCTGTAAAAATCTGATCCGGTTTTAAATCGTCATCGTCACTACATGAAGTAAAAACAAACAAAGTTGTTGCTAACAAGGCCAAAGCCAAAAATTTAAGTTCTTTCATAATTTAACTGGTTTTATGTGAATGAAAAGTATTTAATCATCTAATCTTTTAAACGTTCCGTTTTTATCAAATTTCAAACTAAGATCATTATTCAGTTCTACCTCATATCCGTACCTGTCGCGTTCAATCTTAGTTATGAAGTTATTAGCGAAATTGTTGTTTGTATACTCCCTGATTTTCAGAGGAATAATATTGGCTGGTACTTCCTGCCTTTTTGTATCAACCTCTTTCCAGTTTCCTTTACTGTCAAACTCAATTTCTACACCATTAGTCAACACTACCTCATATTGCTTATACAATATAAATTCATCATCAATCTTAATATAAGACACTTTCGACTCCGGAAAATGCCGGCTTATAAAATCACGGGCCTCTGTTGGCAGTCGTTTTTCGTCTTGTGTAACAATCTCTTTGGCATTCATAAATGGCACAACCATCATCGCCATTATTAATGTAAACAATACTTTTTTCATAATTATTTGTTTTGTTACTGCAAAGAACAACATCAATTCGGGAAAGATTTGGGAAAAAACTATGTTATGGAGTTTTTTTGTTTTTTTATATCTTTCCTCTATAAATCGAAAATTTTATCTAAGTTTGCAGTGAATTTTGCAAAACCTCAATTTAACAACAAAACATCATGATTTTTTTCTTCAGAACTTCTCCCGGGAATGTAATTGCAGTTGAAAGCAATAACACACTAAATCAGGAAGATAACAAGAAACTTTGTTGGCTTTTCGGCAATGCCGAAACAGAAAAAGAAGACAACCTACATGGTTATTTCATTGGTCCCCGCAAGGAAATGATTACACCATGGAGCACAAATGCTGTGGAAATCACCCAAAACATGGGGCTCAATGATATTACACGCATAGAAGAATACTACCCTGTAAGGGATGAAAATGCAAGCTATGACCCAATGCTGCAACGTATGTATAAAGGATTGGATCAAAATATATTCACCACGAACCGCCAGCCGGAACCTATTCTGTATATCGACGATCTTGAATCGTATAACGAGCAAGAAGGTTTAGCCTTGTCGCAAGAAGAAATTGACTACCTTAAAAAGGTATCAACTGATTTAGGACGGAAACTTACCGACTCTGAAGTTTTTGGATTTGCACAAATAAACTCGGAACACTGCCGCCACAAAATATTTGGAGGTACATTTATTATTGATGGACAAGAGATGGAATCTTCTCTTTTCCAAATGATAAAGAAAACAACACACGAAAATCCCAATAAAATAATCTCGGCATATAAAGATAATGTAGCCTTTGCCGAAGGACCGGTTGTAGAACAGTTTGCCCCAGCCGATCATTCTACTTCGGATTATTTTATAATCAAAGATATCAAAACTGTAATCTCGCTTAAAGCAGAAACCCATAACTTCCCTACAACTGTTGAACCATTCAATGGAGCCTCTACCGGAACCGGTGGCGAGATACGCGACCGTATGGCAGGTGGAAAAGGATCGTGGCCTATCGCAGGTACTGCGGTATATATGACATCCTATCCACGCACCGAAGAAGGCCGCGAGTGGGAAGAGTTATTGCCTGTACGCAAATGGTTGTACCAAACACCCGAACAAATACTTATCAAAGCATCTAACGGAGCTTCCGATTTCGGAAACAAATTCGGTCAACCGCTCATCTGCGGATCGGTGCTTGCTTTTGAACATCAGGAAAACAATACTTTCTATGCATACGATAAAGTAATTATGCTGGCCGGAGGTGTTGGTTATGGTACACAACGCGATTCATTAAAAGGTAAACCCGAAGCCGGAAATAAAGTAGTTGTTATTGGTGGCGATAACTATCGTATTGGCTTGGGAGGTGGTTCGGTATCGTCGGTAGACACCGGCCGTTATAGTAGCGGCATTGAATTGAATGCCGTACAGCGTGCCAATGCCGAGATGCAAAAACGTGCCAACAACGTTGTACGTGCACTGTGCGAAGAAGACGAAAACCCAATTGTATCTATCCACGACCACGGTTCGGCCGGACACGTAAACTGTTTGTCGGAATTGGTAGAAGAAAGCGGCGGTCTTATTGATATGAGCAAGCTCCCTATTGGAGATAAAACCCTATCGGCCAAAGAGATCATTGCCAATGAATCGCAGGAACGTATGGGATTACTCATTAAAGAAGATGCCATTGATTATGTACGCAAAATTGCCGAACGCGAACGTGCACCAATGTATGTAGTTGGCGAAACAACCGGCGATCATCGTTTTGCTTTTGAACAAGCTGATGGAGTTCGCCCATTCGATCTGTCGGTAGACCAGATGTTTGGCTCTTCACCCAAAACATATATGAGAGACAATACTGTGGAACGTCATTACGACAACCCGGTATACGAAACCTCTAAATTACATGAGTATCTTACCAATGTGCTTCAACTGGAAGCTGTTGCCTGTAAAGACTGGCTCACCAATAAGGTAGACCGCTCGGTGACCGGAAAAGTTGCCCGCCAGCAATGTCAAGGCGAACTTCAGTTACCATTGAGCGACTGTGGTGTAGTTGCCCTTGATTACCGTGGCGAGAAAGGTATTGCAACCTCCATCGGACATGCTCCGCAGGCTGCCCTTTCCGATCCGGCTGCCGGTTCTGTACTTTCCGTATCCGAAGCATTAACAAACCTTATCTGGGCACCGCTTGCCGAAGGTCTTGATAGCGTTTCGCTCTCGGCTAACTGGATGTGGCCCTGTCGCTCTCAGGAAGGAGAAGATGCCCGTTTGTACACTGCTGTTAAAGCACTGAGTGATTTCTGTTGCTCACTTCAAATCAATGTTCCCACAGGTAAAGACTCTTTGTCTATGACTCAGAAATACCCCGACGGTAGCAAAGTAATTTCTCCGGGAACTGTTATTGTTTCGGCTGGTGCCGAAGTATCGGATATCAAGAAAGTTGTATCTCCGGTGCTGGTTAACGATAATAAAACTACACTTTATCACATTGATTTCAGTTTCGATACATTGAAGCTGGGTGGTTCGGCTTTTGCCCAATCACTGAATAAGATTGGTGATGAAGTTCCAACCGTTAAAGATGCAGAGTATTTCCGCGATGCATTCCTTACCGTTCAGAAACTGATAGACATGGGGCTTATTCTTGCCGGTCATGATATCTCGGCTGGTGGTATCATTACTACCTTGCTCGAAATGTGTTTCGCTAATGTTGAAGGCGGATTGGAAATTAACTTCGATAAAATAAAAGAAGAAGATATTGTAAAAATCCTCTTTGCCGAAAATCCAGGAATTGTTATTCAGGTAAAAGACAAGAATAACGATGAGGTTAAGAAGATACTGGAAGATGCAGGCGTAGGTTTTATAAAAATAGGTAAACCAACAGACGAACGTCATATCCTTGTTTCAAAGGGCGATGCTACTTATCACTTTGGTATTGATTATATGCGCGATGTTTGGTATTCGTCCTCGTATCTGCTGGATCGTAAACAATCTATGAACGGTTGCGCTAAAAAGCGTTTCGAAAACTACAAGATGCAACCGGTAGAGTTTGCATTCCCTCCACAGTTTACCGGAAAGTTATTACAATATGGCATATCAGCCGATCGTCGGACTGCCAGCGGTGTGCGTGCAGCCATCATCCGCGAAAAAGGAACCAATGGAGAGCGTGAAATGGCTTATGCACTTTATCTGGCCGGATTCGATGTAAAAGATGTTACCATGACCGACCTTATTAACGGACGCGAAACATTGGAAGACATCAACATGGTAGTATATTGTGGTGGTTTCTCTAACTCGGACGTGCTTGGCAGCGCCAAAGGATGGGCAGGTGGATTCCTCTTCAATACAAAAGCCAAAGAAGCATTAGACAAATTCTATGCTCGCGAAGATACATTGTCATTGGGTATTTGTAATGGTTGCCAGTTGATGATGGAACTGAATCTTATTAATCCGGAACACGAGAAGAAAGGTGCCATGCTACATAACGATTCGCATAAATTCGAATCATCGTTTATTAATGTGGTTATTCCTACCAACCGTAGTGTTATGTTTGGTTCGTTAAGTGGTAGCAAACTTGGTTTGTGGGTAGCACATGGCGAAGGCAAATTCTCATTGCCGTACGAAGAGGATAAATACAACGTAGTTGCCAAATACAATTACGATGAATATCCGGGTAATCCCAACGGCTCCGACTATACTATTGCTGCACTGGCAAGCGCCAACGGCAGACATCTTGCAATGATGCCTCACCTTGAGCGTGCCATCTTCCCCTGGCAAGCTGGTTGTTACCCTGCCAACAGAAAAGATAGCGACCAAATTACTCCATGGATAGAAGCATTTGTAAATGCAAGGAAATGGGTTGAGGAAAAAGCTGGCAAGTAACTAACTGTCAATTCGTATAAAACCTCTTATAAAGGGGTGTGTTAAAAGAACTTCACTTTTAACGCACCCTTTTTTGCTTTTAAAAAAAATTGTTACTAGCTTTGTTCCTTCCGACAGTAAAATACTTAGACCAAATGATAAAAAGACTCTATAGCTATATTTTATTCTTATATTTGTTTCCTCTTCTCTGCGTTGGACAAGTATATAAGAATATAGGAATAGAAGATGGATTGAGCAGTAGAAGAGTATATGCCATTCAAAAAGATAAAACAGGATTCATGTGGTTTCTCACACACAGAGGAATTGACAGGTACGACGGCAAAATATTTAAGCAATATACACTTACTGTTGATGGCAATGAAGTAAGTTCGCTTCAATACCTTAACTGGCTTTACACCGATAGCGACGGGGTGCTTTGGGAAATAAGTAAACGTGGTATTATATTCAAGTATAATGAAATAACCGACAGTTTTGAGGTAGCCTATCAATTACCCAAAGATGCCGGAACTCAAGCTTCCTTACCCATAAGTTACAGTTTTATCGACAACAACAAAAATATATGGCTGTGTAGCGAAGAAACCGTATATTTATATAACACTGTTAGCCAGGAAGTACAAAGCTATGAAACAAATATTCTAGGAAACATCACCTTTATTTGTCAGTGCAAGGATAATTACTATTATATTGGTACCGATAATGGCATTCATAAAGCGGAATTACAATCGGGTTCCCTTCAATTTATTCCTCAGCCACCGCTCGACGACAAGCAACTGATGGTTAACTATTTACATTACGACCAACCATCCAGCCAATTGTTCATCGGCACCTTTCAAAAAGGGCTTTACATCTTTAATCTTGCCACAAAAGAATTTATTGAAAAGCCCCAAAACATATTTACCGACATTACAATTACCCGGATAGCCTCGCTCAACAACAATGAAGTACTGCTGGCTACTGATGGTGCAGGTATATACAAACTAAATACAACAACCTACGAAACCATTCCCTACATAGTCGACGATTATCACAAAAACAATTCTATCATCGGTAACACCATTGCCGATATGTATATTGATGATATGAGTAGAATATGGATAGCTAACTTCCCGATGGGCATTACTGTTAGAGACGATCGATATTCTTTTCATAAAACATATACCCACTCGGGAAACAAACAATCATTAATTAATAACACAGTAAACCAAATTTTTGAAGACAGTGAAGGCGATCTTTGGTTTGCAACAAATAATGGTGTATCCTTTTATAATGAAAAGACCCAAAAATGGCATTCTTTTTTGAGTACTTTTAATACGGAATTTAAAGGCAAAAACAATGTATTTTTATCTATCTGCGAAGATAAACCGGGAATAATGTATGTTGGCGGACATAGTTCGCACATATACAAAATAGACAAACACAAATTAACAGCCGAAATAGCCTCGCACGAGATATTTCCACAAGACCTGATTAAATCAGACAAATACATACGTTCTATCATCAAAGGACATTTGGGCTCTCTCTGGATTGGCGGTCACAGCAATTTGAAAAGAATAAGGATCTCACAATCGGCTACACTGTATCCCGATCTTAAAAACATAAATGTTTTATTAGAGAAAGATAAAAATTCAATTTGGGTAGGAACCGCTACCGGATTATATTTACTGGATAAGCACAGTGGTAAATCCATAAACATTGAGTTGCCGGTGTTGTCGAGCTATATCTATTCCTTATATCAATCGGATAATGGGAAATTGTACATCGGTACTAACGGATCGGGTTTTTTGATATACGACATCAACCAAAAAGAATTTGAACACTTCCACAGAGATAACAGTCCGCTGATATCTAATAACATATACACCATATTGGCGCATAACGAAACCATTATTCTGAGTTCCGAAAGCGGATTAACCAGGTTGTACTATCCTTCGAAAGAAGATTTTCATAACTGGACCCGCGAACAAGGACTGGCCACCAATCAGTTTTATCCCAGCTCGGGTGTGGTAAGAAAAAATGGGAACTTTATATTTGGTACAGCCGATGGAGCTATTGAGCTAGACAGGTTTATTCAAATACCTACCGAATATCCTTTAAAAACGATAATAAGTGAATTGCAGATATTAGACAAATCGGGGAATACTATATCACTTGACCAGAACATCAATGAAATAACAACATTAAACCTGAAACACGATCAGAATATCTTTTCAATAAGATTGTCAGCCATTAATTACGACTATCCATCGGATATTCTTTTCTCATGGAAGTTGGAGGGTTTTTACGATGAATGGACCACCCCTTCGCCAAACAGGTTAATTAGTTATGCCAACCTTAATCCGGGCAAATACAACTTGCAAATACGCACCCGGTCAAAAGAAAATAACAAAGTAATAAAAGAAGAACGGAGCATTAAAATAACTGTTGAACCACCTTTCTGGAAAAGTTCCTGGTTCATTATTATTTATGTTTTAGCAGCTATAGGCATAATCTATTTTGTGTCGCGTTTGCTATTCCTGAAGAAACAGAAGAAAATATCCGAAGAAAAATTTGAATTCTTTGTTAACACTGCCCATGACATCAGAACACCACTTACACTGGTTAAAGCCCCACTGGATGAGATAGTAAGCAGCGAGCAACTGACTCCCGAAGGAACCAGAAACATCAATACTGCCCTTCGCAATGTTAATGTATTGTTAAGGCTAACTAACAACCTGATTAACTTTGAGCACATAGATATATATTCGTCGGAAGTATTTATAGCCGAACACGAACTCAATACATTAATGAAGGATATAGTAAACTCCTTCCAGGCATTTGCTGCGGTTAAACAAATAACGCTTGATTACAAAAGCAATTTTACATTCCTGAATGTATGGTTCGATAAAGAAAAAATGGATTCTATTATCCGCAATATTATATCGAATGCTGTAAAATATACACCTTCGGGTGGAACGGTTAAAGTACGTGCATACGATTCTGCCGGCCATTGGGGCATAAAAATAGAAGATACAGGAATTGGTATCCCTGCTAGCGAACAGAAAAAGATTTTCAAAGATCATTTCCGTGCTTCGAATGCAATAAACTCTAAAATAACCGGATCGGGTATGGGAATGGTACTTGTTGGACGCCTGGTTAAATTACACAAAGGAAAAATTGCGCTTCGAAGTGTTGAAAAGGAAGGAACTACCATTCAGATTTCGTTTCCTAAAGGTTACGACCACTTCAAGAAAGCACATCTGGCAATGCCTTACAAAAAAGACATTCAAGCCCCGGAAGAGTATATTCCTATACAGAATTCGGCGCCAATAAAAATAAATACAAGCGGAAAAAAGATTCTGATTGTTGAAGATAACGATGAATTACGCGCTTATTTACAGCAAACACTGGGCGATGAATATCATGTTCAAACTTGCGAGAATGGTAAGGATGCTTTGTTTATTGTAAAAGACTATATGCCCGAACTTATTATTTCGGATATAATGATGCCCGAAATGCAAGGAGATGAAATGTGTGCAATACTTAAAAAAGACATTGACACATCGCACATTCCAATTATTTTGCTAACGGCGCTCAACGATGAAAGAAATATTATTAAAGGTATTCAAACAGGAGCCGACGAATATATTGTAAAACCCTTCAATATAGGGATTCTTAAAGCAACAATTGCCAACCTGTTAGCAAACCGCGCTCGTCTTAAAAGTAAATTTGCCAATCTGGACATGTCCGAAGAGGAAGATGACAACGGAAGCTGCACAAAATGTCAATCGGATCTTGACTGGAAGTTTATCTCTTCAATCAGAAAAATAGTTGAAGACAACCTCAGTGATACTGAATTCAATGTAGAAACATTGTGTTATCATATGAATATGAGCCGCACCAGCTTGTACAATAAAATAAGAGTTCTTACAGATAGTGCGCCAAGCGATTATATACGTATTATTAAATTAAATAAAGCTGCCGAATTCCTGAAAGAAGGAACATATTCTATCACCGAAGTATCAGATATGACTGGTTTTAGTGATGCTAAATATTTCCGCGAAGTATTTAAAAAATATTTTGGTGTAAGTCCTAGTAAATACAAAGACAGCAAAGAAGAAAATAAAGAGAAATAGGGAATGAATATATATTTGCAACTATTTGGCATATTCTGCAAAATAGGGTTATTCACTATTGGCGGAGGTTATGCCATGGTACCGCTTATTGAAGATGAGATAGTAAGGAAAAGAAAATGGATTGCTCAGGACGACTTCCTCGATCTGTTAGCCATTTCGCAATCGGCTCCGGGGGTATTTGCTGTAAATATATCCATCTTTATCGGTTACAAATTACGCAAGATAAAGGGCAGTTTGGTTACTACCTTGGGTGCTGTTCTTCCTTCTTTCATTATAATACTTACCATTGCTATATTCTTTAATAACTTTAAAGATAATGCAATAGTAGAACGTATATTTAAAGGAATACGTCCTGCAGTTGTTGCATTAATAGCCGCCCCTACTTTCAATATGGCAAAGTCTGCCCGTATTAATCGGTACACTATTTGGATTCCGGTAGTATCTGCTATCCTTATCTGGCTATTCGGTTTTTCGCCTATCTGGATTATTGTAGGAGCAGGAGTTGGAGGCTACCTCTGGGGAAGAGTGGTTAGTAAATAGTAGTTAGTAGATAGTAGTTAGTTAGCCAATAATTTTCAATTTAAATGATTTATTTAGAACTCTTCTATACCTTCTTTAAAATAGGTCTCTTCGGATTCGGCGGTGGATATGCAATGTTATCCCTTATTCAGGGCGAGGTAGTTACCCGGCACAATTGGCTCACAGCCCAAGAGTTTACAGATATCATAGCAATCAGTCAAATGACACCTGGTCCTATAGGAATTAACTCTGCTACCTATGTGGGATACTCATCTACAGGTAGTGTTTGGGGATCCATTGTTGCAACGTTTGCGGTAGTACTTCCATCGTTCATTATAATGTTGCTAATTAGCCGTTTCTTTCTTAAGTATCAAAAACATCCTGTTGTTGAATCTGTTTTTCAGGGATTAAGACCTGCAATTGTGGGACTTTTGGCTGCTGCCGCCCTAGTATTAATGAATGAAGACAATTTTGGTTCACCAACGAAAGACTTGTACACATTTATCATCAGCATTATACTCTTTATTACCGCTTTTATCGGCACCCGCAAATTTAAAATAAACCCTATTTTAATGATTGTAGCATGTGGTTTAGCTGGCCTTTTGCTTTATTAGTACATACTCGTCTGGTTCAGTTAGGAGCTGAATTGAAACGCTGAGTTACGCTAAGTTACGCGGAGTTTTAGTTTGATATTATGATGAATACTTTAAAATTATGCCGCATGGGTTCCCCCTCCTTGGCTAAGGGGTGCCCAACGGGGTGGTTGGTGTACATACAACACAATGTTTTATACACTATGTTTGGTAGTCCAACCACCCCGCCCTAAAGGCCACCCTCCTTATCCAAGGAGGGGAATTCCATGCGGCATCGAAATAAAAACTCCGCGTAACTTAGCGTAACTTAGCGTTTCAATTCCCAAACCCTTCCCAGAAGTTTAAAATACAAATTTTGTCGTCATTCAACACGCGGAGGATTTATTCTACTGATTAACAATGCGTTAAATGCGTGTTGAATGCCGTGTTGAGAAACATTATTACAACTATTTCGTCACGCTTTCAACACGCTTTATTTTGAGCTTTGACCTCTAACAATAGTAGGGACTTTCCGATAGAAAACCCTGTACTCTTCCGCATAATAATCCACTATTTTCCATAAAATAGTCCATATTTCTAAGCAAGCTATATAGCATTGGGGTTCCGGTCTATATAGATGAGTGCCTTCGATCTATATAGCACCGACCTCTCGATCTATATAGCATCGACCCCTCGATCTATATAGAAAGATATTTGAACTGTACTTTTCTCCCGGTAGGATAAAGCTTTTCTCCTACCGGGATGAAGCGTTCATCCTACCGGGAGAAACCGTTTATCCTACCGGGAGAAAGGCTTCATGCTACCGGGATAATACAGGTTAAACAGAGTACGAACTAATTGTTATCATGTTGCATTTTTATAACTCCCTGATTTTTAGCAACCAACAAAAACAGCCTAGTGATAGCAGTGGTAGATATTTTTTACTATCACTGCATCTATCACTAAATTAATTAACTGTTTATCAGAATGTTATCACTGCTAGTGATAGCAGTGATAGCAAAATGGCGAAAAAACATTTTCTGAGGGATTTGCAATTTGGGCAATTTGGGTGTACGACAAAAGCGAAGCCTCCGTGTTCAGCACAAGGAAAAGCTCAGTGTTTCTGTGCCTCTGTGTTTTATTTCAATTCCAATCTGATTTGAACCAAATTGATGAAGCATGAATAATACAGGTTAGATACTTTGCCAATCTACTGCTAACAATAGTTAAACTACTGCATTAATTAGTTAATCAACTATCAACAATAGTTGTTTGTTTAAAACCAATCACTACATTTGCAGTATAACTATACAATATTAGTATGAAACGCTTAACACCCAAAGAAGAAGAGATAATGAATATTTTCTGGAAAGAAGGATCTAAATTTGTAAGGGAATTACTAGCCTATTATGATGATCCCAAACCACACTACAATACTGTATCTACATTAGTGAGGGGATTAGAAGAAAAAGAGTTTCTTGCATACAATGCTTATGGGAACACCTATCAATACTATCCTCTTATCAGTGAAAAAACATACAAATCTTCCACATTAAAAGATTTGGTTGCTCACTATTATAACAACTCGTACACAAACGTAGTATCGACCTTTATAGAAGAGGATGGAATTTCGCTCGACGAATTGAAAGAACTCATTAAAGAAATAGAGAATAAACGAAAGTAATAAAAGTAGCCGATATGGGTGCATTCATATTATATATACTAAAATCCGGTTTCTGTTTGATTTTGTTTTATCTGTTTTACAGACTGGCAATGAAGCAAACTACTTTATTCCGATTTAATCGGCTAACAATTCTGATTGGATTTTCTATTTGCTCATTACTACCTTTGGTACAACTAAATATACAACAGGAATTGCCGATTCAAACCAGTTTGAAAACCATAGAAACGTTTCTTGTAACAAATAATGAATCCGAAAGTACTATTATACAAACTGCACCCGAAGATCAGATAGAAAACTCTTATTACCATCAAAAGCACATAAGCTGGAAACATGTACTGTTTGGTATTTATCTTTTGGGCTTCTTTGCTACTTTTCTGCATTTCATGTTGTCAACTGTACAAATGATCGGCCTAATCCGGCAATCCGAAAAAATTAAATATAACAACTACACACTAGCCATAAACAACCAAATAACCACATCTTTTAACTGGGGACGTTTCATTGTACTTTCTCAAAAAGATTATCTGGATCACTCGCATGAAATTATTCTGCACGAATCTATGCACTTACGTTATAATCATACGTTGGATTTATTTATTACGCAGTTCTTCATCATACTGCATTGGTTTAATCCGGCATGTTGGTTGTTGAAGCGTGAGTTACAAGAAGTTCATGAGTACGAAGCCGATAATGGCGTAGTTAACACTGGCATCGATGCAACGAGATATCAACTTTTATTAGTAAAAAAAGCTGTTGGCACAAGGCTCTACTCTATAGCCAATGGTTTTAATCACAGTAAACTTAAAAACAGAATTACCATGATATTAAAAGAAAAAACGAAAAAGCACGCGCGACTCAGGGTTCTGCTTGCAGTTCCTTTATTAACATGCGTATTGTATTTATTTGCTCAACCGCAAATGATGGAAATTGTAGCAACAAGCAATCAGGAAAAGCCAGTTGGCAAAAACAGTGAGACTGATTTGTTTGAATACGAAAAACTTGTTCACGGACGTGTACTTAACGATACGGAAAGAAACTACGAAACTGCTTTTATATTTGTAAACAAGAACGATAAGTTGATGTTTAATAATGATTTTGTAACAATTGAAAATCTGCCTAATAACATCCGGCTGTTTGTAGAAAATGAACATAAAAAAGCAATCACCGGAAATAAAAAAGTAAAAGCTGTTGTTATAACATTTATATACGACAGAGGTAGTAGTTATAAGTGTATCGAAAAAATCAAATCAATTGTTTCGGAACTATCTGGAGAGTTCAAAGAAACACTTATTAAAACAGAGGCCGATGCAAATGATCCTGATAAACTTTATCCGGTATTGTTATTCACAAGCTTTCCTAAGAATTATGGAGCAACAACTCCCAGTAAAACTACAGATGACAAAGTGCTGACAGGGGTAAAGATTACGATTAATGATGTGGAAAACAATTATACCCGTGTATTAGAAAATTTTACGTTCGATTCATTAACTTCCGAACTTAAGAAAGCTGTTAGCAATCCTGGTGCAACACCAACAATACATATTAATGCTGCACCCGAAACTAAAATGGGGGTAATTACGGATATAAAACAGGCAATACGAGGGGCGTATATATATTCAATCACATATTGTCCGCTATAGGTTCACATACTATCCAAGCATGATAATGCGAATGCGGAGTAACAGGGATTAAAGGTTGATACCCCTTAATTACTCTACCATTTAAGATTTGAAGTGGATGTTCATAAGATAATTGCTCCACAGTTTCCAATAGTTTTTTATGTTCAGGATAATACTCTATCCTGAACATACCTTTGGAAGTTTCGTTTACAAAACGATCGTAAATGATACGAGACGTCATTCCCATGTTCATCCTCAGGTTTACTTCTACACATGGATGAATCCGAAAAAGGGGGCTTTCCTTAAAACTGCATATCATCATGTCTACTCCCAGATATCCACAATATACACCTGGCAAAATTCTTTTGAACTCTTCAATCAAAGCATGTTTTATTAATTCAAGGTTTTCTACCGGAACATATTCTGCCAAATATTTTTCTATCTGAATATCCGGAATCAGTATATTACCCATATATGCACCACTTAATGTGGTTTGGAAAAATGAATACCCGGCAAAACAAATATCGCCTGCTTCGTTAGCCTTAAATTGCATGGCAAAATCTATCACTTTATTGTATAAAGGTTCTACCACTACCCCACCCTGCTGTTTTATTATGTTTTCGCACCAATGCTCAATGTGATACGTAAATACACCTTTACACCAATTCAACCCTTTACCACTACCCGATAAAGGTGCTTTTAGAACACAAAACTCATGCCCTTCTACAAATTTACGTATTTCAGCAATATCTGTGTAGTAATAAGATGTACCGCAAAACGCTTGGTTAAAAATTAACTTTTGTAGCAACTCAACAGCAAGTTTCCTGTGCGAATATTGCCGGATCTGTTCCAATCGATCGCCCGAAGGAAGATTATCTGCCGGAATACCCAACTGAGATAACCGATTTGAGATTGCAGGATTCCACCCCCATGGTGCGAAAGAATAAGCTGAATAAAGCCGACCCATTTCTACTGCCGGACAGATAGACGGAAGATGTGGAAATTTCTGTTTCACATCATCCAAAAAAGCTTGATTAAAAGCAGAAGGAGCCAGAACTATATCGTCTTCATCGCCATACCACACCGGTAGTAAAGCCAAATCTGTTGCCAACTGCCTAACATTAACAGAGGGCATATAATTAGGATCAAAGTTGGCCAACGCCAGGTCGTGATCCGGATTAAAAAGGTAGAGCTTTCTCATAAACACCACAAAAATAAGAAAAATGGATTTTTGATTATCGCAAAAATATGCGATATTTGCAAAATGTTTCAGATTACCATACTTGACTTATTGGTAAAGGGCTTCATTGTTGGCGTAGTGATTTCTGCTCCAATGGGACCAGTAGGAGTTCTGTGTATTCAGCGTACCTTAAATAAGGGGCGCTGGTATGGTTTTGTAACAGGACTTGGAGCATCTATTAGCGATATAATTTATGCTTTACTCACTGGTTATGGTATGAGTTTTATCTTTGATTTTATAGAAGCCAATATATTTTATCTCCAGCTTTTGGGTAGTATTATGCTTTTGGCATTTGGTTATTACACCTTCCGAAGCAACCCGGTAAAAGCCATCCGTCCGGTTTCGCACAGCACAGGCACCTACTTCCACAATTTCATAACAGCCTTTTTTGTCACCCTCTCCAATCCGCTTATAATATTCCTTTTTATCGGTTTGTTTGCACGATTAACTTTTGTTCTTCCGGGAATCACGGTTGCTGAGCAACTAATAGGATACATTGCAATTTTGCTGGGGGCAATAACCTGGTGGTTTGGAACTACTTTCTTTGTAGATAAGGTGAGAGCACATTTCAATGTACGCGGATTGTGGATGATTAACCGTATTATTGGAGGCATTGTTATAATAGTAGCATTATTCGGACTCATATTCACGCTATTAGGAGAATCTTTATACTAAGAATATGTACATAGCCCAACAACTAAAAGAAAAGAATATAGCCGAGTACCTTATTTATATGTGGCAGGTAGAAGACATTATACGTGCCAACAACCTTGATATCAACCAAATAAGGGATAACATAGTGGCTCAATACACGCAGATACAAGAGGCAGAGCGTGTTGGTTTATTAAATTGGTACCAGGACCTTATAAATATGATGCGCGATGAAAACGTTATCAGTAAAGGGCACCTTCAAATAAACAAAAATGTTATAATCAATCTTACAGATCTGCACCAAAGATTACTAGCATCGCCTAAATTCCCTTTCTATCATAGCGCCTATTACAAAGCACTTCCGGTTATTGTTGAGTTAAGAAGCAAAAGCGGTAATACCGAAGAGCCTGAATTAGAAACCTGTTTCGAAGCATTATATGGAGCAATGTTACTTAAACTTCAACAAAAAACCATCAGCACAGAAACAACTAAAGCATTAGAAAACATAAGTAGTTTTTTATCCATGCTAGCCAATTATTACGACAAAGATAAAAAAGGAGAATTGGATTTAAATTAGAATATTAATCACCTGTTAGTAGACTACTAGCTACTAACTACTAATTACCAAATATGAATGTTTTAATTACCGGAGCCAATGGACAATTAGGAAACGAAATGCGTGTACTTGCAGATCAATATCCATACACTTACTTTTTTACTGATGTAGCCGAGTTAGATATTTGTGATGAAGAAGCAGTAAACATTTTTTTCAAAACCAACTCTATTGATGTTGTAGTTAACTGTGCTGCCTATACTGCTGTAGATGCAGCCGAAGACAATCGGGAATTAAGTGATAAGCTAAATAACATAGCACCCGGCTATCTGGCAAAAGCTGCACAGAGAAATGGCGCATCTATAATTCAGGTATCAACCGATTATGTATTCAACGGTACCAACCACATTCCCTATACCGAAGACGAGCCCACCTGTCCGGCATCAGTTTACGGATCAACCAAGCTGGCTGGCGAAATAAATGTATTAGAGAATTGCGAAAAAGCAGTAGTTATCCGTACAGCATGGCTTTATTCCATTTACGGCAATAACTTTGTAAAAACAATGATACGCCTCGGACGCGAACGAGACACCCTTGGAGTTATATTCGATCAGGTTGGCACCCCTACCTATGCCAATGATCTGGCCAAAGCCATATATGCAATCATAGAGAAAGGAGTGGTGAGAGGTATATACCATTTCAGCAACGAAGGGGTATGCTCCTGGTACGATTTCACCAAATCCATACATCGCCTGGCCGGTATAACTGGATGCAAAGTAAATCCTTTGCATACAGCAGATTATCCTACCAAAGCTGCACGCCCTCATTATTCGGTATTAGATAAAACAAAAATAAAAGAAACCTATAACATTGAAATCCCACATTGGGAAGAAAGCCTGAGTAATTGCATTAAAGTTTTGAGTTATGAGTTATGAGTTTTGAGTATCTGCAGAGAAAACTCATAACTCATAACTCAAAACTCAAATCTCAAAACTCAAAACTAATATGAACGAAATAGAAAGAAGACGAACCTTTGCCATTATTGCCCATCCTGATGCGGGTAAAACTACATTAACAGAAAAATTATTGCTTTTCGGTGGACAGATTCAAGTGGCTGGTGCCGTAAAAAGCAACAAGATAAAGAAAACAGCTACCAGTGACTGGATGGAGATTGAGAAACAACGTGGTATCTCGGTAACTACTTCCGTCATGGAGTTTGATTATAAAGATTATAAGGTAAACATCCTTGACACCCCCGGTCACCAGGACTTTGCCGAAGACACATTCCGTACACTAACCGCTGTAGATAGTGTAATTATTGTGATAGATGGTGCCAAAGGGGTGGAAACGCAAACGCGAAAACTGATGGAAGTCTGTCGTATGCGTAAAACTCCGGTTATTATCTATGTGAATAAGATGGACCGTGAAGGACAAGATCCGTTCGACTTGTTGGATGAACTGGAAGAAGAACTGCAAATAGCGGTTCGTCCACTTTCATGGCCAATAGATCAGGGAATAAGATTTAAAGGAGTGTATAATATCTACGAACAAAAACTCGACCTTTACCAATCGTCAAAGCAGGTGGTTACTGAAAAGGTTGCGGTAGATATTAACAGCGAAGAGTTAGACCGCCAGATTGGCGAAGGGCTTGCCGGAAAGTTACGTTCCGATCTTGAGCTGATTGCCGGCGTATATCCTGAATTTGATAAAGAGGAATACCTGAGAGGGGATTTGGCTCCGGTATTTTTCGGTTCTGCCTTGAATAATTTTGGAGTGCAGGAGTTATTAGATTGTTTTGTGGAGATTGCTCCCAGTCCTCGCCCCGTGCAGGCAGAAGAGCGTTTGGTACAACCCGAAGAGTCTAAATTTACCGGTTTTATCTTTAAGATAACAGCTAATATCGATCCCAACCACCGTTCGTGTGTGGCTTTCTGTAAGGTTTGTTCGGGCAAGTTCGAGCGTAATGCACCCTACAAACACATACGGCACAATAAAACACTTCGGTTTTCGTCGCCCACCCAGTTTATGGCACAGCGTAAGGCAACTGTAGATGAGGCTTGGGCCGGAGATATTATCGGTTTGCCCGATAGCGGTGGCACCTTTAAAATTGGCGATACCCTGACCGAAGGCGAATTGCTTCACTTCAAAGGATTGCCTAGCTTCTCGCCCGAAATGTTTAAGTACATTGAGAATGCCGACCCGATGAAACAGAAACAACTGTCCAAAGGTGTCGATCAGTTAATGGATGAAGGTGTTGCTCAGTTGTTTGTTAACCAATTTAATGGTCGTAGAATTATTGGTACGGTGGGGCAGCTTCAGTTTGAGGTTATTCAGTACCGCCTATTGCACGAGTACAATGCTTCGTGTCGTTGGGAACCTGTAAGTTTGTATAAAGCTTGTTGGATTGAAAGTGATGATCTGGAAGAACTGGAAGCCTTCAAGAAACGCAAATACCAATATATGGCCAAGGATAAAGATGGTCGTGATGTTTTTCTGGCCGACAGTGGTTATGTATTACAAATGGCTCAAATAGATTTTAAGAATATAAGATTCCATTTCACAAGCGAGTTCTAATACTAAAACGCTGATTTTTTGTTTTTCTATTGATATGAATGCCCTCTGGGCATTAGATGCAGTCCAGATTGTATGCAGTTGCCCGTAGGGCATTCATATCAATAGAAAATAATATTATTGAGCGGCTGCCCTATGCAAACTAAAGCAATGCATTCCCTGCCATTTATATTCGAGAACCAGATTATACGAAGCAGCTATGGTTTGCGCAATAGAAAGCCCTAAACCTAATGATTCTTTATTCTCTGTTTGCGGATGATAAAAACGCTGGAATATTTTATCCCTTTCTAAAGGAGCATCACCACTGTTTTTTATAATCAGTCCATTCGTATTTGTTTCAATAGTTATTTCACCGTTTGGTTTGCTATGCGACAACGCATTCTTTAAAAGATTTGTTACCAGAATCTGGGCCAGATACTCATTGCACTTTATTATAAACGAATCATTTCCTGCATAATTTATCCGGATTCTTTTCTCTTCATAAACGTCTGTCAAATCGGGTAAGAGTGCTTCTATTATTTTGTTTATATCAACATCATCCATCCCATCGTACTGCTTATTCTCTATTCTGGATAGTAATAGCAAAGATTGATTTAGTTTAACAACCCTGCCTAAAGTTGTATATATACTATCAATTTCTTCCATCTGTTTTTCATTCAATAAGCCATCCTGCACCAGAAGTTCTATTTTATTCCGAACAATGGCCAATGGGGTTTGCAATTCGTGCGATGCATTCTCAATAAATTGCTTTTGCTGTTGATAAGCTTTAAAACTGCGATTACTCATATCAATTGCAGCTTTACTCAATTCCTGAAATTCCTTGATTGTAGTTTCATTATTCAACTCTGGTACCTCCTTACCCGGCTGAATTTTCCTTAGCCAGTCCATTAGTTTATCAAGAGGATTGAACGATTTCTTTAAAACAATCCGGGTAATGAGCATCAAACTGATGAAAAGCAATATAAACAGAGAAATCAGGTAAGCAAATATTGCTTCAATCATGTCTTCGCGTTCAAGAGTCGATATTTTCAATTCCAGTTCGTAGTATTGTCCGTCGGGCATCCTGAAACAAGACATCATCACCCTTACCGGTTCATGTTCATCCTCTGTTTGTATATACACTGTTGAGTCGTAGAACCTTGTTTTATAGTCTTCGGCTTCGACATCAGAAATCGGACGAAACTGATACAAGGTCATTATATTACCCGTAGTATTCAGAATAGTAGGATCATCTAATGCCATGTTTATCAGTATATTCTGATAATTTTCAAGTGAGTCATCTGTTTCATCAGTTACCTCCTCAATTATGGTATAGTAAAAAAGGATTCCCCAGCCGGTTAATATCAGTAACAAGAAAAGAAGTAATTTCCAATATGTATAATGTAGGAGTTTCATAACTCTGTTAATTTATAACCAAATCCGTATACAGCAGTAAGTTCTACTGTAGCTTCGGCCTGTTTCAATTTCCGACGAACGTTTTTCACTTGCGAATAAATAAAATCAAGACTATCTACCTGATCTACATTGTCGCCCCAAACAGATTCTGCCAAACTCATTTTACTGATAACCCTACCCGGATTAATTACAAAATAGTACAACAGATCAAACTCTTTGCGCGTTAAAACCAAAGGGGTACTACCAATAGATACCTCACGCTTATCGGGCCAAAGTGTTAGATTGCCCAAAGATACTGTAACGTCGCCTTTTGTAGATTTTCGTCGGATTACTGATTTGATACGGGCATTTAGTTCTGCCAGATAAAACGGTTTGGTAAGGTAATCATCAGCTCCCAGTTCTAACCCCTTAACTTTATCGTCCAACGAATCTTTTGCTGATATAATTAATACACTATCGCTACGATGCAGTTTCTTCAACTCTTCCAGAATATCTAATCCACTGCCACCGGGTAACATAATGTCCAGCAATATGCAATCGTAATCATAATCATTAATTTTATTCAGTGCCGAGTTATAATCGGTAGCTTCCTCTACCAAAAATTTCTCTTTCAACAACGATTCGCGAATGATTTGTCGCATATCCGGTTCATCTTCAATTATAAGAATTTTCATATTGGTGCTTTTGCGGTTAATATACAAAGAAATAAAATAATTTGGGAATATTTCTGGAATTCTGTGTGAATTAAAACACAGAGACACAGAAACACGGAGCTTTTCCTTGTGCGGAACACGGAGGCTTCGCTTTTATCGTACAAAACTCTGTGTTCAGCACAAAGAAAAGAACTCTGTTTCTCTGTGACTCTGTGTTTTAATTTTAGTTCAAATCAGCCCCAAACTGAACCAAAACACAACCATAGTTGTTAAGTAATAAATCAAATTATCACTTTATATCATGAAACAAGATTATAAACTAATAAACAACACAGAGAAACTTCAATATGAATTCCATATTAACAGACATGTACCACTCATTGAATACATTGTTAACAAAGATGGAAACATTTGTCTTACACACACAGAAGTGCCCACTGCTTTAGGCGGAAAGGGAGTTGGAACCCAACTTGTAGAAAAAACGCTGGAGGAAATTGGCAATCGGGGTTTTAAAGTAATCCCCATTTGTCCTTTTGTTGCAAAATACATAAAAAAGAACCCTATGTGGAAGAGTATAGTTGCCGAAGGGATTACCATAAGATAAGTAATTAATAAAAACATATTAAACCTAAAAACAAATGGAAAAAGTTCATGAATACTCAAATGGTGAGATTATTATTTTATGGAAACCGGCCCTATGTACGCATGCCGGTACATGTGTAAAAACCTTGCCTGCTGTATATAATCCGTGTGCACGCCCATGGATAAAAGCCGAGAATGCCACAACCGAAGAATTGAAAGCGCAAATAGAAAAATGTCCCTCGGGTGCATTGAGCTACAAAATAATTGAAAACTAAAAGTTGAAAATTGAAAATTACTATGCAGATTTGATTAGATAACTAAACTACCTATGGCTATTTTTTATTTTAGATAATAAATAATACCTTTGCTACATAGTAATTTTCAATTTCCAACTTTCAATTTTCAATTTAAATGAAGACCTTAATCTCTATCTTACTTCCTATTATTATTTGTGTAGGATGTAAAAACTCCCCTCATTTCATTTCTGATACTTCTATCAGAGAACAAGTTGCTAACGATTTTGAAGCCAAGCAAAATGCCTTACCTCATGGTAATCTATTCGAAGTGTTTAAAGAATCACTTTCTGATATAGAAAGAGAAGCTTTAACCTTTTTGTATGCATATATGCCTATTGGCGATGTTACAGATTACAGTGGTGAATTCTATTTGCAAAACATCCGTTCCGCATTTCGGGTAAAAGAAGAAATGCCTTGGGGAAAAAACATTCCGGAAGAGATTTTCCGCCACTTTGTGCTCCCCGTACGTGTGAATAATGAAAACATGGACGATAGCCGTATGGTTTTCTATGAAGAGCTGAAAGACAGAGTGAAAAACCTATCGCTTTATGATGCTGTTCTTGAGGTAAACCATTGGTGTCATGAAAAAGTAATTTATACTCCCTCCGACTCGCGTACCAGTTCTCCGTTAGCTTCGGTACGTACTGCTTACGGCAGATGTGGCGAAGAGTCGGTGTTTACGGTGGCTGCTTTGCGCTCCGTAGGTATTCCTGCCCGCCAGGTATATACGCCCCGTTGGGCACATACAGATGATAACCACGCCTGGGTAGAAGCCTGGGTAGATGGTAAATGGTATTTTTTGGGGGCTTGCGAACCGGAACCTGTACTCAACATGGCATGGTTCAACGAACCTGCTTCCAGGGGAATGTTGATGCACACCCGTGCCTTTGGCCGCTATAACGGCCCCGAAGAGATAATGGAAGTTACCAACTGCTTCACCGAGATTAATGTAACCGACAATTATGCTCCAACTGCCAGCATAAATGTAATTGTACAAAACACAAGTGGCGAAACGGTTAAAGATGCTCAAGTAGAATTCAAAATTTACAATTATGCTGAATTCTATACCGTAGCACGTAAAAAGACCGACAAGAACGGAACTGCTTCATTATCTGCCGGTAAAGGAGATATGCTGGTTTGGGTTACACACAACAATAAGTTTGGTTATCAAAAAGTATCGTTCGGAAAAGACAGCAATGTAACCATTGTATTAGATAAAACGCCGGGTGATTGTGTAGATATTGAGATGGAAGTTACTCCGCCTGCCTCCCACCCTATTCCTGTTGATGTTACTGAAGAGCAAATTGCCGAAAACGCCAAACGTTTGCTTATGGAGGATGAAATACGCAATAAATATGTTTCTACTTTTTACACGGATAACAAAACAGATAATCGTTTTTTGATTGCCAGTAGAGGAAACTTTGCGGAAATAGAAAAATTTATCAACACCCTTACCGATGAAAACCGTTCGGCAGGCATGGAGTTGCTGAATATGATTTCGGCCAAAGATTTACGCGATGTCCCTTCGGATATACTTCTGGATCATCTGTTAAATATCCCATATAGCCTACTTGATTCGCAACTCGCTACTTATATTTTAAGCCCAAGGGTAAGTAATGAATTGCTTACTGCTTACCGTTCTTTCTTTCAACATGCTTTTGATGAAGAACAAATAAAGAAATTTCAAAACAACCCTCAGTTACTGGTGCAATGGGTAAAGGAGAATATTGAAATCAATGATAACCTAAACCCGCAACGGATTCCGGTTATGCCTATGGGAGTTTACAAAGCACGAGTTGCCGATACTCATTCGTATAATATATTCTTTGTTGCTCTTGCCCGTAGTTTCCACATTCCGGCACGTATTGAATCTGTTACAAGAAAAGTACAATACCACATTAACAACACATGGGTAGATGTTGATTTTGAAGCTTCGGCGCCTGTTATTGCTGCTCAGGGAGAACTAACGGCTTCATACAATCCTATCAAAACGCTGAGAGATCCTAAATACCACAGTCATTTCACTGTTGCCAAAATTCTTTCCGATGGTAGTTTGCAAACTTTAAACTTCCGCTCGGGCAGCGTTGATATGGGTATTGGCAACACATGGGCTCAAATGTTACGCAAGCCTCTTGCTATGGACGAAGGCAATTATTTACTGGTTACAGGTAATCGCATGGCAAAAGGAAATGTTTTGTCTCAAATTACATCATTCAATATTCAACCGGGCAAAACGGCACATATACCATTAGTAATGCGAGAAAATCCGGAAGATATTCAGGTTATAGGTAGTGTTGATGCCGAAAAAACTTTCCGCCGGGTTGATGATAATCAGGAAACCAGTATTTTGGCTACTACCGGACGTGGATATTATGTAATAGGTGTACTGGGTGCGCGTCAGGAACCAACCAACCATGCCATGAGAGATATTGCTGCTGTTGCAAACGAACTTAATGAATGGAACCGCGGAATAATCTTGTTATTTAAGAATGAACAGGAATGGAATAGTTTCGACACTAACGAATTTGGTCAATTACCTACTACAGTTACTTATGGCATTGATGAAGATAATAAAATCACTAACATGATAGCCTCGGCTATGGAAATATCCAACACCAATAATCTACCTATATTTATTATAGCAGATACTTTTGGAAGAGTAGTGTTTGTATCGCAAGGATATACAATAGGATTGGGTGAGCAGATGTTGGGGGTGATTGGAAAGATTTAATTTATTAAGCCTACCCCGGGTTACGCTTTGCTTTGCTCACCCGGGGTTATGCACATATTACCCCTGTCGGGGTAAATGCTTGCAATTCCTACTTTGTGTTCTAATTTACGATTCCCAATCCAGAATTACCTTACCACTTTCTCCGCCATCCATGACTTCGAACCCTTTCTGGAAATCATCTACAGAGAAGCGGTGTGTAATAATCGGTTCCAGGTTTATACCGGAGATAAGCATTTGTTCCATCTGATACCAGGTTTCCCACATCTCGCGGCCATAAATTCCTTTCAGGGTAAGGGCTTTGAAAATAACTTTATCCCAGTTAATGGCTGTTCCCGCTGGTTGAATACCCAGCAAAGATATTTTAGAGCCATTATACATATTATCCAACATTTCGTTGAATGCTTTGGGCGAGCCCGACATTTCCAAACCGATATCGAAACCGCTCATATTGAGTTGTTTCATAGCCTGCTCTACTGTTTCACCTCTTTTGGGGTTAATGGTAAGTGTTGCACCCATCTTTTTGGCAATCTCCAAACGATTATCACTCAAATCGCTCACAACAATATAACGTGCTCCGGCAAAACGGCAGATGGCTGTTGCCATAGAGCCAATCAATCCGGCTCCGGTAATCAAAACATCTTCGCCTACAACGGGGAATGATAAAGCGGTGTGAGTAGCATTTCCAAAGGGGTCCATGATACTTGCCATATCATCCGAAATGCGGGGATCAAGTTTAACAACATTCTCGGCAGGGATAGAGAGGTATTCGGCAAATGCACCGTCACGATTTACACCAACACCAATGGTGTTTGCACAAACATGTTTCTTACCACGGCGACAGTTACGGCAGTGTCCGCAAGCAATATGTCCCTCACCGGTTACACGGTCGCCAATTTTAAGATTCTTTACCCCTTCGCCCATATCAACTACCGTACCAACATATTCGTGGCCAATAGTCATAGGGGTTTTAATGGTGCGTTGCGACCAATCGTCCCATCGGTAGATATGCAAATCCGTACCGCAAATAGCTGTTTTTTTAATTTTGATTAAAACATCGTTTACTCCTACTTCGGGCATAGGAACATCTTCCATCCAAAGGCCTTTTTCGGGGCGTAATTTTACTAAGGCTTTCATTATCAGCGATTCTTTATTAAGGTTATAAATATGACATCAAAGGTAATTGATTTTTAGAAATGGTGTTCTATTTGCATGAGAATTTATATTCCATACGACTTGTTATCTGCTTCGCTTAATGCATGCATAAAGTTTTTAAAACTATCATATTCCTGCGGAGTAACTATCTCGGTTTTCAGCACCAATTTTCTATGTACCCGAAGTGTGTTCGGCGTGCTTAAATCATATCTCAAGGAATAAACGGCATTAGCACACTCCAGAAGAACATCTTCAGGAATTTCTAACATTTTTCTTCCCTCGGGCAAAGTTATCGTTATTGTTTCTTCACAGATATCTTCCATAAAATACTGCCACAGCTCAAGCGGATATTTGCGGGATTCTAATGAAAACTCCTCAAGAGATGGAATCTGGTCATTCCATTGTATTTTGAATATCTTCATGCCGGCAATTGCCTGTACCATGTTTTTTGCTTCTATCTCAAAACTATACACAGCTGTGCCTTTTAAACTGGTAAGGTCATCAAATACCAGATTTCTTACTTTTATAGGAGTTGTATAATCCGAAGCTATATTTTGCGTTAGTTGTTTCAACTGTTCTTCGGCTCCTAAATCAGCATACATGTGTCTGATACCAGACGCAGACGCCCCACTGCGCGTTGTTGTAGTTTTGGTTATTACATCTGTTTCGTTAAAATGCATACTTGTTTCGCGTTTGGTTGTGTTCAAAGAGCGAAACGGCATATCCATTACCAAAAGCTTATCGCTTGTGGATTCATTGCCATAAGGAATAGGAAGTATAGGCGATTGTAAATCGAAACTGTGTGTTGCTCCAAATGGTAGCTTGTTATCTGTTAATTCCAGATAGTACGTTTTGCCATCAACTTTTAACTGAGCAATACAATGATTAAAACCATTTGAAGGTAACGGTAATATGTTCCGTCCATTGTCTCGTGTAAGAATCAATACCAGATTAGCCTCTATTCCGGACAATCGGCAGAAGGTTACAAACAAAGTCGAAACATCTTTGCAATCTCCCAGACGTGTAGAAATGGTGCGCGAAGCATCTTGCGGAATAAAATTATTCTGCATAAACGGTACATTTGAATAAGTTATGTTTTTCAGAATATATTCGTAAAACAACTTGGCCTTTTCCAACTGACTGGCGTTTTCGTTACCTTTCAGAATTTCGTTCAGCGTTTCCTTTACCAAATAATCGTCTTTAAATTTATTGGTAGTGAGGTCTTTGTACCAGCTACTAACAAATGTCCAATTGGGGATACTGCTAAAAGATAGGGTTGGTACCACATCAACAAAAGAGCTCATCAGTGGTTCGGTTCTCACAGCTGGCTGATCGGTTAATACCCATCTGTACAGCTTCATATCCTCAATATTGGATATTTGAGGGGTGATTTTACCATTGGCAACAACGTATTGAAACTTCTTATCTTTAGGTGCCAGAATAGAGTAGCTGGTTATCATTGAAGGCACTACATATTGAAATGTTTCCTGATTGTAAAAATGCTTGGAAAATGCATCGGTCGAGAAGTCTTTTACTCGATATTCCAAGTAAAGTACATTCCCTATTTCAAGGTTTGTAAAAACAACATGGCTGTTATTGGTTTCGGCCTTTACCTTTTGTCCGTTTTCCTTTATTATTTCTGCTTTATCCAATGTTAAGCTTTGATTACCATAATATGGAATAGAATATTCTTTCCATATTTCAACACCTGTTTGATTTAATATTTTCACAGCTATTTCTACATGATATTCTGCGGCCCCCTCCTGATAATACATAAGTTTGGTATCGTGCAAAACAATAATAGAATGATCGTCGGGAAAATCTGTATGCGAAGGTGTTTTAGCTACTAAACTATCAATATTATAACGGGGGAACAAGTCTTCCATCTCTTTTTTACCTTCGAGCTGACGTAGCTGTGCTCTCGATTCGAACGAGGATGGATCATAATGAATTGACATTTTATAAGCTTCAATGGCTTGTTTTTCATTATTCATTGCTTTGTAAATCTCGGCTTGCTGGGTATAGACATCTGCCAGAGACGGACTTATTTGTATAATACGTTTGGTTATGTTCAGTGCTTCTTCATAACGTTGCATATTATACAGTGTTCTTGCATAATTTTGCATAAAGCCTACACCATAGGGAATTCTTTCTATTCTGTCTTTTAAAACCTGCAACCCTTTTTCTGTATCACCATCTTTTATATATCTGCCTGATAACATATTCAAAGCGCTTGCATTAAAGTAGTTGGAACAATATTCTTCGATGATGGCTGTAGCCGCTTTACTGTTTTTGAGCGTGTATTCTTCAATGTTGAACATTGCGTTCATATAACCGTATTTATATGGATACTTTTCATAATTGCCCTTTACTATAGCTATGTAGTCTTCTTGCTTATTCTGCTTGTTAGCCAGCCATGCATCAATTTGGCTGGTGGTTAAGTTTTCGCCATAAAGTTGTTTCATTTTCTGGCATATATTTTTCACCTCTGTTATTTTGTTGGATGCAATAGCTTCGTCGCAAAGATTGTCAAGTGCATAGAAAGATTCCGGATCGTCTGTCTTCAAATCTTCCATTTGTTTAGTATAGTATGTCTGGTTTTGCGCACGGGCATAAGCCTCAGCCAACCTATAATGTACAAATGATGACTTGGGAGCTTTTTTCTGAAATTCTCTTAATAACAGGATAGCTTCTTCTGCCTTATCGTTTCTAAGGTATGTTTCGGCCAGTGTTAAAGTATGAATAGGATTATCGCTGTCCGACTTCAATTTGGCAAGCAGGTATTCTTCGGCAAAGAAAGGTAACAGATTATTCGATTCGGCAACAGTCGAGGTTGTGTATTTAGTATATTCTGCATTCTCCAACAATCCGCTTACCGGGTCACCGTTTGCGTTGGTTAAGCGTACCAAAAAATTTAAAGCATTAACTTCACTTTGTCCTACCTGTAAAAGAATTCTATTGGCTCCTTTATTTAGTTTAACCTTATACGAATATATATCCATATCGCAGTTGCGCTCTTTTTTCACCGAAGCTACAAGTGCATCATTTATCCAGATTTTAAGCGATCCGGATGTTCCGGCACGAAGATAAACTTCCTGTGCCTCGGGCGATGTTACAAATGTTTGAGCATAAGCTATCACATTGTCGGGTACGAAATAATAAGTAAAATCAAACCAACCATCGGGTTTATTCAGTCCGGGATTATACCAATTTACTGTTGCTCCTACTTTGTTTTGAAAATTATCTTTTATCCGGCTCTTCTGGAGTGCTCCCCAGTCTTTATCAAAGCCACTCCCCGATACATTATTGAAAGTACCCAATACCTGCCACTTTAAAAGGGCTCCGGTTTTTGCAAACAATTCATTTGCTTTCGTGGTGTTGTTACACCCCATATAATGTTTAGCTGCGGTTTCATTGAGCATAGCTTTCAATGTTCCGTGCATGGGATTGTTTATAATAGCTTCCAGAAAATTTATTTTCTCTTTTTCCAGCACATCATTACTTGCAAAGGTAAACGGGGTTGTGTACAACCCATATAGATATGCATCGGGCTCGGAAGCATGTTTATAGAACTCTTGAAACTGATTGAAAGCATCTTCCAATCTGGATTCGCTCCAGTCTAAGAAAGCAAGACCGAGATAAGAATCGGCTTTGCATTCGTCGCTATTCAATGCCAGGTTGAAGTGCTCCCGGGCTTCTATTCTATTGTTTTGCAGAAATGCAGCCCATGCCTTATTGTAATTCTCATTGGCCGATACCGATAAATTTCCGCATACTAAAAGGAAAAGGAAAAGAAATGCAAACTGTACTTTATTATTCATATTCATAGCAATAATGTTGGTGTCTTTTTACAAAGATGCAGAGATTAATTGAAAGTTGAAAATTGAAAGTTGAAAATTATTATACAGTGTTGTAATTTGGTTCAAATCAGAGGGGAATTGAATAAAAACACGGAGACACAGAAACACGGAGCTTTTCCTTGTGCTGAACCCGGAGGCTTCGCTTTTGTCGTACAATACTCAAAAACTCAAAATAGGCCAACGGCCTAATAGCCTCTAGCGTAGGCCAACGGCCTACGATGAAGAATATCACATGGAATGCGAGGCTGTAAGCCTCGGAGCTTGCATACAAATACGCTTCGAGGCCTACAGCCTCGCATTTTCATGTAACATCATTGTGTAGGCCGTTGACCTACGCTAGAAGCTATTAGGCCGTTGGCCTATTTTTGAGTAAAAGCGAAGCCTCCGTGTTCAGCACAAAGAAAAGAACTCTGTTTCTCTGTGACTCTGTGTTTTAATTTTAGTTCAACCCAGCTCCTAACCGAACCAAACACAACTGACAATCAACAGATTACAGTACCACCGATTTTTTAGGCTTGAGAAAAAAGTTTCATCAATTATTTTAAGCCTGAAACAAAAGTATCATGCAGGGTGGTACAAAAGTGCCACAACTAAGATACTTTTGTATCACAAGCGTGGCACTTTTGTATCACAGGCATGATACAAAACAATTGAGGTTACCCCATTATGGAGTAACCTCAACCTTACAATGCATAAATACTAAACACCTATTTTAAACTGAAAACGGGGGAGTATACTCCCTGATCGGCACCACTTGTCCATACACAGATACGACCATAAAGGAATTTCTGTTTTTTCGATTCATCATCTAAATCGAAAGAATAAGTAACAGCACCTTTTTGAATATCATCTCCGGTAAAGTCTACACGTTGTACTTTGCGCTCATCATCAACAAACTGCGTTTTATTTGTTAACAGAATAATGCGGTCTATTTCGCGGTCCTGTACAATCTGATTAATATTAAAAGTAGCTGTAACCTTATCACCGGCTACCTTCATATCGGCATTTGTAATGGTGTAGTAAGGGGTTACCTCCATGTCTTGCACAGTATTACCTTTCACTGTAAAGTAAGTAGTATCGCGCGAGTTTACCCATGGTCCGTTATTATTACGGGTCACCATTTTATAGTCACCATTGAACAACATGGCCGAGAAAGAGCCATCCTGACCTACAAACACTTCAATAGCTTCATATTTCTGAAATCCATCTTGATAAAGTTGCAAGCGTACACGCTCGCCGGTTCCACGAACCTGTATAGCTTCGCCATTATAAACCACCTTTCCGGTAAGTTTAGATTTCGGTTCGTCATAATTATCTAATCCGCAGCCAGTAAACAGAACCAGCAATAGCAAGGTCTGTAAAACTGTTGAAAATATTATCTTCATATACTTTGTCTTTTTAATTATTGATAAGGGTTTTTCTTCATTTTAGGATTGTTATTGACCCATCCTTGATCAATATCAGCATAATAGTGTCGGTCTTCGAAATGTAAGTTATTCCGGTATAAGAAATCCATACTAACTTCTTCAAAGAACCATTTTCCATCATTAGGATCGCCTGGAGCTACTACCAAGTAAGGGAACAGTCCTCTGCGTTTTGCTGTTTCTTTTTCTCTGTTCCATACCTTATCGGCCAAACGCCAACGTTTCATATCCCAGAAGCGATGATCTTCAAAAGCAAACTCTACACGACGTTCGTGAACAATATTTTCAAAAGTAACCGTTGTTAAAGCTTTTACACCTGCACGTTCGCGTACTTTATTGATGTATGGTAGTGCATCTTCGGCTTTATTTGTCTCTACCAATGCTTCGGCTGCTATCAGATAAGCTTCGGCTATACGGAAATAGGTACTCCATGTATCAGAACCTGTAAAGGTTGATGATGCAGGTTTTTCATCCAAAAATTTAAGGATATTAAATCCTGTTTTGTTTACATTAATATCATTAGTCATGATTGGACCATTAATTGATGTAAGCAACTTGCCATTAACACTGTTTCCCATATCCCGGTATGAAGACCTGGTGGCTTCCCAGTTTCCTGCTTCATTTTTCACTAATTGACCGGCTTGAAGCACTATTTCTGCGCCATTAAAGTAAGAACCCGGATATAATACGGTACCAGCTAAACGAGCATCGCGTGTTTCGAAAGGTTCGGATGCTGTATTGTAAAACACTGGTTCTTCAATGGTTCCGAAGTTAAACTTAGCCCCTTGTCCTGGAGTTTCAGCGTCAATTGGTTCAAACTCTTCGACCAGGTTTAACAGTATCGATAAACGACAAGAAGTGGCTTCGCCTGCAATAGATCTTGGTATGCAATCTTTAGTAAAATAATGCTTGCTGATAGGAACTTGATAATCGCGCGACCATATTACTTCTGTATTATTTGTTTTAACAGAAACTGCTTCGTAAAAGTTACGTCCCTTATCTGTATTGGTTTGCAATTCATAAGGGCTATTCTCTATTACTTCTTTAGCTGCTGCCAGTGCTTTTTGATAATAATCGGCAGCTTTACCGGCATCAATGCCAACAGCCCCACCCTCAACAGTTAAATTAGGATGATTTACATTGTATTTAGCTAAAGAACCAGCATATAAAGCAGCACGAGCTTCTAACATTTTAGCTGTCCATTTATTGGCACGAGCCGAATATTTGTTGGTACTGGCCGACAACATTCCCGGAGCAGCAATCTCGCTACATTCTTTAATTATATAATCGTAAATTTCGGCTTCGGTAGCACGTGGAAACTGCAAGGTAGTAACATCTGTACCCGAAATGTATTCAAGTACTTCATCGCCCACAATAGGCATACCCCCTAAACTTCTTGCTGTACAAAAATAGCACCATGCACGAATAAAACGGGCTTCGGCTATCAATGCATTTTTTTCATCTTCGGTAAGTTTGGTTGCTCCTTTTATACCTTCCATAAACTCGTTTGTGTTACGGATAAGTGTATAATCGTATACTCTCCACCAGTTGCGGTCGAACGAACCAATATCATCTCTGTCGTGACGAACAGCTTCGTCTAAGAACGAATAATGATTTACATCACCTCCAGCATGTTGCCCCCATGTGATGCGACCATACATATTAGCTAAAGCAGATTTAATAAGTTTAGGGTCGTTGAACACCTGGTCGTAGCTTAGAATTTTGTTGGGATCCTGGTCCAGAAAACCAGAGCATCCTGTCAATAAAGCTGCTAGCGTTATTGTTATAAGCAATATATATTTTTTCATATTCTACTAATTTTAAAATTTAAGATTGAAACCAACATTTATAACACGCATGGTAGGGTATCCTAATCCGTTATCATCTTGTTGTTCTGGGTCAACTCCTTGTACGTTCGATATAGCAAATAGGTTGGTTCCCGAAACGTAAATACGTAGACTACCAATCTGTGCTTTCGACACAATGCTTTGTGGCAAGGTGTAGCCAATTTCCAGATTTCTAAGTTTCATGTACTTCACATTGTGTTTCCAGAAGGTACTTCCCCAGAAGGTATTATCGCCATCACGATCTTTCAGAGCCATTGGGTATTTACCCGGAATCAGTTCGCTGTTTGCATCCCAAGGATCAGATAGATGCCAACTATCGTCTAACAACCACTGTGGACTATTACCATTGTTTTGGAAAGCACGTGCTTGTTCCCATTGTTGGAAATAGGTAGATAAGAATGTACCTGTAAAGTCGGCTGCTAAGTCGAAACCTCTCCACGATGCTGCCAGATTAATACCGTAGTTGAAAGTAGGTGTAGCATCCTGACGGTATCCGATTGGTCGCTCGTCCATGCCATTAATTACTCCGTCGCCATTGATATCTTTGTATTTCACATCGCCCGGCATAACTGTTCTGTTTCCTTGGCGGTCGTTATCAATAGGATAACTGGCAATTTCTTCCCAGCTTTGGAACTGACCAATTGCTTCCAAACCCCAGTTCAGGTATCCGTAACGTTTTACAATACTGTTTCTATATTTATCCCATGAGTTACCTCTGCGGTCGTCGTAGCGTTCCCAGTCGTAAAAACGTGCATAAGTAGCGTTTACACCAACGCTGTAGTTTACATCACTCACTTTATCGGACCAGGTTATCATACCATCAAACCCTCTGTTTACAGTTGAATTGAGGTTTTCGTAAGGCAACGAGAATCCTGCTTCCGATGGAATGATAATGTCCCATCTGCGTTCCGGACTTCCGGTTTGCTTCCGGTTGAAATAACTCAATTGTGCTCTCAAACGGTTATTAAAGAATCCTGCATCAAAACCAATATCGAAAATCTTGGCTTCCATCCACGATAGTGTTCTAATGGGTAATCCACGAGGTTCCGATCCTGTGATGTAATCTCCATCAAGTACTGTACCTCCTTTATCGAAATTATATCCGGCTAAGAAGTCGAAAGCACTATAATTGGGGGTGTCGTCGTTACCTACCAAACCATACGATGCACGAATCTTAAGATCGTTAAATACATTGGCTATTTTGCTTTCTTTCCAGAAGGCTTCTTCCGAAATTCTCCATCCTATCGAAGCTGATGGGAAGAATCCCCAACGGTCTCCCGGAGGAAACTTCCACGAGCCATCGTAACGTCCGGAAAGTTCGATCAGGTATTTTTCGGCATAGTTGTAGTTTATTCTACCTACCCATCCCATACGAGCTTCGGGATTGTCGAGTGCTTCTGTAAATTCTTTAATTTCGTTTTGTTTGATGTTACTCATGCTATTTGCTGTAGGTGTAGACACGATTCTGGAGTGCGGTCTTTTACGTTTAATTGCTTCTAATCCGGCAACAGCATTAACAGAATGATATCCAAACTTATTGTCGTAAGCCAACTGAATGTTCGAGGTCATTTCCTCTACATTTTCGTGTACACGTTCGCGATAAGGAGTATTCATTGTGTAACTGGTGTAATACTCTTGGCTTTCTTTATTGTATTTGTAAAGTTCGTAAGTAAACTCTTGGTTGTTGAACGTTTTATTTGCAAAATAATAACTCACCAACGCTTTTGCTTTCAGCCCTTTAACAATTTCATACTCGGCATTTGCATTCAGTTGCATTACACGCCAGTCTTCTGTCATTCTACCCGATCTGTCGTAATTCAATACAGCAAAGTTTGTTTGCTTATCGTCTAGTTCTTGTGGATAGTTAGGATTTCCATTGGCATACGCGCCCAACACCGGAATGTTTCTTAATACTGCAAAACGAGGCAACCAATAGTCGTCGCCACCCGGAACCCCAGGGTTCTCGCGCGATTCAACGCGGCCATTAACACCTGCTCCGATCTTCAACCGGTCGTTAATCTGCACATCAATGTTCATCTGTACGTTTGTACGTTCAAAACCACCATAACTGCGCACAGTAGCATCTTGTTGCAAATGTCCGATAGATACATAATAGTTGGATTTTTCAGAACCTCCGGTAATGTTAGCGTTAATGTACGATTGAGGAGAGGTATTCCAGATATAATCATACCAGTCAAACCCTTGATATCCGGGTTCTGTTCCTGCCATCCACTTGTCATACTCTTCGCGAGGATACAATCGCTGATCTTCCTTCATACGACCTTGTGCAATTAACATCGTTTCGGACTGCACATACCTTTTAACATAGGTTTTCGCATCGGCAGGTTCGGTAAATTTAAAGTTGCTTTGCCATCCATAGTATCCATTGATAGATACTGTGTTTTTTGAGCCTCTTTTACCTTTTTTTGTTGTAACAACCACAACCCCGTTAGCTGCACGTACTCCGTAGATTGATGCCGACGCATCTTTCAAAACCGAGATGTTTTCAATGTCGTTGAAGTCGATGTTGTTAAACTGTCCTTCATCAACCTGAATACCATCAATAACGTACAAAGGAGCTCCCATGTTACGAATCCTGATTTGTGTGCTTCCTCCGGGACGGCCGTCGGTTTGACGTGTATTCAACCCGGGAACCTTTCCTACCAGTGCTCCCGAAGCAGTTGCAGCCGAAGAACGTGCAATGTCTTTAGCTCCAACAGTTGAGATGGCACCTGTTAGCGTAGCCTTTTTTTGCGATAGCCCGAAACCAGTAACAACAACTTCGTCGAGTACGTTTGAGTCTTCGCTCAATGTAACTTTTACCTGGTTGCTACTGTTTACCTTTACAATTTGGGTGGTGTACCCAATAAATGACACTTCTAATGTGGCATCTTGTTCAATGTTTAGTGTAAACTCTCCATCAATGTCGGTAATGGTACCGTTTTGTGTGTTTTTCTCTCTAACGTTAGCCCCGATAATGGGTTCACCTGATGTGTCCAGGATGATTCCCTTCACAGTTCTTTTCTGCTGATTCACTTCTTCTACCTTTAAAGAGGTATCGGAAATGTCAACGTTCGCATAAGCATTACTATACGAAACCAGTAAAAACGAGAAAGCAAATGCACATAGTTTTATCCTACGTGTGCTATTGCTACCTCTGGAATAACTTTGCTTTTTTCCATTCATAGTTATTAAATTTAAAAATAAAATTATTTTTGGGCACCGGGGCAAAAGTATTCAACAAGGCCCAAAATGCGGGTACGATATTGAGCCAGAACAGTACGCTGACGTATTGCATAAGTATTAGAGGTACTAATCTGTCTCAAAACCGTACGTATAAAGAGCTGGGCTTTAGCTCAATGCTTCATTCTTTTTTGTGTCACGGTAATTCTTGGGAGTGGTGCCAAACCGTTGTGCAAATACTTTAAAGAAATGTCCGCGATTGTGGAATCCGGTTTTGTGCATAATTTCGTCGACCGAAAGGTTGCTGGTGATTAAAAGCCGCTCAACAGTAGATAATCTTTGCTCCTTTATTAACTCGCTGGGGGTTTTGGAAGTAATGTCTCTGGATTTGCGGTAGAGCTGACGTACACTGACACCCATGTTGGTACTTAATAGCTCGGCCGACAAACCCGGATTCGACAAGTTTTGTTCAATGCACCTCAGCAATTTGTCGATAAATTCTTGCTCTTCTACATGGGTTAACTTACCCGAGTGCAGTTCGAATGAGCTGAGTGGTGAGGTATAATACTCCTTTAAATCTTCTTTGCGTTGCAACAACCTGGTTACAATTTTTTCCAGATACTCTACATTGAATGGCTTGGTAACATACACTTCGGCTCCGGATTCTATACCACGTACTTGCTCTTCGGCATCGTTCCGGGCCGATAATAAGATAAAAGGTATGTGTTTCAGCAGTTTGTCTTTTTTTATCGACTTTAATAGAGAAATGCCATCAATATCGGGCATCATCACATCCGAAATGATAAGATCGGGTACTCTTTCTTTCAAAAACGGTAACACCTCGTTGGGATCATTGATAGGAAACACATTGTATTTTTCAATGAATATCTGCGATATAAACCATAACATAGCCGGTTCATCGTCTATCACCAGAACGCTTTGTTTGGTTTTATCAAAGGCAGGCAGGGTTATTCTTTCGGGCACCGGGAGTACATCATGCGATATAGGCGATAGTTCAACCGGTTCTATGGTAACCTCTTCTTTTGCTTCTGTTTTTTCGGTTTGAAGCTCAGGAAGAATAACTGTAAAGCTTGTAGTTTCATTCAAAACACTCTTTACTTGTATCTCGCCCTCGAGCAGCTGAACATTGTGATTACAGATGGCCAGCCCTAATCCGTTACGGGGCGAGAATTCTCGCTTACTCATAACCTCAAAATTGTCGAGTATGGTGTAGCGGTCGAATATTTTAGATATATTTTCTTCTTTGATTCCCTTGCCGGTGTTAGATATTACAATGTGAAGTTCCTTGTTTTCAATAAACAATTCAACCCATATTTTACCTTGGTCGAACGTATATTTAAACGCATTAGATATTAGATTCGTTATAATTTTGCTCAAACAACCGGCATCAGAGTTCCAGCTTATATTTTTAGCTATGTTTATATAATATTCGTATCCCTTGCTCTCGGCTATTTCCGAAAAAGACTCTGCTATGTTTCGGGTAAGTTCCGAAACAGATACTTTGTTGATATCCACCGTTTTGTGTCCGGTTTCCAGACGTCTGAATTCAATAAGTTCTTGTATCAATCCGTTTAACTTTTCGGCATTGTGTTTAATCAGGGTAGTGTATTTCTTTATATAGTTATCGGTACCTGTATAGGTAATAATTTTTTCGCAAGGCCCGGATATTAGTGTGAGTGGTGTACTTAATTCGTGGGTTATATTGGTGAAGAAACGAAGCTTCGACTCATAAATTTCTTCTTGCTTCCGGGTGTTTAGCTTCTCCATGATGCTATTCTGTTTAAACCGATACCATTTTGTACTAAGGTACACTGCTGTTAAAATAAGCAGAATAATCAATACCGTATATATAAGGTATGCCAGATTGGTACGATACCAAGGTGGTAATATACGGATATGAAGAGATTCTGTTTCGCTCTCTTCGCCCGTAATATTATTTCTGTATTTTACCTGTAGTACGTAGTTTCCGGGAGCAATGTTTGTAAACGAAGCCTGGTTAAACGACCCGTTCTTGATCCAGTTTTCACTTAATTCGTTAATCTTATAATAATAGGTGTAATCGTTTCCGTTAATATAGTCGATGGCAGTGAAGCCTACCGAAAAAATATTCTGATTGTATTTTAGCTGAAGTTCTTCTTTATTGCCACTGTTACTCAAGTAATCATAGTAATTGCACTCTTTACCAAAAATAGATAGTTGATTGAACTGAATGGAAGGATGATACGTGTGTTGCGAATACTCGTTTTCGAAAATAGTAATGTAGCCATTAACTCCGCCAAAGAAAAGTATATTGGTTAGTGGATCTTTAAAACTGGCACCATCACTGAATTCGGACACTTCAAACTCATTTTGCTGTTTGTAAGTACGAAAAGTGTTGCGTTGGGTATTGAATTCAACCACTCCATGATTGGTACTAAGCCACAGGTTGTTATAGCTATCTCTTAATATGCCATGTATGGTTTTATGGGGCAAACCGTTGCTATCATTGAGCACCGTATCCATGTTGTTTGATAATTGGGTCAGGCCATAACTTGTGCCAAACCAATATCCGTTATCGGTTTGAGTTATTGAGAAAACGTCATTGAGGTTTAGGTTTGTTCCGTGTTCATCGAACGTAAATGTTTCTATGTTATGTGTATTGTTATTTACTCTAAAGGCTCCATGACCGCGGTTGCCAAACCATATAATAGAATCGTTTTCCTGATAGGAGGTAAAAAAATAATTAGACGACATCTTTCCTCCACCAAACACAAACCGGTTTGCGTTTGTTATTTCGGGCACATCCGGCGTACCTTTCAGCTTGGCTTTTACAATACCTTCGCCCAAGGTTGCTATCCACAGGGTGGTGTCGTTGAACTCGCATATCGAATGCACATATTTAACAGGTTTGTCGTTGATTGTGATATGGATGTTTTTTATCTTCCGGTCTTTGTACGAATAGTAATTAATACCATCTTCGCTCCCTATCCAAAGTATATTCTTTTTGCTTTTGGCAAAAACATATACTGAGTTATCTTTTAAAAGGCTGTTTGATGTGAGGATTTGCTGGGGAGTGTTTCCACTATTAACCAGTACATCGTAGTTGGGTATCCTGATAATTCCATTGCCTTTTGTACCTATCCACAAGGTTCGTTCTTTATCAATAAAAAGGGCTCTGGCCGGATTGTTGACAGGAAAATCAAAAGTTGAAAAAAGAGTTGATTTAATGGTGTACTGGTTTATGAAGTACATAAAAACGCCCTGTCCATCGGTGCCTACCCATATAATATCCTGAAAACGATCTTTCATCAAACAAAAGATACCCGATTTTATATCGATTTCGTGTACCAGAAAACGCGTTTTAAGCTCGGGTGTGTTTTGTAGTTGAATGAGTCCGCTGGTTTTAAAACCGATGAAATAATCGTTCTGGTATTTCAAAAAGCAAGATACTTCGCCCAACTTTGCAATTTCAGTGTGCAGGTTGCGTATGTAGCTTTTTCTTTTAGATACAGTATCGTACTCGTATAAATCGTGGTTGCTGTCGATGAAATGAAAGAGGTTTTCATTATAGAAACACCAAAGCACTTCTTCGGTATGGTTAAAGTAATTCCGGGTTTCCAATCTGATTTCCAAACCCTTACGGGTGAGTTCGTAGCTACGGTATTTTCCTCCCTTCGCGAAAAACCAAAGTGTATTCTGATCATCGACTGCCATTTCCAGCAAATCTTCAAATACAAAGTCTTCAATGTAAACCCGGTGAAAAGATTCGTCGGATTGTTCATAAAAGTACAAATAGTTATCTTCTTTGGCTATGTAAATTTCATTTCGGGAGTTCTTTATCAGTTTATTGTTCTCATTAAATTCTTTATAAGAGCAAATGGTTTGTGTACGACTATCGAACCGGTCGAGCCCATAGTTGGTTTGTACCCATAGTGTATTGTTTCCGGCATCAATAATGGCACCTATTAGTTTACCCGAAAGATTATTTTGGCTGTTAATTGAATTATATACTTGGAATTTTACTCCATCGAACATATTTAGTCCCTCGCATGTGCCAAACCACATAAGTCCGTTATTGTCCTGGCACATCGATAAAATGGCACTGTTAGACAAACCGTTCTTACTTGAGTACTCTCGTAAATTGTATGCTAATGCTGAGGTGCTGACTAAAGACAATAAAACAATGACACACCAAGGCTTGATTGGTGAAAAGAATGTTTTCATAATATGTATATTGATTTCTATTAAAAAGGAATTTATTATGCAAAAATAGACACGCTAAAATCAATATACAATCCTATTAATACGTCAAAAGTACGTTATTCTGCCAAAAGAGTTCCACTCAAATAACGAGCTGCCCTGCATACTTTTCTGCCCGGATTCTGTACACATCAGCATTCTCTTTTCGTGTAGCTTTGTTGCCATACAACCACCTAATCATAAAATTAATAAGTATGCAGAAAAAACAATTAGTAACAATGTTAGTTGCAGGTGTTCTATTTGGATGCACAACAAACAACTACGAAACTAAAGAACAAGAAGATGATGTTGGAAAAGCACGGATAACGATGGATTCCATTTATGTGCATTATGCCGCTCCGGATACCAAACTTCTACGAGAGAATTGTCCTTTCGACGATCGATACCGGGCAACTTATCTGGCAGCAGAAGAGAGTAACCTACCCAACGAGTATTCTTATTTATGGCCTTACTCCGGAACTTTTTCGGCAGTGAATGCCCTTTATGAATCAACTCGTGATGATAGATTAAAAAAAATACTTGATAAACAGGTATTGGTCGGGCTGGAAGAGTATTTCGACACAAAGCGAGTTCCCTACGGATATGCTTCGTACATTCGTACAGCTCCCGAGTCGGATCGTTTTTATGATGATAATATATGGTTAGGCATCGATTTCACCGACATATACACAATGAGCAACGAAGCGCATTACCTTGAGAAAGCCAAACTTATCTGGGATTTTGTGCTTAGTGGTAAAGACAACAAGCTTGACGGAGGTATTTATTGGTGCGAGCAAAAAAAAGAATCAAAAAACACTTGCTCTAATGCACCGGCATCTGTATTTGCTTTCAAACTATTTAAAGCAACCGGTGATAGTGTTTATTTTAAAACCGGACAGGAGTTATACAAATGGACCCAGACACACCTGCAAGATGAATCGGATAAATTGTATTTCGACCACATTGCCTTGGATGGGAAAATAGGTAAAGCAAAATATGCCTACAACAGTGGTCAGATGATGCAAGCTGCTGCTTTATTATATAAGCTAACCCAGAAGCAGGAATATTTAACCGAAGCGCAAGATATAGCAAAAGCGTGCTACAGTTATTTCTTTCACGACTTCACCACACCAAACGGCGATAAATTCAACATGTTGAATAAAGGAGATACGTGGTTTACTGCTGTAATGCTACGTGGTTTTATCGAACTTTATCGTATTGATGAAAACAAAGAATACATAACTGCTTTCAAGAAAACTCTGGATTATGCCTGGGATTATGCACGAGACGATAACGGATTGTTCTACACCGATTTCAGTGGTAAGAAACAGGAAAAGAAGAAATGGCTACTTACACAGGCTGCCATGGTAGAGATGTATGCTCGTTTGGCAACTGTAGAGTTATAGCTCTAAGATTCGGTTGGTTCAGTTAGTGGCTGAGTTGAACCAAAATAAAAACACAGAGTCACAGAAACACGGAGCTTTTCCTTGTGCTGAACACGGAGGCTTCGCTTTTGTCAGACAATAACTCTGTGTTCAGCACAAGGAAAAGCTCCGTGTTTCTGTGACTCTGTGTTTTATTTCAATTCCAATCTGATTTGAACCAAATATGAATAAAGCGAAGCGATAACTCCTTCCATTCTACAATAATAAATAAACTCTTTAAAATTTTAGAAGAACCATGAAGAAAAAAACTTTTTTGTTACTTGTATTAACGTTAACTACCACAATCTCTTTTGCCCAGTGGAAACCGGCAGGAGATAAAATTAAAACCAAATGGGCCGAAGAAATTAATCCTAACAACGTACTTCCCGAATATCCACGCCCTATTATGGAAAGAAACCAATGGCAAAACCTGAATGGTTTATGGGATTATGCCATTCTGCCACTTGGCGAAAAAGAGCCAAACAACTTTGATGGCAAAATACTGGTACCTTTTGCAGTAGAATCAAGTCTTTCGGGTGTACAAAAAGAACTGGGAAAAGAAAAAGAGTTATGGTATAAACGTACGTTTACTGTACCATCGAACTGGCGCGGAAAAAATATTCTGTTGCACTTTGGGGCTGTAGACTGGAAAGCAGACATTTATTTGAATGATGTAAAGATTGGATCGCACACTGGTGGATTTACTCCTTTTTCGTTCGATATAACTTCATTCCTAACCTCGGGAAACCAAAAACTGGTTGTAAAAGTATGGGATCCAACCAGTCAAAGCGATATACCACGCGGCAAACAGGTTACCAACCCAGAAGGTATATGGTATACCCCAGTATCTGGTATTTGGCAAACAGTATGGTTAGAACCAGTTAGCCCTAAGCATATTTCGCATATCAACTCTATACCAAACATCGACAGCAATAGTTTAAAGGTAGAAGTACAAACCGAAAATACAACTTCGTCGGATTTGGTATTGGTTGAAATTAAAGACAACAACAAAGTAATTGCATCGGCAAAGAGTGTAGCAGGTCAAACCCTCGATCTTCATGTGCCGGCTGCTAAATTATGGACTCCCGATTCTCCTTTCTTGTATGATGTTACTGTTAGCTTACTAGAAAAAGGTAAAACGGTAGACAAGGTAGAAAGTTATGCAGCTATGCGTAAGATTTCTAAACGTAAAGATGCTGATGGCGTTGTTAGAATGCAACTCAACAATGAAGATTGTTTCCATTTTGGTCCACTCGACCAAGGTTGGTGGCCCGATGGACTCTATACAGCTCCTACCGATGAAGCTTTAAAATACGACATTATCAAAACAAAGGATTTTGGTTACAATATGATTCGTAAACATGTAAAGGTTGAACCTGCACGTTGGTACACACATTGCGACCGTTTGGGTATTCTTGTTTGGCAGGATATGCCTAACGGAGGACCATCGCCACAGTGGCAGATGCACCAATACTTCGACGGAAAAGAGGCTGTACGTAGCATTGAGTCCGAAAATAATTTCCGGAAAGAATGGAAAGAGATTATGGATTACCTGAAACCTTATCCTTCTATCGCTGTGTGGGTTCCTTTCAATGAAGCATGGGGACAGTTTAAAACTGTAGAAATTGTTGAATGGACAAAATATTACGATCCTTCGCGATTGGTTAATCCTTCGAGCGGTGGTAACCATTATAAAACCGGCGATATACTGGATTATCACAAATATCCGGCACCCGAAATGATGATGTACGATCCTGAAAGAGCAACTGTTATTGGCGAATATGGTGGTATTGGATTACCTATGCAAGGACATTTATGGCAAACCGATCGCAATTGGGGATATACTCAATTCAAAACTCCTCAGGAAGTTACAACCGAATATGTTAAGTATGTAGATATGCTTATGAAATTAATCCCCAGAGGCATATCGGCAGCTGTTTATACACAAACCACCGATGTGGAAGGTGAAGTAAACGGATTAATAACCTACGATAGAAAAGCTATTAAGGTAATTGAAAGTGAGGTAAAAAGAGCCAATGAGAGAGTTTGCAGATCGTTGAATAAATAAACGCTGATCGTTGTTGGTAGAAAGCCAACAGTTTCACAGTAGGAAACCAACGGTTTCATGGTAGGAAACTACTAGTTTCACGGTAGGAAACCAACAGTTTCCTATATAGGAAACTACTAGTTTTCTACGTATGAAACTGTTGGTTTTCTATATATGAAACTACTTGTTTCACTGTACAAAACAAGAATGAAACTAGTTGTTTCATGCGCATCTCGCGTGCTGGCAATGCTGTAATGATATTTGCCAGCACACTTTGCCAGCACGCTTTAATAATCTATTAATCAAATAGATAAGTGGCGGTGTGCTGGCAGTGCTGGCAAATTTCAGTTTTTAAACTTCTAGGAGGTGAAATACAATGTAGGATTTCCTGATGTGTTCTGCATGAAATAATACATTGCAAACCATCATCAGGGGACCATCAGACTATCAGGGGACCCACAAGGGATCCCCCTACATTGTATATATACCTCACTTTATCTCCTTTACCTCTCCTCTACCTCACTTTACCTCTACCTCACTTTACCTCCTTCCCTTCCCAAATTTTGAATAAAAAAACATTTAGTGTGTGATATTTCCAAAAACAGAGCGACATATGAAGAAAATATTAATTCTATTACTATCTTTGCTAACCTGTCGTGGGTTTGCCTAAAAAACAAATAAAAAATGAAAGATTTTCTTAAGTACACACTAGCTACAATAACCGGCATCGTTTTATCCGGCGTAGTAATCTTTATCATCGGGATCTTTACCGTAGTAGGTATGCTATCAAATACCAATACCGAAACTGTAGTAAGCAAAAACTCGGTTATGATGTTAAACCTCAATGGTATGCTGTCCGAACGTTCTGTCGACATTCCTTTTGCCGAACTTCTGGGACAGGATGTTTCCTATGGTTTAGACGATGTTCTTGCATCAATTAAAAAGGCCAAAGAACACGATGACATCAAAGGAATTTATATTCAGGCCAATGCATTAGGTGCATCCTTTGCATCTTTGCAGGAAATACGCGACGCACTTGTCGATTTTAAAACGTCGGGTAAGTTTATTATTGCTTATGCCGATACTTATACCCAAAGACTGTACTATCTTTCGAGTGTTGCCGATGAAGTATTATTAAATCCGAAAGGCGCCATTGAGTGGAGAGGTATAGCATCGCATCCGGTTTTCTATAAAAACCTGTTAGATAAGATAGGGGTAGAAATGGAAATATTTAAAGTAGGTACATACAAATCGGCTGTTGAACCTTATATAAATACAGAAATGAGCGATGCAAACCGCGAACAGGTAACAGTATATATCAATTCTGTTTGGGATGAATTGCTGGACGATGTTTCTGCATCAAGAAACATATCGAAAGACGATTTGAACATGATTGCCGACAAGATGTTAATTTTTCATGCAGCCGAAGAAAACATTAGATATGGTTTAGCCGATACATTGATCTATAAAAACAATGTTCGTGATTACCTGAAAACAAAAGTTGGTATTGATAAAGATACACGCTTAAACCTGCTCACCCTCGAAGACATGGTCAACGTTAAACGCAATGTTCCTAAAGATAACAGTGGAAATATTGTAGCAGTATACTATGCCTTTGGTGGTATTGATATGGGCGATTCATCACCCGGTTCCGAAGAAGGTATTGTTTCATCAAAAGTTATCCACGATTTACGCAAACTTAAAGAAAACGAAAATGTAAAAGCTGTTGTTTTGCGTGTTAATTCGGGAGGAGGAAGTGCTTACGGTTCCGAACAAATATGGCATGCAGTAAGAGAACTCAAAGCCGAAAAACCAGTTATCGTTTCAATGGGTGATTATGCTGCATCGGGTGGCTACTATATATCGTGTGATGCCGATTACATTGTTGCCGAACCTACTACACTAACCGGTTCGATTGGAATTTTTGGTATGATACCTAATGTAGAAGGACTCACCAAGAAACTGGGTATAGGGTTTGATGTGGTGAAAACAAACAAGTTTGCCGATTTTGGTGCAGTTGGCAGAGGATTGAATAACGACGAAAAAGTTTTGCTACAGAAATATGTAAATGATGGATACGATTTATTCCTGACCCGTTGTGCCGAAGGACGAAATATGCCCAAAGAAGAATTGGCAAAATATGCCGAAGGTAGAGTATGGACAGGAGCTACAGCTAAAGATTTAGGTTTAGTAGATGAGTTGGGCGGACTGGATCGTGCTTTGGAAATAGCTATTGAAAGAGCTGAAATTGACAAATATACAGTGATGAGTTATCCTGAGAAAAAGAGTTTTTGGAATTCATTAATGGAAACAAGCTCTACAAACTATGTTGAAAGCCAGATCATGAAGAATAATCTGGGCGAGTATTACAAACAATTCAGCATATTGAAGAATCTTAAAGATGTAGAATTTCTACAGGCAAGTATGCCGTACGACTTGAATATCAAATAATATTAATGGCAAACCATCGTATTCAAATTAATAGGTGGCTGTACCCTCTGTCCTGGCTTTATGGCATGGGGGTGCGCTTTAGAAATAAACTCTTCGACTGGAAAATTTTCCGGTCGGAGAGTTTCGGCATTCCAGTAATTAATGTTGGAAACCTGGCAGTAGGCGGTACAGGAAAAACCCCTCATATTGAATACCTGGTTAAGATTCTTAAAAGCAACAACGCTGTAGCCACTTTGAGTCGTGGATACAAACGAAAAACCAGCGGTTATGTTGTTGCCGACAGCACAAGTACGGCACGTACAATAGGCGATGAACCATTCCAGATTAAATCAAAGTTTCCCGAAATAACAGTTGTAGTAGATGAAAAACGGGTCAGAGGAATTGAAAACCTGATGAAAAGAAAAGACCCGGCTGTGGATGTGGTATTACTCGATGATGCCTTTCAGCATCGCCACGTAGAACCAGGAATGAATATACTACTGACAGACTATAATCGTCTTTTTTGTGAAGACACCCTCCTACCGGCTGGTCGGCTTCGTGAACCAGTGAAAGGAAAAAACCGTGCACATATAGTTATTGTAACCAAATGTCCGGATACAATTAAACCCTTCGACTTTAATATTGCAGCAAAGTGCCTCAATCTTTATCCGTATCAACAATTGTATTTCTCCAGAATTAAATACGGCGAATTAACACCGGTATTCAAGGAGATGAATGTTCGCGAACGTACCCTGGAGCAATTAACAAGAAAAGAGAATATACTCTTAATAACAGGTATCGTATCTACCGATGATATGAAAAAGAAGATTAGAAGGAACAACCGCAACATTCACCATCTGTCGTTTGCCGACCATCATAACTTCAGCCACAAAGATATTAAACTGATTACAGATAAATACAATCAGTTAAAGTTGTTGAAAGAAGAAGTTATTATTATTACTACCGAAAAAGATGCTGCGCGATTTGTTTCTTTAAAAGGCCTCAGCGATGAATTGAAAGAACAGATGTATGCACTCCCCATTGAAATAGAGATATTACAAGATAAGCAGGATATATTTAACCAAAATATTACAGATTATGTTAGAAAAAATAAAAGAAACAGCCTCTTGGATAAAAAATAAAATGCATACCAGTCCTGAAACAGCGATTATTCTGGGAACCGGATTGGGTAGTCTTGTAACCGAAATAACCGATAAGTATGAAATAAGTTACGAAGATATTCCTAACTTTCCTGTTTCGACAGTAGAAGGTCATAGTGGCAAACTTATTTTTGGTAAGCTAGGCGAAAAAGACATCATGGCCATGCAGGGCCGTTTCCATTATTACGAAGGCTATTCAATGAAAGAAGTAACATTCCCTGTACGTGTTATGAAGGAGTTGGGTATTAAAACTCTTTTTGTATCGAACGCCAGCGGTGGTATGAATCCTGATTTCGAGATTGGCGATTTAATGATTATTACCGATCATATCAATCAGTTCCCCGAGCATCCTCTTCGTGGTAAGAACCTGTATGGCGACCGCTTTCCCGACATGAGCGAGGCGTACTCTAAAGATCTGATTGCCAAAGCAAAAAGTATTGCTAAAGAAAAAGGTATCCGCGTGGTCGAAGGTGTTTATGTTGGTACCCAAGGACCTACTTTCGAAACCCCATCCGAATACAAATTATTCCGTATCATGGGAGGCGATGCTGTTGGAATGTCTACTGTTCCCGAAGTAATTGTTGCCAACCATTGCAAAATCAAAGTATTTGGTATGTCTATCATTACCGACCTCGGAGTTGAAGGTAAAATAGTTGAGGTATCGCACGAGGATGTACAAAAGGCTGCTAATGCAGTTCAACCTTTGATGACAAGCATTATGCGCGAACTAATAAACCGCTCTTAATTATAATATGAGAACAGAAATAGCTACACTTGGTGAGTTCGGTCTTATCCGCCGGCTCACCAATGATATAAAGTTGCAGAACGACTCCAGCAAATATGGTGTTGGAGATGATGCTGCGGTACTCTCCTATCCGGATAAAGAAATACTCGTCAGCACCGACTTGCTGATGGAGGGTGTTCATTTCGATTTGACCTATACTCCTTTAAAGCACTTAGGTTACAAATCGGCCATTGTGAACTTCTCGGACATTTACGCCATGAATGGTACTCCCCGTCAGATTACTGTATCTGTTGCACTCTCCAAACGCTTTTCTATTGAAGATATTGAAGAGTTCTATTCTGGAATACGCCTGGCATGCCAACTTCATAATGTCGATATCATTGGTGGCGATACCAGTGCATCTTTAACCGGCCTTGCCATCAGCATAACATGCATTGGCGATGCAGATAAAGATAAAATTGTTTATCGCAACGGAGCAAAAGATACCGATTTAATATGTGTAACAGGCGATTTAGGTGCTGCCTATATGGGTTTGCAACTTCTGGAACGTGAGAAATCGGTATTCAAAGGCGAAGAAGATATTCAACCGGACTTTACCGGCAAGGAATATCTATTAGAACGTCAGCTGAAGCCCGAAGCCCGTAAGGATATCATCTGCAAGTTGGCCGAAGCAAATATTCTGCCTACTTCAATGATGGATATCTCGGATGGTCTTTCGTCTGAGCTGCTTCATATTTGTACACAAAGCGATGTTGGTTGTCGTATTTACGAGGAACATATTCCCATTGATTATGAAACTGCTGTAATGGCAGAGGAGTTCAATATGAATCTCACAACTTGTGCCTTGAACGGAGGTGAAGATTACGAACTTCTATTCACTGTTCCTATTGCTGATCATGAAAAAATGAAGGAGATTGAGGGTGTTAAACTTATCGGACATATAACCAAAAAGGATTTGGGCTGTGCACTTATTACCCGCGATGGCCAAGAGTTCGAGCTAAAGGCACAAGGATGGAATTCTTTACAAGAAGAAAAAAAGTAGTATTTGTTTAGGTTATATAAAAAAATACTCCTATCTTTGCATCCGCAAACGGTTAAGGTGCCATAGCTCAGTTGGTAGAGCAAAGGACTGAAAATCCTTGTGTCCCCGGTTCGATTCCTGGTGGCACCACTTAAGAAGAGTAGCAAAACGAAGCAAATCCCTGAAACATAGACAGTTTCAGGGATTTTTCTTTTTTGGACAACCCCGCGAAAATGGCAAAAAATGGCCATTTATAGAACATTTCTCTTTGTTCATTCATATGCTTTTTATTTCGGCGAAAAAAAGCAAACGAAACGGTATCTAATGTGCTGATTTGCCGAATTTTGCATACCGACAAACTCGTTTCATTTCCTTAATTTTGAACCATAAAAAAAGAGGTATTATGAAGCAAGAAATGATGAATGTTCTGGTCTACATTATTAAGACCCGAAAATTGAGAAACGGAGAATGCCCTGTATTACTTAGGGTAACTATTGACGGGGTTTACAGCGACATCCGTATTAACCGCAGCGTAAAAGAAGAAATCTGGGATGCAAAGTTAGGAATGTGCAGGGGAAAGAGCCGGGAAGCTAATGAGCTGAACGATTATATCCGTAGCCTACATACCCGTCTGTATGAAATTCATCGGAATATGGTATTGCAGGATGAGTATTTTACTCCCGAAATCTTATTGAAAAAACTCTTTAATAAGGAAACAACGAAAACCGTCCTTACATTTTTCAAAGAGCATAACGAGGATTGCCGACGGCGCATTGGGCTGGATTATGCCTACTCCACCATTAACAGATACGATAACTGTTATAAGTCCTTGCAAGTGGTAATAGAGAAAGAGTACGGAAAATCCGATATAACCTTTACCGAATTTACGTCCCAACTTATTCGGAAATATGAACTATATCTGACAGTTGATAAAGGGCTAAGTCAGAATACGCTTGTCAGATATATGAAAGTCATTAAAAAGGTCAGCACCCTTGCTCTGGCGACCGGATTATTGAAAAATGATCCCTTTGCAGGTATGAGATTCAAACAAGCTAAAACCAATCCGGTTTTCCTGACCAAAGAGGAGCTGGATATTATCACAACAAAAGAATTTACCCTACCGAGAATAGCATTAGTACGGGATGTATTTGTGTTCTGTTGCTACACAGGATTAGCATTCGTAGATGTAAGCAACTTAAAAAAGGAACATATCGTTTTAGACAACGAAGGTACTTACTGGATTCGTAAGTCGAGGGAGAAAACAGAAAATATGTGCGACATCCCGTTGCTTGACATTCCGTTGGAAATAATTCGCCGGTATGAGAATCATAGAATGTGTAAGTCAAAAGGTATTCTTCTTCCGGTTATGTGCAATCAGAAGATGAACTCGTACTTGAAGGAAATTACCGATTTCTGCGGGATTGACAAGGACGTTACCACGCACACAGCCCGCCATACTTTCGCCACGACTGTAACGCTTGCCAATGGTGTTGCACTTACAAATGTCGCTAAAATGCTGGGACATACCAGTACAAGAATGACGGAACATTATGCCAAAGTGCTTAATCACAACATCTATTCTGACATGAAAAAGGTTCAAAGCAAAATGAGTATGAGCGATACCCTTTAAGGAGAAAATTGCAAATTTAAAAGTAATACAGACGGGCGAGAAATCGCCCGTTACTTTTTTATGAATTTTATAGTGGTGAGAGAAAAAGCAAAAAGCCATTTAAACCTATTTGTATTCAACCCTTTTAAGCAAATCCGTATCTTTGCACTGAAGTATCAATAATATGGTAGTAGAAGATAAATTAGAAGCAGTTATCAAAGCTATGGAAACGGTTTTTGAATCCGTACCTTATGGCATCGACCATACAATGAAAGTTTTGGATAATGCTCGCCAGATTATAACGGAAGAAAAAACAGACCGCTTGCAATATGGAGTAATTATTGAATTAGCAGCTGTCCTGCATGATATAGGAGCGATAGAAGCCCAAAAGAAACATGGTAGCATGGAAGGACATTTTCAGGAACTGGAAGGAGTACCCATTGCAGCAGAGATTATGCAGGAACAAAATTACGACCAATCTATTGTTGATAGGGTATGCTATATCGTTGGCAATCATCATACACCCGAAAATATCGACGGAATAGATTTCCAAATACTCTGGGAAGCTGACTTGATAGAGAATATGCAGGTAATGGACTGCATTCAGAATGAAGCAACTCTGAAACAGTTTGTCGCAGATAATTTCAAAACACAGACTGGTAAAAATCTTGCTTTAAACAGATACCGTTAATGTCAAACCACATGAATATCAGCACGGGAACCAGCGGGCAAGCCAATTCCCGATATTCGTTTTCCTTACTTTTTCTATCAGTTGATGTTGGATAAGTATATTATTTATTCTTAATTATATTATTCCGATATCGGTATATCCTCGATCTATTGCAATATTGTTATTCTCTCAAAATCTTTCCCATAACCTTTCCTTTGGCCAGTTCATCAATCAGCTTATCTAAGTAACGAATCTGCCGCATCAGCTTCTCTTCAATCTCCTCCACCCGATAGCCGCAGATTACACCTGTGATTTTAGAAGCGTTTGGATTAATTCGAGGTGCCTCTGCAAAGAAGATTTCAAAATCGTTATTACTGTCGATCTGTTGTTGCAGCGTCTGCTTGTCATAGCCTGTCAGCCAATAAATAATCTTATCCACCTCTTCTTTAGTGCGACCTTTTTTCTCCGCCTTTTGAATATACATGGGGTAGATGTTCGCAAAAGGCATTTTATACACTTTGTTATTATCCATAATTATTCAAAAATGTTATACGCTAACTACTTTATCGAATCGGCTATCCATACAAGCACTAAGGTCGGTGGTAATGAACTTCCCGTTATAATACAGACTGAATATAGTTGCCGGAGTAGGAGAAGCTTTGGCTTCTTCCATACTGGTAAATTTAATGACCTTCAACGGAAGATTTCTTTTCTGTGCCGTTTCCTGCAATGAATTTTGAATGTGGTATTCCGTAAACGGACAACGGTTGGAATAATAGACCACGATGCCATTTTTATCGGGACATTCTCCGCTTAAGGTGCTCTCATTGAATGATGGGGTATCGGCTTCCGGCTTTAATTTCAGTGCGAGCAAGCTGAATCCGTAAGGAAGTGTTTGAACGGTTTCAAATCCTTGTCGGATAAACCATTTAGGATCGCTCATAAAGTGAAACTTCTTTGTCCCGACTACGGTTACTAAACCCTCTTTCCCTTGTCGCTTTGCATCGTCGATGGCTGTTTGAAGCAGAGCTTTGGCATACCCTTTCCCTTTATATTGCCCCGACACCCAGAAGCAATTTATCATAAGCCAATTAGGAGCATTGACAGGAACCCATGCCTTTTCCGCAAGAGTGTATTCGATGAACACCTTTGCACGCTCGTTCAATCGTCTGAAAACATACCCATTATCGAACTCCTTTTTCAACCACTCCTTTTTCAACTCGTAGCTGTCTTTACACTTTTTGCAAGAAAAGGCGCAGCAGATATGTTCTTTCCCAATATTCTCTTTGTCGAGTGTAATAAAGGTTGCTTCCATGTTATTTTATTAGTATTTGTTTCTTGCCTACAAAAATACCCATAAAAAAACACCTAACAAAATTGCTTGATAGGTGCTTTTCAATGAGTTGGATATAATTTCTGTTTACATTATAATTGTCGGTTCTTTGCGTGCCGAAAATGATCTGAGGAACATTGCCCCCGCCATTTTGTAGATAAACCCACCGTAGTTTCGTGCGTTTTCCGGACATACCGTAATACATCGTCCGCAGGAAATACATTTGCTTTTATCTGTTTTGCGGGGTGTTTCCAGTGCAATAGCCTGTGCCGGGCACTGTTTTACACAGGTGCCGCATTCGGTGCATTGTTTGCTGCCTTTGGGTTGCAGCGGCAGATTGCCGGGAACTTTGTAGGGACGGTTGCCTTTAGGCGTGATCTCCGGCAGTGCAGAAACGTCGGACGTCACCGCAATTAAAGCCGTACTTTTGTCGGCAAATTCCTTAATCAATTCCAAGTCTTTCTCATCCGGGCGATTGAGCCCAACCTTCGGAAATATGGAGTGCTGGGCAATGAACGCCCCTGCGGAAACGACTTTAAATCCGTTAGCCTCGACCACATCTTTCAATTCAAGCAGCGCATCATCGTAATCACGGTTACCGTAAACGCATACAATAACGGCAGGCGTTCCATTGCCCTTGAACTTGCCAAGTGCAGGCAACGCAATGGCGGGAATACGCCCGGAATAGACTGGCATTCCCACTACCAGTAAATCGGAACTGCCCATAACAATTTCCGTTTCAGGAGTTGTCCCCGTGATGTTATACTCCTTTTTACTGCCTTGCATTTGCTCCGCAATATGTCTCACAACACGCCGGGTTGTGTTGGTCGCACTGAAATAAACCAGATTGATGTTTTCTATTTTCATGCTTTCTTATTTTGATAAGTCCGATATATAATCTAATTTTGCTTGCATAATGCAAGTAATTCTGCAAATATACAAATTAACTTGCGAAATGCAAGTGATTGCAAAAATATAATGGAATTAGATATGATACAGCAAGAGAAAAGGTCAGATTGCCCATTTGCGGCGGCGCTCGAAATCTGGGGCGATAGGTGGTCGCTTTTGATCATCAGGGATATATTCTTTTTCGAGAAGAAAACATACGGGGAGTTCCTGAAATCGCCCGAAGGTATATCTACCAACATTCTTGCTGCGAGGTTGCAGCAGTTGGAAGAGAATGGGATGATAAAGAAGTCCGAACATCCGGAAAGCAAAGCTAAGATATTGTACAAGCCGACACAAAAAGCAATCGATCTGATACCTGTGTTTGCGGAGATATACCTGTGGGTGGAGCACTATTATCCGCTACCCGACACGATACGACAAATAATGGATATTTTTAAACGAGACAAGCAGGAAGCCATCCGGTCGTTGACAGAAAAGGCAACCGGGATGCTATAATTCCCACCTTATTAAGTAACACTAATTTCAACATATATACGATGAAAATAATAGTGATAAACGGTAGCGCCCGTAAAAATGGCAACACAGCCACCATGTTGAAGAGCTACCTTGAAGGAGCTTCTTCGGTATCGGATGTGATCGAAACAAAAATAGTAAATCTTTACGAACTGCAATATACCGGTTGCATCGGCTGTTTGGGCTGCAAGGCTAAAAAAGGAAATAATTATGGAAAATGCGTAGTAAAAGACGGTATTTATGATCTACTGCGCGAAGTCACCTCGGCCGATGCCGTTGTTATCGGATCGCCCATATACTTTGGAGAAATAACGGGGCAGCTTCGCTCTTTTCTCGAAAGGTTGGTTTTTCCGCTCTATACCTACCGGTTGGATCAGAAGATACTTACTCCAAAACGCTTTCCTGTTACGATGATATATACTATGAACGTAACTAAAGAAATGTTTGACCAGATACAACTGGGAACTTCTTTGAAACGATTGGAAGATCTTATGGAGAGAATCTTTACCACTCCGGATACGTTATATGCTTACAACACTTATCAAGTCAACAATTACGATAATTATGAGTTGGAAGTATTCTCTGAGCCGGCGAAAGCGGAACACCGCCGCATGCAGTTCCCCATAGATTGCCAAAAGGCTTACGACAGAGGGAAAAAAACGGCTCAGTCGTTACTGGAATGATTGCAATAAGAATAAACATGGATTTATTATTTTACTTAAACAAGTCTAATAGAAACACTAAAGGCTATCCGTGGGATAGCCTTTAGTGTTTAGAATATCTTGCGATAGCTGTCTTTCAGCATTTTTTCTATATCAGATTCCTTATATAAAACTTTCGCTCCGATTTGATAATAAGGGATTTTGCCTTCGTTCCGATATTCTTGCAAAGCCCTTCTGCTGATTTTTAAGCGTTCAGACAATTCCTTATCAGTTAAATACCTCTCTCCATTTAGGGTAGGCCTACTTTTTTTAGCAAGTATCTCTACCTTATCCAGCATCCGGTCTAAAGATTCAAAAAAAGCTGAGATTTGGGGAGTAGTTCTCGTAATAAGGCTATTTTGATTTTCTGCATTCTTATTTTCCATACTCCCCCCTTTCTAACTCTATATACTTCTTAACATCCTCCGGCTTATAATAGATTTTGCCGTTAATCATTGAATAAGGGATTTTTTGAAAATTTCTCAGATACTGCAATTTCCGCTTGCTAATATCCAGTATTATGCAAACCTCCTGACTATCCAGCCATTCTTTCATTTCCTTATCTTCACTTTGGTCGCACAGAAGATTTATCTTCCGGGCAAATGCTTGAAAGCGTTCCATCATTGCCTCGAAAGTGCGGGCTTCTATATTTATTATCTCCATAATATTTACCTTTTTCGTTCATACTATGATTACGGGAAAACAAAGGTAAGTTATTAAAATACACCATATACCAATCCCTTATGGGCTGGTAGCTTTCGTCTGCACTTGTCTATACCTAAAGTGCAAACTAATTCCGGCGGCGGTTAAATATGCTGCTTTTTATACTTCCTGTTCAAACTATCCGGGAGTAATGGGGGATTTTTTCTACTGCCCATATCTTATAATTTCTTCCTCTTTTAGCGGAAATGCCAATTACGCCAATGAAGTGTTCGATTTCATGCGCGAAAGTATTTCCGTGTTCTTCACGCCGAAGCAAGTTCGAGCCTAAAGGTTTCGTAAAAAATCTTCCTCTTTCCGTTCCGGCGAGCGTATTTATTCCCGAAAAATCTGCATCGGCTAAACACTACCTTTCTCTGCCCCTGAAACTCGATCACTCATAACCGGCTCCGATACGGCATAGCGTTCTAAAAAAAAGTCAGAATTATGATACGAACAGCAGAAAAAAACAGGAAACAACGATTCTCAAACCTTCCAATCAGCATAGGTTGGTTTTTGAAAATAGTTTTTGCGGTGGCTGGGTTTGCCCTCTGGGGGTGGTCGTTCGTGGCGGTTGTCGCAGGGATTTATTTAGCGTGGGCAATCATTAAAGGCGTTTTGTCCTGTCTTATTTCCCTTGTCGTTATCGTGGGCTTTATCCTCCTTTTGATAGTATTAATTTTCTAAAATCCAAAGATATGAAACCAAAGTATTTCAATTCGTTAGGCTCGTTAAACGAGTACGCAAACAACTATCCGAATAACAGTTTTTCATTTGAGCATAACCCCCGGAAATGCGGATGCGACAGCGTTAGATGCAGTTTCGATGTAACCGACAAAGAGGATAACGACATCTTGGAAATCCTTGTTATATGCCCCATTTGTGCCAATAACCCTAAAAACAGACAGTAATATGACACAGCCTAAAATGAACCTGCATGGAGTATCAGTATGCCCCGCAGGAGAAGAAAATTACGAGCGTTACAAGGATTTTCGCGGGAAATGGCTTTACCAGTACGATTACCGGGATACGGACGGAGAACTGTTTAGCGTGGCAATGCCAACCCTTACCGAGTGCCGAATGAGGCGGGATAAGTGGTTAAATCAAAAAATAGCAAAAGCAAATAACAATCAATAATCATTCAAATACTTACAATTATGACAGCAATTAAGAACAACGGCACAGCCGTAGCCGTAGCAGAGAAAGCAAACGAAGTAGTAACCGCAGTAGTGGTTAGCAAACCCGCAGACGGACAGTGCAAAGCCGTAAACATCGCATCCGACCTCATAGAGCCAAGCAATTACAACGCCCGAAAAACCTTTGATGCCGATGCGCTCAAAGAGTTGGCGCAAAGTATCTCCGTTCATGGACTGATACAGCCCATTACGGTACGGCGTAAGGGCGAGAAAGGCGAGCATTACGAAATCATTTGCGGAGAACGCCGTTTTAGGGCTTGCCGTATGCTCAAACTTGCCGAAATCCCCTGCATCGTTCGGGAAGTAACCGATGAACAGGCGTATGACCTTTCAATCTCCGAGAACTTACAGCGTGAGGACGTTCCACCAATGGAGGCGGCAGAGGCTTACAAACGCCTTATAGACACAAAGCGTTACGATATTGCAAGCCTCGCCGTAGCATACGGCAAGAGCGAAAAGCATATCTATCAAATGCTGAAACTTTGCGACCTCATTAAAGGCATTGCCAACCTCGTAAAAGAGGGCAAGCTGACAGCATCGGCAGGGATAGTTATCAGCAAGTACGACAAGAAGATACAGGAAGATATTTTGAACGACCGATTAGGCAAGAACGGCACAGGCGAATGGTGCAATATCTCCGCTAATGCGTTGGAAGGCAAGATACGGAACTGTTATACGAACAACCTTGATAATTACAGTTTCGATAAATCCAAGTGTCTGAAATGTATTCACAATTCGAGCAATTTCGACCTGTTCGCCGAGAGTGGCGGTTGTGGCAAGTGTACCAACAAAAAATGTTTGTCGGACAAGCAAACGGCATACCTTGTAGAACAGGCGCAAGCCGTAGCCCTTGCCGACCCGAAACTCGTATTTGTCGGCGAACAGTACAGCCATGACAACGAGGCTACCCAAATAATCAAAAAGGGCGGTTATGAGTTTAAGAACGTGCAAACGTATAACCTTAATTCATACCCCACAGCCCCGACCGAACCGCAAGCCTCCGAGTACAAAAAGCCCGAAGATTACGACAAGGCACAGGAGAAATACGGCAAGGAGCAGGAAAAGTACACCAAGCAGACGGCGCACCTTGAAGAACTGAAAGAGCAGGGCAAAATCCGTGTGTATGCTAAAATCGGCGATAGTAATGTAAGAATGTTCTACAAAGAGGTTGCCACCAAAGACACCAAGACCAATGAGCAGTTAATCTCCGACCTTACCGCCAAGAAAAAGCGTAACAACGAATTGGCAGACGAAAAGACCGCCGAGGGCTTAAAGGAACTTTTGCGCACGGAACAGCTACCGCAGTCGACATTTACCGCCGATGAAGAAACGGCAATGTATTTCTTTATGCTTTCCAAGTTGCGCCGTCATAACTACAAAGCCGTAGGACTGAAAGAAAACGACTATTATGGCTATCTGACGGACGAGAAGAAACTCAAAATCGCATCTTCGCTGACCGAAGAACAGAAAACCGTTGTACGCCGTGATTATCTGTATAGCCACCTTACAGACGGTACAAGAACCGTAGGCGATGAAAAAGGCGGTATGCTGTTGGCGTTCTCAAAACAGCATCTACCCGAAAAGACAGAGGAAATTGTAAACACTCATAAAGAGGATTACGACAAGAAAAACGCCCGATTGGATGAACGTATCGCAGGGCTGAAAAAGGCTGAAAAGAAAGCGAAAGCCGATGCCAAAGCGAAAAAGGCAGAGCAGACCGCCAAGACGGAGGAAGCCCCTAAAACAGCCGAAAAAGCCGTCAAAAAGGAAGTGAACACCACCGCCCCGAAGTCGGAAACCACTAAGCCGAAAGGCAAGGAACAGCCCAAAGCGACCCAATCCGAGAAGAAAGAGGCGAAACCAACCCCGAAAGCGGATAAGGTGCTGATTGTCGGAGTACCCAAAGCGGAGGCAGTAGCGGTATAAATTTGAAGTTCAACAAGGAGCGGGAGAAATCCCGCTCCTATAAATTACCAATGATGAAAGTATTTGTATTATTCCAAACAGATATTCACAGGATAAGGGCAAGCCGTGTCTTTTTCGGCGTGTTCACCTCCGAAGCGTTGGCGATAGATCACGCCAAAGAAAACGGCTTATATACCTGTGATGCAGAGGTAGAAATATTTGAATGTGAAATTGATAAATTCGGCGAGGTATGAGGATAAACGCATATATCGGCAATCCGATTATTGCCACACAACAAGATTATTACGAACTGGAGGAACTTTTGCACGAGATAGAACCCGACTGCCACAGCGTACAACTCCGACAGGAGCGTTTAATCATTGAAAATATGAGCCGTATGACGTTCCATTATCCGCGCAATCCCACAATTCAGTGGGTAGCTGGCAGGCTGCGGTACATGGTCGAAAACGGGCTATAAATGCCTTTGAAAACGATTTTAAGAACTTATATCCGGGCAGGGGAAACTTTGCCCGGACTTCTTTTTCCATGAGCCATTAACAGGGCTTTATGCGGGAGAAAAAGAAGCAAAAAGCCGAATTAGATGTTTCTCCTTTGTATTGGAACGAAACACTTCCCCTTCGGGCAAGAGCGAAAGACAATTTATATTTTAAATTTGATTTAACCGATTAGAGTGGGAGTTATCAAGTATGAGCGGTCATCCTCTTTTAATTCCATTTTATATTGACATAAACTTTTGCTTTTAGCCAATTCTCGGATAGTCGATCTGACATCCTCCGGTTGTTCCTCAAATCTTAATCCATAATAAATAGCCGTAGGCTTTAGTGGTAGAAAGTATCTTTCTTTAGTTGTATCTTCGATATTTTGAGGGATAATAATTATCCTCCATTCTTTCTCATATTCCCAATTTATAGCTTTACTTGTATATGCCTTGAACAAGAAAAGAATATCACTCAATGGCTGATTTCCTCCCATAATTCTATTTACTTGTTGCAGTGCAAATTCCGCGTGTACCGCTACCGCCTCCGGCTTGAATCACCCAGCCCGCAACAGTCGGTATCGAGAAATACCCGATTATTCCGATGATAAGGAATATGATATATACGCCGTTACTGCCATCCGGCACGTATGACGGGTCTTTGAGCAGTCCTATATCCATTTGCAGCATGAGTGCCTGAATTTTAGACAGCACAGCCGAAAACAGGTCGGCAACGGGTAGCCACAGGTACACCGAGATGTACCGTGAAAGCCAGTTGGTAAGTGTGGATTGAAAACCGTCATAAACAGAGAGGGCAAATGACAGCGGCCCTAAGATTGACAGCACCACTAAGAAAAAGGTGCGTAAGGTGTCAATCGTAAGGGCTGCGGCATTGAACAGCAGTTCAAAGAAATCCCGGACTAACTGCCGGAACCACATTTTCATATCGTACCATTTGCGTTCGCCCCACATACTGATAATCTCGCCCATTTCCCAGATTCCCAACTCTTCCATTTTCCGGTCGTAAACCTCGTCATCGACCAACCATGCTTTACCCTCGTGTACCCGTGCATCGTATTCCAGCGCATCTTTCTCCGCCTGTAATGCCTGCACATCCGTTATCTGTGATTCGAGTATGGTATGCGTTCCTTTTACCACTGGCGACATAACGGCGTTGATTGTGCCGAGTACGATTGTGGGGAAAAACATAATACACAAGCCAATCGCAAAGGGACGAAGCAGCGGATATACGTCTATCGGTTCTGCCCGTGAGAGGGCTTGCCATACACGGGAAGCCACATAAAACAGCGCACCCAGACCCGCTATCCCTTTGGCGACACCGATCATGTCGCCGCAAAGGGGCATCATTTCCTGATACAGATTCCGTAAAATCTGATGCAGGTTTTCAAAATCTATTGCTAACAACATCATGGCTTACCAGTATCTATCGGATGGATCACCATACAGGGCGCGTACATGCTCCATATCACCCTTTTCCTGACTGCGGATAAAGGATACGGATATACTTTTCTTGGAAAAGTAGCTCACAAGGTTGCGGTGTTGCACCATTTTGGTATGTATCTGATCTATGATAGCCATGCGTTCGGCATCGGTCATAGAAAGCCCGTTGGAAGCCGAAACGATATTCTTTATATCCGACAGCAGGTTTCCGCTCTCTTTCAACAGTTTGGAATATCCGTTCGATATGGCTTCCAGTTCCGAATGGGTGAAATTCTTATCCGTCAGCATTTTGTTGAAGTTGGTAGAATATATCCGTGATATTTCGCTGACCAACTCTACCGTTTCCTTTACCTTGCGGGCATCCTTTATCAGATTATGTACCGACTGTAATTTGTCGTAATACTCCTTGCCTTGGTTATAAATCTTCTGCATTTCCTTGAAACTGTTGATTACATTGGATGCAGTCGTAGCCGTTTTGGAAACCGTCAGTATATTTTGAGCAAGGTTTGATGGGTCGATGACCGCCCACTGTGCTTTTGCCTCAAAGCCGAAGAAACTAACGGCTAATACAAGGCTTAAAAGAATCTTTTTCATTGCTATACATTTTTAATTGTTATTTACTTGGGGTAAAGGATCAGTCCGAAAGACTAATCCTCTGTCCGGACATATTCACCGAAAGCGGAAAGCAATAAGACCTCCCGCTCCCGGTCGTAGGCAATTCCGATACGCCCGTACAGGTCGATGTAGTACAAACCGAACAAGCAATACACCGTACAATCACAGACCACCTGCGGGTTGTTGTAAGTAAGTTCGATACGGATGCCTCCCCGCTTGCGGGAAGTGTTGCGGTAAATCCTTACCGCAGGCGCACCGTCCGGGCTTACCCAACGTCCCGTAATCTCCCGCAGGTTAAAATCCTGATATGCGGCGCAAGGGTCGGCTATATTACATTTGCTGAACATGGCGCACCTCCTTACTTTTTCGCTTCTTTAGCTTCTTTTCTTAATAGGCTTGCAGGGTCAATCACAAGGATGTCAATATGGGCGTTGCCGCCTATGACTTCCGTTTCTTCTTCGCTTTCTTCCTGCGGTTTGAGCAGGACTTCGGTAAGGACACTGTTTATCCCTACCGTGTGGATGAGCAGCTTTTGAAGTTGCTCGTTACTGAATCTTTTTAACATGATCTTTTAGTGGTTGTGGGGCTTATCGCCCCGGTTGATAATTATAGTCTTTTACTTTCGGCAATCTGCTTAATCGCCAGTTCGTAATCCCCGCCGAGTTCGTCCGTTTTTTTGAACACTTCCATCTTTTCGGTTTCCTCTGTCGTGTAGGTCAGGTATTCTTCGCCGCTAACTTCGGTAGCATACACTGCCGACTGAACGCCACCCAGCCCGAACCATACTTCTTTGTAAAACCTGCCGGGATGGTTTGCCATGTTGATAGACAGGATTTGTCCTTTCTCTTTGTCAGTCAGACCTAAAAGTGATTGGATTACATCGAAGCGGTTCATCGCCCAGCATATATTCGTAGAAAGTATTGAACGAGGGTACGATACTGCGGTCTCCCCTAATGCGCTCGATATATGCCGATACTGCGCTACCGAGTTCCCCGCTTTCGGTCTTGCTTACCTTATCGTCTTCGGATTTCCAAAGGGTCAAAAGCAGCGTTTTGATACTGTCCTTTTTCTCCACATCGAACTTGTAATCGTCCGTATAGAAAGGATTAAAGCTGATCGGATTTTCCTCTGTGTATGTGAAATAAATCCCGTCCTCACCTTTGGTTTTCCGGCGTACCATTTCACAAAGTCCCTGATAGGAATTACCCGTATCGACCAGAACTACGTGCGTTCCCTGTTCCCAATACTGGCGGACGAGGTGGTTCATAAAAAAGGATTTACCGCTGCCGGATGGCCCCAACACGAATTTATTTCGGTTGGTGGTTATCCCTTGCTTCATAGGTAAATCCGATATATCCACATGGAGGGGCTTACCGCTCACACGGTCGCACATCTTAATGCCGAAAGGCGAAAGTGAACTTTTGTAGTTGGTTTCCTCTGTGAAGAAACACAAGGCGGGTTCGATGAACGTATAGAAACTTTCCTCCGAGGGAAAATCCCCCGCATTGCCGGGCATAGCCGCCCAATAGAGTGTAGCCGCATCCGTTGTATTATGACGGGGTTTACACTCCATAAGAGCAAGCTGCGAACCGACATCGTTCCGGATATGTTTCAGTTCCTCCGCATCTTCCGACCATGCCATTACATTGAAGTGCGCCCGGATAGAGGTAAGCCCGAACGAATGTGCTTCGTTCAGGTACTTGTCTATCCATTCCTTATTAATTTGATTCCCGCGTGAATAGCGGGATAAGGATTGCATATTGCGGGCTGCCTTCTCGAATTTCCGCAGGTTCTCTGCCGAATCGTCCAGAAAAATATACTGGTTATACACATGGTCGCACGAGAGCAGCAACCCTACGGGTGCGGCAAACGACAATCGGCAGTCGCTCCGGTCGGTGGATAGCTTTTCATAGCGCATATCCGTTCCGACTGTTCCGGGCAAGTCCTCCACATCGGAAATCGTATGCAGGCATACTTTCTTTGCTCCGATGCGAAGCCCGTCTGCTCCGAGTTCCATATCCTCTAAGCAGGTCGTATTGTCCAGCGAGAGGGCAAAGTATTTTTCCACCAATCCGGGCTGGCTTTCCGTTCCCGTAATCTCGTCCGAAGTCAGTCGGGTCAGGCTTATAAATCCCGAATCGTTTACGATACGCTCGAACTGTCCGACCGCTTCCAAAAACCGTGTTGCCGTGTCCTTGTTTACCTCTTTGGGTATGATGTTCCCCCGGCAAAGCGATGAGAAATTGCTTTGCATTCTCATTCGCTCTTTAGTTGTTTTTGTCAGGAACAGGAAACAGCTATGGTTCAGGTAGGGGCGTTCGTTGAAGTGGCGTTCAAACGAGCGGGACAGGAAGCTCATATCTTCCTTATCCGTTTCGGGTTTGTAGGTTTCCTTAACGAACCAGTCCTGCTTTTGGATAATTGAATAATCGGGTAAAACCTTGATTGCTTTTGCCCATGCCGAGTGTATGGCTTCGTATTCGACTGCGGTAACGGTAAACAGTTCCGGCAGATCGACACGGAAGGCTACCGTTATATCCGCGTCTTTACTGATGATGCAGCCGTGTTCCACCGCCAATAGCGGGAACTTGCTTTCGATGGTAGCCGCTTTCATTACATTACGCATCGCGCACCTCCTTCTTTTTTGGTCGGCTGAACAAGCGGCGGGAATTTTTGCGGTTTATCAGGTAGCGCGGGTGCTGACGTTTTGCCAGCACTTTCATTAATCCATACTCCCCGTATTTCGCATTCAGGTTGAAAGTCAGCCACACCAAAGCAGAGGCGGCGATAACGCCGAAGCCTATACATACCCATTGGTCAATGCCAATCATATACATGATGACAAAGACCACGAATACAGCCAACAGACCGCCCGCGAAGATGAATAGATACTGACTTTTCAAGCCCTTAAATTCCACGCTCTTGCCAATGCCTTTATTAATATTATGCTCCATAGCTTGAGCGATTAAAGGAAGAAGGAGCGTAGGATGGTGGCGGCGACAATCAGGAAGATACACGCGCCGAACCAAGAGGCGGCGGTTTTCGATGTATCGGGGTCGCCCGAAGAGAACTTGTTATACACTTTGATTCCGCCGATAAGCCCTACGACCGCACCGATGGCGTAAATCAATTTTGTGCCGGGATCGAAATACGATGTTACCATATTGGTAGCTTCGGTAATACCCCCGATACCGTTGCCCTGTGCAAAGGCGGATGATACGGCAGCGAAAATAAAGGCTGCCGACATAAGAATTTTCTTCTTTGTCATACGATTTTTTGATTAATGGTACAGGGGTGGAATAGTCCCCTGTACCGGAAATGAATAATTCTGTTTAACTTTAATCTTTTAGTGGTTTCAAGCGCGTAGCTAACCGTAATCCCGTTCTTTCATCTTGCTTTGTTTTAACTGTTATACATCTTACGCAAAACCGCGTACATTAAAATCTTTCGGTGCTTTCACCACAGGCTCATCCGTTTCTCCTGCTTCCCGTTTCTTTCGGTGGAAGGCTGCAAAGTAATCGTCCATAAGTGCGGACACCACTTTCTTTTTCGGTTCATCGCCTGCGACCTGATCGAACATTTCGGTCTTTCGTATCTCGATGAGTACCCGCCCGGCTTCTTCTTTTTCTTCGGTTGTTGCGACATCGGTAGTTTCTACCGTTCGCACCATTCCCGCCAGATCGTCAAAGCCAAGTCCGAGTGCCATTGAAACCCCGGCACCCCCTTCGGTATCTTCGTCCTCTGTTTCTTCTTCGTCTATATCTTCCGTGTTATATTCCGGCTCTAATTCGGGGGGTATGTTCTCAATTACTAAATTGATTTCGTTTGAATTTTCGTCTGTCATATTTTCATCGGATAAGACTGTTTCCGATTCAACCAAAGGGGGTGTTACCGGAGCATCTTTTTTGTTTTCGTCAGCAAATATAGGCTCATTTTCAATCCGTTTTTCATTATGAATCAGCGTGGTAGCTTCTGTCCGGGATTGTCTAAGGTCAAATTTGCTTTTGCCGATTATATCCTCTTTCGGGGTGGAACGAAACGGGTTAAAACCGGGATTTTTCGCTGCATTTTTCTTTCGTTTCTGCATCCGTTCCCGAAGCAGGTAAACGGCGATAACCAATGCGTACAATACGATTGCTGAAATAATATATCGTTCCATAGCTTCTATTTTACAGTAAATCGCCACGTTGCTGGCGGTACAGTTCGTTGATTTCTTCTTTATTCACATTGAGGTGTTCCTCCAGTACAGTATCTATATAGCCGCCGACAGTTATATCATTTCCTGTATCGACCAGAGTTCGCACCAGCTTCGCTATAAGAGAATGGACGCGATGGCTGATGTAAACACATTGTCGTGTTTTTATCTCATTGCGTTTGAGAAATGTTTCTTTAAAACCTGCGGATTGTTGCCCTCGCTTACGCCGGGATGATTCTTTCGTTTCTTGTGGCGGTTGGATGACAGGGGTTTCCTGTTCCGGCGGGATATCTTCTAATACAGGTTCAGCGGGTTGGATAACCTGCGGATTTTCCCGGTTGTCGGGTTTGGTTTGACCTATGATAAAGTCGGGGTCAAACCCTGATGTATCTACTTTCTTTGCCATACTTTACTTATTTATCAATTCCAAAAGTTCATCGGTAAGGGCATCAATATTACTGCCTTTTACAAGGGATTTATCCGCAGGGAATAATGTTGAACGGAACAAGGCTTTGTGATTGACCGACTGCTCTCTGCGAAAACGTTTGCTGTCGGGAATGAAGGTGTTAAGGGCTATAAACCCCAACTCTTTGATAACCCCTTCGTACACCTCATATAATTCGGATTTTTCCCTGCCATCAACCAGATTCCATAATAGCCGCATCGCTTTGATATTGGATTTACCCGTGTTCACGATATTGTCCCTTACAACAATCATGTAGTTGAGGGTGCTTTCCATTACTACACGGTCGGCAGCAATCGGAGCGATGATATAGTCCATACTGGCGAGAGCGAGAACTAAATCACGATTGTTCATTGTTCCGGGCAGATCGAAGAACACAAAGTCATACTCACCCTGTTCACAAAGCGCATCGGCATCGCTCAACGCTTTTTCCGTACTACTCTCAATCACAGGATAGGCTCGCTTTCCTTCCAACCGGGTAAACTGCTCGTAAGCCATTCCCTTGTAATACTCGTCCTGTTCTACCATTTTGAAATCACGTTCCCGCATTTCAGCAATGGAGTGCTGCGGGTAGTCGCAATCCACGATTGCCACATTGTAGCCTTTGACATAATGCAGATAACTTGCGATCAAAACCGTAAGAGTCGTTTTTCCTGCTCCGCCTTTTTGAGTGCTGAACGCTACATACTTCGGCTCTTTTTTACTTACTTCCTTTTTCATTGTTCTGAATGTTTTAATTGTTATTTATTGAATTATTTGTACCTCTAATCCGGTACTGTTTTTATTCAGTTAATATTTGATTGTTTGCCTATTGATTGCCGCATTTCCATATTGACAGAATGAAATGCTTTGATAGTTTTCCGCCTGTTCATTTACTTACAGCAATACATAGCTGAAAGAGTAAAAATGCAAAGTGATATTCCGATACAACAGCACTTATTTACAACAGTACGACAGCACGACAATACAAATTCAAATAGTTGGTTTTTCACCTCTGTAAATTCATAAATCAGCGAGGCTTCAAATCCATTTTCGAGGGCAAATAAACGCCTTCTTTTTCATACTTGCACCATATTTTCGAGGGGTGGTAGCTTCTGTCTGGGATTGTCTATACTTATTGATATACAGTGTGTTATTTATTTGCTATAACTTTGCAGCATGAAACGTTGCGGGGTATTCATGCCGATTTTTAAGATAGGCACGGCACTCAAAAATTGCCCGGCGAAGGGCAGTCTTATATCCCGAAAAGTTCGGGACGAAAAGATGCCCCTTGCGGGCAAAATGTATTTGCATTTTGGCAAATAGCAAGATGTGTTGATTGCAGCAAACTTCGTTTTTTGCAGCATCAACCACTTGCTCTTCCAGAGGGGATTTTCCTCTCCGAAGTCGGGAAAAATTAAGCCGGCATGAGCCGACCGCAAACGTTCATATAACCACTAAAAGATTAATGTTATGAACGAAGAAAAAAGAGAACCCCGTAAGCGGGGAAAGGGGGGCAGACCCCCGAAGAACGACCCGGCGAAACATCGGCTGACGGTGAACCTGACGGACACACAGCACGCCGGATTTCTTGCCATGTTCGAGCAGTCAGGCGTAAGTTCGCTGTCTGCTTTTATCTCAGCCCGCATCTTTGGCGATGAGTTCCGGGTGGTAAAAACGAACGCATCAGCGGTCGAATTTACCGCAAAGCTGACCGCATTGCACAGCCAGTTTCGGAGCGTGGGCGTTAATTACAACCAGATCGTAAAGGAGTTGCACAGCAATTTTGGGGAGAAAAAAGCACTTGCATTGCTCTATAAGTTGGAGAAAGCGACCGTAGAACTGGCAGGAATCGGGCGCGAAGTGATGCAGTTATGCGAACAGTTTAAGGCGAAATACCTGTAAAAAATGGTGGCGAAAATCTCTCATGGAAGCAATTTGTATGGCGCACTTTCCTACAATCAGGAGAAAGTGGACGAGGGTTTGGGTAAGGTTTTGGCGACTAATTTAGTAATCGAACCTACCGATGGAGCGTTCAATGCCTCTGCCTGCATGCAGGATTTTGAGCGGTTTATGCCCTCGCATATCACCACCAAGAAACCAGTTATCCATGTTTCACTGAATCCGCACCCGGACGATAAGCTGACCGATGAGCAGCTTACAGAGATCGGGCAAAAGTATATGGAGCGGTTGGGATATGGCTCGCAGCCTTACATGATTTTCAAACATGAGGATATAGACCGCCAGCACATCCACATCGTTTCGACCCGTGTCCGTCCCGATGGTTCGCTTGTCCCTGACAGCTTCGAGAAAGACCGCAGCAACAAAATACGGCGGGAGTTGGAAAAGGAATATAACCTGATTCCTGCCAACGGTCAGAAGCAGGGTGAAGCGTGGCGGCTTGCTCCGGTAGACGTTAGCCAGGGGAACTTAAAAAAACAGGTGGCCAACGTTATCAAGCCGCTTTCCGGAATGTACCGTTTCCAAACGCTCGGCGAATATCGCGCCCTGCTTTCCTTATATAATGTAGGAGTGGAAGAAGTCAAAGGAGAGAATAAAGGCAAGCCCTACCGGGGATTGGTTTATTCGGCATTGGACGGCGAGGGTAACCGTGTCGGTAAGCCTTTAAAATCTTCCCTGTTCGGTAAAGCTCTCGGTATCGAAACATTGGAAAAGCAGTTTGGCGTATCGAAAGAAACAATCAAAGCGGACGGTGTTACAGCCCGTACCCGCACAGTGGTTTCCGAAGCCTTGAACAGTACCCGCACCGAAAGCGAGTTCCGGGCGGCATTGCAAAAGAAAGGTATCGACTTGGTACTTCGCCGCAATGATGAAGGGCGCATTTTCGGGGCTACGTTTGTCGACCACAACGAACGGACGGTACTAAACGGTTCGCGTCTGGGTAAGGAGTTTTCAGCGAATGTTCTTAACGAACGGTTCGCAGATGATTCGCACCGCGAGGATCTGCAAACTGAGCAGCCGAAGCAGTCCGATAACCTACGCCATACTGATAAATCCACTACCGACAAGCAACCGCAAGCCGGGCATTCTACGCTCGATGATGCGGTGGGTAGCCTGTTATCTGTCCTAACCCCTGAAACGCAAGGGGCGGACAACCAACAGCCGACCATTAAGCGCAGGAAAAAGAAAAAGCGCAGGTATGGTAGGCAACTATAAGATTTGAAGTAATAACAATTTAATTTTTACGATTATGCAAAATGAAGATGATTTGAGGGGCTTGGCTAAAGTAATGGACTTTATGCGTGCGCTCTCTATATTATTCGTAGTGATAAATGTGTATTGGTTCTGTTATGAGGCAATGCACGAGTGGGGAATCAATATCGGGGTGGTCGATAAAATCCTGATGAATTTTAACCGTACCGCCAGATTGTTTAGCTCGATCCTGTGGACGAAAATCTTTGCCGTAGTGTTTCTTGCTTTGTCCTGTCTGGGAACAAAGGGCGTGAAAGAGGAAAAGATTACATGGACGAAAATCTATGTGTGCCTCGGTATTGGTTTCGTCCTGTTCTTTCTGAACTGGTGGCTATTGGCATTACCATTACCCAAAGTAGCCAATGCCGGATTCTATATCTTTACCATTTCGGTAGGCTACATATTATTATTGATGGCGGGTACATGGATAAGCCGCTTACTCAAAAACAATATGTTCGATGATGTTTTCAATACGGAAAACGAATCGTTTATGCAGGAAACAAAGCTGATGGTAAATGATTATTCGGTAAACCTGCCTACGAAATTCTGGTATAAAAAGAAGCAGTGGAAAGGTTGGATTAATGTTGTAAATCCGTTCCGGGCAGCGATTGTGTTGGGTACTCCGGGTTCGGGTAAATCATACGCCGTTGTAAACCAGTTCATCAAACAGCAGATTGAGAAAGGTTATACAGGCTATATTTACGACTTCAAGTTTCCAGACCTCTCTACCATTGCTTATAACCACCTGTTAAACAACCGGGAAGGTTACGAGAAAGTACCGACTTTTTACGTGATAAACTTTGACGATCCTTCCCGTTCGCACCGTTGTAATCCGATTAATCCCTCATTCATGGATGATATTTCGGATGCCTACGAATCGGCATATACGATAATGCTGAATTTAAACCGGACGTGGGTCCAAAAGCAGGGTGATTTCTTTGTCGAATCCCCGATTATTCTGTTCGCCGCTATTATCTGGTATTTGCGTATCTACGAGGGTGAGAAGTATTGCACCTTTCCCCATGCTATCGAGTTTCTGAATAAAAGCTATGAAGATATTTTCCCGATTCTGACCTCTTATCCCGACCTCGAAAACTACCTTTCTCCTTTTATGGATGCGTGGAAATCCGGGGCTGCCGACCAGCTTCAGGGGCAGATTGCAAGTGCGAAAATACCGCTCTCCCGCATGATTAGTCCACAATTATATTGGGTAATGTCGGGCGATGAATTTACCCTTGATATTAATAACCCGGACGACCCTAAAATGCTGGTCGTGGGTAATAATCCCGATAGGCAAAATATCTATGGTGCGGCATTGGGGTTGTATAACTCCCGCATTGTGAAGTTGATTAATAAGAAAGGGATGCTGAAAAGTTCGGTTATCATTGACGAGTTGCCGACTATTTATTTTAAAGGGCTTGATAACCTGATCGCCACCGCCCGAAGCAACAAGGTTGCCGTGCTGTTGGGCTTTCAGGACTTTTCGCAGCTAAAGCGCGATTATGGCGATAAGGAGGCCGCCGTAGTAATGAACACGGTAGGTAATATCTTTTCCGGTCAGGTGGTTGGCGATACGGCGAAAACGCTTTCCGACCGTTTCGGAAAAGTGTTGCAGAAACGCCAGTCCATGACGATAAACCGCAACGACAAATCGACTTCCATTTCTACACAAATGGATAGTCTGATACCGCCGTCCAAAATATCTAATCTTACGCAGGGTATGTTTGTAGGAGCGGTAGCAGATAATTTCGATGAACGGATAGAGCAAAAGATTTTCCACTGTGAAATCGTAGTCGATAACGAACGGGTATCCGCTGAAACGAAGGTGTATCGTAAAATCCCCGTTATTACCAACTTTGTAGATGAAAACGGCGTGGATCGTATGAAGGAAATGATTAAGGAGAATTACGACCGAATCAAAGCGGAAGCCAAGCAGATTGTTGCCGATGAGTTGGAACGCATTCGTAATGATGAGAATTTAAGGCATTTGTTGCCGAAGGAGGAGTAGAAATAGTTAGAGCCGCAAATTTGCGGCTCTAACTATTTCTAATTATTTTTAGTTTTTCTTTTCTCGAATCAACTCTTGTAGTTTCTGTGCCTTTTCAATTCGCATGGATGAGTAATAATCAAAAGTCATTTGTATTGACCTTTCTTGAACTAAAGAAGCATCAGGCATTATATCAGGATTACCTTCTTCAATACTATCAATGTATTTCAACAAACTATTTCCTCTACGAGTAAGTGTTACTAAAAATCTTGAAACCATTCCATTTTTATTCCAATCAATTAAAAAATCACCAAGGTCAATTTCAGCAAGGTTCTGGCTAATCAAAAACTCTACATATTTGTATAAAAATTCCCGTTCTTTCTCTCCTGTATGAATATATTGACTTCTACACTCAACCACATCCATTGCAACTGATATATCGAAATACAATTGTCTACACAAATTTGTCAACCCTAAGAGATATAGATCTAAGTATGATAGGTTGAATAAGGGTGATGTGAAGTGATTTTGAACCATTGCTTCAAAAACATCTTTAATTTCAAGAAATGGTTCTTCAAAATTACCAATGGTCTCAAAAACTTTATTCTTTGTGGTTATATCAAGTGTATTTTCTTTTGGAATTTTTATATTCCCAATACCATTAATTCTGAAATAATGGCGAGCATCTATAAAATAAACTTTATCTCTACTTGGGCTGTGAACAAAAAGAATAACGGGTATTGGAAATTTTTCCCAATAATACTTATGCTTTTCATCTGGATAAAATGTTAGGTTATCGCTATCAGACTTACTTTCGTACAAATAAGAATCGCCTGATTTTATCTGAACAGCAGCTATCTTGCCAGTAACTTCTCCTTTATTATTGACATATTCAATTTGCCCATCTATGCCTACATCAGAATTTGAGGTTGTTCTAAAAATCAGTCCCAGTTCTGTAAGCATAAGTCCTACCTTATGAACGCCTATCTGTTCTTGCCAATTGTCAGATGTGAATAAAGGGAGTACATCCATATCATTTTATGTTAAAGGAAGCTCTATATGATATTTCCAAATTTTGGATATACCAACACAAGTATCTCCGTAATATTTATCACAGATAGGGTAAATAATACTTAATGGTTTGTTCCCTTCGGAATACTCCCATAAGCAATACAACGCCATCCCTAAGGCTTGGGGTTTTGTTGATACTGGTGCTAGATATATGTTTGTAAAAGGTTGGCATTTTTGCTCCCTGTCAACATACTTTTTTATCGCTTGTGCAGTAACAAATGGGTCATTCGCAGGAGCAAATAAATTCAAATCCAAATTCTTAAATCCGTCAGTGCCTACAGCCGATTCAGCTTTATAAGCTTTGAGCATGTTTTCTTGAAACATATCTGCTTGCAATGGAGGAAAACCAAACAATTGGATTTTCCTAGCATGTTTTTTCTTTCCAGCAACATCTGTTATGCGACTATCGTCATAACCCGATGAAATAATTAGTAAGTCATTTTCCATATTAGGGTTAGGAGAACCACCATACCCTAATACCTGCGCTACATCATGAAAGAAATCAGAGAAGTTAGTGTTTTCTTCTTCTGTATATTTCTGTGGCTCTGTATAAATAATATCGATATGGTTTATTTTTCTTTTTTTCTGTAAATAGCGAATTGTAAAAAGCATGTGAGGAATTAGAAAACCTGTAATATCAATACACAACTTCGTGTCTTCATTTAACTGAAGAGTATCAATAAAGGCTGATAACTGGCTATAGCCTTCGTATGGTACAGATATTTTTGTTTCATTTCCTACAAATAAATTATTTTCATAGTCCGGTAAAATAATCCAATATTTTTCTTTTGCATTAATTGCTTTAAAAACTTCACAAACCCTATCTGTCTGATTAAATGTGGAAACAAGTATATCATAGTCAGAAGTTCCTATTTCTGCTACATTTAAATATTTTTGTTTGTAAAAATATGTAAAATCAACTTTTGCCATATTATAAATCGAAAAGTGTTTTAGGTTGTTGCTCGGATAAAGAACTTTGCGCAAAAGGAGCATTATATCTTTTTTTACGCTTACGAAGTAGTTCTTCAAATTTATCCGACTGATTCAAATTGAAAATACTTTCGGCTTCCTCAGTAGATAAAATTACAATTCCTCTTTTGGATAAAGAAAGCTCCCAATGTGGTATGATTGTTCCATTAATATTGTAAGTTCTATATTTATTGTTGGAATTTTTATCTCTTCTGTCTTCTTCCGATTGAACGATATATGAATAGTTTTCCAAAAAATTGAATGTGCGTCTTGCTTCATCACTCAGATTTTCAAGATTCAACCCAAATATATTAATAGAACATTCGGGAGGAATGTCAGAATATTTTAACTCTCTAAGAAATTTCCCTAAACGGTCAATGCAATCGACCAATTTCCCATCCTTTTTTGCCGGAATTCGATTGTCTTCAAAAAACCAATCAATCGTATCTTTTATTCCTTTTGTTTGGGCATCTAAGTTGATTTTAATCTTATTTCTAAATGCCTCTTTTGCTTCATTGAAATAAGTCCACTTATATGAATGCTTTAATATATTCAATAAGTTTCGTGGTGTTCCGCTAGACATTCTGAGAAAATCATCAAATCCATAATACGGAATATTTTCTCTTGTTTCACGGGCTAGCATATCTATTATATCCCGCTTGAATTTATTTAAGACTGTTGCTTGTTGATTCTTTTCATTTTTGGATTCCGGTGTATAATTTAGTGCTTCCTCTTTTATGTCTAAAGAAATTTGCACCAAATCCTTTTTTTCTTTTTGATTTTTCTTTTTACTCAAATCATTCCAAGCACGATAGAATAAAAAGACATTGGTTCTTTCTATAAGAACATTATCCGATGAGAGGTTAACAATAATAGAATTGATTTCATCTTCCGCCATTCTCCCTCTTAGTTTTTCCTTTAACTTGGAGAAGTAGGATTGTGCTTGTGATGGCTTCTTGGACTTCACTTTCTGAAAAAATGATTCCATGTTGAATGATTCAATAAAGTCATCTATTTTCTGCTCTTCCGAAAAATAGATACCATTTCTCCTTAACCGATGTTCACATACTCGCCGCATAAAATCGGCGTAGTTTTTATTATTACGTCTTAAAAATTCATCCAACACCACCTGTTCAAATTCAGAGCCTTCCCGATTTTCCTCACCACTACCAAGTGTTTTGTAGGTACGGACTCCATAAAGTCTTGCTCCAATTCGAAATGTACAAGAAGTGTTTTTTTCTCTTATCAATGTTTGAATTAGTTTCTGCTGATTCTCTGATATATTTTCCAGTTCATCAATCAAATACAAGAATATTTTATCTTTAAAAAATGGAACGAGTTCCGTCATTATAACGGGTAATCCATAAGTAATTCTCGCAGGAGATACCAGTATGTCAATATAGAGTTTATTGTCCTCATTGAAAATACAATTCTCAACTTCATAATCAACTTTTCTCTGTAATGAAGAAAAGAAATGTACAAGGTCTTTCAAATTTGAAGGAACGTTATCATCCGGTTTTTTATTTAACAGGCCTATAATCTGTTCTACTAGTTCCTTCTCATTCGGAATCTCGACAATATTTTTTTGCTGTAAATCAATGATTGAGTTTAGTGTTATTTGAGCTAACCAAAGTTCCCAGTAATAAGCGTAAACACTACTCCATATTTCGTCAGATTGTCCTTTATTACTGAATCGTTCGGAATTAAACCCACTACATCTTACATAAATACCAATGAACTTGTCATCTTCGAGCCCTTTTTTCAAATTCTCTTGGTACTTTATTTTTTGAAGTTCGTAGGAAAAATAGCGCATTAAATGCGTCTTTCCGCTACCTTTACTTCCTAAAAGTATCATAGGCATGACAGAGGTAGGTTTTAATAAATCCTTAAAGCCACCCTTACTCGAAATATCAACCCAATACTCGATTATTTGCTCGTCTGTAAAATCAACGGCCTTTGTTATGTCAAAAGGATTATTCATATCTAAAAACTATATTTCTTATTATAACGCTTAAATATTGGGAACCAATCAATATCATCTTCATCATACCAAATTATTGGCAATGTATTATCTGGCGTATTATGAAAGAATCCCAATAGCAATTGGCAGTCTCCCCATCCTAATGCAGCGTAATCACTTAATTTCTCTAATTTATCGCCCGTATGCCCTTCTTTCTGATTAATATTATAGAATAATGGTCTTCCTAGTCTATAACAAAATTCCCTCGTGAAATCTTTCTCAAAATAAAGGTTGTCTCTTTGTGGAAATACTCTAGAATTAGCATCAAAACATTTATAAGTATCATCTAATTCTATCACCGCTTCTACTCTATCATATAATCCACTCTTTTTTACATTTTTTATTCCTGATGATGTTGCAAACAACATCAGGTAGGAAATTTGTATATCAGTGGACAATTTTTTTATTTCATCGACACATGGTTTTATATTATTATCATCGGATGTTGCTTGTGAGCCGGAACCACAAAAGTCATCTATAAAAACATAATGTTTGACTTCTGGAAACTTTAATTTAATAGTCGCTCCGCTTCTATCCAGTATTTCATCGGTATATACAAACAACTTCTTTGATAGTTTATTCTCTTGTCTAAAAAAATACAGTAAATGCGCCCCGCTTTCAGATGGATTACCAACACCTATAAATCTCGTGTTTTTTTCCTCTTCTTTAAATTTCTCTTCTATCAAATCAACATCAAGGGTATCTTTGTTGTTTTTCCGTATTGATTCAATTAACGGATATCTATATAAATCGCGAAATAACGATTTTAATAAATTCCTCATAGGAACAGCACCAAAATACATAAACTTTGATAGTAAATACAAGGCATGTAGTTTTTCTTTATCCGAAGAAAAGTTGCTAAGCCATTTTTCTATTGATGGATTCAGTACTCTATTGTCCCAAAGTGTTTCATTTAGGACTTTAATTTTAGCTTTAAGATTTTCCTGTATTTCAATTTCTGTCATACTCATTTTTTGAAAACTAGAATCCATTCCCTTGAAATTATATCCGCTGTTTTATTACGTTTCGTCATCAAACCATAGGATTTAATATCATCAATCAATTTAAATTGCAAAACCAATCCTTTACTTTGGATATATTCAGTCAAGTATTCTTGTGTATTAAACTCAATATCACACACCTTATTGTTACCTACTACTATGATTAAGAATCCTTCATTTTTTAAAACTCTAATGGATTCATCAAGGGCTATTTTCATTTCAAGCAGGTAATTACCAACAATATATGCTCGAAGCTTATTCTTCTCAAACAATGTCTTTAGTAATTTGTCTGCATTTTTAATTCCTGTCTTTACCTCTTTGAGTTCGGATGATAAATAATTCTCTCTTCCTATGCTCTTTTGGTCAAGTGCTTTTAAATCTTCATCTACCGTTAAACCTAACCAACCAAGATTAAGGCTTGATGAGCGAATGTATTTTTGCGCTCCAGCATAAGGAGGTGAAGTGAGTACCATATCCACACTCTCGTCTTTAAGCCGCGCTGATTTATTAATCGCTTCTGTTAAAACTTTCGCATCTTCAGATATCACTTTTGAAGATACCTTATCTGAAATATTGGAAAGACTTTTTACTCGTGAAATATTTTCAATACTAATGGCTTTAAACTTATCAAATACATTTAGTGTATTGAGTTCCACGAGCCGTTTTTCTATTTTTTTATATTGGTTACCGTTCTTTTCAAATCTATTAGGGTTGAGTTTGACAGGAACGGCTATTCGGGGATCAGCATAACTTACTTTTTTTATGCAATTTGAAAAGCATACTTCAAAGAACGTTTTATATTTATCATCAGGTAATTCATCTACTGCACGACGGATTTTCGCTAATTGAATTTGTGTTTTTTCGGGAAACCAAAATTCTCTATTTCTGACATCAGGAAACTCTATTTTTCTAAACGATTTCGCTCTTGACAATAATGCAGTTAACATTAGCGTCAATTTTTCGTTATTAAGTTTTTGAGTTTTTACAGTTGCGATTTTTTGTGCTAGAGGATTTGCATCAGCACCCACAGCATTACGCCCGGCTAGATTTGCTTCAAGAAAAACTGTTCCCGTACCACAAAACGGATCTAACACGGTATCTCCCGGTTTGGAGAAATATGCATTATTTAAAAAGAAATACGGAATATGCGGCAGTAATTTAGCAGGATAGGCATGAATCAAATGGGTGTACCTGTCGGCTTTATTCATTTGAGGAAATAAGGCTCTAAAGCTAATAGGAATAGGTTTGTCTGAATCCAAATATTTTTGAATAAAATATTCAGTTAACGCCTCATTTGATTTATATTTTAACAACTCCTTATCCATAAATTTATACTGCAATTGGAGCTTTTATTCCCGGATAAGGATTGTACCCTTCTAATTGGAAATCTTCGTATTTAAAATCAAAGATGTTTTTTATTGTTGGGTTTACCACCATTGTTGGGTATGGTCTGGGCGATCTCGAAAGTTGCAAATCAACTTGCTCAAGATGGTTCATGTATATGTGAGTATCACCAAAAGTATGAATGAATTCACCAAGTTGTAAATCGCAAACTTGTGCAACCATCATCGTTAGCAATGCATAAGAAGCAATATTAAAAGGAACTCCTAAAAATAAGTCTGCACTTCGTTGATACATTTGGCAGGACAGTTTATTATCTGCCACATAAAACTGGAATAACGCATGGCAAGGAGGCAGTGACATCTTACTAATGTCTGCCACATTCCATGCACTAACTATGATGCGCCTTGAATCAGGATTACTTTTTAGAGTATTGACAACTTGGCTAATCTGGTCAATATGTTGACCATCAGGTGATGGCCACGAACGCCATTGATAACCATATATTGGGCCAAGTTCCCCCTCTCTATCAGCCCATTCGTCCCATATGGTCACTCCATTTTCTTGCAGATACTTGATATTTGTATCACCCTTTAAGAACCAAATTAGCTCGTGGATTATGGATTTTAAGTGTACTCGTTTTGTTGTAATCAGCGGAAACCCTTCATTTAAATCAAATCTCATTTGATAACCAAAAACACTAAGCGTACCTGTGCCTGTACGGTCAGACTTTTTTGTCCCGTTATCTCTCACATGCTTTAATAGAGTTTCATATTGATTCATAAAATTATACGCATAAAATTGGCTTTGCAAAGTTACGAATTTATATCCAACTGGCAAAGCGCAATCAATACAACATTTGATGTCTTTTCCTGCCGCAAATTAGTATCAAAATCACATCTTCATTTTCGACTTAAGCGACAAAATGGAAAGACAAAAATTCCCCAATTTTCAAAACACCCATAGACAACCCCGGACACAAGCATCCACCCTCTTAAATCCTTGCAATCAATCCATTACTTAGCCTTACTTTCGTTCTGCATTAATATTAATGCAGAATAAAAACATATTTATTATGGACGAAAAAAAAGTAAAAAATGAAGAACCTAAAGTCTTTCTGACACAGGGCGAAGATGGCAAGTTGAAAGTCATCACAGGAGAACAGGACGGCAAGCTAAAAACAGCCGATCCCAAGAAAGAGAATGCCGATCAGTTTATGAAGATTGACACTAACGGTAATGCGTTGGAGAATTTCTTCAAGAAGTTTTCGGCACAGTTCAGCCACCCATCGCACACGGGTGTTTATGCTGTCAGCGCGTCTGCGGTAGACAAGGTTGCGGCTTTCTTTGACAAACTTATCCGTATCGACCACAAAGACAAGGCACTCGACCCGTACCGTGTCAAGTTTGATGGTAAGATACGCATAGAAGTAGAGTTTACAGGCAAATATCAACCTTTAGACCTGAACAAGCTCAACTGGAAAGAAGTTGAAAAGTTGGGCGTTTCCGGTGAGAGCTTGCAAGATGCCCTCAAAGCAATGGTTTACGGGCATAAGTCGCCCGGTCTGGTCGATATTAAGCCTGCCGTTGACGGACAGGAATTTCCCATGCAAGCCCGCTTATCGTTGGAACAGCAGCCGGACGGCAGTATCAAAATCGCTACCCATCCCAAACAGGAGCAGCCTGATTTTGAAAAGCCGTTCATGGGAGTTGTCTTTACCGAACAGGATAAAGAGCAATTCCAAAAGACAGGACACGGCGGGCGTGTATTCGACCTCGAACCCGTAGCCGGAGGCGAAAAAGTTCCTTCGCTTGTTTCCCTCGATAAACTCACCAACCGCTTTGAGGCTATGGCGTTGAAGGATATTTATATTCCGCAGACCTTGAAAAATGCCCCGCTTTCCGAAGAACAACAGCAAGGACTGAAAGAGGGCAAAGCCGTTTGGATTGAGGGTATGGATAAGAAAGTTAAACAAGGCGAACAACCCTCAAAGATTGACCGCTTCGTTCAGTACAACGCCGCCAGTAAAAACTTTGATTTCAAGTTCAGCGATGAGCAACGCCAGCAGTTCAATCAAGAGCGGCGAGCCAAGCAGGGTGAGGGACAGGCGGAAGGTCAGGAACAGAAAATGCCTAAAGCCCGCAAACTCGGTGAGATATGGGTCTATTCCAAACAGGGCGGCGTACAGCTATCCCGTGAGGATTTCGACAAGCTGTGTAACAAAGAGCCTGTCTTTGTCAAGGACATGGAATCACAGAAGCCCAAACAACAGGCGGATGCTTCGGGAGCGCAAAAGGTGGAAGCGACCGACCAGAAAGGACAGAAGTACAATGCGTGGGTATGGATTGACGAAAACAGGGGTAAGGTTCGCCATACCACCAAGCACCCCGATCAGGTACGGGCTATCGAAGCGAAGCAGGCGGCACAGAATACGCAAAACATCAAACCCGCTGCCGAGAGTAAAACGCAGGTCGCCGTCAATAACGAGGGTAAGACCAACGAAGCGACCAAGCATTCGACCGAACCGCTAAAGAAAGGTCAGTCGCAGCCTACCGAAAAGCAAGCGGAGAAAAAAGAGCAGAAGCAGGAACAGAAACAATCTCCTGCCGCTCCGAAGAAAGGGAAAGGGCGCAAGATGTAATCCATTATTTCAACCACTAAAAAATCAATGTTAAAATGAAAATTATAATTGCAGAAAAACCGTCTGTGGCTAAGAGTATAGCAGCCATAGTCGGTGCAAACAATAAAAAAGATGGCTATATAGAGGGTAACGGGTATGCCGTTACATGGGCTTTCGGGCATCTGGTCGGGCTTGCCATGCCGGAGCATTACGGCATCGAAGGTTTTAAGCGAGAGAACCTGCCGATACTCCCGAAAGAATTTAAGCTGTTGCCCCGTCAGGTAAAAGAGGGCAAGGAGTATAAGAACGATCCCGGCGTAATGAAACAGCTTAAAGTAATCAAAGAGTTGTTTAATAGCGGGGATGAAATTATTGTGGCTACCGATGCCGGACGTGAAGGAGAACTCATATTCCGCTATATATTTGAGTATATAGGCAGTTCACTTCCGTTCCGCCGTTTGTGGATAAGCTCACTTACCGACAGAGCAATCAAAGACGGTTTCCAAACCCTACGTCCCGGAAGTGATTACGATAACCTCTATGCTTCGGCGAAAGCCCGCAGTACCGCCGATTGGCTTGTCGGCATTAACGCAAGTCAGGCACTTTCTATCTCCGCAGGCTATGGTGTCTGGTCGCTCGGCAGGGTACAGACACCGACACTGGCGATTATTTGCAGCAGATACCTTGAAAATAAGGATTTCAAGCCGCAAACCTATTTCCGTCTGAAACTGCATACGGCGAAAGATGCTGTGGCTTTTCCCGCCCTTTCGGTGGATAAATTCGTTACCCGAACCATCGCCGAAGAAGTAACGGCACAGGTCAAAGCTGCCGGAGCGGTTAAGGTTACAGGCGTAGAGCGTAAGGAGGTCAAACAGGAGCCGCCTTTGCTTTACGACCTTACCACCCTTCAAAAAGAAGCCAACAGCAAGCATGGTTTTTCGGCAGATAAGACCTTGACAATAGCACAGGCATTATACGAAGCGAAAAAAATCTCGTACCCACGAACAGGCAGCCGCTATATCTCCGAAGACGTACTGGAGGAAATACCGCACCTGATCGCTATGCTTCGTTCGCATCCTCTTTTCGGTGCGTATATCGACAGCAGGTTCGATACAACGCTTAATATCCGTTCGGTGGACGATACGAAAGTTACCGACCACCATGCGCTGATTATTACGGAAGATCCGGCTACCGGATTATCCAAAGACGAACAGCTTATCTACGATATGATTGCCGGGCGTATGCTTGAAGCCTTCGGCGAACGTTGCATCAAAGAGAACACCACCGTTTCGCTTGACGCGGGCGGCGTACACTTCTCCTGCAAAGGCAGCGTTACGCTCGTCCCCGGTTGGAGGTCAGTATTTAACTTTAAGGACGAGCCAAACGATGAGGACGATACGGCAGTTCTGCCCGCCCTCATAGAAGGTGATAGTCTATCTGTCCGCGATTGCGAAATTCAGGAGAAGCAGACCAAGCCCCGCCCGCTTCATACAGAGAGTTCATTGCTGGCGGCGATGGAGAGTGCAGGTAAAGAAGTAGAGAACGAAGAAGAACGGGAGGCGATGAAAGACTGCGGTATCGGAACACCCGCTACCCGCGCGGCGATTATTGAAACCCTGTTTTCCCGCGAGTATATCACCCGTGAAAAGAAATCCCTTGTACCGACAAATAAAGGGCTGGTGGTCTATCTGGCGGTAAAGGATAAGAAGATTGCGGACGTTGCCATGACCGGGCAATGGGAACAAGCCTTGAATAAGATAGCATCGGGCGATATGGAGGTATCGACATTCCATAAAGCAATAGAGGTTTATGCTTCACAGATAACATCCGAATTGCTTGATATGACATTTGAATGGCAGGATAACCGCCAGTCATGCCCTTGCCCGAAATGCAAGAACGGGAATGTGATTATCTACAATAAAGTCGCCAAGTGCCAGAATGAAGCCTGCGGGCTTACCGTATGGCGTTCCATTGCTAAAAAGGAACTGACGGACGGGCAACTGACAGACCTTTTGATGAACGGCAAGACTGCCTTTGTTAAAGGTTTTGTAAGCAGCAAAACAGGAAGCACTTTCGAGGCAGCAGTCAAGTTCGATGCGGACTATAAAACGGTCTTTGAGTTCCCGCAGAATAAAGGTGGTAGCAAAAAATGACGTTCTAAGTAAAATCTTCATTATCCTTTCATAAGATACTCACGCTCGACAATGTTAAAATGAATTTTGCACTGTTCTCGCTTAATCGTATCTTTGCCACTGAAAGACTTTGTTTTACGATTCGGAATAGTCGTTTAACATTGATCTTTTAGTGGTGGGCATCCGGGGCAAGGCTTCGGATGCCTTTTTTGTATTTGCTACCTTGAAAGTTTCAGAATACGGACAGCACCGCGTATCACTATCAGAAATATTATTATACCAATAATCAAGTCAGGTAGATTGCTCCCAAACCACCAAACGAGTAACCCGGCAACGATAACCCCAATATTTATAATAACATCGTTCGCCGAGAAAATAATACTTGCTTTCATGTGTGCATCTTTACTTTGGGTGCGTTGTAACAACCAAAGACATACGGAGTTTGCCGCTAAAGCCAATAGCGAAATTCCAATCATGGCTTGAAACTCCGGTATAACTTCCAAACCTACAAATCGCCGGATAACCTCCGATAAACCGAGCAAAGCGAGGATTATTTGTAGAATCCCACTCCACAATGCCACCCGTTTTTTCTTCGCAATTGCAGCGCCGACTACCATTAGGCTCATACCATAGACCAACGCATCAGCTAACATATCAAGGCTGTCGGCAACCAAGCCCATAGACCGGGAAATAAGCCCGGTTGTCATTTCTATAAGAAAGAAACCGAAATTAATAGCAAGGACTATCCATAGGACTTTTCGTTGCCGGGAATCATCTTCTGCTATAACTTCTCCTTTTTCCTCAACGGAAACAACAAGGTGCGATCCTAAATTAAGTGAATCGAGTTCTGCCGAAATCGGTTCTACTTCCCCAGTATGCCATACATCGAGCGTTCGCCCGGATAGGTTAAACTCCAATTTCTCAATCGTAGTTATTTCCGTCAATTTCATGCGGATAAGATTTTCCTCACAAGGACAATCCATTTTATCTATACGAAAGGTCGTTTGTTGCATATTAATCACATAATTGCGGCCTACAAAGATACCACTTTTAGTCCATATCATAAGCTCGCATTTATAAATAAAAGCGACATCGTTTTCCCCCTATAAACCAGGCATTCCCAATCTTTTACTATTAACGGTTCTTCTTTCGTTCGGTTGAAACGGCAGCATCTTTTATCTTCCTTATCGGTTAAGACAGGAAACCACATCATTAAATAAGAACCATCATTCATAGGCGTAAGCATTAAAAATCCGGCTTCTTTCATTTTCCACCTTAACACATACGGCAACTGCCCCGGCAGGTTATTTTCTATCATGGCGCAAAGGTGTTTACGGAATCTTAACGGGCAGTAAAGTACAAGCCTTGCAGGTTCTCGGAAAAATCTCCACGCCGTATAAGTTCAGGGTAGTATTTTATCCGTGAATACTTGACAGCCCTAATTCCTACACCGGAAATGCACCTGAATAAAAAATCAACCCGGCAGATGCCGATTAAAAATTAAGATTATGGAAAATATATCAGAAGCACGGATTTATGTAGGAACTTACGCTAAGTATAATGACGGTTCAATAGAAGGTAAGTGGTTAGACCTTTCGGATTATTCAGATAAAGAAGAATTTTACGAGGCTTGCCGCGAGTTACACAAAGACGAGGAAGACCCCGAATTGATGTTTCAGGATTGGGAATATATACCCTCCGGGTTAATAGGAGAAAGCTGGCTGTCCGATAACATATTTGAAATTATCGAAGCCATAGACGATATGGACGATGATAAAAAAGCAGCATTCGAGGTCTGGCTGAACCACGAAAGCTACGATCTTAGTTCCAAAGATATAAACGACCTGATTTCCTCCTTCGAGGATGACTTTCAGGGTGCGTATAAAGATGAGGAAGATTATGCTTACGAAGTCGTTGAAGAATGCTACGACCTGCCGGAATTTGCGAAAACTTACTTTGACTATGAAAAGTTCGCCCGCGATTTGTTTATGACCGACTACTGGTTCGATGACGGTTATGTGTTCCGGCATTCATAACTGAACCGGAAACGATTTTTAGGCGGAGCAATCCGCCTTTTTAGTGTCTGTCTATTGAAAATTGGATGATGAAACTAACGACAAACATTTATCTGTCTATTTTTGCATTTGCATTTATTTAAATCTGTCAAATACTGATAATTTTGCGATTATACCTTCTTCTATCAAGTTATTTATTAATTCCATATCTTCAGCATCAGTATAATTGGGGAAGAACTCTTTTTGAAAACTAAGCATATAAATGAAAAAATCAAAAAATAGCTGGATGTGATTATTTAAAGCAACAATAGTATTGGTTGAATCATATTCTGGCAAAACACTATATCCAATTTTATTGTCTTCCATTTTCATCATGATTAGAGCAAATGGCTCTGTTTTTGCGGAATGGGCAATTTCAGAGAACATCCCATACATATTTTTCAAGTTTTCACTTACATTCCCATTTCCAACATTAGGTGTTTTCCCTTTTAATTTATGAAGACTTTCTTTATTGTTAACTTTCTTGTCGATCTCTGATAATCTCGCAATTAATTCTATTTGTTTCCTTTCTAATACAGTAGCCTCTACTAATTCACTATCAAGAATATGTTCGCTAATTATCAACTGTGTTCTAAGAAAAGAAACAATCAATGCCAATTTATAATTATCTATTTCACCCATTCCGCTGATATTTTCAAAACGGTTTATTATTGACACTACATAGCTATCCATTAGCCCTAATATCTGCAAAACATTAGGATATTCCTTTTTAATCATAGATTGTGAAATTTCTCTTGCTATCACAATTTCTTTTGTATAATTCTCAATCATAACATTATTAATTTTAATTATGGGAATTGCTTGTTGAGGTCAACAAAAGTAGTATATAATTGGGAATCAGTCGTTACTTCTGTTGTCTAAAATAGCAAACCCCGCTCTATCTCACGACAGTACGGGGCTAAACAATGGATAAATAAGAAAAGCTAATTGGATGGTTCAGGTTCAAGTTCTTTTTCGCTGTTATTATCACCTTTAGAAAAATGGTCGCGGATGAATTTCTCTACATTTTTCTCCGTATAAAAAATCTTATGATGTATTGTTATATAGGTTAATTCGCCCGCAGAGCGGTAACGCTGCAATGTCCGTTTGCTTACGTTCAGCAGTTGGCACAAGTCCTGATTATCCAAAAGCCGCTCACCATTCAGTACGTTATGCCGTCCGCTCATTATATCCATAAACTTATCCAATCGGTCAAAACGTCCCATGAATTGCTCGAACCATTCCCGCATCCAATCTCTCAATCCTTCGTCCTCGTTCATGGCTTACCTCCTTCCGTTTTATCGTTTCTTATCACACGACCGGATAGCAGACGTTTGACTTCCGCCAACGTGTATCTCGCTTTACCGCCTCGAATGGAATATGTTATTTCTCCATTACTGCGTAATCGCTGCATGGTGCGTTTACTTACCTGCAACATAGTTGCGGCTTCTTGGTCGCTAACCCAAACTTCCGAAGGATCGGGTTGTGGGGTTGCATGCTCTTTCGCCTGCTTTTTTATATCGGAATGAATACGCTCGATTTTTCGCACCAGACTTTTGTACGCTTCCGATTCTATGGTTATTACTTTCATGCCCGTAACTTATTGATTCGGTGCAAAGTTCGGGAGGATTAATATGCCGATTTCACAAGTTTACCCAAGTTGGGTATTAATTTATTTTAGAATTGATTTATATTACTGAAACATAACATAATAGATGAGTGTTGAAAATCCATCAAATAATTGAAAGGAACTAATTCGAAAGAAAACATTCTTCTTAACCCAATAAAAAGCAAAAGTCCCAAGTTGGGTAAACTTGGGACTTCTATGGCAAAGCGGCTAGACCTTTATTTCATTGCAATATAGCTCGAAAAAGGCTTTCTTGATCGCATCTCTTGTCTTAATAAACTCAGATTGTATGAAATCTGTTGTTCCTATTGCTTCAGAAGGATCTTCAAAACCTATATGCAACCGTTTATTTACTTTCCCTGAGAATGTAGAGCAATGTTCATTTGCACCGGCACAAACTGTAATAACGTAGTCCCAGTCATCATTCGTATAATCATCCACATTATGGGGCGTGTGGTGCGAAATGTCTATTCCAACCTTCTGCATAACTTCTATTGCTTTAGGATTTACTTGCCCACTTGGCTGTGTTCCTGCCGAATAAACCAGTAGTTTGGGGTCAAAGAATTGCAAGAAACCATGTGCCATTTGGCTTCTGCAACTATTGCCTGTGCAAAGAATAAGAATTTTAGGTGGATTTTTGTTTATTATAAGTTGCCAGTGCCCGACATCACGCCATTGGTCGAATTTCCAACCAATTTCTTTCATATGCGATACCTGTTTGAAGCCAAAACTTTCATGCAGACGTACACTTCTTTCATTCGGAGTGCAAATGCCGGCAATAAGAGAATGTATGTCTCTTTTATATATTTCTTTGAAAAGATACTGGTACAAGATTGTGCCAAGACCTTTGCCTTTTTGGTCTTTCTCCAGATATACAGTTACCTCTTTTGTGGATGAATAAGCACAGCGGTTATTCCAGTTGTGTAGATAGCAATAACCTACTATTTTACCATTTATCTCTCCAACAAAATAAGGAAAGTCATCATCTAAAAAAGCTGCTATTCGATGTTTCATCTCACTTTCACTTACGGCAAGCGTTTCAAAAGTTACGGCAGTATATTCTATATAGTAGTTGTAAATATCGCAGATTTCTTTTGCATCAGCTAAAGTTACATTTCTGATTTTCATTCCTCACTCCTTTTTATAAATGATCTGGACTATACTGTTTTCATAAGCCATACAATTCTGCAACTTCCATTTGGATTCTTTGGAGCTGTCAGGAAACAGCGGTATTCCGTTTCCAAGAAGAACAGGGATAGTGGTTATTATCATTTCATCAACCATATTCTGATTGAGAAGCATTGTTGTCAACTGACCGCCGCCGACAAGCCAAATGTCTTCACCATTTTCTTCCCGAAGTTTTGAAATCTCTTCAACTATATTCTCCGTAATAAAGTGAATGTTCTCTTTTACGCCCATCGAATTGCGGGAAATAACATAGGTCGTTTTGTCCTTGTATGGCCAAACGAAATCCATATTCAGAATATCCCGGTATGTTTGTCCGCCCATAATAACCGTGTCAACGGATTTGTAGAAATCGTCGTAACCGTAATTCGTATCCGGATTGATCGGATATTTCGTTAGCCAATCCAAATCCCCATCACTCCTGGCAATGTACCCGTCAATGGATGCTGCTATGTATAACTTTATTTTCTTCATGATTTTCAAATGTTATGCAAAATACGAAAAAAGCGTGGAACTCACACCATTTCGACGTAGAGGCACTGGTATGCCCAATAAGCGAAACAGATAGAGTCCACGCCATACTTTCGTATAGCATGAACACTTCATCTGTCGCCTCGCTTATTTTCAAAAATTACCAGTTTTCTACATCGAGACGTTCAGCGAACGTTATGTTATATCTCTATGAAGTATCTAATATACTTCTTATTCTCTTTATTTTACGCATACAAAGATACTATATTTAATTGGCTTATTTGCTGTCCGCATCGTCCATTCTTCGGGTTAACGCCTTAATCAAACGATTAAGGAATTCTGTTCGATTGGTTTTGCGACCTCTGATTTCTAAAAATATATGGTAAATATCACTCAAATCGACCTTGAAAATTCTTCCGAAAATGGTCGCCAATGCTTTTATTTCTATCATTCCCGAATTGATGCTTTTTTCTTCGTGGATGCTATATATGAGTTCCCCTAATGCCGTTTTTTTGTCCGTCCATTGGGCAGGAGGTAATTCTTCATCTACTTGATAGCCGTTTTCTTCCTGATACTTCAATTTTGATAACTCGCAATTCAGATAAGCCGCCAACATATCGTTGGCAAGCAGTTTAGCAACCTTGAAATCAAAATTGGTCGAAAATTTAGGATCGCGCTCGAAATAAAAACTTTCCAGATTCAAATCCATTTCATGACGACCTCTCACAAAATAGAACTCATCAAAACAGGTCTGCCCCGAACGGTAATACTGGATAAATTCAACATTTTTATTGCAGAAGTCATTTATCTGGCTATGTTCTTTTTCCAGATATGTTTTTATGGTTGTGTAGTTTGATACAGGACGATTAACTTCCAGATAGTATATTTTACGAAGATATATCAGCTTGCTGAACACTTTGGGTTTCGTTTCTTTGAAAAATGTCACCTCCTCCTGTTGGGTAGAGAACTCATATGCTGAAACAATTACCTTCAATTCTTCAAAAGCATTTTCCATCATCAAAATCATAGACGGAACGTTTTGAACTATATCATACAGTTCCAATTCTCCCGCTTGTATTGACGCATTTAGTTCGCTGATTATTTTTTCTATTTTATCTTTCATAAGAGTATCCGTATAATGAAAGTTGATCGAATCTTTAGAATCTTAAACCGATCTTAAAAGAAATGGAATGATGACTTAACTGTTCTTCGAATTCTTTCAAAAAATAGTTGTCGGTATGCCTTTTCAGCCGTTCCAGTTCCTGTAATTCATAGCCAACAGCCAGTTGCAACTTCATTTTATTTTTCAGCGGGTATTGAATCCCGATAGAAGGGTTCATGAAAAATCCGCCGTTGGTATTACCGGACGGGGCAAAAGAATATCCGGTAGCATATTCGGCATAAGGCGTAAACTTTCTTTCCCTGCCGATTTGAGACCTTATACTTCCATACACAGGGATAAGCGCTTTCTCATAAAATGATAAGCCCGTTCCTACTCCGGCAGACCATCTATCGGTCAGCTTGTAATACCCCAAGACCTGCCATGTGAAAGGAGTGGAGGACGGTGTACTCATGGATAATCCCGTTCCGATAGTCGTTGCGAAAGATATTTTACTTTCGCCATTGGTTTGCGCTTTCACGCTACTAACTGCAATACATAGAAGTATAATAAAGATAAATCGTTTCATATCATTGAATATTAATGGTTATTTCTTTTGCGATCTTTAATGCGGATGTCAAAGAAGATGTGTCGGGATAAATATTCCCATTGCTTCCGTCAGGACTGCTATGCCCAATGATTGTTGCCGAATATTGCTTCTTGTTGGAATCGAGGTCTATTTCTGCCGAATAAACCACGGCGGGTTGTCCGCTACCTTCTTTACCACCTGAATAATTTGCATCCCCTTCTTTCGCATTTTTAGGGTAATTATCGTTCCAGTCCGTAGAATGGTTCAGTTCTATTTTTACAACGAATTGTTTCAAATCACCGACCGGACGCATTTTTACGTCAAAACTTCCGTGTGGTGTTGCACCGGATATACCGTCAATCAAAGGTTGAACCTTTGTTGGCAGATACAATCCATCCGGATATTGCACTCCACGAGCGTAGCACCATACAGGCAATGATTCTTTCCGTCTGTTACCCCCATTGGATTGCCACGATTCGGTTGCTATCTTGTGACTTGCATAAATGGTTGTAAGGTAGTTACCTGCCAAATCCTCTACCCATATAGCAATTTGGGGTGGATTTTTCTTGTTAATACCCAGAAATGCAGGGAAGTCATGTAACCATTCATCACCCTTTGTTACCAAGACTTTAATGTCGTCCTCTTTGTAGGTAACTAAATCCTTGTCGCAAGAGGTCAGCATTCCCAGTGCTGTAAATCCTGCTACTACTAAATTTTTTGCTTTCATTCTTACTTTATTTATTTGTTAATAATGTGTCCAAGTGGGTACATTGTGGGTAAAAAAATATCACACATACCTATTCATGCTTTCCGACTGTTTTATACAGTAGTTATCCTGTTCGTCCAGATAAATGATATAATACTCCATTGCTCCGTTTGTTCGTAGCAATTCGTCCAGTTTGTCTGTTTCTACTGCCATAATTGCGGTAGCATATGCATCGGCGGTGGTACAATCGGACGCAATAACTGTAGCACTTAAAATACGGTTATTTGCCGGATAACCTGTCTGCGGATTAATCGTGTGTCCATATCGTTTGCCGTTTTGGGAGCGGTAGTTATTATAGTTCCCCGAAGTCGCAACCGCTGTTTTTTCCGTCAGACGAAGGATTATTTCAAATTCGGACGATTTATCAATTCCCAAATACTTGGGCGGTTTAATTATCCCGATAGACCAATCCGAGCCTGCACCATTTTTACCCTTTGTTATAATCTCGCCGCCAATATCAACCATGTAGTCATTTACACCTTTGCTGTCGAGGTAACGGGCAATAATATCACATGAAAGTCCGTCACCGATAGCGGAAAAGTTTAGTTGAATACGGGGATCTTTCTTTTCAATGGAACCATTTCTTAGAGTAACTTTGAAGTAGCCGATATACTCCATTATTTCATTTATCAAGCTATCAGATGGTTTTTCCATATTATTAAATCCAAATCCCCAAAGATTGATTAACGGAGAACAGGTAGGGTCAAATACTCCTTTTGTCTTTCCCGCAAGTTCCATCGAACGGTTAAAGGCTTCTATGAAAATGGCATCCAAAGCTATTTCCTCGTTATTATTTACTTTCGATAAGGTTGATTGAGGGTCGAACGGATTGAGGGATTCGTAAAAGACATCATAAATGAATAGGATATCTTCGTTCAAATCGTAAGGATAGTTGTAAGTTATCCTGTAATATGTATGCCTTTCTCCCGACAATACATGATATTTGCTCTTATCATCGCATTCGGCAGAGCCATATAATATAAATGGGAACATAGCTAATGTAAATTGTTTATTGATTAACATATACAGTAACTTTTTTTACAATACCCAGAGCCGTAGTCAGTTTAGAAGTATCGGGATAAATGTTGCCATCGGAACCGTCTGGACTGCTATGCCCGATAAGTTCCCCCTTAAATTCCCGTTGCCCGTTAGTCAAATCAACTACGACTTGATAAACGATTGCAGGTTGTCCGCTTCCCATTTTTCCACCGGAATAATTAGCATCTCCCTCTTTAGCGTCTTTAGGGTAATACTCATTGAAATCCGTCGAGTGATTAAATTCGCATTTGACAACAAACTGCTTAATATCTCCGCTCATTTGAAGGTTAGTCGTGAAACTGCCTTTGGGTGTCGCTCCAGTTACTGCATCCGGCAACGGCTCATTTTTGGTCGGAAGATAAAGTCCGTCGGCATACTGCTTACCTTGTGCATAACTCCAACAGGGGAGCGATTCTTTACGCCTGTTTCCTCCGGCAGCAGTCCATGACTGCTTTGCCAACTTCTCACTGACATAGATTGTGGAAAGGAAATGTCCTTCCAAATCCTCTGTCCATATAGCTATCTGTGGCGCATTCTTCTTTTTGATAAACCAGAAGAGAGGAAAGTCATGTAACCACTCGTTCCCTTGTTCTATGGCGACTGTAATATTACCGTTGCCAAATTCCGAATGAATAGTATTCTGTCCACTGCAACCCAATGTCGTTATTGCTACAACCATACTTAAAATTGTTTTTTTCATTGGTGGTTATTTTATCATTATATCTATAAGCATATCAATTCCTTGAGCTATCTGCTCCCAACCTTTGTCGCTTTGAATATCAATGCCGTTATACATCTTACAATTTTCTGCGAACATGGCTAAATAGACTATTCCAGCATCCATAAGAGCAGATATGGCTTGTAATTGTTCCTTATCTACCTTTGCGAATCCGGACATTATTTCCATAAATTGTACTCCATTTTTTTCTCTTTGGGCGCGGATTTCTACTACGAAATCTTTATCAGAAGAAAGCTCCCATCGTTTCAATCTTTTAAGCGCAGTATTATCTCTGTATTCAGCTATTTCCCTGCGATAAAACGCTTTCAAATAAACTTTAATATCCGCAACATTCGGTCGTTCCAATGGGGTATTAAGCCAAAAATCATGCTTCTTCATGTAAGCATAGATTAAACCGTCGAGAGATTCAAAATAGCGGTAAATGAGAGTTTTGTTTACTCCCGCTTGCTCTGCCACTTTCCTTACTCCAAGCGATTCAAAGCCTTCCCCTACAATAAGTTCTCCGACCGCATTAATCAGTTTTTCTTCGGTCATATCCCGGTCTCGTTCTATTTTCGTCATTTTGATTCAATTTGGTGTCCAACCGGACACAAAATAAGTAACCATTCGGACACAACCAAATTTTTTCACAATAAATATTGAAAATATTTATTATGCAGCTATTAATCAGTGATATATGATTTAAAAATACCTCGCAGTAAGAACCGGGAGGTATTAAGCAAAGAGTATCTGTATCAAATAGCCATGATTCAGCTACTGTTTTATTAGGTAATATATGATTGCCAGCAATATACTATAAATTGCTCTGTTTTTTTATGGTATTTTGGAATACCGACAGAGATAGAAGTGAACGAAGGAAGAAAACCATTTTTGTAGTAAAATCTGAGGTGTATAGCTTGTAACGTTTCTTCGGATTTCTTTTCTAAGAAAAAGCTATTTAACGATGTCGCAAAACTATTAGGAGTATACAAATGGATAACTAATTCTTCTCCCGAATCTATTATTTTGAAATATCTTAAGGTATCCTGAAAGGATAAAAAAAGCTTTGTCTGTCGGTTTCCCTGCCTCGACTAAAGAAGTACCTTTTGCTACAAAATCGTATTTGAATAATGACTATTAAGGAAATATCTTGTTGCTCAAGATCAATATACAGTGATATTTTATTGCAGAGTTCTTGTATCTCTTCTTTCTCATTGTACATTACTTGTGGATTTTATACCAATTATTTCTTTCAAATCTACAATCACGTCGGATTTCTCGGCCAATAAACGATAACTATTATGACCTCCTGAGTAAAGAACATGACGGATATTTAACGCTTTTGCCACTTCAGCATCATGCAAGGTGTCTCCAATAATCAGTACTTTATCCGGAACTAGTCCGTTTTCCTGCATGAGTTGTTTCCCGATCTGAATTTTTCCGGCAGCACAAATATCATTGGCTCCGTATATACCATCAAATTTATCCGTTATTCCGAAATAATCGGTTTCTTTTTGTAGTGTGTGTTTTTGAGATGCAGATAAGATGTATTGTTTTATACCTGCTTCGCAAACCATATTCAAAATAGAAAGCGCATCTGGGTTTAACTGTTTCTTATTTTCGTATTCCTGATATACTGTGTGATATTCCTGTGATATTTCTTCAATAGATTCTTTTTCAAAGTCAAATCCTATTTTACGATGAAAGGATTGCACCGGAAAGCAGAATAAATCTTTATATTGAGATAATGTTAGTATATCAAGATTCCTGTTCACAAGCATCTTATTTATTACTTTCAGGTTAATCTCCACATCATCCAAAAGTGTTCCGTTCCAATCCCAAATCAAAGCATCTATACTTTTCAAACTCACACAATTATTTTCCTGTAGAATCATTGGTTTTATATTTTCCTTTTTCAATTTTAGTAAAAATGAATAAACACTATTAGATATCGCTTTAACTCCTTGGCAAATGCTTAGTTTAGTGAATTCATCTTATAAGTAAATAAAATGCAAAGAGACAAATTGTTCTCAGCTTGAATTAGTTAAATTTTTTTCCCGATATAGAACACGTAGCCATAAAAGTCTTTATATTTATTGTATAAGCTTTCTTCATGGCGTTCGGAAGCTACCAGACTTTCAGCATTTTTATTGCCGGCATGCTTTTTCAAAAACTCTTCCCGCGCTCTGTGGCTTGGAGCATAGAAATGCTCTGTCCAGCACTTTTCCGGTAAGATGAAAGTGGCGACCGGGACATATCCGGCTTTCTGCATCTGGGCAACCTTATTTGGAATAGTATCTATTTCGGGATAATTTGCCATCCAAAAATCGTTGATTTCTTCGGAACGTTCATCGGTAAACCACGAAACCTCCGACACGGCGACATAGCCGTTTTTCTTCAAATACTGTTTCCATTCGTTCAGTCCTCGCTCAAAACCTATATTATAAATTGCACCTTCCGACCAGATAAGGTCTAAGGATTCTTTCTCGAAAGGAAGATTATCCATTGAACCGACATTCCCTTTCACCCGGTCTTGCAGGCCGAGATATTCCACATTACGATTGAAAATACGGATGAAGTCAGGAAACAGGTCAAGCCCTGTAATTTGTCCCGGAGTGTTCTGGGCGAGAGTCATCGTCTGGCCGCCTGTTCCACAGCCGAGGTCGGCAATGCAGGATTTATCGGTCAGATTGTCGATGAAGCTCAATGCTTTGAGGGTTACTTCCGGGCTGCCGGGGCCTTGACGTTCTACACTTGAAAAATATTCGCAGATCAGATTGAAATCGAAGTCGTGGATGGTTTTATTCTCGTTACTCATGATGTTTAATATTATTGTTATGATAAACCATTCATATATATCTGGTCTTTATGAAGAGTACTATAAATTGTATTCATTTGCAAAAATAGCATATAAATGGGAAGCAGTTGCTATTTTCTATTCCCATTTTAATAACAAACCCCACTCTATCTCACGACAGTACGGGGTCTGAACAATGCTACCATAGATATAAGCCTAAATATTTAGGTTGTAAATATATGGGTAATATGGAGATTATTTCGTATCCTTGTATTGCAAGAGTCGCTCTTAATATATTGTTGAAAACGAAGCTAATCAGCGAATAATGATAGCTGGTTTCTAAATCGTTACCTATCTGCAAATTCAGTTTTGCAACACACTGGAACATACATAGTTAAAAGATTCTCTATATTTTTCCACATGACAAATAATATCTATTTTTACTTGCTTACTACATATATCTTTTATACATTTGTGAAGTATTGGAAATGACAATAGCATTGTCGGACAAAACGCCGAAAAAAGCACTATGTTCATTCATTTGCACGGTTGTTTTGACACTCTATAAGATATTATAAATGTGGTAGTTACTGAAAGGTAAAACGTTCTGGTGGCACCACCTTAAAAATCAAGCAGTTACATTAGGTTGTGACTGCTTTTTTTGTTATAAAAAGCCTCTATTCTACCCTATTTTCTATTGATTTATCACTGTTTTTAACTAGTTGTGTAAACCGCTGTGTAAACCGGAAATTAAGATGGCTACAACATTTCCAATCAGAAGCTATTGAAATTAATCTCTCTGTATTCGGAGCTTGCCACTTGCGGAGTAATGGACGGCAAGCGGAAAGAGAACCTAAGAACCGAGATTAACGACCTGATAAACGAGTAACCCATGAATATAGATTTCCCGCCACCGTCCAAAGGCACATATAACAATGCAGGCAGTAGCAGAAAGCTGGCAAACTACCTCGAACATGAAGATATGGAACGCATGGAGCAAGGAATCTATACCGAAGGTTTTTTCAACCTGACAGATGATAATATCTACAAATCACAAGTTATAAAAGACATAGATAGTAATATCGGTCAGCTATTAAAGACAGATGCCAAGTTTTACGCTATCCATGTCAGCCCGTCAGAAAAGGAACTTCGGGCAATGGGAAATACCGAACAGGAACAAGTCGAAGCCATGAAGCGGTATATCCGGAAAGTGGTTATTCCTGAATATGCCAAAAACTTCAATAAAGGGCTATCGGCAGAGGATATAAAGATTTACGGAAAGATACATTTCAGCCGTGACAGGTCAAACAACGAACTAAATATGCACTGTCATTTGATTGTCAGCCGTAAAGACCAATCTAATAAAAAGAAACTATCTCCGCTTACCAACCACAAGAATACCACGAAAGGAACGGTTCAGGGCGGTTTTGACAGGAAGAACCTGTTCCAACAGGCAGAACTGGGATTTGACAAGTTATTTGGCTACGAACGGAAGCTAACCGAATCTTTTGAATACTACAACACAATAAAGAACGGAAGTATCTCCGACCAACTCAATATGCAGGAACGACAGATTGCTGATGAAAGAAAAAATACAGATATGCAGACAGGCATTAGTTCCGGCAAGCAGGAAGAACTGACTGAAAACAAGGTTGCATATAAACAAGACGACAAGCTTTCAAATATACAATCTGTAAATCAAGAAAATAAGAAAGAAGATAAACAATCTTTCAGCCTTCCTGATTTGGGTTTATCCTCCGTATTGGGCTTGCTTACTCCTGAACCCAACAACGGTAATGAAGAACAGCAAATCCCCATGAAAAGAAAAAAGAAGAAGCCGAAGCGGGGATTTAGGCGGTAACAATCCATTTTAGATTTGTGAAACAAGGTATATTCCAAGTCTGAAACAGCAATGCCAAGCCCTTCGGGTTTTAGAAGATTTCTTCCTTTTCGCTCACGAAAAGAGTAAATCTACTAAAAGCATTGCTTTATTCAGCCTTTCCATAAGAGAGGTGTTTAACAAATTTAAAAAGGAAAATATGATTGGAGAAGTTTAGATATGCGTATTATTCTCTAAGTTAAAGGTGTTGATTTTATAATCAATTAGCAAACAGATCGATAAGAAATGAAAGAACTCTGAAGAAACAATAGTTTTAGCTATGAGGAAATGCATAAAGACATAAACACCTTTCCCTCTCGATAAAGATAAAATGCTAATATTCTGCGATATAAAAAGAAATATCGCATCCCTTGACTATACAGATTATTTTGACTAATTTTGCAAATTGAGAAATTATTTGTATGATGGGTGATTTGAGACCAATTTATATCGATCTATTTGCAGGTTGCGGAGGACTTTCTGAAGGGTTTATTCAGTCAGGGTTTACACCTATTGCACATGTTGAAATGAACAAAGATGCATGTGATACCCTAAGAACCAGATCTGTATATCATTATCTGAAATCGCAAAATAAAGCAGAACTATACACAAATTATTTGAAAGGGCTGATTGATAGAAACACCTTATGGAGTTATGCTCCTCTTTCTGTTATTGAGTCTGTGATCAATAAGGAAATTTCAGAAGATAGTTTATGTGAAATATTTGATAAGATAGATAATTCTTTAGGCAATCGAGCTGTAGATGTAATTATTGGAGGGCCTCCATGTCAAGCATATTCTATTGTTGGGAGGTCACGAGATCCTGAAAAGATGAAAAGGGATCCAAGAAATTTTTTATACAAATATTATGTTCAATTTTTAAAAAGATACCAACCGAAAATATTTGTATTTGAGAATGTGCCAGGAATCCTGTCTGCAAAAAATGGAGTACATCTGGATAATATCTTTAATGCAGTTAGGAAAGCTGGGTATGAATTGGAAATTCCAAAGAAAAAATTTCTGAATGCTAAGGATTTTAATGTATTACAAGATAGGAAAAGAGTTATTATAATAGGGTGGAAAAAGGAGTTAAGTTTGAGCTATCCGGATTTTGAAGAAAAAGAACCCCAATACGAAATCTTAAGAGATTTATTCTCAGATCTAAAAAAACTCAAAAATGGACAAGGGTCTTTAGGACTTGCTCCTTATGAAAAAGAGGCAACCGCATATCTTAAAATGTCCCGAATACGAAATGGTTTAGATTTTACCACTCAACATATTGCCCGCCCGAACAATGATAATGATTTAGAAATATATAGGTTGGCTGTTGAAGAATGGAACAATGGAAGACGTTTAAATTATTCCGAATTACCACGAAAATTGATTACTCATTCAAATACAAATGTTTTCACAAACCGTTTTCAAGTAGTAAATGGGAGAGGAATATCACATACTGTCGTTGCACATATTGCCATGGATGGACATTACTATATTCATCCAGACAAAACACAAAATCGTTCTATTACTGTAAGAGAAGCTGCTAGGATTCAATCTTTTCCAGATGATTATTTTTTTGAAGGCAGCAGAACTGCGGCATTTAAACAAATAGGGAATGCAGTTCCTGTATTAATGGCAGAAGGCATTGCAAATAAAATTAAAGAAATGCTATGAGTGAAGAACATAATAAAGGAGAATTCATTTTTAAGCCTAGAGCTCGATTGATAAAAACAATAGGCGAAGAGTTAATAAGTAACGATAATGTTGCTATAGTTGAATTGGTTAAAAATAGCTACGATGCATTTTCCTCTATCGTTGAAATATCCTTCGATGGGATTGTTAATGAAAAGTTAGAAGGAAGAAAAATAAAAAAATATATTGCAAAAGAAGGTGCGTCAATAATTATTTACGACGAAGGAGTTGGGATGGATTTTAAAACTATCCAATCCGCTTGGATGGAACCTGCTACAAATTTCAAGAAAAAAGAAGAGAATAAAAATCCAAATCGAAAATTTACAGGAGAGAAGGGGATAGGACGTTTCGCATCCGCCAAATTAGCAGCCCATTTAGAACTAATAACAAAGCAAAAAAATAAAGACGAAATCGTTGTTCATTTTAATTGGGACGATTTTTCAGATGAGGACAATTATCTGGAAAACATCAAAATTAATTGGGAGATTAGAAAACCCATTGAACTAAAGAATAGTGGAACCATACTTAAATTAACCAATCTCAATAATGATTGGGATGAAGACAAAATTAGAGAGTTGAGAATCACACTTTCTCGTCTTTTAAATCCAATTGTTCCTAACGAAGATTTTTTGATCAGTGTAAATGTCCCTAATGAACTTGATAAAAGTTTAGCAAGTTTAATTGAGAGACCTGAAACACTCAATAAACCTGATTATTATATAAAGGGTAAAATAACAACAGAAGGAAGACCGTCAAATTTTATCTTTTTCAGTAAAAATAAGGGAGTTGAAGAGTTGCTGAGTTTTGGGGAGAAAGAATTTAAGTTAAAAGATCCTATTCGAGAGTCAATTGCTGGTCCCTTTGATTTTGAATTTAGGATATGGAATAGAGATGACTTAGCGAGATTGTCGAAAGAAATCAACTCTACAATAAAAAATATCAAAAAAGATTTGGATGATCTTTCTGGTATCAGCATTTACCGAGATAATGTTCGAGTGCTTCCTTATGGAAATAAAAATAATGATTGGGCTAGATTAGATATACGAAGAGTCAATAATCCAACACTTAGACTTAGCAATAACCAAATTGTCGGATATGTTTCTATCGGTTTAGATAGTAATCCTTTGTTGAAAGACCAAAGCAATAGAGAAGGGATTGTGGAAGGACAGGCTCTTGAAGACGTTAAAGACTTAATAAAGTTAATTCTTAATGAAGTTGAACAACGGAGGTATAACGAGCGTCCAAGAGAAAATGATCAGAAGACTATTGTTCGAGAAAGTTTATTTGAAAGGTTTTCTTTACAGTCTTTATCAACTCTTGTTAAACAGAATATCCCTTCTAACAAATTAGTAATTGATGCAGTAGAAAAAAAAGATGCTGAAATTAAAGAAGGGATAGGTAAAGTTCAAGAAGTAATTTCCAGATATAGACGACTAACCACTTTGGGACAGTTAATTGATGCCGTAGTACACGACGGAGGAAATTATCTTAATAAAATTGACATGCAATCTCATTTAATAATTAAGACCCTTAAAAAAACTGATTGTCAAAAAGAAGAAATACTTGAACTGGTTTCCAATATTCAAAATCTCAGAAAGGATTTTGCTCAATTATTTAGAAGGATAGAGCCTTTTGGCGGAAGAAAGCGAGGACGTCCAAAAGTTGTAACTGTAGAAGATGTCATTAGGGATCAGTTTTTACTATATCATACAGACCTTTCGAGATTGAATATTCAGTATGAGATTTCTGATACAAAAAACTCTGTCACAATAGATGAAGCCGAATTAGGAATCATCATTATGAATTTAATACAGAATTCAATTTATTGGCTGGAGAATACAGAGACTCAAAGACAAATTATTGTTGAGGTTATTAAGGGTGAAAATGAATTGTCGATAATATTCAGTGATAATGGTCCAGGAATAAAAACAGGAAATGAAGACAGTATTTTTGAGCCATATTTTAGCACAAAACCTGATGGAATTGGGCTTGGTTTGGCTATAGTTGGGGAGTTGATTTCAGAATACAATGGAGATTTCATGTTGATTAATAACGGGCCTTTGGATGGAGCAAACTTTAAAATAACTTTTAGATACAGAATATGAGCGAATTAAAATTGTTATATGTCGAAGATGACAAAAGTAATCGGGAAGATTTAGAAAAAATATTAGATGGAGATAAAATAGGAGAGTATACGATTTCCATGGAATCTGTTGATACTTTTGAAAATGCAATTGATATAATTGAATCGAAAGCATACCATATTATAATACTAGACCTTTTTAAGGGAAACCCTCAGCAAGGAGGAAAAGAGGAGGGGTTAGATATTTTAACTAAAATACAACAGAATTTTTTTGTTCCTGTAATATTCTACTCAGGAAATACAAAGCACGTACAGGATCTTAAGTCTCAGATTGTTGGAGTTGTGACAAAAGGAGACGAAGGTGTTGAAGGCTTAAAAACAGAAATTGGACGACTAGTACAATCAAATCTCCCTTTTCTAAAAGATCGTGTACATGAATACTTGGAAAGTGAATTTAAGACTTATTTTTGGGATATTATTCACAATCAAAGAGACAAATTTAAGCCGGAAGCTAATGATTTTTCTTTAGGGTATTTGATGTTACGGAAATTCAGCACATCTTTATCCAAAGAAAAGATATCACAAGTTATTAAAAATGGGGAAAGTAAAGACAAAGTACACCCTATGGAATTTTATCTGTATCCTACAGATGTAAAATTAGAATTTGAGAGTGGTGAGATTTTACAAAAAGGTAAAGATGTGTATGTAATTTTAACTCCTAGTTGTGATTTCATAGAGGATCTAGGCACAAAAAGAGTACGAAGCGTAGGAAAAGTCCTGTTGGCAAAGACAAGCTTATTAAGCCAGAATGATTCCTATATAAAATACACAACCTCAAAAACAGAAAGTAATAAAAATAGATTAATGAGGCTCATTGAGTCACGCAAAGGTGATCGTTTTTTCTTTTTACCTCAGACACCTTTTATTGAAAACCGAATAATTGATTTCCAAGATAAAGAGATGGTCGATTATGGTAAGTTGAAAGATTTTTACCGTATTGCCAAGTTAGACAGCCCTTTTGCTGAATCAATGATTTCAAGTTTTATCAGATATTATAATCGAATAGGCTACCCTGATATTGATAGTGATTTAATAATAAGAAATTTGTAGAGTTTCAATTATTCAAAGGTTTTAGACAAGTTACTCAAAGTATTTTCTATAGCATCAACTAGCGGGGTGACATCTCGTTTGGATCTGTGGCGAATGTCACATTCCCAAATTGTTATAATATTCCATCCCATAGAAGTAAGCTTCTGCAAATTCAACTTGTCTCGTTTCTTATTTGCCGTAATTTTATTTATCCAAAAATCAGTATTGGTTTTTGGGATATATGCATATTTGCAATTCTCATGATTATGCCAAAAACATCCATTAATAAATATTACTGTTTTATATTTTGGTAATACAATATCTGGTTTGCCTGGTAATTTTTTTTCATTTATGCGATATCTATATCCTTTAGCAAAAAGAGCTTTACGCAATAAAATCTCCGGTTTAGTATTCTTTGACCGGATTTTAGACATTACTTCTGAGCGTTTTTTCTTATCCCAAATATCCATAATATAATATTAATATATCCATATTGTACAAAAGTAGTAATAGAAAAGCAACAAGGGAAACAGTTGAAGAAGAAATTATTGCAGGTACGTTTCCTCCTGTTACCTCCGCAACAGTTACGTCGGTAACAGGAGGGATGTTGTTTTATTGACAAAACAATAATACACTATTTTTATCCTATCCGCAGAATAATAATTGTGTTTTCCTATTAGTTTATTATGCTAAGTGCAATAATTATATCTGTTAATCAGTCGATTACAGTGCTCATTTAGAACAAAATCTTGAAAGAAATTTTCTTTATTATAGATATTTTTCCTACCTTTACAACAGAAATCATGCTAATAGCGAGCAGAACGATGAAAAATAATCGTGTGGGATTTCCAATTTAAGAAAACATAAAGAGTTGACTATCAATAGGGTTAAGGCTCTCTTTCTGGTGGCACCACACTTTAAGAGTGCTACAGCTGTTGCTCGGCAGGTAATCTGCCAGCGGATAGATTTCGAACTGTAGTTTGTCTGGCTCGTTCGGATGCAGGTGGTACTTTCTTATTTGGGTGTCGGGCATGATATTTTTATCTTTAATGTGTATACTCCAAAATTATAACATCATCGCCTATCTTTTTCTGAATACTTTTTTTCATCATTTCTGCATTGGGACAAGGAAAACCTATGGGTGTTCCTTTGAAAACACATGATGCAAAAGCAATTATCTCTGCTCCACGTTCTACCAACATCTTAGCACGAGGTACGGCACGTTTGCCGGGGCATCCGCCACAAGTAACGAAACCTACTATTTCACATTCTCCATATTCGGCAAATGCAAGTTTACCACCTGTGGCAACCTTGAAACAGGTTGTTCCCGGACACATATCCTCTGTTTGCTGACAACGTATTATTCCTATTTTCTTCATATCTTTATTACTTTATCGAAACGACTATCCATACAAGCACTAAGGTCGGTGGTAATGAATTTCCCGTTATAATACAGACTAAATATAGTTGCCGGAGTAGGAGAAGATTTGGCTTCTTCCATGCTGGTAAATTTGATAATCTTCAACGGAAGATTTCTTTTCTGTGCCGTTTCCTGCAATGAATTTTGGATGTGGTATTCCGTAAATGGACAACGGTTGGAATAATAAACCACTATACCGTTTTTATCGGGGCATTCTCCGCTTAAGGTGCTCTCATTGAATAATGGAGTATTAGCTTCCGGCTTTAATTTCAGTGCGAGCAGGCTGAATCCATAAGGAAGGGCTTGAACTGTTTCAAATCCTTGTCGGATAAACCATTTAGGATCGCTCATAAAGTGAAACTTCTTTGTCCCGACAACGGTTACTAAACCCTCTTTTCCTTGTCGCTTTGCATCGTCGATGGCTGTTTGAAGCAGGGCTTTGGCATACCCTTTCCCTTTGTATTGCCCCGACACCCAGAAGCAGTTTATCATGAGCCAATTTGGAGCCTTGACAGGGACCCATGCCTTTTCTGCAGGAGTGTATTCGATAAACACCTTTGCACGCTCGTTCAACCGTCTGAAAACATACCCGTTATCAAACTCCTTTTTCAACCACTTCTTTTTCAACTCGTAGCTGTCTTTACACTTCTTGTCGGAAAAGGCACAGCAAATATGCTCTTTCCCGATATTCTCTTCGTTGAGTGTAATAAAGGCTGTTTCCATGTTATTTTATTAGTATCTGTTTCTTGCCTACAAAAATACCTAAAAAACACCTATTCCTGATTTATCCGCTCACGTATTTTCTTCCATGCGTGTGTATCAAACAAACTACTCTCCCGCATAGTATAATACATTTCCTTAAATCGTGAGATAGGTATCACAAAACTTAAAATATTAGCTTCTACATAAGGACGAACGGAAGGATCGAAAAGACCGATAAACGTTCTCTTTCCACCTCTATTATTCTCAACAACTGCATTGGTTACTACAGCCGAGCAACCGGATCCAAACATGGAAGTTACTGCATCTTCCGAATTATTATCGAAATAAGTCCATGTCGTTAGTCCAGATAATATATCGGGAGTGGCTAAGAATAAGATGCCTTCCACTTCGTCAAAAGTTTCAATCTTGTCGATGCGAGCAAAATTCAAATACTTCCGGTTGGTAAGTGGTACGCCAAGCTGTTCAATAAACTCAACCACCATTCCGGGTGTCTTTTTATATTTTTCTTTCAACGAAACGAAGTTGGGCACCCGTTCGGGCATTTCGGTAAAGCCAGTATAAAACTTTCCTCCTCCGCAACTGATCACTTCTGCATTCAAACTTATGGGATTTCCTTCTCTAACCGTTTTTAACCCTTTGAAAAAACAACCGTTTATTTTTTCAGTATTGGCAAGCGGGGTATCGGAATACCAAAACACTATCGGAAGTTCGGCTTTTTCGCCGAACGCTTCCCTGTAATTGTCAATAAATACTTTTACTTCCATAAGCATGCTATTGGGTATGTTGATTGTCTTCTATGGTTACAAAGATAAAAAAATTATTGATTAGTCAATCTCTCACGCAAACGATAGAATAAATAATACACAAGCGGAATAATTACCAATGAAAGGAACATAGAACATATAAGTCCGCCTATCAACACCCATCCCAGCCCGTTTTTCCATTCAGCTCCGGCTCCGTGAGCTATGGCTATTGGAATCATACCGACTACGGTAGAGATTGTTGTTAGCAAGATAGGACGAAAACGGCGGCTTGTAGCCTCCAGAAGCGCCTCTTTAATTGTTACACCCTGTTCCAGTTGTTGATTGATAAAATCGACCACCAATATTCCGTTTCGGGAAACCAATCCAATTAATATAAGGATTCCGAGCATGGTGATGATTCCAAGCGGAGTCATTGTCAGTCCGAGTGTAAAAAATACGCCGATAATAGCCAACGGTATGGAGAGGATAATTACAAACGGATGAGTATAGCTGTTATAAAGCAAAACCATGAGAAGATATACTAATATCAAAGAAATCAGCATCACGGTTCCTAAATCGCCAAAACCTTCTTCCTGATTCTCCATATCCCCGGCATACTTTATCTGTATCGAATCTGGCAGGTCGAGACCCTCTATTGTTGTCATCACATCATCGCCCACATCACCACTCGGACGACCTACAACCATACTGCTGATTGTTACCGAACTTATGCGGTTGTAACGTTCAAGACGTGAAGGGCTTTCGCTCTCCGATATAGATGCTATTTGCTTGAGTTTTATCTCCGCCCCGTCGTTGTTGATAATGGTAAGGTTTTCAATGTCGGACTTGCTTTTGCGGTCGAATCGATCCAAACGTATGTTAATGTCGTATTCTCTGTTATCGTCCCTGTATTTAATATCGGTATTTCCGGTGAAGGCATAGTTCAATGCCTCTCCTACTGCGAGTTGAGAAATCCCCAGCCTTGCCATTTTCTCCCGATTAAGCGTTACTGCAATTTCAGGACTTCCAGCTTCTACTGAGATCTTCAAATCTGATATGCCAGGTATCTTTTTCAGGTTATCCACGATAAGGCTTGATGCGGAGAGTATTTCATCCATATTGTCGCCCATTATATACATTTCAATAGGTGCGTCGTCGCTCCCGCCGAAAAGGCTTACTGGAACAGTAGTTACTTCCGCTTCAACGATATGTTGCTGTAAAAACAGCTTTATTTGCCTTGCATATTCTTTATCTGATACATTGCGTTTATCATAATCCACTATTTTTACGTTTATTTCGGCCTGGTTGGATTCTATAGAGCCGTTTTCTTCAACACCCACACTGGTAAAGAGAGATGTTATCAACGGCTGCCCTTTTAATAATTCTTCCGCCTGTAAGGTTATAAAATTGGTTTGTTCGATAGTGGCATCTTTCGGCATTTTCAGGCGTACATAAAATTCGCCCCTGTCTCCGGCATCAATAAACTCCGTTCCGATCATACCTACAGCAAGTAAACTGATAGAGGATATAAATAATAGAGTTGTTGCACCTAATGTAATGAGTTTGTGATTTAGTGACCATTTTAGCAGGTTACGCATTTTGAGGCCAAAAGCGTCCAACGATAGTATTGGTGTTGACGATTTCGAGTTTCCCAAAACGGACAGTCAATGACGGAATAATAGTTAATGAAACCAACAGACTGATAAGCGATGCCACTGCTACAACCAATGAAAACTGTCCGAAAAAGCCACCTACCATACCGCTCAAAAAAGCCATCGGCAGGAAAACAACCACAAGAACAAGTGTAAGTGTGATAATAGAGCCGCCGATTTCGCGTACTCCGTCGAGGGTGGCTTGTACTTTGGTTTTGCCCATTTCGAGGTGACGGTGTATGTTCTCAATAACAATAATCGAATCGTCCACCAGAATACCTATTACGAGCGACAGTGCCATCAATGTCATTAGGTTGAGCGTTGCCCCGGCAAGATACATAAAGGCAAAGGTGGAGATTAGCGACACCGGAATGGACACCATTACAATAAGGGCGTTGCGAATGCTATGTAAACATAACAACATGGCAAGTGCTACGAATAGTATGGCCATAAAAAGGTCTTTGATAACAGAGTTGGTAGCCTCTATCGTAAAATCGGAACTATTGTAAGCTATTTGGAACGATAGCCCATCCGCTTGATATTTGGATTCAGCCCGCCGGATAACTTCGCTGATTTCTTTCGATACCTTTACGGCATTGGCATCCAACTGTTTTTGAATGACTATTCCAATGGAATTTGTCCCATTATAGCGTGTAATCGCTTCCACGTCTTTTTGTCCATCATAGACATGGGCAATATCCGATACTTTTACGACAGAGCCGCCGGGGAGTGTCTTTACAATCACATTCTCAATATCTGCAATTGATTGAAATTTTCCCGAAAGGCGTATGAATACCTGTTTTTCATCGTCTGTTATTTTTCCCGCAGGATAATCCATATTTGAATAATTGAGGATAGCAACTACATCCGAAATAGTCATGCCGTAGGCAGCAAGGCGTTGTTCGTCGATATCTACTTGTATTTCGCGCTCGCGACCGCCTATAAGGCTAATGCGGGCGACACCCTGTACCTGTTCAAAGAGAGGGGAAATATCGTTTTTTACAATGTCGTACAACGCTGCTTCGCCAATATTTCCGGTTACGGACAACTTCATAATGGGCTGGTCGTTTACGTCGAAAACATCAACAGAAGGTTCTCGTACTGTCATTGGCAGGTCGCTGCGTATAGCTGTTACTTTCCGTTGGGCGTTTTGAGCCGATATGTTTACGTCTGTCCCATCTTTGAATTGAACAACAATATAAGAAAAACCTTCCATCGACATGGTGGTTATTTCATCAATGTTTTCGAGGGATGATACAGCATCCTCTATCTTTTTAGATACGGAACTTTCCACTTCTTCGGGGCTTGCCCCAGGATAAACAGTTGCAACTGTAATGAGCGGCATATCTATATGGGGAAAGAGTTCCTGGCTCAAACGTCCCAATGATAACAGCCCGGCTCCTACAAACAGGATAAACATTACCACAACGATTGTAGGGCGCTTTATTAATAAGTTTAATAGTTTCATGTTTTTAAATTAAGAGTTAAGAATTAAAAATTAAGAATTACTTTTGCAGTGAACTGAAAATTTATACTTTAACTTCCATGAAGGAGAATATTATTGCGACTAAAACCTATAAGTTCGCATTACGTATCGTAAATGCATATTTATTTTTAAGTAAAGAAAAACAAGAATATGTTTTATCTAAACAATTGTTACGTAGTGGAACAGCCATAGGAGCTCTTGTTAGTGAAAGTCGATTTGCACAAAGCAAAGCCGACTTCATCAATAAATTACACATTGCTATCAAAGAAGCTAATGAAACCAGATATTGGATAAACCTGCTCCATGATGCTGACTTTATTACGGAGGCCATGTACCTTTCTATTTTTCCCGAAATAGAAGAAATCATAAGTATTCTTTCATCCATAATCAAAACGTCGAAGAAAAATTAAAATTAGAAATGAGTGCGAAGCCCTAATAACTAACATTCTTAATTTTTAATTCTTAATTCTTAATATCAACGGCTCTGCCGTTGACAAGGTTGATTTGCCCGGCAACGACAACTATATCTCCCTCTTTCAAACCGCTATTTACGGTTATATAATTGTCAAGCACTTTGCCTATTGTGATTTTCTGCTTATAGGCTTTGTTATCCCTTACAACATAAACTTCGGGGTTTTTGAGACTTTCGATAATTGCCTTACGGTTTACCATTATTTTCGTACTTGTGGCAGTTTCTCTTGTCGCAATTTGTGCGGATACATACATCCCTGCTTTCAGCGTGGAGGCGTCACTTCCTGTCAGTTTTATTTCCAACTGATAATTCAGCAATGAGTTTCCTTTTGAACCGATAACATCGACTACTCCGGCGAACTCCTGTCCGGGAAGTATATCTGTTGTCAGAATTGCTTTATCTCCTTTTTGTACCTGATAAACATCCTTTTCTGTGATATTCACAACCGCTTTCAGTTGAGAGGGATCGACAAAATCCGCCACCTGACTTCCAATGCTTAACAATGTGCCTTCTTCGAAATAATCGGTTTCCAGAATGCCGTTTATAGGCGACACCAGTGTAGTATTATTTAATTGGTCTTGTAATTCGGTTACTGCGCGTTGTGTTTCACGGCAAGTAATGAGTATGGCTTCGTATTCTCGTTGTGTTACTGCTCCCGCCTCTGCCAATTTTTTGTAACGTTCTACATCGGTTTCGGCATTTGCCAGATTCATTCTTGCAAAGCTAAGAGATTCCTTTACAACACTATTTTCAACCTGTGCTATTACAGTTCCTTTATTTACATAGTCGCCTGCCTTTTTGTATTTATTCAATACAATGCCCTGTACTTTTGAATAGAGTACCACCTCGTTAGTTGCCTGTATGCGGCCATCGACGTGAATATCACTGGAAATTCCCTGTACTCCAACCTGTTCTACCTGCACAGGAACAGTGGGGTTCACTAATAAGGAACGGGTGGCAATTTGGTCTATTTCTTCTTTATTAGCTGCCAGTTTCCACACCAGTAATCCGATTACTGCAATAACAATCAGGATATTTATAATTTTTCTTACCATAATGGATGTATTAATTAAGAATTAAGAATTAAGAGTTAAGAATTAAAAATTAAGAATTGTTTTGTATATATAGGAATGTTGCTTGCAACTGTTATCAGCACCGGCACCCATTCTTAATTCCTAATTCTTAATTCTTAATTTCCATCAACCTTCCTTCGGACTTTTTCAATTCGAGTATGCTCTTATGATAATTCGACAGTTCATACATGTAAGCTGATTGCGCTTCCCTGTATGATTTTTCAATATCTAACAGATCGGTAATGCTATATAAACCTTCCTGATAGAGCATAATCCCTTGTTTGTACGATTTTTCGGCAACCTTCATATTTTCTTGTTGGGCATTTGCCGACTGGAAAGCAACTTGAAGTTGCTGGCGGGCGTTAAACCCATCACTTTCTATGGTTTGCTGTTGTTGTTTTATATCTTCTTCTACCTGTCGCAACCGGAATTGCGCCTGACGTATTTTGTGATGTTTTGCTCCTCCGTCAAAAATCGGGATAGATAGTTTTGCCCCGAAATATGTACCATTAGACCAGAATGTGCTCTTAGTAATCGTGAATTGCTCATTTTCGAAATTATAACTGGAAGAAGCAAACAAAGATAAAGTTGGAAGATAAGTCTGCCGGAGTTGCCGGATTTCTAACTCACCGTTTTTTTTCTCGTTATTCAGTATAAGCAGTTCGGTTTTATTCTGTGCATAGTTGACTTGAACTGAAGATAAAGAGGTTTCTAATGGTGATAATTTCATATTACCTTTTGCTAGAAACCGATATTCCAATGGCATCCCCATCAATACTTTCAGGTAGTTCATCTGTTGGCTTAAGGTTGCAGCGGTTTTCTGAATATCGACTCTCATATTGCTGATATTCACTTTCATCCGGTTCAGGTCGATTTCGCGGGTAATGTTTTGAGCAACCTGTAATTCCATTTTCGTATAAATAGAATCCATTAAACCAAGGGTTTCGATGTTGTTTCGTAAAAGGTTCTCCGAGTACAGAACATCATAGAACGTATTGCAAATATTGTAGATAAGTTCTTCTTTACTCATCCGTTCCTTCAGCGAAGCAAATTCATGGGCGTTCCGGCTCATCTTTATTCCAGTAAACAATCCGGCATCAAAAACTACTTGTTCTAAGTCAATCCCGGCTACGGCAGTGTATTTCACTCCCATTTCTATTCCAATAAGTTCTCCCAGCATTCCGAAAAAATCACCTGGCATCATAGAAGTCGCCAGTTTTAAATTATCAGTTACAGATACCGATCCGTTAAGTTGCGGTAATAGGGCACTTTTAGCCTCCTTGTGTGCAGCTTCCGATTCCTGAGTGCCGAATTTAGCCTTATGCAACTCATAGCTATTTTCTAAACCATATTGTAAACACTCCTGTAAATCAAATGTTACAGGTTGTTTATCCTGCGCTTTTCCTCTCAAATAACCACCACATAATAGGAGTAAGGAGAGAAATAATGATTTTGTAATACTTTTATTCATATCAAATCGCTTATATATACCTACCGATTGGTATGTATATGGGTAAAAAAATTAGGTTATTAAAATGTCATTATATAGCCCTTCCAGTTGTTTGCGAAGATATTTGACTGCATAATGCTTTCGGGATAACAACGTATTGACTGGAATATTCATGCTTAGAGCTACATCCTTTACTGGCAAACCATCCAATTCAGTCAGTTCAAAAGCCTCTCTTTGTTCCGAGGGTAATTCCGATAAAGCAGTTTCAAGTTCCTGCCATACCAACGAACGTAAGTATTCGGTTTCGGGTGTCGGGTTATCGTCGTTGAATAAAATTTCGGAAAAATCCTTCAATATATTACCTTCTTCATCGTAGCCGGAAACTGGGAATTCGTCTTCCTGCTTTTTTCTATCTTTATTGATAATTGTATTTCGAGCCACACGATAGAGCCATGCAGAAACTTGCTCAATAGGACTGCTTGTACTTTCAATAGTTTTAACTAATTGATAAAATACATCCTGCAATATATCTTCCGCATCTTCCTTATTGGAAACTCTTTTGCGGATAAATGATTTTAGCCGGTTGATGCTCTTTTACAAGTTTTTCAACATTTTCTTGCCCAAGCTGTTTACTCATTTTCTTTGTTTTGCTCCTGTTGTTTATCCATACCAAAATGTTCTCTGTTAAAAGGATGACCAAAGCCAAATCGCCGCCTTTTATTTATAAACTCTTCACGTTGTTCTGGTGTCATTTTCATCCATTTTTCATGAATTGGGTTTTCTCTCATTCCCCCACCCATCCTATTTCTACCAAAGCCAAAACGACCGAATAAGATACGTGCAAGAACAAGTAAACCTAAGGCTTGCCAAAAATTAATGGCTATCAAACCAAATATAGCAGGCATCAACCAATTCCATAATAACATAACTATTGTGCTAAATGCTGCCGCTATTAACAGGAAGCCGACAGGCATTAAAAATCTCATTTTCTTCATAACTAATTGTCATTTTATAAAGCCGACTGTAATAGTGCTTGCAACCGACTTTGTGTTATTTTTAAGAGCTCTCTATTTATGAAGACAACTGAGGTCGAAAAAGATTTTATGAAAAAGGAGAAAAAGATATTTTTTATTTTTTGTTCGTTTTCAGCAAACTATATAGGTTATCCCAATCACGTTCCATTTCTTTGAGTAACATTGTGTTATCTTCCTTGGATATTGCCTGATCCATGACGATTCCATCACTTATTTTTAGAAAAAGATTTGCCAGTTCTTCGTTCTTAATATTGGTTTTAATTTCCTTATTTCTTTTAGCTGTTTCTATTATTTCTGCCCATGCCCAGCGTTCTTTCTTGCGTTGAGCCATATGTATTTCTAAGAAGTCCGGAATTCGTTTAGCAGCATCCGACAGAAAAATGAATATATTCATACCTCCGTTTTCTTCTATTTCGTCGAAATCATCCGGCTCTTGAAGTACATTTAAATAATGCTTATAAAATTCCTTCAAAGACAGTTTGGGGAATTTACTATAGTTAGCAATAATTGCATTGTTATAGAAATATTTCACAACCTCTTCAAATAGTTCATCCTTACTGCCATAGTAGTGATAGAACGCACCTTTTGTCAAGCCGACTTCGTTTACAATGTCCCTAAGAGAAACTTCTTTATAAGAGTTCTTCAGAAACAGCTTTAATGCTGTTTGCAAAATTTGTTTTTTAGAATCTGTCATAACACATACCGTTTGGTATGCAAAGATAGTCATTCCTTGTTAATAACAAATAAGTCAAGGTTATAATATGCCCTTTCGGGTATTTATTGAATAATACTCTTATATTTGTACCGAAAAAGTATCGAACACATGAGTTAGAACCTGGGAATCTTGAACCAGGGAATCTTGATAAGGTAAGAACCAACTAAAAACTTAGAATATGTCTATTACAAAACAAATAAAAGAGCGCAAATCCGTACGCAGTTACACCGGAGAACCGTTAAGCGAAGAGCATGTTAATAGTATAAACAAGTATATCGGCCAACTGAATGCCCCTTTCGGAACAAAGGCAAGAATACAGTTAATCAGGGCAAAGACAGGCGATCAACCGATTAAACTTGGAACTTATGGAGTAATAAGTGGTGCGACAGACTTTTTGCTTCTTATTGGCGAAAAAGGCTTAATGCCCGAAGTTGGAGCAGGTTATATGTTCGAGCAGGTAGTTCTTTATTGCACCCAATTAGAACTTGGAACCTGCTGGCTTGGCGGAACATTGAAACGGAATGACTTTTTAAAACAAATTCAACTTTCCGAAGGCGAAGAACTGATTGTTATTTCACCAGTCGGGTATAAAAGAGAAAAGAGGACACTTCTGGAATCCATAATGAGAGCAGGAGCAGGAAGTGACAAGCGTAAACCTTTTGGTTCACTTTTTTTCAATAATACCTTCGAAATTCCTTTAACTGAAACAGATGCCGGCAACTATAAAACTCCGCTGGAAATGCTGCGGCTTGCTCCATCAGCTAGCAATAAACAACCTTGGCGTGTTATGATGAAAGATAACGCTTTCCACTTCTACTACCATGTAGGACGGTTCTCGGCAAATGATATGGGGATTGCCCTCTGCCATTTCGAACTTACCTGCAATGAACTTCACTTAAAAGGACACTTTGAAAGAATACCTGAGGTATCCTCCTCAAATGATGTAGAATATGTAACTTCTTGGATAATAGAATAGGTTTCTTTACAACAACAAGATGAATATAGAAGAATTAAGAGAATATTGTCTTTCGTTAAAAGAGGCAACCGAATACATGCCATTTGAAGATGAATATCTTATTTTCAAGATATTCGATAAATGGTTTGCTATAATCCCACTAAACGACCCGGTATTGAAAATAACCGTGAAATGTGATTCTACAAAAGCCATCGACTTACGCGAACGCTATAATAGTGTAGAACCGGCTTGGCATTTTAACAAGAAATTCTGGAACAGTATCACGCTTAATAGCGATATGAACGACGAGACCGTAAAACATTGGATTCGTCACTCAATAAAAGAAGTACTAAAAAAACTCCCAAAGAGAGTACAATTGGAATATTTGGAAAACAATCCATTATCTCCAGAATGATACAACAACAAATCATCTATCTTTGCATCAATAAAACAATTCCCTGCAAAGTATGAAGAAATATATAAAAGTACCCACCGCATTAATCAGCGACACTACCTGCCAAAGTACGCTATTATTAGACGGCTGCTCTGTTATCGAATCCTGTGTTCATACGCTAAACGGAACGGGAACCATGTTTCTCGAAGAACATCTCTTATTCCTTGTGCTTGAGGGACAATTTATTATGCACCACGGCAAACAGACATACGGTGAATAAGAACGAAATGATTTTATTAAAGAAGGCCACCTCGGTGAAGTATGAAAAAACCGGCGACCCGGACAATGATAATATATCCGAATGCATTATGTTCTGCCTGAAAGATAACCTGATTAAAGAGTTTCTCACTATGGCAAACGTAAAGATTCCCCGCACAGAAGAAGAGATAAAAACATCAGTCTACCCAATGGATGAATGTTTGATTGCCTTTGGCCGATCTCTCGACCCTTATTTTAAATGTCCCACATTGGTAGATCCTGGATTGCTCCGTCTTAAAATAATGGAACTATTGTATGACATATCCCTATCTAATAAAAATATGTTCATCCAGTTGCTTCAATTCAGGCAACCGGCACGTATGGATATCCGGAAAGTAGTAGAACAATACTACGCTACACCCGTTACCCTACCCGAACTGGCCTATCTTTCCGGACGAAGTCTTTCCAGTTTCAAACGCGACTTTCAGTTACTATACAATATGCCTCCTGCCCGATGGATAAAAGAAAAACGATTGGAGAAGGCCAAGGAAATGATTCAGAACACTGCAATACCTGTCAATGAAATAGGCTATTCTATGGGCTTTGAAAACATATCCCATTTTTCACGTATCTTCAAAGAATATTATGGTCAATCACCAACCGACTATCGCCAACCTATTAATTTGGACTAAATAGAACAAAACTTTGAGCCATACAGTAAATTCTATGGGTGAGATATACTTTAATTTTGCATCGAACAAATTATCAAAGATAAACGTATGGACAAGAAAAGAATTTTAGTCATTACAGGAAGCCCAAGAAAGAATGGCAATAGTGATTTATTGGCAGAAGCCTTTATCGAAGGAGCCTTACAGGCAGGGCACATAGTCGATCGTTTCGATAGCGGCCGGAAGAAAGTAAAAGGTTGTATAGCCTGCGACAAATGCTTTACCCGTGGAACAGCATGTGCAGTAAAAGATGATTTTGATGAAGTAGCTCCTCTGATAGCACAAGCTGATACGCTGGTATTTAGTTCGCCACTATACTATTTTTCTTTTCCGGCACAGATAAAGAGCGCTATTGACCGACTTTATTCCTTCATTTCAAGCCCTGAACCTCTAAAAATAAAAGAAACTGTTTTGCTGGCCTGTGGAGGAACATCAGATCTTACCGACTTTGAAGGCATGACCAAAGTATATGAAAAAACAGCTTCCTACTTAACTTCGGAAGACCGTGGGCAATTACTCGTTCCCGAAGTTTATGATAAAGGCGAAATAAACGTCAAAGGACAAGACTATCTTAAATCGGCCAAAGAACTTGGGCTTGCAATGTAAGTAAGTGAAATTAAGGGAAAGGGATGCACTTCTCCTTTCTCCTTAAAATCACTATCTTTGGCAAAAATAAAACTACAGCCATGGCAGAACCCTTTAAAAACATGTACAACGAGCAGTTTCTCGATCTATTCACGAAAGACTTAAAGCTCGTTATACCCAACTTAGACACCCGTGCATTTATGTCTCAGGTAATGGATAAGGAATGGGAAAACAGAGAACTCAAACAACGTACCGTACACATTGCAACAGTGCTCAAAAGCTTTCTGCCGACAGATTACAAAGATGCAATCGCCAAAATACTTGAACTGTTAGATTGTATAGAACCCCGATATCCTCATTGCTCCAAGATAGACGACACAAAGTTTGGCTTACTATTAGAGTATGGAGGGGTTTTGGATAGTTACATAGAACAATACGGGCTGGGCGATTACGAAACCTCTGTTAAAGCAATAGAGAGAATCACCCAGTTCACAAGCTGCGAATTTGTAACCCATCCATTTATTGTTAAATATCCCGACGCCATGATGGCGCAAATGCTGGCTTGGTCGAAGCACGAACATTGGGGAGTAAGGCGGCTTGCATCCGAAGGTTGCCGCCCGCGCCTGCCCTGGGCAATGGCCATACCAAGTCTAAAGGCAAACCCGGCACCCATCATTCCTATATTGGAAAATCTCAAGAACGATCCGGCACGATTTGTGCGGTTGAGTGTTGCCAACAACTTGAATGATATTGCCAAAGACAATCCTGAAGTAGTGATTGATTTGGTAAAAAGATGGCAAGGAGAGTCGGAAGAAGTTGATTGGATTATTAAACACGGCTGCCGGACACTCCTTAAACAAGGCAACCCAGAAGTGATGGAACTATTTGGCTTGGGTTCTGCCAAGAATATACACATAGAGAACTTCCAGATTGCAACCCCCGAAGTGAAAGTGGGCAACTCGTTGGAGTTTAGTTTCAACCTGTTGAATAAAAGCAACAAGGAAGCTAAGATAAGACTCGAATATGGTTTGTACTACCAGAAGGCGAACGGTACATTATCGAAAAAAGTTTGTAAAATTAGTGAGAAATCCTATGCAGCAAATTCAACCACATGTATCACCCGGAAACACTCTTTCAAGGTAGTAACCACTCGGAAACTTCACCCTGGGCTTCATCAAGTGGCTATTATAATCAATGGAAAAGAATTTGATAAGTATGATTTTGAACTGGTAGAATGAAAGAATTGTTTGCAAAATGCATCTCGCATGATAGTGGTATAAAAGGACGAATAGGCGGTAATCCTCCACAATTAATTGGAGAACAGATACCCGATGAATATATGTTTTATGCTACATTAGTTCATCCCGAAAAAGAGAATATTATGCTTACCATTTTGATTCACAATAATTTTGAAACCCTCATAGAAAACAATATTTATCCTTCAATAGCTGTGAAAGTTATAGAACATAAATATTCCGAAATGGGAAGCAATACACATAAAGCTATTACAAACTTGCCTGTAAATTCAATTAGCGATTATAAAGAGATACAGGATAATGATTTTCAGTTTATAAAAGTGGGGGGCGAACCACGTTTCATTCAATATAAAGATTATTATTATGAGGAACTGGAAAGAAATGGTTATTCTTTTTTTTTACAAATAGATGAAGAGGGGTATAGGCAAGATATGGAATATGTATTTATGTATGGTGCTTTGTATCTGTATAAACATAATGTAACAGGAAAAATAATCGCTGGTTTCTGGCAATATTCTTAATCTGGATTATTCCATAAGTTTGGTTCAAATCAGAGGGGGAAAATGCTCCCCTTTGCTGGGCAGGGCTGTTCTAATATTTTAACCGCAGAGTTTCGCGGATTAACGCGGAGTTTTTAATTTCTATGCAGCATTGAATCTTAAACTCTGCGTACTCTGCGTACTCTGCGGTTAAAAAAGAATTGTTAAATCAGAACTTAACAGCCCTGCCTTTGCAGGTCCATATATTCACCCCAAAAACACAATTGATAATCAACCAACTGCAGTACCACCGTTTTTTAAACACTGATACAAAAGTACCACCATTTTTTCAAGCTTGAGAAAAAAGTATCACGCGGGTGGTACAAAAGTATCACCACTAAGATACTTTTGTATCACAAGCGTGGCACTTTTGTACCACAGGCATGATACAAAAACGAAAGTCACAGGGATATCGTTCTGTCAATTTTATCTAGTAGTTGAAACCCGACATATCGTTGTTCTTCAGGCACCTTTATGCCTTTCAACTTTTCAGGAAATTGGTAACGATAATAACAATCCCAATAGCTACCAACTCGTGAGTGTATTCGATTATAAAACGCTGGATTTTGTTGAATAAATAAAACTAAATTCGACTTATTAATTCTTTCAAAATGTTTATTTATGTCTATCAATATTTCAATTACATATTCGCCTATTATTCTCATTACATACGGAATTGTCCATTCTTTATCAGAACTAATAATATTCAAGATTGCTTTTTGGCGGATATAACCATCACTGTGCCTAGAAAAAATACAATTTAAAATCTCTTTTTCTGTCTGTGTGAATTTTGAGTCATTCAAGGAATAAGGTGGTCTATAGTAAATTCGTGAGGGAATATCAATTATTCCCTCTCCAACTACAGCTTTTTCAAACCCTTTTGTTGAATGCATTGTTTCTATATCAAACTTTGTCAACAAAGATTTTATTTCTTCTCGGATTTCTAATGGAAATGCCTCTTGTATTACTGCTATTTCTGTCATTTGCTTCTTTTTTAATATCTGAAATCCTTAACCCTTCAAATAAGTAAAGCCATCCATGCCCTACTTATTATATGATTGATGGGTAAATATACAAAACTTCCACTTACAGAAATATGTATTCCTGTAAAATAAGTCAGTATATTTGCAATTCGATTTACAAGGATGAATTAATATTATAAACAGAAACAAAATGAACAAAAAAGAAGTAATATTTGTACTCTTAAACGAGTTTGCCGATTGGGAAGGAGCCTATATTTCTACCTGTCTGAATATAGGTGTTAAACCTGGAGGCCCCATTAAATACACAGTAAAAACAATGGCCCTCACAAAGGAGCCCGTCATGTCCATTGGCGGATTCAAAGTGTTACCCGATTATAGTTTGAATGATATGCCAACAGACTATGCCGGACTGGTATTGATTGGCGGTATGCATTGGTTCTCGCCCGAAGCTGCGCAAATTGTTCCGCTCGTAGAGAAAGCTGTTAAAGAGAACAAACTGGTTGCCGGAATATGCAATGCCTCGGTATTTCTCGGAGCATGTGGTATCCTTAACAATGTGAAGCACACAAGCAACGGATTGGATTATCTGAAACAGTTTGCCGGAGAAAAATACACTGGCGAAACTAATTATATCAACAAACAAGCAGTGAGAGACGGCAACATTGTTACTGCCAACGGAACTGCTCCATTAGATTTCTGCCGTGAAATTTTGTATGTATTAGATGCAGATACCCCCGAAATTATAGAAGAAAGCTATCAATATTACACCAATGGGCTTTCGCCGAGATAATATGTATGTATAAAGAATATCCACCCGACCTACGCTTACAACATTTAATAGAAACCTATTGGGTTACTGATGGAGTAATTGAGAGTTGCTTTACACAGCGGATTCTACCGGATGGTTGTGTGGATATTATCTTTGATTTTGGAAGTAACAACCCTGCCGGATTGCCTAAACTTGTTGGTACAATGACCTCTTTGTTGGAAATCTCCTATCGCCCGGGACAGATACAAATGATGGGAATCCGTTTTGCTCCGGCAGGAATCACTGCATTTACCCGCATGCCTATTTTCGGAATTACCAACCGGAACATAGAACTTCCGCTTGCTGAAACACTATTTGATAACAGTTTCTATGAGCGACTACCCGATATGGAGTATATGCAGGAACGGATTGCTTATATCAACACCTATTTTCTGGCGCGTATGCACAAGTTATATCTGCCCGACAAACAAATCAGGCATGCTGTTTCTCTTATTCAAAGCAATAACGGACATGTATCTGTCAGCAAAATAGCCGGTGAGGTCTGCCTGTCCGAGCGACAATTCGAACGTAAATTCAAAACAACCATCGGTATATCTCCCAAAGTATTCAGTAACATCATGCGTTTCCGGTTTGTCCGCAGTTATATGGAAACCCATCCAAATGAAAGTATGTACGAAATAGCCATTGCTTGCGGATATCACGATCACTCGCACATGAATAAAGAGTTTCAGCGATTAGGAAATATCTCTCCATCGGAACACACTGTGTAGAATGTCGGTTTTTTACACGAAATACATCAAACCGGTATTGTATTTTTGCAATAAAAAAAAATGAAAGCAATGGATTATCAAACTCTATCTCCCAATATTGGCGTAAAGAGCGTCGATGAAACAGTACAGTTCTATACCAATACATTAGGTTTCAATCTGATTATGAGTGTCCCCGCTCCAACCGGAGGCCTGCAATGGGCAATGGTTGCTAATGGTGGAGCAACGCTTATGTTTCAGGAAATGGGCAACTTAACCGAAGAATATCCGCAGTTAGCCGGTCGGCCGGTGTTGGGTGCTATGACCTTTTATGTAAAAATGAAAGGCATGCAAACACTGTACGAAAAGCTTCTGGGAACAGAATATATTGCTAAAGAAATGCATAAAACATTCTATGGAGCCGACGAGTTTGCCATCTTCGATAATAACGGGCATATCCTAACAATAACGGAAGATTCAGTAGAACCTACCGCAATCAAGAACTATGATAACTACTTCCTGCCAGCTAACAATTATCAAGAGAGCGTACATTTTTATTCTGAAGTATTGGGATTGGAAAAGAAATTCGAGTTTGCAGAGCAGGGTATGATAGCCTTCAAGGTCGGCAACGAAGAGCCGGCAATCATCCTGAAAGACAAAACTAAGATGCCGAACACAATACCTGCGATTTGGATAGAGGTTGAAGACACCAAAGCAGTTTACGAAAAGATGAAAGCCAAAGGCATTGTCTTTCTATCCGAACCATTTAAGATACGGACAGGTTGGGCGGTAGAATTGAACGACCCTTCGGGCAATAGATTAGGATTTACAGATTATAAAAATTAAAAATAGAAGAATTATGAAATTCAGTAACGTAAGACTATTAGTAAAAGACTATCGGAAATGTTTCGATTTTTATACCCAACAACTTGGTTTGGAAGCCGCCTGGGATGTTGAAGAATGTTATGGCAGCTTCAAAGTAGCCAACGGAATAGAAGGGCTTGCCATATTTACATCCGACCTAATGGCTCCCGCTGTTGGTAATGCCGATAAAACACAACCCACAGGTTATCGCGAAAAATCAATGATATCTTTTGAAGTTGATAATGTAGATGAGACTTATCAAGCACTTTCGGCAAAAGGACTTAAATTCATTAATGAACCAATAGATATGCCCGGTTGGGGAATGCGTGTTGTTCATCTGTACGACCCGGAAGAGAATCTGATAGAATTCTATTCTCCACTGAATCAATCAGAATAGTAGGGACTTTCTGATAGAAAACCCTGTACTCTTCTGCATAATAATCCACTATTTTCCATAAAATAGTCCATACTTCTAGGCAAGCTATATAGCATTGGGGTTCCGGTCTATATAGATGAGTGACTTCGATCTATATAGCACCGACCCCTTGATCTATATAGCATTGATCCCTCGGCCTATATAGAAAGATATTTTACTTATTATTGAACAGTACTTTTCTCCCGGTAGGATAAAGGTTTTCTCCTACCGGGATGAAGCGTTCATCCTACCGGGAGAAACCGTTTATCCTACCGGGAGAAAGGCTTCATGTTACCGGGATGAAGGAGTCGATTCAAAGTATGAACAATATAGGTTAAACAGAATACGAACAAATTGTTATCATGTTACATTTTTATAACTCCCTGATTTTTAGTGGATAACAAAAACATTTTAGTGATAGCAGTGGTAGATATTTTTTACTATCACCACATCTATCACTAAATTAACCAACTGTTTATCAGATTGTTACAGCTGTTAGTGATAGCAGTGATAGCAAAATCGCGAAAAAACATTTTCTGAGGGCAAAGCCTCCGTGTTGTTCAGCGGTGTTCAGCGTGTTCAGCAGCAGATCCTATAACTATTTCTACCCCAACAAGAACTCCTCCATGTTTTCGGGAGAAACAACAGTAAAAGTACTATCTGAATAATTATTCAAAAACTGTGTAGGCATTTTATATTTTGCAGAGGGATTCCACTTAAATTCAAATGCATGGATTTGTCCATCTCCTTCTTCGATATAATCGATTTCTTTCTGATCTGTAGTTCGCCAAAACCAGCTGTTACGCCACATCTTATCATATTCCAGTTTCTTCTTTCTTTCGGATATAATGTAGTTTTCCCAAAGTGCACCAATATCGGAACGACTTTCAGCTAAAGAGAAATCTGCAATAATGGCATTACGGATACCGTTATCATAAAAAAATATTTTCTTGCTGCTTTTAAGTTCATTTCGTAGGTTACGGCTAAATGATCCCAAACGGAAAATAACATAACACTGCTCTAATAACACAATGTACTTTTCTACTGTTTTGGTATCTAATCCACAAAGTTGACCTAATTCGGAATAAGATACCTGATTGCCAATCTGAAAAGCAATCGCTTGTAATAGTTTCAAAAGTTTTTCCGGCTTCTTTATTTGCTCCCACATCAGAATATCTTTATACAAATAACTGTCTGACAGTTGTTTCAGGATCTCTTTTTCATCCCCCGGATTGTTTACCACATCAGGATAATACCCATACACTAAACGATGTGGTAATAATCTTTTTTCATCTAACAATCCATGGTGTTGTACCATTTCGGCAAAAGATATAGGATACATTTTATATTCCCATTTTCTACCTGTAAGTGGTTCGTTGAGCTCATTAGCCAAATCGAAAGAGGAACTTCCGGTTGCAATAAGTTGTACTTCGGGCAATTCGTCTGTAATGAGTTTCAGTTTTAAGCCAATATCTTTAATACGTTGAGCTTCATCGATCACAACATACTTTTTACTTCCAAAAATATATTTCAAGCGAGTAGCCGATATATTTTCAAAAAGATTCTGTACGTCCAATTCATCGCCATTGAGCCAAATCATTTCATCAGAACCTTTAAAGAGTTCTTTAACCAAAGTTGTTTTTCCAACCTGTCTGGCACCCATTAGTACAATTGCTTTACCTGTGTTAAGCTTATCTCGAACTGTATTTTCTAATATTCTATGTATCATAACAACTCTATTATATCACAAAAATACAATAAATTTGGAATTGAATCCACAAAATAGGGTATATTTGAGGATTTACCTTGTTCTTTATCTATGATACGGTAAGAATGGAAAGAAGTCGAAATTTAAGAAGAGTTTTCAAACAAAAGCTTCCTGATAATTGTTTTTTAACAAAAAGAAATGATGATGAATAATCTGCTCAACGAAGAACTACTCTATACCGGTGACAGCCAAATAGCTACCCACCTGAGCCTAACCAGCTATAACACAACTGAAATTCAGGAAGCCACCGGAACCACTATCAAAGATATAAGCAATACGCTCAATAATAACCGTATTAACTGGCTACAGGTTTGTGGAATGCACAATACAGAAGCTATCAGAGATATATGCGAACATTTTGAGATAGATTTTTTGGTGTTGCAGGATATTCTTAATGTAGACCACCCCACAAAAATAGAGGAGCATGATAATTACATGTTTGTTATCATGAAACTATACCGGTTTAATGAAGCTAACCCGGATGGTGAGCTTGAACAGCAACAAGTTGCTATTGTACAGGGTGTAAACTTTGTGATCACCTTTCTGGAATGGGAGTCTCCCATCTTCGATGGTATTGTTAAAGCCTTGCATAACAACACATTGAAAATCCGTACACGCCAAAGTGACTATTTACTTAGTGTAGTACTGAATAGTTTGGTTGCAAACTATACTTACATAGTAAACGCAATTGATGATGCACTGGAAGATTTGGAAGAAGAACTTTTAAAAACAACAAGCAGCAACGATATTGGCGTACAGATTCAATCCATACGCCGTCAGCACTTAAAAATAAAGAAAGGCATTTATCCGTTAAAGGATCAGTACAGTAAATTATTACGTGCCGATAATCTTCTGGTTCATAAAGTGAACCGGGCTTTCTTCAATGATGTGAACGACCATCTGCAATTTGTATTGCAAACGATTGAGATTTGCCGTGAAACTTTCTCTTCGTTGGTCGATTTGTATATATCAAACAACGACCTTAAGAGAAACGATATCATGAAACGCCTTACCATTGTTTCTACCATTTTTATACCGATTACCTTTCTTGCGGGTGTTTGGGGAATGAACTTTGGCCTAATGCCCGAACTGAGCTGGAAATACGGATACTTGGTAGCATGGGCAATTATGATTGTTATTGGTGGTGGCACTTATCTGTTTTTCAAGAAAAAAGAATGGTATTAAATTGAAAGATATTTTCGGCAACAGAGGAAATAATGTACTAATCATGATTTATTTCAACCAAATTGTGTTTATATTTGGGATCTTATCATAACTGTGAAGTACATGCAATTACGTTTAATCAACATTATAATCCTTATTCTGTCTTCTATCTATTTACAAGGACAACCAACATACAAACTATTTAATAACATTACTCTGAGCCCCGAGGCATCCGTAATCAGTTGCTTTTCACAAGATGCACAAGGATTGATATGGATTGGGTCCGACAAAGGATTGTTTAGTTACGATGGTTATTCAACCCGGCAGCATTTCAGTTTTGGCCAAGCAGGAAACACCCGCATAAATTGTATTACGGCAACAAATAGCTACTTGTATCTGGGCGCGGATAATGGTATCCATGTTTACAATTATAAAACCGACCAGTACGAAAAAAGAGAAGTTAATTTCCCATCCAATGTGCGGGCTATGGTAATCCGAAACGATGTTTTATGGATTGGAACATTAAACGGATTATATACATACCATTTTCAAACAAACGAACTATTCAAAATCGCTCGCGAATCTAATCCCGGATTATCGCACGAAACAATTTATTCGCTTATTCATGCCAAAGACGATAATATATACATTGGTACTTACAACGGTTTCTGCAAATACAATACTGCCCAAAATCAATTTGAAAGAATAACTATTCCAGCTAACATTGGCCGAAGCAATCAGTTTATTAATTCGTTACTCGAAGACAATACCAGAAACTGTATTTGGGTAGGAACGGAAGGAAACCTCTATCAATACTTCCCTACGGATAATACTTCGCGCACCATAGAAGTGGTTAATAACAATTCTATTAAGGCACTTGCACTTGATGAAAACAATCAACTACTGGCCGGTACCGACAATGGTTTATATGTGTACAACGAAAAAGAACCAATACAACATATATTACACGATTCCCGATATAGCCAATCTTTATCCAACAACATTGTATGGAGTATATTTAAGGACAAAGACAAAAACATCTGGTTGGGTACCGATTACGGTATTTCGTTATCTAAATTCAACAACAGTTTCCGGTATATACCCATTGCCGGAATAACCGGAACCGGCGAAGGGAATCATTTTTATTCATTATCCAGAGATTCAAAAGATGTGTTCTGGTTTGGCGGAACCAATGGGATTATCAAATTCAATAGCCTCGACCACCCACAGAATACTGTTTGGTATAAAATGGGAGATCCCCAACATACACTGGTACACAACCGTATCCGCCATATATTCGAAGATAGTAATCAGGAATTATGGATAGCTACAGATGGTAGCGTAAACAGATATGACCGCAAAAACAATCGTTTTATACATTATAATATAGTAGATAGTACCAACACCTATAATGCTAACTGGGCATACAATATTCTGGAAGATAAAAAAGGACGGTTATGGATTGCAACCTGTCTGGGAGGCTTATTTGTTGTGGATAAAGAAAAGCTTGTTCACACACAAAACGGCAATTATGTAGCCGATTACAATTTCACTACACAAAACGGTATATCGGGTATGTTTATAAATCAGTTGGTTGCTGATAACGACGGAAATATCTGGGTGTCTTACTATAACGATGGAGTAGACAAGATAAACCCCGAAACCTTTGAAACAACCACGATACCTGTTGGGGAAATGATTAAAGGAAAATACCTAACCTATATTATTGCTGATAATAAAGGAATGATTTGGGGAGGCTACAGAGGTGGTGTACTGTGTATTAACCCTGCCGACAATAGCTTCAAAACAATTAACCTGAATCAGTTTACCGATAATGAGGTGCTTGCATTGGCCGAAATAGACGATTATATATGGATAACCACAACCGATGGAGCATGGGTACTGAACAAAGAAACACTGCATGTTAAACGAATAAATTTAATGAACCATACATTCTCCTCTTTATATTACGATAAAAAGGATAAAAAGATATATATGGGAACTGTTGATGGTATTGCTGTAGTATCTCCCAACATCATTGAGATAAGTGCCAACGAGCATCCTGTAATAATTACCGGAGTACAGGTTAACAATGAACCACTTGTAGCAGAACACACCGAAATTCTGGGAGAAAACAGCATACGTTACAGCAACTCAATTACCCTTAAACATAGCCAGAACAATCTGCGTTTCGACATTTCCGACTTCCCCTATATGCTGGAAGAAAAAAACAGGCTCATATATAAATTAGATGGGATTGAAAAAGAATGGTTTATACTACCATCGGGTAGCAACCAAATTTCTTACAGCAACCTGGATTATGGCAAATATACGTTGCACATTAGCAAACTGAACGAAAACAGTAAACCTTCGCAAACCATAACAAGCATTCCTATTTTAATCAAGGCCCCGTGGTATTATACCAACTGGGCCAAAATAATTTACATATTGCTTTTTGTTAGTTTGGTGGCATGGATTATCAACTTCTTCAGGGTGAAGAATAAATTAAGAATAGAACGTATTGAAAAAGAAAGGATTACAGAACAATCAAAGTCTAAGATTGATTTCTTTACCAACATGTCTCACGAGTTGAAAACACCACTAAGCATGATTATTGCTCCGGTTAGTAAATTACTGATCGACGTTAAGAACCAACAAGAAAAGCAACAACTCGAGGTTGTGCAACGGAATGCTATGAAACTAAATTCACTTATTCATCAGGTGCTCGATCTCAACCGGATGGATAACGATGCCAGTTCCAGCCTCATCTTATCAAAGGTAGAGTTTGTTGCATTTGCAAAAGGTATTTTATCGGTTTATACCGAAGGCATTGCGAAGGAAAAGAATATCAGTTTCGAGTTTCAGAGCAATATCCCTAAGTTGTATCTGGAGGTTGATTTAATTAAATTCGAATCTATTTTAAATAACCTGTTATCTAACGCTTATAAATACACACCTGTTGGTGGACGGGTTATTCTTTCGCTAAAATATAAAGAAGAGAAACAACAGATTGAACTATCTGTTTCGGACAACGGCAGTGGTATCCCGGCAAAGGATATTCCGTACATTTTTCAACGTTTCTTTCAATCGCCCAAAACTTCGGGTAAGAAAGAGGGAACCGGTATTGGTCTTTATCTGGTTAAAACGTATACAGAGTTGCATGGAGGCAATATACAAGTTATATCGGAAGAGGAAACTGGTACTACAATTATAATAACCCTACCTGTGCAAACAGATATTCTCACTGATGAGAGTAGGGTTTTGCCCAACATAGCCAGTAATATTGATAAGCCTCTTATTTTGATAGTTGAAGACAATGCAGAGATTGCAGAGTTTATTGGGCAGATAGTAAGCCCACAATACCGTTTTGAGATAGCGGAAAACGGCAAAAGCGGATTAACAACTGCAACCGCCCTCCTACCCCATCTGATAATTACCGACTTAATGATGCCTGTTATGGATGGGCTTGAAATGAGCCTGCAGTTGAAAAAGAATATACCTACATCTACTATCCCGATTATTTTGCTTACTGCAAAGAACGATAAACAAACGGAACTCGAAAGTATTCATTTAAATATTGATGCTTTTATTCCCAAGCCTTTCGAACCGGATATTCTTTTGTCGCGGATTGAGCAATTACTGGCAAGCAAGCAACAAATGGAAACCAAAGCCCGCATTGAGGTCATTGCCACACCAAAAGCCATTGATGCTGTTTCGTTAGACGAAAAGTTTCTTGCAAACATTACACAAATAATTGAGGATAAGGTTTCCGATCCTGATCTGAATGTAAATGCTTTAAGTGATTTATCGGGTATCAATAACAAACAGCTTTACCGGAAAATAAAACAACTTACCGGAATGACCCCGTTGGAGTACATCAAATCTATTCGTTTAAAAAAGGCAGCAATGTTATTGGAACAAAAAAAATTCACTGTTGCCGAGGTTATGTATATGGTTGGCTATTCTAACCACTCATACTTCTCGAAGTGTTTTCAGGCGGAGTTCGGTAAAACGCCTAAGCAGTATTTGGAGGCATAGACATATCCATGTTTATAATTACAGATTATATTTATCTTTGCAAAGGAAACAGTAGTTATACAAACAATAAAATATCATGAAAAAAGATTTCAATTATAAAGACGTTCCACAAACCTACCCTCACTGTCTTCATGCTCAATGTCCGCAAGCACAAAAATGTTTGCGTTTTTATGTAGCACAACATGCTGATGAAGAAACACAAACCTTTCCGCTCATTAATCCTAATTATCTTAATGGCAAAGAAGAAAGTTGTCCTTATTTTCAATTAAATGTTTTAACACGATTTGCTTCGGGTATTACACATTTATTTGATGATTTGCCTCATGCCAAAGCCGTTAAAATAAAGCAAATAATATACAATTACTTTAAACGAAATATGTACTACCGGATATTGAATAAAGAGCGACTCATAAAATTAGATGAGGAGGCTTTTATTCGCGGAGTATTTAAGAAAGAAGGAATTGATACGGAACCTGTATTCGACGAATACGTATACAAATATGATTGGTAGAAATTCTCATAAATTCTCACCACGATGAGAACTTTTTCTCATTGCGATGAGAAAGTTTTCTCATTACGATGAGTATTTATTCTCATCGCGATGAGAATAAGTACTCACAGGGATGAGAATAAAAGTAGTAACCTTATGGACGAAGAAAAACTAATAGCACAATTAAGACAGGGAAGCAAAGATGCTTTTAATCAGTTATACAAAATATACTGGCGGCAAGCATACAACTTTAGTCGTTTATACCTGAGCAATTTGTCTGTTGCCGAAGAGGTTGTACAAGAAGTATTTGTCAAGCTCTGGGAATCACACGATTTTATCCGGGAGGGCGAAAGTTTCAAAGGGCTGCTTTTTATCATTACCCGCAATCTGATATTCAATCAGCACCGTAAAAGTGTAAACGAAGAATTCTATAAAATGACAGTTCTGGCTGCTATGGAGCAATCTAGTTTTAATCTTGAAGAAGAAATAGAAGCCAGGAACCTGAGCGAATACATTGACCGGTTAATAGAAGAGATGCCCCCACGAAGGCGTGAAATATTTAATCTTAGTCGTAAAGAAAATAAATCATATAAAGAGATAGCCGAGCTCCTTCAGATATCAGAAAGGACGGTAGAAAATCAAATCAGTGAAGCATTGAAGATCCACATATAGTCGTGTCCCAAGATGGAAAGGCAGCTGTGTGGGCAGGAGCAATTGACGATCTTTGGGATTTAGGAAAACCTGTTGAACATGGAGGTCCCTGGAAAAACGCTGAAGTAAAAAGAGGTATTCCGTCGGATCCTTATCTGTTCGGGTTTTATGATAAAAAAGAGTTATCTTTATCTCATACAAGCAAGCAACCGGTAACTATCACTATCCAATTCGATCCGACAGGAAACGGTGACTGGATGACATACCGGCAAATAAACGTGAAGCCAGACGAAGTCTTCAAATATGAATTTCCACAAGGCTTTGAAGCCCGTTGGATTCGTTTCATAGCCGATACAGATACTCAAGCCACCGCATGGTTAGATTATCGCTAAATAGAATCTATTTTTTACTAAACTCATAAAAGTGCCAGCATGAAAAAATATCTATACCTGGTTGTTCTTTATATTTTCGCTTCGAGGAGTTTATTTGCTGCCAACTACCTTCTCGAAGCCGAAAGCTTCACCCATAAAGGCGGATGGGTTGACCAGCAGTTTATGGATCTTATGGGCTCTCCTTATTTAATGGCCCACGGATTGGGGCAGCCCGTAAACGATGCTTCAACCCGTATCACTTTGCCCCAAACAGGAACGTATTACATTTATGTGCGTACCTATAACTGGACTTCTCCGTGGCGCAAAGAGGATGGACCGGGCAAATTCAAACTCATCATAAATAATAACGATTTACCGGTATTAGGCAACCAGGGAGAAAGTTGGATATGGCAATCGGCTGGTCGTGTAACCGTAGAAAACCTCCAGGTTACGGTTACACTGCATGATTTGACCGGATTTAACGGACGTTGTGATGCTATTTTCTTTACTACAAATCCTCATTTCATCCCTCCGGGCGATGTGGATGAACTGGCCGCCTTTCGCCGAAACATGTTAGGACTACCCGATAAAGCCCCACAGACCGGGAATTTTGATCTGGCTGTAGTAGGCGGAGGTGTTGCCGGAATCAGCGCGGCTATTTCGGCAGCCCGGCTGGGTTGCAAGGTAGCACTGATTAATGACAGGCCGGTGCTGGGTGGTAACAACAGCTCGGAGATACGTGTACATCTGGGTGGACGCATCGAAGCTGGCCCGTATAAAGAATTGGGCAATCTGCAAAAAGAATTCGGACCATTAAAAGAAGGTAATGCCCAACGGGCAAATTATTATGAGGATAGTAAGAAATCGTTGCTAATGAAAAAAACATAATCCTTTTCTCTAATTTCAGGGCTATCGGTGTGCAGATGGATGGTTCGAACATCTGTTCGGTAACAGCAAAGCACATTGAAACAGGTGAGGAACTTAGCTTTGAAGCTCCGCTATTTTCCGACTGTACAGGCGACGGAACCATTGGCTTTTTGGCTGGTGCCGATTGGCGTATGGGGCGTGAAAGTAAAGAAGAATTTAACGAAAGTACCGCCCCTGCCGTAGCCGACGATATGACTATGGGTTCGTCTGTCCAGTGGTATTCTGTAGATGAGGGTGAACCTTCCGGGTTTCCCCGCTTCAATTATGGAGTAGAGTTCACCAATACAAACTGCGAAAAGGTTGTTATGGGCGAATGGACTTGGGAAACAGGCATGAATCAGGATCAGATTAATGACTTTGAACGCATACGCGATTATGGTTTGCTGGTTGTTTACTCTAATTGGAGTTTTCTGAAAAACAAACTTCCGGAAAACGAACCATTCCGTAACCGGAAGTTGGATTGGGCGGCATATATTGCCGGTAAGCGCGAATCGCGTCGGCTGATGGGGGATCATATCTTAACAGAAAACGACCTCCGTGATTTTGTAGAGTATGAGGATGGGACAGCTGCAACCACATGGAGTATTGATCTGCATTATCCTGATCCGGACAATTCCAAAAAATTTCCTGATGCAGAATTTAAGTCAATAGCAAAACATATCAATATTCATCCGTACCCATCCCATACCGGTGCTTGTATTCGCGCAATGTGGATAACCTGTTTATGGCGGGACGGAACATTAGCGTTACACATGTGGCATTGGGTACTGTTCGGGTAATGCGCACTACAGGAATGATGGGTGAAGTAGTGGGCATGGCTGCGTCGCTATGCAGAAAGTATGATGACACCCCGCGAGGGGTGTATCAACGTCATCTTCCCGAATTAATATCTTTGATGGAAAAGGGGATTGGGAAAAAAGGACTTCCTAATAATCAACGGTATAATGAAGGAGGAACATTAGGAGAGAAATGATAAAAGATGAATTCGTTCTCACCACGATGAGTATTTCATTGTGGTGAGAATAAAATATCCCTGAATAATCTCACTGAAGCATCATAGAATTCTTTACCCACACTATGACCCAATTCAGGAAAAGCCATCCATGTTTTTTTTGATTTTACCTGATTATAAGCCGCAAAGTTAATATGTGGCGGACATACATTGTCTTGTACCCCAATGCCCATTATTAAAGGACATTCAATCCATTGCGTAAGGTTTTTGATATCAAAGTAGGTCAGTAAGCCATAGATATCCTCCCATTTTGCCTCGGGATGATTCTTCATATAAGTATCAAAATCACTTTTAGGCCAAGGGGCAATATTAAAATAATCGGGATAATCGGATAAGAACGGAACGTTAGGCGCTGCAACTTTCACCCGTTTATCTAAGGCTGCTGCTACAAAAGACAAAGCACCTCCCTGACTTCCACCACGGACAGCGATTCTTTCCGGATCTATTTCCGGGCGTGAGGTAACAAAATCCAAGGCCCGTATCACATCAAGGAAAGCACCACGATAGTAATAATTATCCTTATTATCAAGTCCATAATTAATCCATGTACCGTATTTATTAGTTGGTTGATTCAATGCCTGTCCCCGAATAGATAAAACAAAATACGCAAAGCCATCCCACGTTTGATTAGGAAAATATGGAGTAGAGCCATATCCCATATATTCAACTATAACCGGATGTTTCCCCTCTTTCTTTGGTTTGGAATAATATCCTCTAATCAACTCATTGCCAAATGATCGCATCTCAACTAAATACATATCATAATCCAGTTTTGAAGCTTCGGGTACAAGAGTGAGTTTATAATTGGGCTTAACTTTTTTCAACTCTTTCAAACTCTTATCCCAGAATTCTTTAAAATCAGCTTTGGCATCTATCGGCGAATTTATCTTTTCAGGCTCATAACCTACATTGAATTTCTTTTCGGAAACTACTTCTTCGTTGCGTTTAAAAAGTACGGTATATCTGTAAAAGCCCGGAGTAGGATGCTGATAGATAAATTCCTGATGGAAGCTTTTGTTTGCTCCCATCTCCATATCTAACGAATCCGTTTTTAATGGTCGGTAATCATCTGTTGTAAGAGAAACAATCACCCGGCCGGTTACATTGGAGGAGTTGTTATTCTGCAAATGAACATTAATTTTTAGCGGATCGGTACCAGTGAATATATAATCGGGATCGGGCACAGAGACTTCCATCTTTATTTTATCATTTGCAATCTCCCTCGCTTTTAAAATGTCTTTGATGTGATTTTTCAGTATATGGAAACCTGGTTCGCCCATTGCCCCATGATCGTGTCCGTCAATCTCATAAAGATATGTTTCTTTATGCCCCACAACTTTCATCATCCGCCAGAAGTAGGCAGTTTCTTCATAACGTCCAAACAATTCCATTTCGCGGTCACCCGAGATGATAACCAAAGGAGGGGCATCCGGCCGCACATAAAATAAAGGTGCAAATTCGTCTATACTGGGTTGAGTCGGTTTCATACCTTTGGATTCCCTGTAAGCAAAGTGGCTTATGGCATGTCCGCTGAACGGAATTAATCCGGCAATGGAATTGGCATCAATGCCATATTTATTCAGCCATTTTTTATCTAATCCAATCATATTGGTTAAATATCCGCCGGCCGAATGGCCGGACACGAATATCTTTTGCTTATCGCCTCCATATTTTTCGATCTCTCTAAAAGTCCATGCAACAGCGTCGGCAGCGTCATCAATGCAGTCGGATAAAGTAGCCTGAGGTAGTAAGCGGTAATTTACTGCAACCACAACCAGCCCACTGTTTTTCAACTTACCGGGTATAGACTTATTTCCTCCTGAAAGTCCGCCTCCATGAAACCATACCACGGTTGGACAACCTGTAGCGTTTTCGGGATAATAGATATCCAATTTACAACGCTCTATGGCATAGGGCTCTTTGGATGAAGTGTAAGGATGATTCTCTATAGTACGATACGTGAGTTCCTGGGCAGAAACTGTGCTACAAATAAAAAGACTTACTACTAATATATACAAGTTATTCATACCTATTAAAATTATATTATTGTTGTTTTTTACCCGACTGCTTTCATATAAAGCCCAAAGTTAATTAATATCCATAATTATTGGACTCTATCAATTTATTTTCTGCTAGTTCGGCACTGGGAATTGCGTATAACAAATTCTTCTTTGTACGTATGGTAGACCTGTTTGCATTGCCGCAAACTATAAACTGCGTATCATTCATTACACTTAGATACAATCCCCACCGCAAGAGGTCGAACTTCCGGTTAAATTCCTGACATAATTCCAGTCCGCGTTCTTTTAATACCAGACTCCTTGCTTCTATAGGATCTGTTACATTACCGGAGTACAGGGTTGTTGCATTAGCACGTTTCCTGATAACGTCTATATCATTCATTGCAGCATTAACATCGCCAAGTTCAACCAATGCTTCTGCCCGAAGCAAATATGCTTCTGCGAAGCGAAGAAGAATAACATCCTGATCGGATTGAGATGCTTCCTTCTGGGCATAGAAAGAAGGATTGGCGATATCGTCTTTATAATGTTTTGTAAGGCAGGGAACGCCGTACTCATATGTATCATTGAAATCGGCAACGAAAGCTTTCAGGTTATCGGGCAGGTTCTCTGCATTGTACTTATCGGACATTGAGGGGTACGAAACCCATTTAGTAGACGTATAACTGGTAAGGTAATAATGAAATACGCCATGAACAACGCGGTCATCATCTTCATCGAACTGATCGTACAGGTTGGGAGCCATGTAAATCCATGCACCACTGCCTCCATAAGGCGCTGGGGTATAATAATTGTTCAAAGCTGAATTGCGATAATCCACATCATTGCCGGCGGCAGCGCCCCAAACGAACTCTTTGTTTCTTCTGTTATTACCACCCCATAAGCTTAAGTAATTTGCAGCAAGGTCAAAATCAACACCTTTTCGGGCAATAACCATGTCGCACAACTCTTTCGCACGTCTATAACATTTTTCTGCATCTATATTTTCCGAGCCCTCTACCGCACTACATGTATATTTTTTAATATCTCCTTTAATATCCACCATTATTTCGGTGTTTCCTTTACATGCCAATGCTGTAGATCCCATGGTGCAATATACACGTGCCAGTAGCAATGCCGCTGCTGTCTTATCGGCATGTCCCCATGCACCCACATTTCCTTCCGACTGATAATACATATATTCAAGGCATGTTTCCAGATCGTTAGTTATTACATTATAAACATCCTCTACAGGTGATCTGGGGCAATTCTGTTCTGTTTCGGAAGCCAACCTTATTGGCACAGCACCATACATTCTTACCAGATGAAAATAAGCCCATGCCCTGAGGAAAAGTGTTTCACCATACAATTGTTTTACTGCCGATTCGGTTTTATATGCATCGGTTATCTCCAATGATTCCTTAGCCTTATTGGCGCGGTTGATCATTCTATAAAATACACTCCACAAGTCATTGTTAGTGTTATAAGCATAATGACCGGTTACATCTCCGCTACCTGCCGAACTTAATACCCACGCAGGTGCTCCACAATGGTCATTATCATAATCCATCCATGCTTCATAGGTTTGTTCCATACACCAGTTATCCCAGAATATAGCATAAATTCCCGTAACCAATTGTTCGGCTCCGGCTTCGGTTTGCGCCAACTGTTCGGCAGTAATTGCATAAGGGCTTTCATCCAGCGAGCAACTTGCTACAAGCATACCGGCAGAACATAGTATTATTGATAGTATCTTTTTCATGATTTGTATGTTATGTATAAATTAAAAAACAACGTTAAGGCCAAATGTGAAACTTCTTTGTTGCGGATAAGCTCCCGAGTCGATACCCCGCAATGATGGTGTCGAGCCAAACGAGTTAACTTCCGGGTCGTAACCCCGGTAATTTGTTATTGTGAAAAGGTTATTAGCAACTGCATTTAAGCGTATGCTGTTCACAAACGGAAAAGGCTTTTTAATGGTATAACCAATTGATAGAGTACGCAGTTTTAGGTAGGAACCATCTTCCAGATACATCCGTGAAAAGCGTTCGTCGCGACCAGTATAATAGAATATTTTAGGAGCAGTAGCTGTTTCCGGGTTTACACTCCATGATTGGTTGTACACATAGTAAGGAACATTTTGTGTTGTACCCAGATTATAATAACGCAGGGAATTCATATTGAAAATATCGTTTCCATGTACTCCCTGAAACAGCATACTGAAATCGAAATTCTTCCATGTAAAGTCTACATTAAACCCGTAATAGAAGTCGGGATTCGCATCACCTATCCAGTCCTGGTCTTTATCGGTGATGAAGCCATCGTTGTCTTTATCCAGATATCTGATTTCACCAATCCAATCCCTGCGGATGATTTCTTCCGTAGCTGCATCCGAACTACTTATTCCATAATCGGGATACTGTGTTTTAAATTGGTGACTGCCAATCACTTCCTCGCGCGAGTTCCAGATACCATCTGTAACAAATCCATAGAACGAGCCGATAGAATGGCCATCGGCAATAGCATATGGGCGCAAACTATTATAAATGGAATTCGGGAACATCGGATCGGCGCCGAAATCGCATACTTCATTCTTGTTGAACGATATATTACCTCCTACCATTAATGAAAAGTCTTTGTTTTGAATAGCCCGTACTTTTATGCTGGCTTCTAGACCGCGGTTAATTACAGAGCCGGCATTCGAAAGAATCTGCATTATTCCTGTGCTTGGAGGGGTTTGCTGGTATTGCAAAAGATCGGTAGTCTTTTTATAATAATAATCGACTTCCAGCGATACACGCTTAAATAAATCCAGTTCAATACCGGCATCGTGCTGCCATGTTGTTTCCCATGTAAGGTCTTTATTTCCGGGATTGTATGTATTGGTAGCATAGCCATTACTTACACCTGTTCCGAACGGATAGTTTGCTGCCGACATTATGGCAAAAGTTTGATAAGAACTAATAGCCTGATTACCTGAAGCACCGTAGCTATAGCGAAGTTTTACATTACTTAAAACATGAGACAATCCTTCCATAAATTTTTCTTCGGATAGTCTATATGAAATACCTATTGACGGGAAAAATGCTGCACGCTTACCTTTGGCAAATTTGCTGGATACATCGTCGCGTGCGGTAAAAGTAAGATAGTATTTGTTGGCATAATTATATGCCAGCCGGCCGATGATAGAAAATAATTTGGAATCGCCCACGTTAGACTGCGTGCCTACCATAGTACTGGCATCCTGTAGCAACCACCCTTCGGTTAAATCTGTTCCAAATCCCTGAACGGTGATGGTTTTTCCATATGTGCTCGATGACTCCCACGATGTACCTGCTGTTGCACTAACATTGTGTTTCCCAAATGTTTTGTTGTACATAAGGAGATTATCGTATACCAGTGAAGAACGCCAGTTATCTCCGGCATAAGATTTACCACCAACGCTTCTTCCTTCTGCCAAAAAGCTGGGCCAATATTTATTAGCATCATTGCGAGAGTAAGTATATCCTAAAACCATTCTGTAAATCAATCCTTTGGCCAATGTTATATTTGCATAATTAGAGGTTCTGAAAGATACACTCCGGTTTCTATTAAGTGCCTCGATATAGCGTGTGGGCACAGCTACCATGCTATATTCATTGTCTAAATCGTCTTGCGTTTGTGTAGCCGGATAGGTTATGGCCGAGCGGATAACTCCTTCAGTTCCGTTGTTTTTATTATTGGTAGCTGTTTTAATTATACTGGAGTTGGCAAAAGAGCCCGATATTGAGGTTCCTACTTTCAACCAGTCTTTAACCTGCTTATTCAGGTTTGTTTTAATAGTATAACGTGTATAATCCGAGCCTTTCACAATTCCTTCCTGATTCAGGTAGCCTCCACTTATGGAATAATCATAGCCTTTGGTCTGGCCCGAAATGTTCAGATTCAGATCGTGCGTTACTCCTGTTTGAAGCACCTGATCCTGCCAGTAGTATGGATCGTTATCATAATCATCGGGACCTTTTACATACACTCCGCTGCTGTTTTCCATACCTGGAAAGGGCAGATCTATCTGTTCCCAGGGGAAGTTAGATATCTCTTGTGTATTGATGTACGACATGTTCCGGTAGTTGGCATAGTCGCGTGCTCCAAGTACCTTTATTTTCTTTACAGCATCACTGATGGTTGTTTTATAGGAAAACGAAACCTGATCTTTCACATCCAGTCCGCTTCCGCTTTTAGTTGTTATTAATACAACTCCATTGGCACCACGCGAACCATAGATGGCTGTTGCCGAAGCATCTTTCAAAATCTCAATAGAAGCAATATCATTAGGATTAAGTGAAGACAAGGCATTATTATAGCTGGGCGCACTCGAGTCGAAGTTAATTGTATCGTCATTGCTATCGGCAACAGGAACCCCGTCAATTACATACAGAGGCTCGGAAGAACCCTGAAAAGAGTTTGTACCCCGAATCTGGATGCTGATACCTCCACCCGGTGCACCATCATTCGATGTTACATTTACACCCGTCAGGCGTCCCTGCAAACCCTTTTCAAGGCTAACAGGCGAACTTTTTAGTAATTCGTCGCTCTTTACCTGTGCTACGGAGCCTGTTAAATCACTCTTTTTCATGTATCCATAACCCACTACTACTACTTCGTCCAGCGTTTTACTATCTTCCTGCAAAACGATTTTCATATCGGGTACAGCCTTTACCGTTTTCGATAAATAACCAATGTAAGATATCTCCAGATTAGTACCAGGACTACAGTCTACTGAGAATCTTCCGTCCAAATCGGTAATTGTACCATTGGAAGTGCCCTTCACAATAACATTGGCACCTACAATGCTTTCGCCGCTTTCATCTACAATTACACCATTAATCTTTCTATTCTGCTGTACAGTTTCAATTTCATCTGCTGCCTGCGTCTTTATGGTTCCACCCAGCAACAAACCCAGGCAGATTCCTGCCGTTAATACATACTTGTGATAGTTTTTCATTGTTAGAATAAGTTTGAATGTTAATCATTTATTTTGATCGTGTTATATAACTATTGCTTTTCCTTTAGTAGAAGCGACTTTAAAATAACCGAGCCGGGTTTTGAACCGCTAATGCCCAAACCGTCTATCGACACTTTATATGTAGGGTCTAATGCTATTGTTATCCCCTTTTTTCCGGCAAGTATTGTTTTTTTTGTTTTGAGCTTTTCATTGCGTTCATCTTTTGCCGAATAAATTACAGTAACAACAACATCCATCGGCAAGGGATCTTTAAACTCAATTAGTGCGTAATCATATTCCGAACAATCGCGGGCCAGCCACCATCCACCTCCTTCCCATTCTTTAGTCCATGTAATTTTCATTCTCTTTGCATCAAACTGCGTATTTCCCCAAGGCTGGAAGTTGATGACCAATACATTAAAGTCTTCTGCCAAAGCAGAAGAAACTACTGAGATTAAAGCCATAACTATTAATAATTTCCTTTTCATTTTTTATAGTATTATATTAGTTGTATTATCCGGTAACCTGTTTGATATATATTGAATGCCTCAGGAATTTTCCTGGAGCAAAAATAGAGGAGTGTGATGCGATGGGCATTCCCAAATGATTCTTCTGTCGCCCCTTTTGTACCTTGTTACAAAACAGACCCAATTTTGGTACATTTGGGAGTATCAGAAATCAGTTAAGAATGAAACTTCACTATTTAATTTTATATATTTGCATTAAACCATTTTTATGAAGAGAAGCTTTACTGTTATATTACTCTGTTTGTCGGCTGCCATTATACATGCTACAGAATCATTTAACTTCCGTTCCTTAGATGTAAAATCAGGTATAGCGGATAATTATATCCAGTCTATCCTGTGTGATCAATATGGTTTTATGTGGTTTGCTACAATTAACGGATTAAGCAGATATGATGGGTATCAGTTTAAAACTTACACTACAACGCAGTTAGGAGCGTATAATAACGATATTGATTTTACTGTAGAAGATGCCGCGGGCACTATCTGGATAAAAACTCCTAAGAATTATTACTATTATAACCGCGAGAAGGATGAAATAGACCCTGATATTTCAAACATATTAAATCCTTTGGGAATTACCGGAGATATCAGCAGACTGTTTGTAGATAAAGACCGTAATTTATGGTGTGTTACAGGCCATACATTGTATTATTATAAATTCAGGCAGAAAGAACTCTATCAGTTAACCATACCTGCCGACAGACAAGTGTTGCAACTGGATTGTTATAATTCGAATGCGTATATATTACTGTCCGATAGCTATATATATCGTGTAGAGTGGCGATCGCAAAGTTTATCCAAAGAAATACAGATTATACTTCCCCCGGGCTGGAAACAACGCATGTACATGGATACTTTATCGCGGATATGGTTCTATGTAATTCATACTAACGGAGTTAGCTGTTACGACACTAAAACCAAACAATGGGTTCAATTTCCGGGATACGCTGATATCAACACTGAACTTATAACCAATGTTTTAGACGATGGAGATGGAAACATCTGGATAGGAACGGATAGTAAAGGGATTTATATTAGTTATGATAAAGATAAAAAGGTTGAAAGAATAAACAGGGATATAGATAATCCGTTTTCATTACCTAATAACCATATCAGTTGTTTTTATAAAGATGACTCGGATATTATGTGGGTGGGTACTAGTAAATTGGGAGTAGCATATACCAATCTGCACAACATTACTTTCGAAACTTATCGTTTACCGAAACAAGAAGATGTTAGCTGTATTATTGAAGATAGGAAAGGCAATCTGTGGCTAGGATTTGATGGTGAAGGATTAGCATATTATGATAAATCAAATAAACGGTATACGCTCTATTCAAAGAAAGATGGTTCGGTTCCTTCAGACATCATTGTATGTTCGTATCTGGATTCTAAAGGAAGAGTCTGGTTTGGTTCTTACGGCAACGGGATTTTCTATGAACAAAACGGAAAGTTTACTGCCATAATACCTGAACATGAACAAAAATACTCAATCAGTTATATCCGCTGTATTGAAGAAGATTACGAAGGGAATATCTGGTTAGGAACAATTATGGATGGAATATACTGTTTAAACGGAGCAGGAGATATCGAGTCTTACTATACCATGGAAGATACGGAACTCCGCACCAACAGTATTACCACCTTCTCGTGTGTAGACGGCATAAACCTTTATATAGGAACCAGTAGCGGAATCTATTATATGAATACACAGACAAAAATAATATCACAACTGGAAAACAAGGATACTTCCCACCTGCTGTCGGAAAGTCTGTACATTAATTATCTTTATCAGGATGTTCGCGGATTGCTATGGATCGGCACCCGCACTGGTATTTATATCTATGATATTAAAACAACAGCACTCACTCATTTGTCGGTCAAAGATGGACTCTCACATAATTATATACGTGCTATAATAGAAGATAATGAGAATAATATTTGGATTACAACAGATAATGGAATAACCAACATTGTTGTATCCAATACCGTAGAGGAGCGTTCATTCAGGTTCTTTTGTTATCCTTATTTCAATGAAGATGGAATTGGTAATATGGTTTTCAACAATCATTCTATTGCCCGTGCGCAACAAGGAGAAATATTGATGGGAGGTTCGGGAGCATATCTGTCTATCAATCCTCATTCAATCAGACATATCCGGAATAATCATCCCGTTATTTTTACCAGCTTATATCTAGCTAACCAACGCATGAATGTGGGTACTCCCAACAGCAACGGTCGTGTAATACTTGAAAAAAACATCCAGTTACTTAATGAAATTACAATGGATTACTCAGACAGTAATTTCGCTCTTGAAGTTTCTTCAATGAATTATGCAGATTTGCATAAGCTGCAATATGTATATCGCTTAAACGAAAACGAAGAATGGATTAAACAGGATGGCAACCGTATTTATTTTAATAAACTTCTGCCCGGGAAGCACAAACTGGAAGTTAAGGTTTACGAGAGCAGCAATACATATAGGGATAATAAACCAACCTCTTTAATAATCCATGTAAAACCACCATTGTGGCTGTCGACGCCGGCATACATGTTTTATATCCTTATTACAATATGTATCATCATATTGTTATTCCGGAACATGAGGCAGAGACAGCGGCATGAAATGAACGAAGCAAAGATGCGTTTCTTTACGAATGTAAGCCATGATTTACGAACGCCTCTTTCACTTATTATAATTCCATTGGAAAAACTCCTCAGCCTGAATATAGAAAAGTGGATAAAACATGAAATAGAATTAATTTACCGGAATGCAGAAACATTATTGAATGAAGTAAATTTATTACTGGATTTTAGGCAATTAGATCAAGAAAAGACACAATTGAATTTATCTTATGGTAACTTCTCCGATTTTGTTAGGGATGTGTGCAATTCCTTCTCTCCACAGGCATATAAAAAAGGCATAACCTTTGATTTGCAAATCAATGATTCACAATTGTGTATGGATTTCGATCATAATAAGATTCAACGGGTTTTATTTAACTTATTATCCAATGCAGTAAAGTTTAATAATGAGAACGGAAATATAACATTTACTTTGGATAAGATACGGAAAGATGATTCGGAATTTGTCCGGATTCAGATTGCAGATACAGGTATTGGAATAAAGGATGAAAATAAGAAAAAAGTCTTTGAACGTTTCTATCAGGAACATCAGATTAAATCAACATACATTGGGAGTGGTATCGGTTTACATATCGTCAAAGAGTATGTTGAACTACACAATGGAGATATTGAAATAAAGGATAACCAACTTCAAGGAACTATTTTCATTATTACTTTACCCATAACACGGAACTACATTGAAGGAGCAAAAGAAGAGAATGAAATTATAACAGAGAAAAGTACTACAGGTGAATCTCTTACCATTAGCACTAACACTGACCGGAATTCTATTTTGATTGTTGAAGACAATGATGATTTTCGTATGTTTTTAATCAATTGTCTGAAAGATTATTATATCGTTTTTGAGGCATCCAATGGGAAGAAAGCATTGGAAATACTCTCTGAACAATCTGTACAGATAGTTATAAGCGATATAATGATGCCGGTTATGGATGGTATGGAATTGTGCAGGGAAATTAAAACTGACATCCGGTATTCTCATATCCCTGTTATACTCCTTACAGCCCGTACTGCTAGTGAGCATGTGGTCAATGCTTTAAAAGAAGGTGCCGACGATTATATAACCAAACCATTCAATCTGGATATCTTATTATTACGTATTCAAAAGATTCTTGCATGGACAGAAAATAATCACCGAAAGTTCAACACAATGGATATTTCTCCGGGTGAAATTACCATCAGCAGCCTCGATGAACAACTTATAGAAAAGGCTATTCAAATTGTTGAAAAGAACATGGATAATTCGGAATTTTCCGTATCCGACTTAAGTGAAAGTATAGGAATGAGTCGTGGACATCTTTACCGGAAACTGACATCCATCACAGGAAAGACTCCTATTGAGTTTATTCATACTTTAAGAATAAAACGTGGTAAGCAGTTATTGGAACAGAGTCAAATGAATATTTCACAGATTTCTTATCAGATAGGATTGTCTCCAAAACAGTTTACCAAATATTTTAAGGATGAATATGGTTGTCCACCTTCTGAATATAAAAAAGGAAGCTAAAAGCTTCCTTTCCCCGGTCATTTTGTTTTCTAAACAACCAAAAATAACCCCCGACCGAAAAGTTATTTCCAGCACTCATTGAATAATAGGCTTGTTAAAGTGAAACCGTCGGATTTATTGATTTTTTATCACCAAATAATCCTGTTTCTATTTGTTCATAATACACTTCTTTCTTTTCTACCTCTTCATGTGGAAACAATGCCGCCTGTACACATCGTTTGTTTTTCAAGTTACAAAAAATTGTTCCCATATCAATTAAAATCTCAACTTGAATTTCATCTTTAAATGAATTTACGTTGGCATGTGGATACGAATTCAACAAACATCTAAAGCTAATCCTTCAAGTTCTTTTATTGGAATGTGATATTCTTCAGACTCGTCTAAAACAGCGGCGATTTTAAGCGCATCTTCAATATCCTTTGTATTAAGTTTGTCGTTCATTATGCCGTGAGTTTTTAAGTATCGGTGCAAAGGTAAAGCTTTTTCCTTATTTACAAAAACAATCAACAATATTTTATATATAACTGAATATCAAATAATTATATTATTACATAGATTTTACAATAGTTTCACGGTGCATTTACTGGAAATATTTACAAAAATATTTGTCTGCGCTTAGAAATGAAAAAGAAAAGAAATTAGGATAAAACAATTATGGAAGAGAACAAAAAAAAGGAGATAATTTCAAAAGAAAGAATCCCAATCACGGTCAAAACATAAATGGTTTAGAAAAACGATAGGGTATTCACAAGAATGTCTGGCAGAAATGATTGGTGAAAAACAACAAACCATTTCCGATTGGGAAAAATGCGAACATCTGGATAATACAATTTTAGAAAGAGTTGCTAAAGCTCTGGAAATTGGTGTGATTTGGTTAAAAGATATCGTAATGGATTCTAGTAACAATCAATATTATGTTCAAAATTCAGGGACTAGTTTTATTGAAACCGAACATGTTGCTTATGCCATTCATAATCCATTGGAAGCGATGGATGAAATATACCAAAATAGTATAACTACTATCAAAAAGAATTGCGAAGATACTATTAAATCTCTGCAAGCCTCCTTAGATGCAGAAAGAGAAGATAAAAGAAGAATTCTGGATATACTTTTAGGGAACCTGTGAAAAGATACAATCAGATGATGACAGACAATCAGATTTTAAATGAAAGTCCTACCGAATATAAGACTACTAATCCTGATAAGCACACTGAAAAAGAATAGTATTATATAAAGGATAAGAGAGTGCCAAAAAACATTCTCTTTCCACATTGCTTCTCCTCGAGTGTATTAAGCAATGTCCGAAATCTATCCTTTTATGTCCGAAATGTGCTTTTACCCCTCCTTAACGCCTCCTATCTTTGCATACATCAATTATAACCCCAAAATTTGGTACCTATGCAAAGACTTGTTTTAGCATTTGTTTTTTGTTTGATTACTGCTGGTATAGCAGCACAAAAAGCTCCCACAATCTATGTAGATAAAAGTGGAGTGATGCGTTGGAACAACACCCAACAAGAAGCATCGTTCTTTGGAGTAAACTACACCCTACCCTTTGCCCATGCATACCGGGCCATTGGATATCTGAACAAAGATCACAAAGAAGCCATCGACAAAGATGTTTACCACTTTGCCCGATTGGGTTTCAATGCCTATCGCATCCATATATGGGATGTAGAGATATCCGACAATAAAGGAAATCTGCTTGCAAACAACCATCTGGATTTGATGGACTACCTTATATATAAGCTAAAAGAGCGTAACATTAAAATTGTGCTCACTACCATGACCAACTTTGGGAATGGTTACCCCGAACGCAATCAGCCTACAGATGGTTTCTCTTATTTATATGATAAGTGCGAAATACACGATAACCCGCAAGCACAAAAAGCCCAGCAAACCTACATAGCCCAACTGGTAAAGCATGTAAACCCATATACAGGCAATGTCTATATGAACGATCCGGACATTGTTGGGTTTGAAATAAACAACGAACCATGCCACGCCGGCACCCGGCAGCAAACCCGTGAGTATATTAATGGTATGCTCTCAGCGCTTAAAAAGGCAGGAAACCGCAAACCTGTATTTTACAATGTAAGTCACAATATGCATCAGATTGAAGCATACTATGCCACAGATATACAGGGAACAACTTACCAATGGTACCCAATAGGACTCGTTGCCGGGCAAACCCGCAAAGGAAACTTTCTTCCTTATATAGATAATTTCCATATCCCGTTCAGCAATACAAAAGGGTTTGCTTCAAAAGCCCGGTTGGTGTACGAGTACGATCCGGCAGATATTACCTATTCTTATATGCACCCTGCCATGGCACGCAGTTTTCGCACAGCAGGATTCCAATGGATAACACAGTTTGCCTACGATCCTATTGACATGGCACGGTATAACACTGAGTATCAAACACATTTGTTAAACCTTGCTTATACCCCGCAAAAAGCCATCAGCATGAAGATTGCTGCCGAGGTTGCTTACAACGTTCCACGTAACCAATCATACGGAGTATATCCGGCAGATACCATCTTCAATGATTTTAGGGTAAGCTATATGCAGGATTTAAGCGAGATGAATAATAGTAAGAAGTTCTTTTATTCTAATCATACAACCACCTTACCTGCTGCCATAAACGAGCTGGAAGAGATTGTCGGATATGGCAATTCGCCTGTTGTATCTTACGAAGGAACAGGAGCCTATTTTCTTGATAAGTTAGAAGAGGGTGTATGGAGACTGGAAGTTATGCCCGATGCGGTTCAGATACGCGATCCTTTTGCCAAGCCTAATCTGGAAAAAGAAGTGATTACCATTATGTGGAATAAGTGGAACATGCAAATCAATTTGCCCAATCTGGGTAACAAGTTCAATATATCTGCTCTTAACAAAGGAAATAGTTTTAAAGCCTCGTCAACCAACGGGGTGATAGAGAATATAACCCCGGGCGTATATTTGTTGCAAAAGAGTAATCACAAAGCGCTACAGGTATGGGATGCAGATACGCACTGGAAAACAATTACGTTGGGCGAATATGTAGCACCCGAGGCGCATGCTGATACATATTTTGTATCGCATACAGCCAGCAAGGTTATTGAAAGCGACAAGCCATATATTGTTGAAGCCGAAATCACTGGTCCGGCACAACCGGATTCGGTTATCATCTACACCGATAAAATCTCTTTCTGGAATAATAACAACCCATATTATAAAATGGAAAGAGTACACGGATATACATACCGGGCAACCATACCCGCCAAAGAAATACAAAAAGGAGTTTTCAGGTATAACATCATCGTCTGCCGGGATAACAACTCGCATACTTTCCCTTCGGGAGTAAACAAAAACCCACTCGATTGGGATTATATTTCGACCGAATATTGGAATGCTAAGGTTGTTGACCCAGGCAGTGCGATAAAACTCTTCGAAGCATCTAATATGTTTTATACAGGAATGGAAACTTACTCTATCCCCGAAGGGAGCTGGCTAAAACAGGATAATAAAGAAGCATATACTTATTTCCTTAGAAAATATATTGTTGATGATATTTGTCAACGGAAGGAACGCCTTACAAACAGTACATTACTTTGCTTGAATATGCAAAAGGCTCCACTAAATATATCGGTGGGATTTGTAACCTGTATGGGATACACTTATAAAACCACCATTCAGCCTCAAAAGGGAATAAACAAGATTCCTTTAAATCAATTAGAGCAAACAGCTACGGCATTACTGCCACATCCATATCCGGTATTTCTTAAAGAGTATTTTGAGCCGGAAACTAATCTTCCTTTCCAACTAACGGATATTGAAAGAGTAGAAATTTCGTTCGAAAACAACGCTGGTGAAATAGAAATTGATAGTATATGGATAGAGTAACCAGCTGGAATTAAATAATTTTTCAAATAAATCAATACCATTATGAACAACAACTTCTTTTGCTGCCGTTTTATTATGATATGCATAATTCTAATTGGCAGTATGAAAACCTTTGCCCAAACAGGCGAACGTAGAGTTACCGGAACTGTTACCGACGAAACCGGTGAACCCATGATTGGTGTATCCATTTTGATTGTAGGAAGCACCACCGGAACCACTACCGATTTTGATGGTAATTATAACGTAAGTCTTCCGGCCGGAAGCACTCAACTGCAATTTTCGTACATCGGTTATAACGCTCAAACATTACAGGTTCCTACCAGCAATGTACTGAATGTAAAGATGCAACCGGATGCACTTACTTTGAGCGATGTGGTTGTAATTGGTTATGGAACTCAACGCAAAAGCGACCTTACCGGTTCGGTGAGCAATGTGAGTAGTAAAGACTTTAACATGGGACTAATCAGCTCGCCCGAGCAACTTATTAACGGAAAAGTATCCGGGGTACAAATTATGTCAACCAGTGGTTCGCCTACTGCCGGAAGCACAATCCGTATCCGCGGAGGTGCTTCTTTAAACGCCAGTAACGATCCGCTTATTGTACTCGATGGAGTACCTTTGGAAAGTGGTGGAATCAGTGGAAATTCGGGAAACTTCCTGAGCCTTATCAACCCTTCGGATATTGAAAGTATGACTATCCTGAAAGATGCTTCATCAACAGCAATCTACGGGTCGCGTGCATCAAATGGGGTTATTATCATTACCACAAAAAAAGGAACGGGCGATAAGTTGAAGGTGAGTTTCAATACCACCAACTCGTTTCAGACACGTGCCCGCGTAACCGATATGTTAAGCAGAAGCGAGTTTATTGATGTGATTAATGCAAATGGTACAGATGCCCAAAAAGCACTTATCGGAACGAGCAATACCGACTGGAACGACCAGGTATATCATACTGCATTCGGAACCGATAATAACCTGAGCCTTGCCGGACGCATCAACGAAAATTGGCCTATCCGTGTATCGGTTGGATATTACAATCAGGATGGTATTGTACGCACTGATAATGCCGAACGTTATACAGGAAGCGTAAACCTAACTCCTTCTTTCTTTAACGATCATTTAAAGATTGCATTAAATGCTAAAGCATCACACAACAACAACCGGTTTGCCAATGGAGATGCAATATGGGCGGCCTCAACTTTCAATCCTACGATACCTGTTTATTCCGGTAATAATCAGTTTGGTGGTTACTACGAAAGTGTTGATGCCAATGGTGGTCCGGTAAATGCAGGTGTACGCAATCCGCTTGGAGTATTGAAACAATACAACAGCACCAGTAAGGTATCGCGGTTTATCGGAAATGCTGATATCGACTACAAATTCCATTTTCTTCCTGAACTTAAGTTTCATGCAACGCTTGGTTATGATTATGCCAAAGGAAAAGGATCGGTATATGTACCTGCCGAGGCTGCTCAAAACTACACAACTAAAGGGCGCGATTACAACTATGGTCCACAGAAAAATACCAATCGCCTATTAACTACTTACCTCAACTACAACAAGTACTTTGAGACAATAAAAAGTAGTATTGATGCAACAATGGGATACGATTATCAGTTCTGGAAAAGTGTAAGTTCGCAATATAGTGAACTAAATACCGAAGGCGATGTTATGTCTACTTCTGCTGCTACCGACCAACGTCATGTATTGATATCGGGATATGCCCGTTTGAATTATACACTAGCCGACCGTTATATGCTTACCGGAACTGTTAGACGAGATGGTACAAGCCGTTTCCACAAAGATAATCGCTGGGGAACATTTCCATCGGTTGCTTTGGCCTGGAGGGTTAGCGAAGAGAGTTTCTTAAAGAACAATCCGGTTATCAGTAACCTAAAGTTAAGAGCCTCGTATGGTATTACCGGACAGCAAGATGGTATTGGCAACTACAACTATCTGCCTGTATATACCCAAAGTCAAACCGGTGCAGAAGCATTGATTAATGGTGGATGGATTTCGACTTACCGGCCCGAAGCGTATGTTGAAAACTTGAAATGGGAAACGACTACTTCATGGAATATTGGTTTCGATTTTGGTATCCTGAAAGATAAAATATCGGGTAGCTTTGACTTCTATACCCGCGAAACCAAAGATTTGCTGGCAACAGTGCCCAGTGCCGCCGGTACCAATTTCGACAAACGTATTCTTACCAATGTGGGAAATGTAGACAGCAAAGGTATTGAGGTAACATTAAACGCTACCCCAATAGATTTACCGGATTGGACATGGAATTTATCGTATAACTTCACCTGGCAGAAGATGAAAGTAAAGAACCTTTCGCTGGTTCAGGGAGGCGAAACAACCAATACACTTGTAGGCCCATCTATCGACGCATACCAATTCCAAATATTATCCGAAGGATATGAACCATACATGTTTTATGTGTACCATCAATTATACGACGAAAAAACCGGAAGACCAATTGAAGGCGCTTATGCCGATCTTAATGATGATGGTGTAATTAACTCTAACGACCTTTACCGTTATAAATCACCCTCGCCCGATTTTATTATGGGATTCTCAACTTCGCTGCGTTACAAGAAATGGACACTAAGCACTGCTTTGCGCGCTAACATAGGGAATTATGTATATAATGGTATGGGCATGAACACAGGTGCATGGAGTACAGTGAGCTACAATGCTTATCAATTGAATAACTTAAACCGCAGTTATTTAAAAACGGGCTTTGTGCAACGTCAACATCTATCCGATTATTATGTAGAAAATGCATCGTTCCTGAAAATGGATAACCTTTCGTTAAACTATAACTTTGGCAGGGTAAATAAATGGTTGGCACTTAATGTTAGTGCTATGGTACAAAATGTATTCTGCTGGACTAAATACACCGGTGTAGATCCTGAGGTGCCCAATGGTATGGACTCATCGTTTTATCCACGTCCACGCACTTTCAGCATGAGTATAGGACTTGAATTTTAATATTCAATCGTAAATTGTTTAATCGTAAACAGAAATTACATCACAATGAAAAAACTTATCATAGTATTATTGGCAGGTATGTTTGTATTCAGCTCCTGTCTGGGCGATCTGGATCAGATGCCAAATACCGAAACAACATCGAACGATGTATATGCCAAAGCCGAAAATTACAAAGCAGTATTAGGTAAACTTTATGTAGCATTTGTTATTAACGGACAAGAAAAAGGCGGTGGAAATTCCGACCTCGACAGCAATAACGGGTACGATTACCTTCGCTCTTATTTTAATTTACAGGAAAGCGGTACCGACGAACTGGCTCCAACCTGGCTCGAAGGAGACAAGGTTACCGACATAACTTATCTTACCTGGGATGCTAACGATCCTTGGGTAGCCGATATGTATTACCGCATATATTATAACATTGCATTGTGTAACGAATTTCTTCGCAATGCAACCGATGATAAGATATCGGGTTTTACCGAAAGCGAACAAGATGAAATCCGCACTTACCGTGCCGAAGCACGTTTTCTGCGTGCATTAGCCTATTATCATGCAATGGATTTCTACCGTAATATTCCGTTTATTACCGAAAACGATCCGGTAGGTGCATTTGTTCCCGACTGCTATACTTCGGCACAGATATTTGAGTACATTGAAAACGAACTTACTGATATTGAAGAAAGCTTACCTGCCCGTTCATCAACAGTGTATGGTCATGCCTCACAAGGTGCTGCTTTAGCTTTACTTGCCAAATTGTACCTGAATGCAGAAGTTTATACCGGAAAGCAATATTATACCGAATGTATCGGCACCTGCAAGAAGATTATTGCACAAGGTTATAGTTTGGAAAGCAATTATAAAAAACTTTTCAATGCCGATAATGATAAACGCACAAACGAAATCATTTTTGCTTTCCCGGTTGATGCTACACATGCTGTATCATGGGGAGCTACCACTCATATTATTTGTGGAGCTGTAAGTAATACATCCGATTATCAAAAACCGGCAGACTATGGTATTGCTTCGGGTTGGGGTATGTTCCGCGTACGCGGTGAAGTTCCTGATATGTTCGACGAAGAAGATGGCAGAGCACTCTTCTTTACCGAAGGACAAACACAATACCTGGATGCCATTGATAACCAAAGTTATGGATATTTTGTTGAGAAATGGACTAACCTGAATGATAATGGTGAAGCAGCATCGAACAGCGATGATGGTGGGGTAAATACCGACTTTCCGGTGTTCCGCTTGGCCGATGTGTATCTGATGGCCGGCGAAGCCATTGCCCGTGGCGGATCGGGCATGAGTAAAAGTGAAGTACTGATATATTTGAACGAACTACGCGAAAGAGCATTTGGTGATTCGTATCTAACAAAAGGAAAACTAACCGAAGCCAATCTGACTATCGATTTCTTCCTTGACGAACGTGCCCGCGAACTTTATTGGGAAGGTACACGCCGTACAGACCTTATCCGATACGATAAATTTACAACTGCCACATACTTATGGCAATGGAAAGGCGGCGTTAAAAACGGAATTGCAGTAGATAGCAAATACAATTACTATCCCATTCCGGCCACTGAGTTAACGGCTAATCCTAATTTGTCGAATCCTAATTATTAAGATACAAGAACAAAAGAATATATATGAAACCATACAAAAAAATTATATATAGTCTCATGGCAATCTTATTACTGGCTGCCTGCGAGAAAGATGGTGATAAAATATACCTGAACGGACACGAAAGCAATGAACTTATTGCTACCGAAAGTGATATAGTACTTCAACAGGAAGAAGCAAGTAAAGTTGTACTATCGTTAACATGGAGTAAAAGTACTCTTTCCGTAAGCAACCCTGCAATGGATGCTCCCGATCTTGAATTGGTTTACACACAGATATCTACTACAAACGATTTTTCGGCTAATGTAGTTGAAACATTGGAAACAGGCCTGTCAAAAGCATACACCGGTGCCGAACTAAATACTGTTGCCAAGAATCTGAGTATTGCTGCCGATGTTGCAACTCCGGTATATATCCGCCTAAAATCAACAATAGGTAATAATACGCAACCGCAGTATAGTAATGTAGTAACAGTAAACCTCACTGCATACGACATTGATATGACTGTTGGCTTTGTACTCGATAGCAAACAGGAAAGTACCTCCTGGACACTTATATCGCCCGAAGCTAATGGAATATACACCGGATTTATGGGTGCAACAAGCTGGTACAACTTCTATTTGCGCGAAGGCGATGGTACTGTTTGGGGCAACGATGGTGTAAACGGTAGTGCGTTCTTGCTTTCACAGGAAGATAGTAAGTGGAATTGCTGGTTCCCAGGTGTTGGCGGTTGCCATTATGTAGAATTTAACACTGTTAAGAAAGAGTGGTCAACAATCTATATCCCTGTATTAAATGTGAGCGGTGATATTGAAGGTGAAATGACTTTCGACCGTCCTAACAACAAATGGTATATGGTATTTGAAGCCTCTTCTGCCGGAAGCCTGAAGATAAAACTACAGGGAGATGCTAAACTGTATAACCTGTCAACAGGAGATGGAGACGATACAGCAATAGACACTTCTATAGCTTTTGAACAAGAAAACGGAAACATTGTACTTGCTCAACAAGCAGGAGAGATTACTGTTACAGTAACCGAAGCCGGAGAATATACACTAACTGTTGATTTAAGCGATCCCAAGAAATGGACATGTCAGGCATCAAGCGGTTTGGCAGAACCCGAACCAATTAACCCGTTTGTTTATTTACCCGGCATTGATGATGGTATAACCAATAGTGACTGGAACTTTGATCATACTCTTTCTCTTTATAACGAAGACGAACTGGCTTATGCAGGAGTTATTAATGTAAACTCATTATGGGGATACAGTATTAATACCGAAGAAAACAATTGGAATGATAAATATACGTTGGGCGAAGGCGATGCTTATGCAGGTACATTGGCATGGCAAGGCGAAAATAATCTTCCGGCTCCTGCCCCAGGTCTTTATTTATTCGAGGTGAAGTTGAAAGAACCAACCTATAACTTATTCAATATCACCGACAAAATATTCTTGTCTGGTATTAATGATGTTTGGGACTTTGAAACAGTACTCAATGCTACTGATACTCCTGGAATATATGCAGGTAATATAACAATCACTGTTGCTTCTGAATGGGGTTTTCAAATACATACCGATGATACATGGAATCACAAATTTGGTGGTAGCGAAGGTAAATTGTATTATCAGGGAAGCAATATTACAGATGATGATTCGTTAGAACCGGGCACATATACCATGACTGTCAATCTGATTGAGGGAACGTATATATTAAATTAAGAATTAGGAATTAAGAATGATCAGAGTTATGAATTTAAAATATTTCTTTATATATGCGCTGCTGATAGTTTCTATTTGTGCTTGCAGTGATGATGATAATCCATCTCCGGGCAAAGAACCTCCTGTTTATGATATGACAGGCTTTGCCAAAGGAGCTGATGTTAGCTGGCTTACCGAAATGGAAAAAGCCGGGAGAAAGTTCTACAGTGCAATAGGCCGCGAAACAGAGTGTATAACATTATTACGTGATTTGGGAATGAACTCTATACGCTTACGTGTATGGGTAGACCCTGCCGATGGTTGGTGCAACAAAGGTGATTTGTTGGTTAAGGCAATCCGTGCAAACCGTCTGGGTATGCGTTTAATGATAGACTTTCATTATAGTGACTCGTGGGCAGACCCCAGTCAGCAAACTAAACCAGCAGCATGGAAAGATCTTTCTTTTAATGAGTTGAAAGAAGCTGTATCAACACATACCAAAGAGATACTGTCCGAACTGAAATCTCATAATATCAGCCCTGAATGGGTTCAGGTGGGTAACGAAACAGGAAACGGTATGCTTTGGGATACTGGAAAAGCATCCGAAAACATGGAAAAATATGCCGGATTAAACAATGCCGGTTATGATGCTGTGAAAGAAATATTCCCGGAAGCTAAAGTTATTGTACATTTGCAAAACGGAAATGATAATAATCTGTTTCGCTGGTTGTTCGACGGTTTAAAGAACAACGGTGGAAAATGGGATATCATCGGCATGTCGCTTTATCCGGAAGTGGAAACCTGGCAAAACATGAATAATGATTGCATTACGAATGTAAATGATATGATTAACCGCTATAACACAGAAGTGATGATTTGCGAGGTTGGTATGCCTTATAGCGAAGCCGAGGCATGTAAATTGTTTCTCAGCGACTTGATTACAAAGGCTAAAGCTGTGGCAAACGATAAATGCCTGGGAGTGTTTTACTGGGAGCCACAATCGTATGCCAACTGGAAAGAATATACATTGGGGGCTTTCGATAATAACGGAATGCCAACTGTAGCACTGGATGCTTTTAAATAAAAAATAGACACGGATTGCGCGGATGACACGGATTTTATAACACGGATTTAATAACACGGATTAATACAATAAAATTAATCCGTGTATTTTAAATCCGTGCAATCCGCGCAATCCGTGTCTAAAATAATACAGATATTATGAAACTTAAAAACTTAATTATCCTTGTTATGCTTGTTAGTTCAGCCACTGTGCAGGCACAACGCCAACAAGTACTTCTGGATAAGGATTGGAAATTCACCAAGGAGGATAACCCGAACTCCAGTGAACCCGGATTCAACGATAGCAAGTGGCAACCTGTGAGTGTCCCTCACGACTGGGCTATTTATGGACCGTTCGATCGTAACAACGATCTTCAGAATGTTGCCGTAACCCAAAACTTTGAGCAGAAAGCCTCTGTTAAAACAGGGCGTACCGGTGGCTTGCCTTATGTAGGAACTGGTTGGTACAGAAGAAGCTTTGACGTTGAAAACTATACTCCCGGCAAACAAGCTACCCTATTATTCGATGGGGCCATGAGCGAAGCACGTGTTTATGTTAATGGAAAAGAAGTTTGTTTCTGGCCTTATGGCTACAACTCCTTCCATTGCGATGTTACTCCGTTCCTTACCGAAGACGGCCGTAATAATCAGTTATCGGTTCGTTTGGAAAACAAGCCACAATCTTCACGTTGGTATCCCGGAGCCGGATTATACCGCAATGTACACCTGATTGTTACAAACGAAGTACATGTACCTGTTTGGGGTACTTACTTAACTACTCCTCATGTATCGAGTGAACTGGCTTCTGTACGGTTACTAACTAACATTAAAAACACAGGCGACAAAGACATCCGGGTATATACGGAAATCATTGATCCTGATGGAAAAGTTATTGCCACCAAAGACAATACACGGAAAATAAACCACGGTTTACCGTTCGAGCAAAATATTCTGGTAGATAATCCTAAGTTATGGTCGCCCGAGACTCCATATTTATACAATGCTGTATCTAAGATTTATGTAGATAATAATCAGGTAGACGAGTACACCACCCGTTTCGGTATCCGCCACATTGAGATTATAGCCGACAAAGGTTTCTACCTGAATGGCAAACACCGTAAATTTCAAGGAGTATGTAATCACCACGATTTAGGTCCGTTGGGGGCAGCTATTAATACAGCCGCCTTGCGCCGCCAACTTACTATGCTCAAAGATATGGGATGCGATGCTATACGCACCTCGCACAACATGCCTGCACCGGAACTAGTTGCCCTTTGCGACGAAATGGGCTTCATGATGATGATTGAGCCTTTCGATGAGTGGGACATAGCCAAGTGCACCAACGGATACCATCGTTTCTTTAATGAGTGGGCCGAAAAAGACATGGTAAACATGTTGCATAATTACCGCAACAACCCATGTGTTGTAATGTGGAGTGTTGGAAATGAGGTACCTACCCAATGCAGTCCGCAGGGCTACAAAGTAGCTTCTTTTTTACAGGATATCTGCCACCGTGAAGATCCTACCCGTCCGGTAACCTGCGGAATGGATCAGGTGAGTTGCGTACTCAGTAATGGATTTGCTTCCATGCTTGATGTTCCCGGACTTAACTACAGGGCACACCGCTATCAGGAAGCTTACGAAAAACTTCCGCAAAGCATTATTCTAGGAGCAGAAACAACCTCTACAGTAAGTTCAAGAGGAGTTTATAAGTTCCCTGTAGAAAAGAAAGCAAGTGTTACTTATCCCGACCATCAATCATCCTCGTATGATATGGAGCATTGTTCATGGTCAAATTTACCCGATGATGATATGATTCTTGCTGATGACTTCAACTGGACCATCGGTCAGTTTGTATGGACCGGATTCGATTATCTGGGCGAACCGTCTCCTTACGATACCGATGCATGGCCCAACCACAGTTCATTATTTGGTATTATTGATTTGGCAAGCATTCCCAAAGACCGTTACTACTATTATCGTAGCATCTGGAATAAAGAGGAAAACACCTTGCACATACTTCCACACTGGAACTGGGAAGGACGCGAAGGAGAAATTACTCCGGTATTTGTATATACCAACTACCCAACTGCCGAACTGTTTGTTAATGGCAAAAGCTATGGTAAGAAGCAAAAAAGCAATGAGTCTCCCCAACATCGCTACCGTTTAATGTGGATGGATGTTACTTATGAGCCAGGCGAAGTTAAAGTTATTGCGTACGATAACAGCGGAAAAGCTGTAGAGGAAAAGATTATTCGTACTGCCTCCAAAGCAGATCATCTGGAAGTTATTGTTGACCGAAAAGAACTTGCTGCCGATGGTAAAGACCTTGCTTATATTACTGTTCGTGCAGTTGATAAGAACGGTAACCTTTGTCCGCTTGATAATCGTATGGTGAACTTCACTGTTAAAGGAGCTGGTAAATATCGTGCGGCTGCTAATGGTGATCCAACAAGTCTTGATCTTTTTCATCTTCCACAGATGCCACTATTTAGTGGTCAGCTTACAGCAATTGTGCAGGCTGGCGAAGTTGCCGGGGATATTACTTTTGAGGCAAAGGCTAAAGGGGTGAAAAGTGGGAAGGTTGTTTTGAGGGCAAAACTACACTGAAAGTCTGTAACTAAATTAAAGTTTTGACCCTTTCAGTTAAGCACTGAAAGTGCGTTCGATTTAGCCCAGGGTTTTTAACCCTGGGTATGTACGATATCTACCAATCAGAGTGCTGTAAGCACGAACGAATAGCCGAGGGTCGTGCTTACAGCACTTCATTGCTAGAGGGTGATAGCTTACCCAGGGTTAAAACCCTGGGCTAAATCGAACGGGCTTACAGCCCTTGATTACAAACTCACGGGGGCAACTGCTTACAATTCGTAACAAAAATATTATTTATTCTTCTGGATAAACTCCTTAGGCGACATACCATATGCCTTTATAAAAGCCTTGGTAAAGTAAGAAGCCGAGTTAAATCCCACATAAAAAGCAACCTCATTTATCCGCATTTCACCTTCCAGAAGTAGTTTGCAAGCATGCTTCAACCGATAGTTACGAAGATAATCGCCTGGAGTGGTTCCACAAATTCCTTTTAGTTTGCGTTGAAGGTTGGAACGGCTGATACTTAATATATCTGTTAACGACTCTACAGAGAATGTTTCATCAGAAAGATGTTTCTCTATTTCCTCGTTTAGCTTACTCAGGAATGTTTCATCGCTTTTATTGGTAACCAAAGTAGCGTACGATGCCAATGGAGAACGGTTAAAAGCCTCAAGTATAGTTTTCCTGTTTTCGAGTAAACTTACTATCTGGGCTTTCAGGAAGGAAGTTGAGAATGGCTTTTCCATAAACACTTCGGCTCCCGACCGCAATCCCTCTACTTTTACTACATTATCCGTTTTGGCTGATAAAAGAATCACAGGGATATGACTGTAATTTAAATCGGCCTTTATCTTCTTGGTAAAAGATATTCCATCAATATCGGGCATCATAATATCCGAAATAATAAGATCGAAATTCTTTTCTTCCAGTAATTTCATTGCTACAGTTGCATGCAAAGCTGTATCTACCTGATACTCGTTTTGCAAACAGTTTTTAATAAAAGAAGTGATATCCGGATTATCGTCGACAACCAAAATGCTGTTTTTATGCAGATTGTGGGTTTCTTTTGGCAATGTATCAACAAGCGTCTTCTTTTCTTCTTTACTTGCCTGTTCTATCGGAATAGAAATATCGGTAAAAACAAAACGAAACAGTGAACCACCCATGGCACCATCTTTAACTTCTATTTTACCTTCGAGCATTTTAGCCAGATTCTTAACTAAAGATAATCCAATACCAGACCCCTGTTTGTTGTTATCCGGTTGGATTTGATAAAACGGATCAAATATAATTGATTTAAGATCATCAGGAATTCCTTTCCCATTATCTTCTACACTCACAGTATAGAAATTATTATCTACCTCTAAGGTTAAGTTTATTTTATCTGTTGTAAACTTAATGGCATTGGTAAGCAAATTGTCTATTATCTTAGTCAAAGCATCCGGATCGGATACCACAAACAGTTCCTCGTTGGCAGGCAGATTCAATATAAAATCTATTTTATTACTCTGTGCAGTTTTCCTGAACCGATAACATAACTCACTGATATGTTCCTTCAAATTTATTCGTTCTACATTAAGTACATATTGCGAGGCATCCATCTTTCTGAAATCCAGCAACTGATTAATTAACACATTAAGCCGGTTACAGTTCCGTTCTATGATTGAAAGGTTTTGTTTGGTTTCTTTTCCACCTTCGCCCAACAGAATAACTTCTTCCAATGGTGCTTTAATTAAACTTACCGGAGTACGTATTTCATGAGCTATATTGGTAAAGAAATCAATTTTAGATTTAAATGCCAATGTTTCTTGTTCGGCCTTAAAAGTTTCCAGGTCTCTTTTTTGCTTCTCTTTGTTTTTGTTCCAGTAAAAAGAAAACAGGAAATAAGCAAATAATATAAACAACAACAGATAAAGTATCCGGGCCGACAGTGACCACCAAAACGGAGGCAGTATTTCTATCTCAATGCAACTACCTGTTTCGTTCCATACACCACTATTGTTGGATGCTTTTACTTTGAATAAATAGTTTCCTTGTGGCAAGTTTACATACGTCACATTTTTATTATTTCCGGCATATATCCATTTGTTATCGGCTCCTTCGAGCATATAAGCATATTCGTTCTTTAACTGCGATGGATAACTAAGGCTTACATACGAAATGGTAAACGAAGAGTTAGTATGAGGAAGCACTATTTTTTGTTTCTTATTGATCTGTGTCTGAATTTCGGTTTCTAACTCCGGGTCGGTATTACTCAACAATTTAAGATGTGTTATTTCTACTGAAGGAATTACCTGATTCTGAATGGCTGTGAGGTCTTGCGGATAGAAACAGTTAAAGCCGTTGATACCCCCAAAATAAAATTTCCCATCCCGGGTTTTATGGCACGACTTGTAATTGAACTGATTACTTTGCAATCCATCTTCTTTTGTATAGAGCCTACAAGCGGCCGGATTTTCTATGTCGAAGTTCACAATACCTTTGTTGCAGCTTAACCATAAATTTCCAAAAATATCATCCAACACACCATACACTACACTATTGGGCAAGCCGTCGGCTTCGGAAATGTTTGTGAAACTATCTGTTTGATGGTTATATAAGAAAATGCCTCTTCCTTCGCTGGAAAAAATCAACCGTTTGCGGCTATCAATATAAACATGGGTTAATTTACTGTCTACAACAGGATTATCTGGTGGCAGTATGGTTGAGTAATTTATCCATGATGCTGTAGAAACATTATACCTGATCACTCCCTTCCCATAAGAAGCTATCCACAAATCGCCCGTATCGTCTTCTTTCATATCATAAACAAAACCATTTACTTCATGAATCCGTTGAAATGTTCCGGTATCTTGGTTATATTTATTGAGTCCGGCAGGTGTTCCGGCATAAATATCTCCCGAACGTGTTTTATAAAGAGAAAAAACACAATCATCATTCAAGCTACTCGCATCGCCGGCATTATTCCGAAGATTTATAAGTTTATGGGTACGTGTATTATAAATATCAATTCCGCGCGAAAAGGTTCCTATCCATAAATTGTCTCCATCTAACAGCAAAGCATGGGTATTGTGATAGCTTGTTTTAATGGGTTGAGTTATCTGCTTGGACTTCACATTGAAATAGTTAACACCACCATCTTCTGTTGCAATCCACATATTGCCTTCTTTATCTTCGCAAAACTGGCTCACTGCTTTCCCCGAAAGCATTCCGGAACTTATATCGGAATAGTAAGTTTCAATGGGTTGTAAAGATACATTGAGATAGTTTATACCACCAAAATAAGTTCCTATCCAAATTCCTCCTTCTTTATCTTGTGCAATAGAGTATACATTCTGATCGCTCAGGCTACTTTTTGATTGTGGTATATCAATGCGGCGCGATGTTAATTGATCGGTATCAAACAAATAGAGTCCGTCGTCCGAACCCACAAGCAATGAATTGTCGGTATATTGAAACAAGGCTCTTACATGGGTTACATAATAAGATGAATCCTGTAAACCCAAGTAGGTTACATTATCGTACGATTGCTTATTATAGCACCGGATACCATTCAGCCAAGTGCCCAGCCAAAGATTTCCTTTTTTATCTTCCAACATTGTAAGCACTTCGTGTTCGGTATTTAGCGGACTAAACAGATTTTCAACTGCCTCAAGTTTATCTATATTAGAGTTGTAGCGTAGCAGCCCCAACCGGGTACCAACCCACATTGTTCCCGACCTGTCGCCGTATATATTCCAGATAGCGGTATTGTCCAGATTGTACCGTACAACCTCTACTTGCCTGAGTTCCCGGGTTTGTGTATTGTAGTAATATATTCCCTGATGTAGTGTGCCAATCCATATATTCTGTTGTTTGTCAATATATAAACTCGTTATTGCCGAAGACAATGTTTCACCGTTTAAGCGTATAAAAGTTTCATTATCGGGATTCATTACATACAGTCCAACATCGGTACCTATATAAAAGGTTTCATCGTTTGTTTGAACAATACTCCGAATGAAATTATTTCCCAATGATCCCGGATCGTTTACTTTGTTTCTGAATGTCCGAAAGCCTGCTCCATCGTATCGGTTCAGTCCGTCTTTTGTTCCAAACCAAAGAAACCCTTTGGAGTCTTGTAAAATACAATAAACGGTATTTTCGGATAATCCTTCGTCAACTTGGGTTCTTTTGAAATGAAAATTGGTGTACTCTTGTGCAAATAAAGGAATACAAAAGGATGATATTAATATTGTAAATAGTAGTTGTACTGTTTTCATGGCAGTAAAAATACAACGAATATCTCAATAAATAAAAATCACTCCTCTGAATTTCAAAACGCGGAGTTACGCTAAGTTACGCGGAGTTTCCAAAACTCCTCTACACAGAAGTTTAAAATGCAAATTTTGTCGTCATTCAACACGCGGAGGTTTTATTCTACTGATTAACAATATGTTAAATGCGTGTTGAATGGCGTGTTGAGAAACGTTGTTACAAATATTTCGTCACGCTTTGATGAGGGTAAAAGTGTGATCTCTAAAGGACACCAACAGAATCTCGGTAGGAAACCAACGGTTTCACGGTAGGAAACCAACTGTTTCACGGTAGGAAACAAGTTGTTTTCTACATAGGAAACGACTTGTTTTCTACATAGGAAACAGTTGGTTTTCTATATAGGAAACTACTTGTTTCACTGTGCAAAACAAAAATGAAACTAGTTGTTTCATGCGCATCTCGCGTGCTGTTAAGCCAACGGCTAGTGTAGGCCTTCTATTTCTATTTTGAAAGTAGAAGCAGGTAAACCTGCCTCATTAACAAGGTTTGCCCGTGTATAGGGTTGCCACCCATAGCGTACCCACTGTGGAGTAGTTACATGTTGATGCCATATCATCAACTTGTTTCCACTAATAATTTTGTATTCAGCTGGATAATATTGTTCGTCTTTTCCGGCTATCTCTAAAGTACGTATCTCTTTTCCGTCGGAGGTTGACAGGCCGTCTCCATAATTGAATAAAATTACTGCTGTATCTTTTATGCATTGAGCTTTTTTAACCAGCGGTCCGGATGGTATCAGTTGTTTTTGATACGTTTCGTGTAATGCCCACCGGGCCAGTCTTTCGCCAATATCTTTTTTATGTTTGGGATGCACATCCAACGAATCACCCCGGTCGCTACTGACAGCCATCTTTACATTTGGTATTTTATCCATAAACAATCGCTGACTGTTACGAAACCAAGGCCAACTTGGACGATTTATACTTGATAACTGCACATAATAAAACGGGATATCCTGTTGCCAGTGCGTACGCCAGCTTTTTATCAGTAAAGGAAACAATTTTTCGTGAGCCTCTACATTGTGTGCATTCGATTCGCCTTGATACCAGATAACCCCTTTTACAGTAAACTGATTGAGAGGAAGAATAGCCGATTCGAATAAATATGTCGGTTCGTAAGGATGTCGTTGATACTTATTGTTGGACTTAGCCATATTTTGTTTTGCACGTTGCCGCACCCATGGTTGAATAAAATCATTTTCGGTCCAGTTATAAAGTATATCCGGGAACTCTGTTTCCAATGTTTTCCTGTCAATCCATGATTCGGTTGCCGATCCACCCACAGCATTAATTATCAGTCCCACAGGTACATTCAAACTATCAGCCAGCATATTAGCAAACGAAAAAGCCACAGCCGAAGTTCGGGATGCTGTTTCTGTATTACAAACAGTCCATGTAGTATGATGAAAATAATGTAAATTGTTAATTGAATCAAGTGCAGGCTTGCTCCACTCAACAGCATTGGTTCGCCACCGAGCTTTTGTATCATAGATACGGATGGGCTGTTGGTTGGCACGGTTTAATAAATATTCTTGTTCGCTTTTTACGGTTTGACGTACTTCGAACTCCATGTTCGACTGTCCTGAACAGAGCCATACCTCGCCAGCCAACACATTTTTATAAACCAGTTTACGGTTGTGCGACGAAACTTCCAGTTGATACACTTTTCCTGTTTGTAGGGGAGCCAATGTAACTAGCCATTTACCCTCAGAAGAAGTTATCGTTTCTTTTTTCTGATTACCGATAGATACTTTTATTGTTTCTCCTGCATTGGCTGTTCCGGCAATAGTAAGTGGCTGGTTGCGTTGTAATACCATATTATCTGAGTAAACCGGCGGAAGTTGCAGGTCGCCAGAAGTTTGAGCTTGCAACGTAAAAGTAGCTAGTAAAAGAAGAACTAACAAATAGGGTTTCATTGCTTTTATATTCTATTTTATAATATCCTTCAGCTTCACTGCCTGAAATACCATGTGTGCAGTACTGCCTTCGTATAAAATGCCAACCGTTTCTTCATCAATCATGGTTAAACAAGAGTATCCCCATCCATGATCTTCGTCGAGCAATACCTGATATTCTGTTGGAAAAGATAACCCTCCGTCAAGACTGGCTTTAATAGTGATCATGTTTCGATCTTTTGTTGTGTTAGGGTTAGAAAAAAGCAGAATATCTTTATGAAGACAATTATCTTTTGCATTTACCTGAATTAAACTTGCCATACAAACCGACTCACGAAGTACACTACGAGATGAAGGATGTTTTTCCCATGTTTGGCCCATATCCTTGGTGGTGTATACTGCCCGGCTTCCTCCCCGGTCGTCTCGCATGTTCAACATCAATACTCCGGGTGATACTTCGGCAACTTGTGCTTCGGTAGTGTTTTCGCGGGGTGCATTGTGTAAGTGCCATGTTTTACCCCGGTCTTTGCTGTAAATAATGCAAGAGGATGGATCGCGGTCTTCGTTTATAAACTGGGCTGCAAACACCAAGGTCCCATCTTGCATAGTGATTCCCATACCGGGTCCCTGTAATAAAAAGTACCACTCGGGTTTCTTCACCTGATTGGTAATATTGATGGGTTCCGACCATGTTTGTCCGTCATCGTCGCTATAGACCAACATTAATTGGGCGGTTTTGGCATCCATTCCCTGCTGGGAGTTATGCCAGGCGCGTCCATTACCCATTCCCTGTGTCCAGGCAGCAATTACCCATACACGCCCAGTGAGTTTATCTACCAGAATGGCAGGATCGCCTACTCCATTCTGTGCACGGGGCAGTCCGTTGTTCTCACCAAAGCTCATGGCTATTCGCATAGGTTCCCATGTTTGGCCTTTATCGGTACTGCGGCTAAGGCCTACATCAACATATTCTTGTAAGTCGGCACCGTTGTTATAACGTACATCGTACACGCCAAGAAGTGTTCCTTTATTGGTAGTTACCAGTCCGGGAATACGGTAAGCAGCCACTTCGTCGTCACCTGCATAACGAACGCCAACACCCATACGCCGTGTTATATTCGTTTCATTGTTTTCTATTGCAATAATTTTGCCATCAGCTTTTGCTTCTGTTAATCCAGCTGTTAATACAGCTGTTATCGGAGTGTTGGGCTTTACTTCTATACTTACCCAAAAGTAATTTATTCCTTTACATAGCTTTTGATCGGCTTTTAATACAACTTTTTTTGTTATGTTGCTTACTTCCGACTTTTTTATAGAATATGATTGGTTAGCCAACCGGGTATAGAGCGGATTGTTTCTTGATAGGTATTGTACCGGAGCATAATAAGTGCTTCCTTTTTTTTGTACACTTTCTGTACCACCATAGTATAGTTTCAAAGACCTTATGTCCGAAAGCCGAATATCTCCATCTAAATCAATAGTAATTTCATCTAATTTATGTTTACTTTCTGCATTAAGACGAATGTAAAACAAGACGTTATCCTGCCGATCTACAAGAATTGGTATTTGAGGTTGTTTTATTTGCACAACATCTTGTGCAGCAAGATTAAAGACACAACAACATAATAAGATCAGAAAAGAAATGTTTTTTTTCATACGAGTATTAGTTTATTTAGATGGTCGTAAAAGTACAACTAATATCTTAATTAACAAAAACACTCGCACAAACCAAATAGCATGTTGTGCGAGTGTTACAAAGTAAAAGTGGTATCTGTATTTGTGGTATCTATATTTGTGGTATCTGTATTTGTTTTTGATTATCGTGGCATATCCGGAAGTTTCCAACCGTTACAATAGGTATGTTTAATCATCTCATTTGCGAATTCAATAGCATTAACAGGATCTGTCACTGCTTTATCAAACGACGGATGCCCGTCTTTAATGGTAAAACCGTCTCTGATAACCGATGTTACTGTTGCATTTGGGTTGATGTTTGTAAACTGCATGTTCTGTCCATCCCACTCCAACACCTGATTTAATCCTTGCAGGCGAACAGCCATAACACCCATTACTACCATTTCATTGAATGGACCTGCTTCGCTGAAAGGAGAAGTAGTTTCAATACGGCTTCCTACCGATTCTTTACATGCACGCACCCAATCCATTTCGTGGCTTTCGCGTACTTCTCTCAGCACTTTAGGAGCACTGGGTACACGTCCTGAAAGCAACCAAGGTTCTACACCGTAGCTACCACATATCAGTGTATCTTTTGTTCCATGGAAAATTACTCCCCCACCGCTGTTGTAAAGGTCTTTACCTTCGGGCATGCCTTTAGGACGCATAGGTCTTAAACCACCATCGAACCAAACAACTTCTACTTCGGGCATTGCCACCTTTGGCATATTGTCTCGTGCTGGGAAAGTAAATTTAACTGTCTGAGCGCTAGGTGCACAATCGGAAAGTAAAAGAGTAGAGCTTCCTTGTACTTTTGTTGGGTATCCTAAGTTCAATGCTTTAAACACCGGATGCAAGATATGACAAGCCATATCGCCAAGTGCTCCTGTACCAAAATCCCACCAACCTCTCCAGTTCCATGGGGTATAAATAGGGTTGTAAGCGCGGTGTTTTGCCGGGCCTAAAAAAAGATCCCAGTTTAATGTTTTAGGAACTCTTTCTGCTCCCTCGGGTCTGTTTAATCCTTGTGGCCAGATGGGACGATCGGTGAAACTTTCAACTTTAGTAACCTCACCAATCTCGCCATTCCATATCCATTCGCATACTTTGCGTACTCCTTCGCCCGAAGCACCTTGGTTACCCATTTGTGTGGCTATTTTGTATTTATCGGCCAACCGGGTAAGCAAACGCGATTCGTAAACTGTATGTGTTAACGGCTTCTCACAATATACATGTTTACCCATTGTTATGGCATCGGCTGCTATAATAGCATGTGTATGGTCGGCTGTTGCAATCATAACAGCATCGGCCGACTTGCCCAACTCTTCAAACATTCTGCGATAATCGTAGTATCTTTTGGCATTTGGATATTTTTTAAATACATGGTCGCTGTACTTCCAGTCTACATCTGCTAAACCAATAATGTTTTGGCTTGATAATGCGTTAAGTACTCCGGCTCCACGTCCACCAATACCAACACCCAGAATGTTTAGTTTATCGCTTGGTGCAACATGCCCAAACTTACTACCAAACACCGTGCTTGGCACTATTGACAAACCAGCGGCAGCAATGGCTCCTGTTCTAAGGAACTTTCTTCTTGACATTTTTGATGACATAATATTTTTCTTTAAAGTATAATACTAATCCAACATTTTCACTTTTATATTGCGAAACCACACATCGTCTCCATGATCCTGAAAGCCGATATAACCTTCTCGGTTAATGCCTCCGCAGTTGGTCATCAGATAGTAAGCATCTTCCCACTCGGTTACTTTGAACTTACTATTTTCCAGCATTTCTATCCATTCGGGTGTCCAAAGCGTATATTCTACTACCTTCTTGCCGTTTTGGAAATGCGTTACTGTTCCATTATCAACTCTAATTTTCACCTTATTCCATTTGCCATACGGTTTGGCATTTTGTGGTTTAGCTGCAATCAAGTCGTACAAGGAAGTTGCTTGGCGGTTCCCATCTTTTCCCATTTTTGCATCGGGGTGGTTGGCATTGTCTAATACTTGTGCCTCGGGTGCGGATGCCACTGCATACTGTCCGGGAATTTCCTGAATCATATACAGTACACCAGAGTTTCCTCCTTTCGATATTTTCCACTCCAATTCCAACTCAAAGTTTTTAAAACGATGTCCGAAGATGATTTCTCCGCCTTTGCCTGCTTTCTTTGAGTCAAACTTCAAGGCTCCATCTTCAATAATCCATTTGTCGGTAACTTTATCCAAACAATAACCTCTCCAACCATCTAATGATGTTCCGTCGAACAAGGTTATAAATCCATTCTTGTCTTTCTTGTATTTCGACAAATCTACCTGTGTCTTCTCTATTTGTGTGTACTTATTTGTATAATCTTCAATCATTTTCTGGCATAGTTCAGGATTATCGGTAGTAATATAATCTGCTCCCATACCAATTAACCGTTTCATTCGTACAGCATCATTTACTGTCCAAACGTTTACATTGATTCCTAATGCGTGTGCCTGATTTACCCAATCCAGATTTTTATCGAAAGCCCCGAAGTGATAATCCATGGCAATACCTATTTCTTTCAGTTGTTTGGGCGAAAGATTTCCATTTAGGTAAGCAACCTCTGCCCCAGGCCTCACACGAATAATTTCTTTGCAGATATCTAAGCTGAAAGCAATATACTCGGTTCGTGATTGTAATTTGTATTTATCAACAAGTGCTAATACTTTCTCTACCATAACCGGAATATCAACTTGCCGACAGCTCTTAAGTTCCAGTATAAGTTTTATATTGGGGCAATTTTGTGCATGCACTAAGTATTGCTCCAGGCTTGGAATAATTTCGCCTGTGCTCAGTTGTATGTCTCGCAGTTTATCGTAAGGTGTATCGGGTATATACAGGCCATTTATCTTGTCGTCGTGATAAACAATGAGGTTTTTGTCGGCGGTTAACCAAACATCGAATTCACAACCATAACAGCCAATCTCATGCGCTTTGTAGAGCGAAATGATTGAGTTTTGTGCAGAGCCCGGCGTATTCCAATAACCGCGGTGAGCAATAACTTTGGGTTGGGCAATAGCCAAAATTGATGCACCGAGTAGTAAGAACGAAATAAATAATTGTTTCATGGTTTATAATATTTTAGAATAGAAGGAGTTATCGCTTCGCTAGGAGTTAAAGCATTTCACTTTTCACCGTTTCCCAGTCTTGTTTAATATCCATTTGGTTGGCTATGTCCCACAGCGAAGTTTCCATTTCGATAAGGTATTGGGTTGATACAATCCAGCTTTGAATCCAGCCGGTAAGCGTTGACCAAACACCCCATCCTGCATCAGCATTCGAAGCCCAGTAGTCCCACTCCTGATAGTTGAATGCACGAAACCAAGCGCCATCAATATCTTTAAAACGTTCGCTGCGTACTTGTGCCCGAGTCATAAAATCGGACAAACGAGCTACTGCCTCTTTGTGTTTTGGATTACCTGTTGCCTCTGCTGCTTCGTGCAAACCTATGAATGCGAAGTTGTTGGTATAGAGCAAATCGGCTACTGGATCTCCATTTTCGTGAATGAGTGGAGCCTCGTGCTTTCCATATTGACTGTTTGATTTAGTGCGTCCAAACATTCCACCAGCGGCATCTCCTAGTTCTTCGCGTATGGCTCCACTTTTTACCTGATTAATGAGCAATTCGTCTACCATAAAATTCAGCCATCCAAGATGTTCATCGGTGGGCTCTACTCTTACTAACCATGCCAGAGGTAAAATCATACGTGCACGTTCTTGTTGAATGCCATTAGTCCATTTCCATTGTGATGGATATGCTTTCATGGTATGCCTGATTCCTGTTTTTGCCAAGTTGAGCAGGGGCTCGTAACCTGTTTGATTATAGAGCCAAAGGTAACATGCCCACAACCACGATTCGAAGTGTGGATGCGGACTTACAAGCGAATGTGTTTGGTAATGCTTCAGTCCGTTGGCTACCATATCAGGCCCTTCGAGGCGGTCGCCACGAAATCCTTCTAAACCAGTGGTGCGGAAGTTTGCCACTATATTTTCTATCAACATCCGGTTCCAGCGATTCTCACCTAATGAAGGAGCAGCAGCTAACACCCCTAGAATGAAGCGTGCATTGTCATCGCCATAAAACACCTGAGGGGCAGTAATGGCCCAGCCCATTAGTCCATGTAGTGGACTTTGAGACTTATCCTCAATGAAAAATGTTTCGAAAGCATAGTCGAGTAAGTTTTTGGCTACCTGTGCGTGTTCGGTATTGCCATCGTGCCGGGCTGCTAGTGCAAAGGCCATAGCCGATTCGCCTTGTACATCGTTTCGTATCCAATAACGATACCTTTGCGATCCATCGTGATAGATAAATGAGCAATGTCCCTCGAGTACACCCATCGAACCGTCTCCATTGGGTGCATTGGCAGGTAGTGGAGGACCCACAGGCATTGAACCGTCACCAATATACTGGTCTACATAGTCTTTTTTCCATGAGGGATGTATCAGGAAATGTCCGTTATAAAACCACTCAATACCTTTACGGGCCGATTGTAGACGAGCATCTGTGGGCAAAGGCTGACTTTCATCGAAAGCCGACGATAAATACGACAGATGATTGTTTAGCAGCACCTCACCACTGGTAAGCGAACTAAGAATAGCCTGCCATACCAACCTCCACGAGCGTTCGGGGGTGAAACGCACAGAGGCAAAGCGGCTGAGAGGTGCGGTGCTAAGCAATATGTTGTGATTATATTGATAGAGTAAAGGATGTACCTCGGTATCAGAGAGTCCATAAACAGCCCGATCGAAACCAGCTACGCGAGCTACCACCAACAGTGGGTGTTCGGTTTGGGCAGGTAAAAGGTAACTGCCATTAATGTTCAACAGTTCCATAGAAGATAAACCTGGAAAGAAGAGACTGTCGGTAACTACTACGCGTTCCAGCGTTAGTGGTTTGCCAGAGATGGTATCGCTGTTTATCAATGTATATTCGGCATATACATGCAGATTCTTTTCGGCGATTTGTGTCACCTGATCGGCAGATAGTGTTTCGGCACATTGAGGATAATTGTGAGGAAATATTAGCAACACACCGTCTTTGGGGGTAGATTCGATAGCTTCTTGAATGGTAGGAAAAGAAGTCACCTTGTATCCTTCGCTATGGAGCAAATCAACAAGATCGTTCTTTGAAGCAGATACACAGTAGATTGTTTTTTCTGATTTGCATTGTGTAGTAAATCCTACAATCAGCAATAAACAGATAAGCTGCCAGAGGAAGAAGAGATTTCGCTTCATGATTCTATTTAAATTTAATATCCACATATATGGGCAAATGGTCGGAAGCCATTCGTTCTGTTACTACTACTTTGTTCAAGACTTCAAATTTATCACTATTTTTAATAAATATATAATCGAGTGTCCATTTTGGATCGACCGAAGGATGTGTTTTGATGGTAGTGTCGGAAAGTAATGCCCACTCAGCATTCATAAGTTTGAACTCATCACTCTGAGGTAACATATTGAAATCGCCGGTAATAAGTGTCGGTTTATTATATTCTTTTACTGCTGCATGAATAATCTGAATAGATTCTACACGCGAAGGTGCCCGTAGAGAGAAATGCGTATTACACAGAATGTAATCGTTGTACTCCATCAATAGAAAAGTACGCGGTTCTTCGATGCCCGGAAGGGCTATGTTTTTATAAGAAAGGGGTGCTTCTTTAACCAATGCAGCAATGCCATATAACCCTTTCGATCGTGGAGTTGCCGAAGCAAAAACTGGTTTCAATCCGGTTAATTTAGCCAATTCTCTAACTTGATCTACCCAGCCCGAACGCTCAGCAACACTATCAACCTCTTGAAGCCCAACATAATCGGGTTTTATTTTATTAATTACATCGGCTGTTCTCTGTAAACTGATAGAGTCGTCCATACCAATACCAATCCGGATGTTATAGCTCATCACTCTCATGGTAGTTTTTCCTGGAGCACAACTTATAAAAGAAATGAAAAGAATAAAGATTAATAAAGAAGTTTCTTTTCTCATATATAGAATATTTATTAAAACAAGTCTAACTGTATAGAGGGGTATAAACCTCTCGGATGATTTTACTTTCATCCAAGAGGTTTTGTAAAATGTAATATGATTAATATCCCGGATTCTGTTTCAATTCAGGATTCAATGTTAGTTCATTGATCGGTAACGGTGCCAGATAGTGTTTTTCCGGATCGAATCCCCAACCATCTTTAGCTGGCGAGTTCAGGTAAGGAGCTATATATCCATCTTGAACAGCTATTGCACTAGGGTTGAGTGCAGGTTGAAAATCATCTTTTGCCTCCACAAATTGTTGGAATTTAGCTCCCAGCATCGGTCTTTTAATAAGATGAGAAGCAGCCCAACGCATCAGGTCATCGAACCGATAACCTTCGCAAGCCAGTTCTACACGTCGTTCTCTTCTTATTTCATTTAAAAGTGGTGATAATTCCGGGAAGTCCCAGTTAGGATCTTCGAAACCAACATTTGTTTCCAATCCGGGCATATTTACCCTGCTTCTTATCTGATTGATGGTAGCGTCCAGTACCTCTTGTGTACACTCGTTCAGCTCGGCTTTTGCTTCGGCATAATTCAACAGTACTTCTGCATAGCGGAAGATGATGGCTCCCTGATCATTTTTTCCGTTATGATTTGCTGCCGGATCATAAAATTTATAGAGTCTGTATCCTGTAGTATTGCGTAAACGATCTTCCAGAGTCAATTCGGGTACTTTATAATAGAATGGCGTTCCATTTTGATACACAAGTATTCCTTTATGCGTGTAAATTGTTTGCGACAAGCGAGGATCTCTGTCTAGAACAAGAGAATCTACATAATCGTCTCCTCTATAAAGTTTGCTAAGGCTTATTGGTTTTCCGTCTGTACAGAGGTAAGACTCTACCAACGATTTCGAGATACCGGTATTGGCACTATTTACCATTGTGTTTTGTGCATAATGGAAATTCTCTAACGAGATATCGTATTTCCGCCAAAGCATAATGTCTTTAAAACCAGAGTAATCCGATTTGTTGAATAAAGACCTATAGGCATTATCAGCTTCCGAATCGGCTTTTTGAATGGCAAATAAACCTCCATCCATTACTTTCTTGGCTGCTTCGGCTGCTTTTTTGAAGAATTTATCATAGTCGGCATTGGCCACACCAAATTCAGTACCTTGATGATATTTTTCCCAAGTACCCTCATACAAGGCAATACGGCTTTGGAGCACTAAAGCTGCATCGCGGTGTAAACGGCCTTGTTCTACATGGGTCATTGGAGACATCAAACGTGCAGCACTATCCAAATCCAGAATGATATGATTGGCTATTTCGGCTCTGGATGCACGTGGTGCATACAATTCCGGCGAATTTGTTTCCAGAGGTTTATCATACCAAGGCAAGTCGCCAAACTTTTTCATCAATGAGAAATAGTACCAGGCTCTCCAAAAGTACATTTCGCCGATATATTGATTTACCAAACTGCGTTGTTCGGTTGTTTTGTGGTAGTTACATAAGAAGAAATTAATACCTCTTATGTTTCCCCAATCCCATCCGCCACCAGATGTGGGAACGGTTATTGTTCCTGCTATTCGCGAATCGTAAGCGTAGTTCCCCGATAGCATATTGTCCGAACTTTGATCGATCCCGGCAATACCCAAACCGTGTGCATTGCCAAATGTTGGCAGCGATCCATAATATTTATTGGAATAAAGCTTCATTTCTGTAACCGAAAAGGACATTTCTTTATCAGTAATGAAGTCCAGAGGTGGACGATCCAGAAAATCTTCACACGACATTAACCCAAGCGCCATAACGCTTATCATATATAATAACTTACGTGTTTTCATCTTATAATATTTTAGAAATTAAAAATCAATATTCAATCCAAAAGAAATGGTTTTATAATAAGGATAAGTTTTTCCGGCTCCGTAAGATCCATACGTTTGTTCCGGATCGAAGTTCTCGGCTATCGGAGAGAATGTTAACAGATTTTCTCCACTCAGATATACTCTAACCTTGCTCAAACCTATTTTGCTGGTAAGTGTTGGACTGATAGTATATCCCAACTGAATATTCTTCAGACGCAGATAAGCAGCATTTTGCAAGTAACGCGATTGTGTATGATGATTTTTAGTTGCTTCCCAATTGCTATAAGGTTTCGGGTAATATGCCTTGGAGTTTTCGGGTGTCCAAAAATCTAAATGTTCTTTATAAATATTCTGACCATATCCACCTGTTATCCCCCAGAATAGAACACCACCATTACCTGTTTCGGCAGGAACATAATTGCGCTTGCCTACACCTTGCCAAAACATATTGAAATCGAATCCTTTCCAAGTGGCACCCATATTCAACGAATAGCGGTAGCGTGCTTCTGTGTTACCTATTATTGCAAGGTCACCATGATCATCGAGGGTATTTTTACCTTTATTTACTTTTCCGTCGTCATTCAAATCCTTATATTCAACATCACCTAACGACCACTGTCCATAAATGTACGATTGATCCGGAATGTTATCCAGTTGATCTTGCGTTTGGATAAGTCCAGTGGTTTTATATCCCCAAACTTCGCCAATACGCTGTCCTTCGTAATAAGTAGACAATATTTTTGTCGGGTTATTGTATTTTGTTATTTTCGACTGATTGTCGGAAAGAATAAAGTTAACATTGTAAAGGAATTCGTCTCCGATTCTATCGCGCCATCCTATGCTTAATTCAAACCCATTGGTTCTCATATCAGCATTATTCATTTTAGGAACCGAAGCACCCAGTACCGATGGATATGCATTGGCAGGACCAAACATGCCCAAAGTAGAACGGGTATACCAGTCGAAAGAGAGGTTCAGGCGATTGTTCAACATAGCAACATCAAGTCCAAAGTCGAGTGTACGCGACTCTTCCCAAGTTAGGTTTGCACTAACTAATCCGGGAGCTCCCAATGTGTTTGGCAATTCTCCATTCAGTAAATAGCTATATTTTGTACCAATGTTCACTTTGTTCAGGTACAAATAATTGTCTACATTTTGATTTCCTAATGATCCGTACGACCCTCTCAGTTTGAAAGTGCTGATATCTTTGATTGGCCAGAATTTTTCTTTTGCTATGTTATATCCGGCCGAGATGGATGGAAAAAATCCAAAGCGTTTGCCTCTTTGAAACTTCGATGTACCATCGTATCTACCATTAAACTCAATCAGATAGCGTTCATCATAGTTGTAGCTGAAACGCATGAAGGTACCAGTGGTTGCCCAATGTGATAATGATCCTTTGGTTGTTTGGTCGCCAACAGCAACACCAAAAGAGGGCAAGTCTAAAGCTACCAGATTTAAAGCTTTGCCATACAAATATTTGTATTCGCTTAGTTCGGCCTGCTGACCAACAGTGGCACTAAAGAAGTGTTTTTTTATCTGCTTTTGGTAAGAGGTGTATAGGTTGGCCACATAATAGTCCGATTGTGTCATCGATTCTTCATACCAGTTAGTGGTATTCATCACCGGATCGCCCGACACAGTGTATTGCCATGCAAAAGGTTTTATCTGGTCTGCTATTCTGATAGCTGTATTCCGGTACGAAAGTTCCAGATTTATTTTCCAATCTTTCAATGGTTCTATCTCCAATGCTCCCATAATGTTGACCTGATTGGTGCGTTCGTTTCTGCGTCCTTCCCATTGACGAGGCATATTAGATGCTTGTGACCAATTTCCGTTCGGGTCTTTCAACGACCAGTTAGGCCAACGTGTAGAGGCTTGATGCCACCAGTTTCCAATATCGTTATTATGACCAGAAGAGGGTAGCCCCATATCATCTCTAACCAAACGTGTACGTAAATCTGCTCTCATCCACGATAGCGGTGTCAGGTGCAAGTTTGCTGTGATGTTGTAGCGCTCGTGGTTTTCGTTACCATAACGTAAAAGCCCACCTTCTTTAAAGTAACCAACACCAACGTAATAGTTTGTTTTCTCATCCCCACCACTTATAGTCACATTATGTTTCTGGTTGATTGTATTCGATTTGAAAAAAGCTTCATACCAGTCTACATTATCGTTTGCCAATGTTGCATACGACCATTGACTAGGATTACTTGGATTAGGTACATTGGAAGGAGTATTTTTCGGATCGGCCATGTAAGCCTTAATTCTGTTTATATGATCCTCGCCGAAATAGGGATTTTGTCCGGCATTCAAACAAGCAATATTGTAGGCTTCAGCAAATTCCAATGAGTTTGTCATTTTAGGCATCTGTATGGCACTCGACGAACCAACCAAAGCACTATAAGATATTTTAGTTTTTCCCTTACCCTCTTTTGTTGTTATTAAAACAACACCATATGCTGCACGTGCACCATAAATGGCAGCCGAAGCAGCATCTTTTAAAACGGTAACAGTTTTAATATCTGCCGGGTTAATGTTGTCGATAACATCTACTGGAATTCCATCAACTACAAATAAGGGCGAAGTAGCACCACTAATACTTGTAGCACCACGCACATTGTAGTTGATTGTTCCACCGGGTCCTCCATTTGGAGCAATATTCAGGTTCCCAACAGCACCTTGTAAAGCCAAACCAATATTTGCTACAGGACGGTTAGCCATAATCTTTTCATCTACCTGTTCAACAGCACCTGTTAAATTGATTCTTTTCTGTTTACCAAATCCAACAACAACAACTTCATCCAGAAACTCTGTATCAGAAGTTAATACAATTCTTAAATTAGAGTTGTTTTTAACAGGAATCTCTTGTGTTTTATAACCAATATACGAAACAACCAAAATATCGGTTGTTTTTACTTGTAACCGAAACTGTCCATCTATATCGGTTATTGTACCTGTACTTGTATTATCACCTTTAACAAACACATTTGCCCCAATGACAGTTGTAACACCATCTTCATCGAATACGACTCCTGAAATGGTTTGCGTGTTTTGAGCGGAAACTGTCCCAGCAAAAAACAGAAGGCAGATAATTGCAGTTAGATTATAAACTGCCTGTTTTAGAAAGCTCTTTTTTTTCATACTTTGTTGTTTTTTAAGGAATTCATGCGATAATAAGGTGTCGTGCCCTTCTCTTCAAGTAGAATGATTGTGGTATCCATTCTCTTTTTAATGTTAATTAGTTTCATAAAATAAATTTAATTTGTTAACAATAGTTTTTCTTACATAGTTTTGTTCATAAGCATTGATTTTGTATTAATATTAAATGATATTAGCCTGAATTATTCATATTCCAGAATGGAAGGAGTTAAAGGGAGTTATCAGGAGCTTTGCTCCTTAGGAGTTATAGCTCTAACATCTAAAGCTTTAACTCCTAGCGAAGCGATAACTCCTTCCATTCTATATGAATAATGTAAGTTAGATCTCTCGTTCTTTAGCTTCTTGCTTTCGCTATTTCTTCTATTGTTTTCCAACACTGATACAACCCGCGTGGAATATGGAAACACCCTTTCCACTTACCACCTTTCAAGGGGAGTAACACTTCGCCTTGGCGGTTCAGATAACCAAACCATTCGGGGTACTGGGGATCTTTAAAATGGCTCCAGGTGTAGTTGTGTACCTTTTCGAACCATTGCAAACAAGCTTCTGAAGAGGTGTGCCGGTATGCTTTCAATAAAGATATCAACGTTTCGATATGCACCCACCACAGTTTTTGATCCCATTCTAATTGTTGTGGAGGGCAACCCAAACGATCTAACATATAGAATATGCCACCATACTCTTTGTCCCAACCATATTCAAGCATTTTAAGGGTGGTGGCGGTGGCTTTTTCAATCAACTCCGGTCTGTTCAAGCGCTCGCCCAAATCCATAATAAACCACATGGCTTCTATGGCATGGCCGGGATTAACAGAACGTCCTTCGAATGTATCCGATAGTTCGCCTTCTACAGTGACGTTTTCAACAACTAATCCACCTAATTCCGGACGACAAAACACATCCATTACTTCGTGAATACAGGTTTCTATAACCTCATTCAGATAGTCTTTGCTCAGGAGGTGTTCTATTTCCAGCGCCAGGTTACAGAGAATCATTGGCAAAGCAAAGTTCTTCAGATTGCGTGTTCCCGGATAAGCTTTATTCCATTTATCCTTAGGATTATCGGCTCTGGATAAAATTATCTCAAAGGTTTTCTTTGCAATATCGGCGTACTCTTTGTTTCCGGTAGCAAGGTTGAGTTGTCCAAAAGCCATAGCTGCAAAGGTGTACGAAAAAATGTTGTAGGGTTCTACCAACGGTTGACCTTCGCGGTTAAGTGAAAAATACCAGTTGTAGTTACCATCGTGCCCATATTTTTTCAGAAACTCGCCTCCCTGAACGGCACAATCCAACCATTCTTTACGCTGTTCTACTTTGTTGTAGAGCATGGAAAACATCCATACTTCACGCCCTTGCATCCAGATAAATTTGTCGGTATCGTACACATTACCTTCTCTGTCCAGACAAGAGAAATATCCCCCCAACTCTTTATCCTGAGAGTGGTTTAACCAAAAGGGAAGAACATTGTTTATTAATTCTTCTTTGTACTGATTTGCTATTAAATTAAAATCCATATGCATATATAATTATTAAGGTCAGTTTGATTTCGAAAAAGGATAAAAATGCCCCGTAAAGAGGTATTTTTCACCTCTTTATATGAATGTTTATAGCATTTAGGAGCGTATCTCTAAAGTCTGGTTGCTTTTATTTAATCTATTCTTTTATCCAGTATTTTTCTATTTCCTCTAAAGATTTTCCAGTAGTTTCGGGAACTAACTTCCAAACAATTAAAATATAAGGTACGCACATTACTGCGAACAGCAAAAATGTTCCGGCTGGAGTAAGATTCTGTAACATCCAGGGAGTTAACTGTCCGATAAGATAGGTACCAATCCAAAGAGCAAAACCGGCAATAGACATGGCCAATCCTCTGATCCGGGTTGGATACATCTCGGAAAGTAGTACCCAGACCACTGCACAGATTGAAACCGCACAACAAAAGATATAGAGCAAGAAAAAAATGAGTAAGAAAATGCTGGGGATACCCACAACATCACCATATATAAAATAAATACCTATTAAAATCAATGTAACAATCATGCCCGACACACCGTAGTAAACAAGTTTTTTACGGCCCACTTTATCAATAATAACCAGTGCCAAAACAGTGGTAAGTACATTTACAAGCCCTACAAGCACCTGATAAAAAAGAGAATCGCCACCAGTAAGACCTGCATTTTCAAATATAGAAGGTCCATAGTAAAGTACGGCGTTCACCCCCATAAACTGACCCAGAATAGCAATACATACACCAATAAGAACGGCTTTGCGAATGCCCGGTTTAAGTAAAAGAGACCATTCCGATTTAACCTCTGTATGTACAGATTGTTGGGTTGCGGCAAGTTGAGCCATTGCTTCGACCGAAGATTGATAAATTCGTTTCAAAATACTTACGGCTTTATCATCCTTACCTTGTAATATCAGCCAGCGGGGACTTTCGGGAATAAAGAATATGATGATAAAGAACAACAAAGCAGGTAATGTTTCCATGCCAAGCATTCCACGCCATACTTCGGATACAAAAATAAGCTGAATCCACTCGTTAGACGATGATCCGCTTTCCGACCATCCAAGTAACTGGTAATTAACCAAGTAAGCACCCAGAAAACCAACAGTAACTGCCAACTGATACAAAGAAACCAACCGGCCCCTGTATTGTGCAACTGCCATTTCCGAAATATACAAGGGAGAAATAATAGATACAATACCAATTCCTACTCCTCCTATAATGCGGTATATAATCAGTTGATTGAAATCTGCCGAAAAAGCACATCCTACTGCAGAAGCAGAAAACAGAATAGCCGATAGTATCATGGTGCGCTTGCGGCCAATCTTATCGCTTAAAATACCGGCAAAAAGAACACCTACTATAGAGCCTATCAGTGCACATCCTACATACCACCCCTGTTGAAGGGCATCTAACTGAAAAAGTTGGGTTACCTGTGCAATGGTTCCGGATATTACAGCCGTATCATACCCAAAAAGGAATCCTCCCAAAGCTGCTACGAGCGATAAGAAAACAAGGTATCCAAAGTTTATTTGTGTTTTCATATTCATTTTATTTCAAAGTATTCCTTATACCTATTATATAAGTGACCAGCTTGCAGGTATGCCGACTGTGGACTCATAAAGTGCGAAAATTCAAAGGTGATGGCTTTATCGTATCCGGCACGTTTAGCTGCTTCTAATTTCATCCGTAATTTATCAAACTTTATAGGTAAAAACCTGATTGGCATATCACGGTCAAAAGATTCGGCGTTGGTCCAGCATTGCATACCATATTTATCAGCCAGTTTTTTATTTACCTCAAAAAAAGCATCCAATTCATTGTAATCAATGTGCCCATCCTGAAAAGCACATGCATCTACTACTCCATGTATGCCATCGAATATTTCATTCCACTCTTCTTCATGTTGCTGAACAGATACAGCATCTTCGCGCGAGAGCTTGTCTGTTCCCATAATTGCTTTTTTACCGTCAATCCAAGGTGAAATAAAAGTAGGAAGTCCGCCCGAAACATCTTTGCACTGTTTGCCCATAGCCCGGAAAGCATCTATAACACCTTTGGTTTTGCGGCTGATTTCGCCACTTATATACCAACCACCAAAGCTTTTATATTTCTCACCGTAACTATGCCAAACTTCATCTATTACATATTTGTTATCCTGTATTTCGTTGGTTAAATCGCCTGTATCCCAATATTTTCCCGAATCGTAGAGACCGAAGTAGAATTTCATTCCATACTTTTCGGCCAATCGTAAATACATATCAACCAAATCTGTTGAAGGCATATAACAACCCTTGCCAAGCAAGTATTTGGATGGATAGGTAATAAACTTACGATAGCCGGAACGAATCATGATTACCGTATCAATCCCAATACGTTTCATGTGTTGAAAATCCAGATCCCATTCTTTTTCGCCCCAATTTTGATGGGGGATATCATGAGATATTTCATCAAGAAAAGTACCAGTAATCATTAATCCATTGTTTTTAGGAACAATAAGTTGGTTTGTATAAGTATTTGTGGTATCTGATGACTCGCTACAGCCCAATAATGCTGGAGTTGCAAGTACAGAGGCTCCTGCCATACTTGCTTTTTTTAGAAAGTCTCTACGTGTATTTGTTTTCATTTATCTTAGAATCAAGATTAACCATTTATAAACTCACGCCACAAATATATGAACATTTTATAAACTACCCAATATTTATTAAAGATTTTATTTAATATGCGATGAAAAAACTTATTTTTAACCTATATCACTCCTATATTAACAGATTTAACCCCATATTTTTCATTGTTTCATTTACTTCGACCAAGCTATTTACAACAAATACAGTAATAAGAAGTCTTAATTGATAAAATTATTAATTATATTTGCGATATTATATTAATTATAAAAGGATATGAACCAGCAATTCTTAAAAGAAATAGAGAAGGGATCTAAAAATGCCTTAATAAAAAAAAGAATTATCAACTACTATATATATAATGGAAGTTCCACGATCCCCGATTTGGCTAAGGAACTCGATTTAAGTATTCCAACCGTAACCAAACTTATCAGTGAAATGTCCGACGATGGATACATTGACGATTATGGTAAATTAGAAACCAGTGGCGGCCGCTATCCTAATTTATATGGATTAAACTCGGGATCGGGATACTTTATCGGAGTAGAAATTAAAAGATATGCCGTTAATATGGGGCTTATTAATTTTAAAGGCGATACAGTAGAACAAAAGATGAACATCCCTTATCTATTTGAAAATTCGATAGAAGGACTGAACGAATTATGCAAAATCATACTTAACTTTATTGATAGCTTAAGCATTAACAAGGAGAAGATACTAAATATTAATGTAAATGTATCGGGACGTGTAAATCCTGAATCGGGCTTTAGTTTCAGTCAGTTTAACTTCGAGGAGCGTCCGTTGGCCGATGTAATGACCGAAAAGATTGGGTACAAAATTACTGTTGAAAACGATACCCGGTCTATGACTTATGGCGAATATATGCAAGGCCAGGTAAAAGGAGAAAAAGATATTCTTTTTGTTAATGTTAGCTGGGGGCTAGGCATTGGAATTATTATTGATGGTAAAGTTTATACCGGAAAATCCGGATTCTCGGGCGAGTTTGGCCATGTAAGCATATACGATAACGAAATTATATGCCACTGCGGCAAAAAAGGATGTTTGGAAACAGAAGCATCGGGCTCGGCATTGCATCGGGTTTTGGTTGAACGGATTCGGAACGGAGAAAGTTCAATCTTATCGAACCAGGTACTGGCAGGAGAAACCATTACACTCGACGATATTATTCAGGCTGTTATAAAAGAGGATATGCTTTGTATTGAAATTGTTGAGGAAATTGGCCAAAAACTGGGTAAGCAAATAGCCGGACTGATAAACATATTCAATCCTGAACTGGTAATTATAGGAGGTACACTTTCGTTAACCGAAGATTACTTGACGCAACCTATTAAATCGGCCGTCCGAAAATACTCGCTCAACCTGGTAAACAAAGATTCGGCCATTGTTACTTCTAAACTAAAAGATCGCGCCGGAATTATAGGAGCTTGCATGCTGGCACGAAGCAGGATGTTCGAGAATTGATTTAAGAATGAAAAGGAGGTAAAGTGAGGTAGAGGTAAAGTACTTTACCTACTTTACCTCACTTTACCTCCTCTACATGAATATTCAGTTTAAAATATAAGTTATTATTCATATATTTGTCGCAAAGTTCTAAAGCCACAAAAGGGTAGATGATTAATGACAACAATAAAATTAGTTTTGAAGAAATATATATCACTTATTTCTCCAGAATGAAAAACTTTGCCCTTGAATATATCTATTCCGAACAGGATTCCGAAAACATTGTTCAGGATGTATTTATGGAATTGTGGGAGAAAAAAGAAGCACTTACCATTCACACTAATCTTATTGCCTATCTTTTTACTGCTACAAAAAACCGTTGCATAGATTTTTTGCGCCATAAAGTTCTAGTGAAAGAAGTTGCCGATAAACTACAGGAAGAACATCTACTGATGCTAAAAATGAATTTTCATTCTCTGGAAGCACTCAATCAGGATATTTTTTATGAAAATAACATTGAAGATATCATAGCCAAAGCTATAGATACTTTGCCCGAGAAATGCAGAGAGATATTTATTAAAAGTAAATTTGAACAAAAAAAGCAGAAAGAAATTGCAGCCGAGCTAAATATAACCATCAATACGGTTGAAACACAAATGGGAATAGCTTACAAAAAACTGAAAGCTGAATTGAAAGAGTACTTTCCTTTATTGGTTTTTCTGTTAGGGTAGTAACAGGAAATATCTATTTGTTCGTTTTTATCCATCCACAAATCATTACTGTTTTTTATGCTGCAAAACGCGATTTCAAAATGCAGCATTTCACACTTTCGAAATGCAGCATTTTGAATGAACGAAATGCAGCATTTCATCAATGCAAAATGCAGCATTTTGAATTTGCACACTAAAACAGGCCTTACAAAGCGTATAACGGGGGTTAATCGGACAACTTTTCGTATTTACTGCTTTTTAGAGGCAATAAAATTACTAAACAAGCGGTTATTTATTGGAAAGATTTTTTAATTATACAAACTGAGTAGTGAGTAGTGAGTTTCCATGCGGCATCGCAACTCATAACTCACTACTCATTACTCAAAACTCATTACTCATTACTCAAAACTCACTACTTGAAACTATTCAGTACCCTTCTACCCTCATTTACCATTTCGGTAGCATTGGTAATAGTCAGGTTTACAGGCATAAACTTACCCACTGCTTTATTAAGCTTATCCAGTTTTGCTTTCTGTCCTTTGGTTGTAAACTCCTCCCGAAGAATACGAATCTTCTCGGCATCCTGAACACCTTCTACCAAACGTTCGAACCGGATACTACTACGATCAGGATAAACGATATATGTATCACCAGCTGCCCAAGTGCGAAAACGGGAATCACGAAGCGGATCTATAGTCCAACTGTTGAATGCCCAACGAAGATAACCATCATAATTACCGGCCATAGCATGCCACATGGTCCATGCTGCTTCGGCAGGAGGCGAGAATGTAAATACATTGGGGAAAGGCTCACTGCAACAAGTATATACAGTAGATACTTTGCCCGCTTTGCGACGTGCAGCAAGCACATCTTCGGGGAAGTTTTCACCATAAGCCAAACACATTTCATGCATCATAGGTTCTACTTCGGGGTAGTAATGTCCCTGTCCGGATACTTTGTAATCAGGATCGGCACGGAAAATCAGGTTGAAGGCATGCTTCATTACATCAGCCCCGCGTTCGTCCATAGAAATGGTTGTTTTGTGAAACCAGCCTTTCTGTTTCAGGTGACGGGCAAAATCTTTCAAGAAACTAAACCAGTAGTCTTCATAAGCAGCTTCACCCGGTTTGGTGTGTACATATCGTATCTGGTTGGATGCCAAATCGTAATAATCGAAATTCAATGCCCATGGAATAAGCGTGAAACAATTTATTTGCTTGTCAATACCCACACTCATCATAAATTCTACCCAAGTGTCGAACACTGTATAATCATACTCCCAGCTACCGTCGAGGTTCTTTTTCTTCATTACCATACTTTCGAAAGCATCCTCTGTTTGCTGATTCCATGGTTTATTCATAATGGTAGCAGTAATAACTTTCTGTCCGGCATTGGCAAGTTGTTTAAACAGCGGACGCATAATATCGAAGTGTTCTTTGCTCCATAAAGTAACATTATACATTCGCGCCACAGCATACGGGCTCTGCCAAAGGTCTAAATGGAAAGCCCAGTCTTTAGGCTGTGGTAAAGTGTGGTTCAATACCTCTATTTCCATTTGCAGATTCATGGGAGAAATACCATCGGCAGTAACAGTAAGTGTACCTTTGTACTTACCCGTAACGGCATCTTGCGGAAGCCACACATTAACCCAAACTGGCTGTGTAACACGTTCCTGCAAATCAATCTTTGTTTGAATATCAAGGATATCGGCCACCATAGACGAATCCCATTCGGCCTTATTAGGGCGATGACCACAGGCACCTTTCTTGTCCTTGTTTAACTCATCGGTCATGATGTTACGCACAAAGTTGGTAGTAACAACCGATGATGGAATTACCCGCGAACCATTCTTGAGGTCGGAAACAGTTACACTAACGTTTTTGAGTTCCTTGTTTGTCCACAAAACAGCCTGTGCATTAACACGTTCGCCTTTCCAGCCACGGGTTGATAACCGATTGCCCGAAACAGCTGTTGGTACACTTAGCTTCTGGTAGCGGGTATCAATATTACCCCATTGCAACTGTACGGCCAACTTTTGTTTATTCCATACTTCTTTGGAATCGTGCGGTTTAGTGTCTGTTAATTCAATGAAATCATCTCCCGGTTTGTAGTTTTGCGCTGTAAGCAACGAAGGGAGACATAAGAAAAAGCCGAAGACGGCAATAAATGTAATCTTCATAGAAATTTGAGTATTTAATTTAAGAGATTTAGTATCGATTACAAACTTAGATAAAAATGTTCGATAAACAAAACCCACATTCTGTTGTTATAGTAAAGTAGATAAATTACAAACTTAAATTATACGATTATGGGTATTTTATGGTCAATTATTATCGGTATTCTGGCAGGTGCCATTGCTGGTTGGATTATGAAGGGTAGTGGTTTTGGAATTATCATCAACCTTATTATTGGTTTAGTTGGTAGTGTACTTGGTGGTTGGATTTATACTTTGTTCGGGCTTTCTACTACCAGTATTCTTGGTTCATTATTAATGTCGGTTGTAGGTGCAATTGCATTACTTTGGATAGTTTCGTTTTTTAAGAAATAGCTGATTATTTGAACACAGAAATAAGGACTTTTCACCACAGAGGACACAGAGGGGCACAGAGGTTTAATTCTCTGCGACATCGCAATTTAATCCTCTGTGTCCTCTGTGTCCTCTGTGGTGAAATCCAATTCGTAACCTAATTTTAAAATCATGGATTTATATTCAGGGCTTCCCTATTGGATTGCTAAAAATCCAATGGAGAACTATTTCAATCCGTTATTAACAGATATCACTACAGATATTGTGATAATCGGTACTGGAATTACCGGCTCATTGGTAGCACATGAGTTGTGTAATGCTGGTATATCGTGTATAATGGTCGACCGGCAGAGTATTTCATCGGGAAGTTCCATTGCCAGTACAGCATTGCTGCAATACGAAATAGATACTCCTTTAACTGAATTAATTGAGAAGATTGGCGAAAAAAATGCCGCGATGGCATACGCCGCTTGCTCAAAATCAGTTGATGATATTGAAAATGTGTTCAAGTCCATAGATTATAATCCCGACTTTGAAAGGGTTCCAAGTGTTTTTTATGCAAGCAACCGGAAGGGAGCAGATCTTATTGAAAAGGAATATGCAATCAGGAAAAAGCTCGACTTACCTGTTAAACTCCTGAACAAAAAAGAGTTGGAAGAGAAGTATGGTATCAAAGCCCGTTGTGCACTCGAAAACAATTCGTCGGCACAAATGGACCCGTATGCAGGGGCTACCCACCTTATTAATTATCATATGGAAAAGCACCAGTTGCAGGTGTACACCCATACTATGGTAGAAAGATGCGAAGAGATTCCTTCTGGTTATTTGCTTGTAACAAACAGAAGTAACATTATTCAATGTAAATATGTTATCATTGCTGCCGGATTTGCAGCCGGCCGTTTCTTACCAGAGAAAGTAATACAACAAACATCGCTAACAGCAACGTATGCTATTATTTCTCAACCGCTAGATCCTAAATATTTATGGCACAACCGTAGCTTAATATGGGAAACTAATAATCCGTACTTATACATCCGTACAAGTAACAACCGCATTATTGTTGGTGGTGAAAATATTGAATTCAAAGACCCTGTATTGCGTGATAAATTGCTTCGACAAAAAGTAAACAGGCTGGAAAAGAAATTCAGAAAACTTTATCCTAACATACCATTTGTTACAGAAATGGCTTGGTGTGGCACTTTTAGTACTTCCAAAAACGAGTTTCCTTTTATTGGAAACCAACCAGGCAAAGAACGTATGTTTTTTGCACTTGGATATGGTGGTAATGGAATTATATTCAGCATGATAGCTGCACAAATAATAAAAAACAAGTTGCTTGGCATTAGCGATGAAAGAGAAAAATTGTTTGTAAAGGAGGTAGAATGAGTTGAGAGTTGAGAGTTGAGAGTTGAGAGTTACGATGCCGCATGGTAACTCTCAACTATCAACTATCAACTCTCAACTATCAACTATCAACTCTACCTAAAACCTATACCCTATATTTAAATAGAACTCTACATTTTTTGTACTATTCGAGAAATTCAACGATGCTTCCAGCGGCCCAAACAAGCTATCGTATCCATAGCCAATACTACCACCGGCCAGTTTTCTTCCATTAAATACATCTCCGACTTTATTATTTGTTAAACCATAATTGAAGTTTGCTATTGCATAATGTTTTTTAAACATTCTTTGTCGCAACCGAAGATTAACTACAAACAACGAATTATCAACTATTTCCATATAGTTAATTCCTATAAATGGAATTTGTTGTGGTACATACCGCCCAGGTGTATCTCCGCCAACAGTATTAAGGTACGAATAAGGAGAATCGTTACCAAACAATACCCTGGCATATCCCGAAGGAATAAATGCTAACCGATTGGTTATTGAAAAAACAGATTTCCACCAAAGACTCACAGCTGTGATAGGAGAATCATCGTTGTAGCTATATAAATTGTCGGTATAAACAGACGCATCAGCCTGCAACGAAGTACCTCGGGTTGGATATACTTTCTTATCCATTGTTTCGTAACGGGCTAAAAAGTAATAGCTAAAAAAGCCTTCGGATTTTATCACCTGATTGTTTTCATTCCTATTATACAGGAAGTTATCGTAATGAAAATACTCATAACGAACCCCTAAGCCAATTTTCAGATCCTGACTAAAAATATTGGAATAGCCAATATCTCCAAGATGATGATGATAGGTAGCGTTATATTTTCTATCACCACGGCTATACATGTTTATATCATTATAATGATAAGCATACGAAAAATTAAAGAATCGCAAAGGGTTAGGCAAAACCATATAATCCAGTCGGGCACCCGACCGTTTACCAAACCTAGCAGTTAATGTGGCTGTGGTAGGTATTTGGGTATTAAAATTATATGTTGCATTTAACAGTATGGCTGCAATTTCTTCGGAGTCGAACCGAATGCCCAAACGAAACAAGTTTACTTGGTTATCTTCCATATAAAATACAAGATTATACCCATCGGAAACCTCATTTAATGTATAACTGATATTAGCATATATCTGTTTGGCATACAATCTTTTTACAGCAGTTTTTAGTTGTTGCATGGTAAGATAACTGTTTTCTGTTAACTTACAAATTTCAAGAAGATGTGACTCGTCCGGATTTTTAATGCCAGTAAAAGTAATATTGTGAATGTGTACCACTGTGGTATCTGTTAGGAAATGATAAGGCACACGCGGTTCAGGAGTATAGTTCTTTCTTACCCCTATCTTTTCTTTAAAATCAATCAGTTCATCCCACTTCTGCCGGGCAGCATATTCGCCCCTGGTCATTAGGGTATCTAGTGCGGGTAAGGTAAAACTGGCTGCATTATATCCCTTAACGTTTACTTTTATATAGAGATCAACATGCTTCATGTTTTCGTTATACTTATCGCGGCTCAACATGTCCGACATTTCGCTTACCATATCAGGAACAGTTGCTAAACTTTTGTTTTCATCAGGATCGTTCTGCACATCAACACCTATCACAAGGTCGGCCCCCATCTTCAATGCTACATCTACAGGGAAATTATTTATTAATCCCCCATCTACCAACACCATACTATCAGTACGTACCGGAGTAAATGCAGCCGGTATGGCCATACTTGCACGCATAGATTCACTAATCTTACCCGAATGAAAAACTACTTCTTTGCCTTTGCGTAAATCTACTGCTACACAAGCAAAAGGAATGGGCAGTTTGTTGAAGTTAATAGAATCATGATACCCAATTGTTAGTTCGTTAAAAAGAACTGCCAGATTCTTTCCTTTTATTATACCATCGGGAATCGCTTCTTTGGGAGTTTCGTTAAAGGGCAATGTAATCACATATTTGGCATCGTCTTCTTTTTCGGTAAACGTTTTAGTACTTCTTTTGGCGGCATCGCTCAGCAAAAAGCTCCAGTCTTGCACCATAATCATACTATCTAATTGGTGTGGAGTATAACCCATTGAATATAAAGCTCCTACAAGAGCACCCATACTGGTACCTGCTACATAATCAATTGGTATACCGGCTTCTTCGATTACTTTTAAAGCTCTTACATGGGCAACTCCTTTGGCACCACCACCACTTAACACAACAGCCACCTTTTTACGCTCTTGCGTATGGGCTGGTAAAGCACAAAGAATTATCAAGATAACAGAGATTATCGTTTTCATTTTTAAGTTTCTGTTTTGGTTTTTAAAATTAGTTATGAACACCTTAGTTATATAACTAATTTTATACGTAATTGTTTAGCCCCGAAAGCTCATACGTTTTTTGATAAAGAAAATCGGCCAACAGTCTATCGTCTTTTATTTCATTTACTTGCTCAACAGATATTGGTTTACCAATATAGATGTCGGCCTTTTTCCCTTGTTTATTAAAAGCTTCGCCGGGAATACGTACAGTGCGGATTCTCCAGTTTACTTTACCCAACCAATAGAAGAAACGAGAGTTGAAGAAATCAAAATAAACCGGATATATAGGAACTTGTGTTTTACGAATCAACCGAATAATGCTAAGTGCCCAAGGTATATCACAAACTGCTTTTTTCTCACTGTTATATGATGAAATACCACCTGCTGGGAAAAATCCCATTGGATGTCCTTCTTTTAAACGGGCAAGTGAGAGCCGAACGCCATTCACATTTTTCAGATTACCTCCTTTTTTCTCTGAATCGGGCTGTACGGATATAAAGTTATCGCCCATTGCTTCTATCATAGCTAACACACCATTTACCATCACCTTAAAATCGGGCCGAAGTTTTGCAAAAACATCAATCAACATAACTCCGTCTAACGAGCCAATAGGATGATTAGAAACCGTTACAAATGCACCAGTGGGTAGTGTATCCAGGATTTCTTTATTGTGTATCTGATATGATGTATCTATTAAGGGATCGCTTAAAAGCGCTGTGGTAAATTCGGCTCCCCGTAAGTGGCACGAATTTGCATAAGCCTGATTTACCTTATCTATAGAAAGCCACGTCATAAGGCGTTTCCCCATAAATGTTCCAAACTTACTTCTAAAGAAAGGAATCATTCGTTGTAAATCGTGAATATCAACAACTGTCTTTTTCATTATAAAAAGTTTTGAATAATGAGTTTTGAGTAATGAGTAATGAGTTTTGAGTAATGAGTTATTGATACACAGTTACTCAAAACTCATTACTCATTACTCAAAACTCATAACTATTACAAATATACGGCTTTCCTCGTATTTTTTTGTAATTTTGCAGTTCAAACAGTTAACCGGTTTGTCGCTTGCATTTATGCAGGAGGAAAGTCCGGGCAACACAGAGCATCCTACTTTTTAACCGAAAGCTATCCGTGAGGGTGGAGTAACGTAGAAGAAAAGAACCGCCTGTTGCAAAACAGGTAAGGGTGAGAAGGTGGGGTAAGAGCCCACCAGTCGCGTGGTGACACGTTGAGCTGTACGTCTTAGGAGTTGTAAGGTCATGTATACCGGCGCTATGAGGGCTGCTCGCCCCATGTTGGAGGGTAGACCGCTAAAGTGATATGGCAACATATCACTCAGATAAATGACAAACGCCTTAATTTTTATTAAGGAACAGAACCCGGCTTATAGGTTAACTGTTTTTTTTAATTAGTAGTTAGTAGATAGTTAGTAGCTGGTAGTTAGTAGCTAGTAATGCGGCATCGTTTTCTACTATCTACTATCTACTAACTACTATCTACTTAAACCATGATTAATAAAATAAAACGATTCTGGAATTTTATTACCGAAGATATCTGGCGGGTTACCGAAGGTGAAGTTACTCAGAACAGATTCTTTTTATATACTGCTTTAAAATCCATATACCTTACTGCCGATAGATTTGCATCAGATAGAATAGGTCAGAGGGCATCGGCCTTGACTTATAGTACACTGCTGGCTATTGTACCTATACTGGCAATTTTATTTGCAATTGCCCGCGGGTTTGGTTTTGAAAATCTGGTAAGAAACCAACTCGACGGATTTATGGGAGGTGTAAACGAGAACACAGGAACCATTCTGCAATTTGTTGATGATTACTTAAAGCAGGCACAAAGCGGAGTATTTGTTGGTATAGGATTGGTTATGTTATTGTGGACGGTACTCAACCTAACCGATAATATTGAAAGTATTTTTAACCACATCTGGCAGGTTAAAAAGCAACGAAGCATGTACCGGAAAATAACAGACTATTTCTCCATGTTTTTGTTACTACCCATTCTTCTGGTGTTATCCGGAGGGGTTTCTATATTTACCAGTACCATATTAAAAGAAATGGAAAGTTATATTCTCCTAGGTTCTTTTATGCGTTTTCTGGTAAAATTAATTCCTTTTATTTTGGTTTGGTTTATGTTTACTGGTTTATACATCTTTATGCCAAATACCAAGGTAAAGTTTATGCCTGCCTTTATTTCGGGCGTTCTTGCGGGTACTATTTTCCAAACATTCCAGTTCCTGTATATCAATGGACAGATATGGGTTACCAAATACAATGCTATATATGGTAGTTTTGCTGCCATTCCTTTATTGCTTTTATGGCTGCAAATGTCGTGGACTATTTGTTTAATTGGTGTAGAGCTAACTTATTCTATTCAAAATGTTCATGCTTACAGCTTTGATAAAGATACCCGGAATATCAGCCGACGGTTTAGAGACTTTATTTCTATCCTTATTATGTCTCTCATTGCCAAACGCTTCGAAAACAACGAGCCACCTTACTCGGCCGAAGTGATATCCGAGCAATACCAGATTCCTATCAGTTTAACCAATCAGGTTCTATTTCAACTACAAGAAATCAACCTTGTTCATGAAGTTATGTCGGACGAAAAAAGTGATGATATAACATATCAGCCTTCCATGGATATCAATAAACTAAATGTGGCTGTTTTACTTGAAAGACTGGACTCTTATGGTTCGGAGGATTTCAAGATTGATACCGAAAATGAGTTTAAAGATGAATGGAAGGTACTGCTTGATATCAGGGATGATTATTATGGCAAGGCTAGTAATGTTTTGCTAAAGGATTTGTAGTAGATTCATACACATAACTCATTCAAAATTTTCTCAAATATTTTTTTGTATCTGATAGGAGTATATTTAGATCTATACATTGAATAAAGAATTTCAATATATTCTTCTTCACTTAAAACGAAGCAAATACGAGGATTATTAAATCCATCAATAAGTTCTTGCTGACTCTTGTTTTGGAAACAATAGTCAAAAGGGATTATTGTTCTTTTTGGAAAAGCAAATGGAATATTACCGGTAGTTTTACCAACTACATGTCCAATATCAAAAACATAAGCAACGATTTCTCCTTTCTCATTTTTAACTTTTCCATGAGTAATGTGCGGGTACTTTGTAATATGATATTGTTGCGATGTAGAGAAACACGCAATAATATCAAGATCAGAACCTCTGTACAAAGAAATTAGATACTTATCTTTCTTAGGTATAGTAAAAAGACAGAAGCCATAAATAACATTTTTAGGACTTAGCATAATCCCAAATATCAAGCTTGATTTAAACTAGCTGTGAACATGATGTTATCCAAAGCTTCAATATATGAATTATACTTTTCTTCATCGTCCTTTATCAAAGAAATCAAATCCAATTTCACGGTAGATTTTCCATTGTCTTTAAAATCCAATCCTTTTTCTGAAACGGTTTTAGACCAAAGGCTTTCTGATTGATGCGTAATTTCAGATAATTGATCGGCTGTAAAGCTACCATATTCATTAATTATTGAATCAATGACTTCCAAATGATATTCTCCAAATAAATCTAATCCTGCATCTAAGTTAAACTCATTTACTGGATAAACATAGTATTTTCCATCCTTAATACTTTTGTGTGCTTTAACATATTTAGAAAACGTTCCATTTTTTATATCATATATTTCAGGAGCCACAGGTCCTTTTTTCCAGGCAAAATAATCTAACCAAGTTAAAGGGTAACCATTTTCCTTGATATAAAGTTCGTCAATAAGAAAAATTATTTTAATTAACTTTCTTAAATTTAGATTGGAGATCTTTGAGCTTATATAAGCTAACAATACTCCTATTTTTTCTTCATTTGCTTCAAATCCTATAGACATAATTACGCATTCAAACTATTTATGGCGCAAAGATACAAAATTTCATCTACATATCCCGCACACACCGCACCGCAAACGCATTCTGCCACTCATGAATCCCTTTAATAACCCTGCTACCATACACTAACATATAATAGCTATACCCGCCACTGTACCCTGAGCCCGACCAAACATAGCCGAACTTACCCACAGCATTGGCCACACCATTGTAATATTTACGGTAACCGCCGGCCGGAAAACGTAAGCCGCCGGCCAACTCCTGCCCTGCCGGTACTTGGTAATACCCATAATGATTGTTTGCCGATCTGCCAGAAGTTACAAGTGTATTGGTAAAGCCACCACCATAGGATACACCGGGCTGCTCGGCCAGCAGCCGGATGTATTCATTGATTGTAGGTAGCCGCCAATTGCCATCTACCCAGCCTTGTGCCGATATGTATTGACAAATATCGCCTGTACCGGCACGGGCATCGAAGCCGGTAATATGGTCTATAGTGTCATTCACAAACGGAATATCTGCCCACTTATAATCGTAAACGCCGGTTGGCGAATAAATAATATGCCCCTGTGGGTATTGCCCGGCGGTATAAGTAGCGTTATTTCCCGAAAGGGCTGCCGGACTGATAGCCACCAACGAACCCCATTGAAACAATACGCCTTGCGAACGGGCAGGGATAGCGGCATTCCCGGCCGGAGTGGTGGCAAAGGTTAGCTTAGTTCCATCCCATACAATGTTGCTGTGGGCAAAGGAGGCGGAAACGGGGAAATCCTGCCCCAGTAGTTGGAGGGGCAGGAAGAGAAAAAAGAATAGTTTTAGTTTCATAGTTGATGCTAAATGGAGTGTTATGCCTATTAAACACAGATTGATTATTCTCGAATACAGCGCACCGGTCGAGCGTGATGCCTGCCTTGGACGATAACAATCATTGGAGCCCCAGAACCATATTGAATATGCGCATAATTTCTTCCTCCCATCGAACTACCACTCACTACATCGAGAGCATGCCCAAAATAGTAAGGTAATCCTCCTACTTCTTTATTATAAAAAGTGCGATATCCTGATGCAGGAACGAACATAGCATACTCTGGATTTTGTTCATTTGCAGCCAACCGTGTACCCGCACCAAACCACACACCAAACGCAGGTTGAGCATAACCGTAATGATTGCTTTCAATGTTAGGGGCGAAAAACCTATAGGAATCCCACGTATACGGTGGTTCGTTAATCGGCTTATACTGTTCTTCGTTTAACAGTTGATGGAGTTCATTCGCAGTAGCCATACGCCAGTTCCAGTTACCTTCTACCCAACCTTTGGAGGAAATATACTGGCAAATATCTCCTTTACCTTCGGATCCACAGAAACCGCTACCATCATAATCAATGAAATCGTTTTCAGCACCGCTGGCATTGCCAAATACACCATCAGTACTATCAACATAAGGAATACTTTCCCAATCGTAAGTGTAAATTCCAGTTGGTGAATATACAATATGTCCGCTTGGGTATTTTTCTGCTGTATAAACTCGTTGTGGGTCTGGGGGATTTTGATCCAAGGGGTCTGGGATATAACTCGATGGTAATCCCGCCGGACTAATAGCCACCAACGACCCCCATTTAAAAAACAACCCTTGTGAGTTAGCTGGGATAGTAGCATTATCGGCTGGAGTAACAGCAAACGTTAGTCTTTGATTTGCCTTGTCCCAAACAACATTACTACGAGCAAAGCGAGCTGCAATAGCGCCTGTTTGTTTAAAAGTTCTGATATCCTGCCAATTGACACCACCATCTATGGAACACTGAATAGTAATATCGCGTTCCAGAACAAATGATTCGGGAATAACTAAACCTGTAGTTTTTACTGTTGTTGGTGTAGCTCCGGCTGCCACAGTGCCACTGGCCAAAATAGTGTTTCCGGTAATAGCACGCACATGTAATAAGGGATGATAACCGGTAACAGTAACAACTGATGTACCGCCGATTCGGGCAGTAACTGCTGTTGCCGAAACTTTAGCAGAATAGCCGGGTTGTGCAAACACAGTTTCCCTCACTACTTTATTATTATTTGTTATCAATATTTTTCTACCAATAGTATTCCAGGTTGTATTGGCAGGGAAGGTTGCTGTTAATGTGTAATCTGCCGGTGTTTCTAAAGCGGGCTCTGCCATATATAGTTCTTCGCCAATATTGGTTTGTAGCCCCCAAGCCATATTGGTATTTACTTTTGCAGTAATTTTTCCACCGTTGTATGGTATGTTCGTTCCGGTACCATTTACATTGATATACTCAATAAAATTAAATGTGGCAACCCTTTTAGGCTTTATGTCTTGGTGCACAGTGAGTTTGGCTTGTAAGCGTCCGGCCTCTAAAAAAATGTGGCCGGTGCGCAATGCGCTTGTTGTGTTTTCGCTTACACGAATGCTTACATCTGTTGGCAGTTCGCCTGCACCATACAGGGTGCCGGTTGTTTTGTTGGTTGTTAACCATCCGGTGTTTGCTGTGGTACCATCGGCTTCGGTAATCTTTGTTATTTTAAATCCGGCCGGCACGTCGGTTTTCACTGTAACAGGTGTTGCATCGGCCTCTTTCCGGAAATTAAATACCATTTCGGGTTGTATGGAAAGGTAATACTGGTTGTCGAAGATAACATTGCCTGCCTGTCCATCGTCCCACTCAACAACGGTGGCAATCATGTTGAACGATTTAGAGTTGAAAGCTTCGTCGGGGGTGTTGTAACCCCTTCCTTTTACACTCAATATGGTCATGCGGTAAAGGTGGTTGCGCAATAAATCGCGGTAATAAGTATCGGTTATTTCTTTTTTAAGAAAATCCAAGCGGTAGTAAGTGGGTTTGGTATCGGCTCCGTAGGTTCCACCCACCACTATGCAAGTGGCTTCGGAGGCTTTATCTTCGGCTTTACCTGTTGCTTCGAACAAATATATGGTACGCTCAAAAGCTGTACGCATGGTTGTAGGCACAGTATACACCAGTGGACTGGTATTGTTAATATTACCCGTTGGCACGGTAGCAGCTTGCACCTTTGCACTGTGTTTCAGGTTGGCAACATCGGGCACAATACGACCTTGGTTCTTGCTATTATATACATACACTTGGTTTAATACAAAGTTTCCGTCGTCTATCACATCCTGACTCAACAATAAATCGAAACGGGCAATTCCCCGTACCAAACTTACGCCCGAAATTTCTTTCACCTGGTCGGTAAGCGTTTCTTTCACTTCGCCCCACATAGGGAAAGGCTTGAATGTTTTCGACGCATCATTTTCGCCTTTATCGTTGTTAGCATTCCACTTGTCCGCATTAGAGCACACCAGCCGGGCCAGCAATTCGTCTTTGTCGGCACCTGGGCCTATGTAGCCCAAAGCAGTCAATTCGTTACGGGCATTGGCCAGCACCACAAAGGTTTGCTCTGTGGTTGCCTTGATAAGCGTTACCGAAAACTGTTTTTTTGCTTTGGTAGGGTTGTCTTCCGTAACATCAATAATAGATCGGCCTTCGGCACTGTAGGCAAACGCCCAGCCCGATGCTTTGGAGCCATCGGCCTTAAAGGCCAATACATCTATTTGCTCTACATAGTTTTCGTCAATCACCGAAATGGCACGGGTAGATGCAGGTGTTGAAGAGGCGGGCATTTGCAGCGAAACTCTTACATCTACCTTCTCGGGCACTATTGGAGTGGGATATTCTGTACTATCGTCTTCTGGTGTGCAGGCAACCAACAGAAAGGCCCACAAAGTGGCCGGTAAAAGTAATCTGGTTTTAATCTTATTCATATTCATAAATAGCCAATTATCATTTTTTAAATCAATCCTATTTCGTCGTCTACCACCCACCAGCCATTAATGTAAACAGATACATTTGGCCCCATAAAGCGCAGGTGTATATTGAAAACATGGGTATTGTTGTAATCAATGTTTTTAATTTCGTTTATCAATGTCACCAGGTTTTCGCTGTATAATAGCGTGTTTGTTGTTTGGTTCTTTATTTTGATGATGGGGCTGCGGTGAGCGGCCAGCTTTAGTATATTGAGCGATGCCAACAGCTGGCCGTTGGGGTCTTTTTGGCACTGGGTGGTATATGCAAATTCGTTGTCGTTGTCAACGAAAGAATAATCAAAATCGTATATACTGTTATTGTCGTAAACCAACAGTTGGTAGTCGTTGTTGTTCAATGGCAATCCCTCGGTGGTGAGGTTTATGGTGTTGTAAGCTTTGTTTAGTGGCAGATAGATTTTCTGTTCGTCGGCATTGGTTACAAATTCTGTTTTCCCGGCATAAAATAGGGGCAACACGCCGTTTGTTACTTCATTTTCGTGTTCAAGGTAAAGCAAGGCGTCGGCCAGTTTGGTTTGGCCTATAACAAATTGTTGAGGAATAAATTTATAATGTGTGGGCACACCACACCAGGCAACAAAGTTATAATCGCCGGCGGGCAGGTTGTCTATTGCAATACAATAATTAAGACTCAGTGTCGGATTTTTATCTACATACACGCCCCTGAGTATTTCTTCGGCATCGAAAACGAAAAGGTCTATCCTTTTTACCTCTGTTTCGTTTATATACCCACGAGTGTACGTTTCCGGGGTGTATGAAAAATAGATTTGTAACCCTGCCAAACACCCTGATAAATCTTCTTTGATGCAACCGGCAAGCAGTGCAGAGAGCAACAGCAACGCAGGCAAATATGTTCGTGTAAATAGCTTCATCATTAAAATTCCTTTGTTTCTTGAAAATTAGAAAGGGAAAGTCCCCTCCCCTGATTCAGGGAGGGGGTGCCCAACGGGCGGGTGATTTAGAAAGTATCAGAGTAAATCGTATCCATCGGCAACGTTGCTCCAAGTTTCTACTTCTACATTTACAATAAGCGAAGTATCTTCTGTTACCTCGGCTTCGTCAACCGGTTTACCCGGTGCTTTGATGCTGTTAATGGTAACTTTGTAATAGTTGTTACGCAATACATCAAATTTAGCAGCTACAGAACCGGGGATGTGAGCATCGGGTGCTCCTGTTTTATTGAGGTAGGCACGGTAGTAGCAAAGGCCGCTTTTGTACTCAGTACTTTTTGTTGAGCCTGCGTTTGCAGTACTAAAAGTAGTTGCATCGGCTTCTACATCAAAGAAATAGATTGAACCATCGGCTTTTACAACTGTCCAAAACGATTTTACAGCAGTGTTTGCGCCTTTACTGGCTCCGCTGGCATTACAAAAATAGGCAGGTGCATACTGTGCACGTACCGAAACGTAAGTTAGGTTGTCACCGTTTACGTTATAGGTTTTTGTAGTGTTCTCGGGCACATAAACTGCTTTGGCAGTAAGGGCGGTAGCTGTATTAGCATCTACTGCAAAATACTCGGTAGAGTTGGGCAGATAACTGCTGATGGTAAAGAAATCACCTGCAACATAGTTTTCCCAGTTGGTGTCGTGCACCACAATGTTAGGAGTAGTTCCTACACGGTTTTGGATAGCATACGTTTTTTTATTGATGTTACCAAGGGCAAACTGAAGGTTGGTAAATACACCACCCAAGGTGGTAATTTTACCTGCACCATCGCGTGTAATGTCTTCTTGTACAGTTACTTTAGCTACCATACGTTTTACACTTACTGTTACAACATTGGCTGCCGGAGTAGTACCCGGAGTGGTTTCGACCACCAGTTTGGCTTGTTTTGCCTCGGTGCTTGCCATAGCAAGCCCATTGCTCGACAGGCTATTGGTTGCGGTAAGCGTATAAACCACTTTTGCCAAATCAGACAGCGGAGAGTTTAGCTCGGGAAACACACCGGGGTAGTTCATCAAAATATAAATCCGTTTATTCCCTGTGGTTGTAGTAATTTTACTACCATCCATCATGTAGGTGTCGGGGTACTCACGATCTACTTTAAAATCGTTTCTTTTTAACGCCACATTCTGTTCCAGTATATAGAATCCATCAATAGAGGTTTCGGCGTAGATCAACACATTTACATCGTTCATCTCAACTTCGGCATCTGTTGCATTACCATCATCGGCAGCACGTCCTTGCAAAGCACGAGGTGCAGTAATGGCCAGTTCCATTGCTGTGGGGTCTCCGGCTACAATTTTATATTCACCACTAAATTCGTTGTTGTTCGAACAACTTGTTAAGCCCATCGTTAGGGCTACGACTGCTAGAGCCGCATACTTAAACTTAATTTTCATTTTGTTTTTAATTATAATTAATAATATATTAAAATTGAGAATTGTAATTTTCAATTGTCAATTTTCAATTTTCAATTTACTAATCTCCGGATCACGTTCGGCTCGATCAACCTTATCCGGATCCAGCCGGAAAGCCTCCCTCAAATGATCGGCAGCTGCTTGCATTTCTTTCATTCTTGAACACAGGATAGCTGCCAGATAATGCGTATTGGCATTTTGCGGCAAGGCTGCCAGGATATTATAAGCTTTACCATCATACCCCAGGCAAGCTAGAGCCACTGCTGTGTTATAGTCGTTGTAATTGTTCAATATATTCAAGGCCTGCTGATATTCACGGTTTGCTAATTGTTTCAGGGCTAATGCATACTCGCTACGCTGCACATCCGTAAAGTTGGGGTTGGTTAATAAATTACCGTCGGCCAATTCGTCTGTCGACGAAACAATGTAGTTCAACGTGTCTACCTGTTGCATTTTAAAGTAACTACGGTCGGTAGCCGTAATGGTTCCTGTTAGTGTTAGTTTCAATACCTTCAACCCCGCTGTTACCGGATAGGTACATGTATAGCGATAAGTGTAATCCTTTCCGGGAACAATTTTTGCATTGTAATGTGCATCTGCACGATATGGGCTGGGTACCATATATCTAAAAACTTCTTGTTGCCGGGCATTTTTCAACTTGTTACTTTCTAACTGGCTGTGCAACATATAGGCTGTAGCAATCTCTACAGAGTCTTTTTCTTTAGGTAAAAGCGGACCAAGATCTTCGGAGGCAATGCTTTTCAGATAGAAATTGCGATACCTGACCGGTACTGTTTCTAATGTAATTTGCTTGCGAACAGAAGTTCTGTCGATAATTTGCTTACGCTCGTTCCGGTACTTCCTGTTCAATAAACTGGTATCCTGGCGTGCAGCCAGTTTACGTAAAAACAGGGCGCTATATTTGTTGTCGTGTTCCTGTAACTTCTTTCTGAGTTTTTCGGCACGTTTCACATTATAAGCATCGTACTTGGTTTGTTCGGCGTTGCGCCAGTCACGGTATTTTTGCATCAGTCGCCATTTGCTATAATATTGATTGAGTTTATTACGCCTGCGGCGTTTTAATTCGCGGTTCACCTCACGATGGTCTACAAACACCGAGTCGTAAGCAATGGGGTTTATAATGTCGTCCATATAGTTTTCAAATCGTTCATAGTCTTGCTTTTGAAGTTCAATAAAATTCTTACCACGCAACACCACATCTTCCAGTTTCACAACAGAGTCGTTATGAAAAACTTCGGGCGTAAGCACCAATTGATAATCGGCCGACAGGTAGGCCGCAGGTACACGAATAAGGAAATCGAGCGTTACTTGTTCTTTGTGTACAGATACAAACCGGGCACGAGAGGTAACTATAACCTGTTCAAGTGCATACACTTTATTGGTATCCAACCGGCGGTCTTCATGGTTTTGCGTTCGGGATGCAGAGAACTCGTTATATTTATTTACTTCTTCACTTAGCACCACAGTAGTCAATGTGTCACCTCTCCGAACAGTTGGATGAGTAATTCCAATTCTACTTTTTTCAAAAAAAAGACGCTCAGTGAGGTGACGTTTCTTGGAGTCACTACTCACGCAGGAACTAACCAATAATAACAAAAAAATGAATGAATATTTATATTTACGATTGAACGATGCCGCAGGGATTCCCCGCCCTTGCGAGGCGGGGGTGGCCTTCTGGCCGGGGCGGGGAGTAAAACCCATTTGCAGGGAACTTAGCTGTGCAATCTTGTCCCCCCTCTCCGCCCGTTGGGCACCTCTCCCCTCTAGGGAGAGGAATTGCCATGCGGTTTCTTTGTTGTATCGTAAATTCATCTAATTTTTAATTCTCAATTCTTAATCCCTAACTTATCCACTTCTTGCAAATTATGCGCAGCCTCTTGTACCCCCGCTACTTTGGCTTGATTCAGCATTTCGATAGCTTTATCCAGTTCGCCACGCATCATATACACTACACCTTTGTTGTTCCAGGCAGCTGGTAGTGTAGGTACTTTTTCTAATAAGCGAAGGGCGGTTGATAATTCGTTATTTTCAATTAACAAGGCAGCGGCATTGTTCAAGGCAACGGGATCGTTATCGTGATATTTAGGTATCACTTCAATAACTATTCGTTTATATTCATTACTTCCTTTTCCATACTCCATAGCCACACGGTAAAGTTCGGCTTGTGACAGGTTTTCGGGGTTGCTGTTTGCTAGTATACGGGCTTCGGCTGTAGTATAGTTACGTACAGCGTAATTTATTTGATATTCTACACGGCGTAACTCCGGAAAAACATCTTTCAACAACCGATAGTATACCGGCAGGTCTTTTAAACGGGCCTCCTTACGATCATAATCGTCGGCACTGTCGATAATGTTCAGTATCTGCTTTTTCTGAGAAAAATCACTACCATCAACCACAGCACGCAGTCCGTCCCAGTCTTCGGCTACCGAGCGCACAGTAAAAATCTTTTCAGACAACATATAACTGCTGCGGATATACTCTTTCAGGGCCATCGAACGCTCGCGGGCCAGCTTTTCGTTGCTGGCATACTTACCCTCGGGCGATGCATAACCTTCGATAAACAGTTCGGTTATCTGGCTATCCTCATCGCTCATCACTTCCAGAAGAGCATCATCAATTTTGCTTAACTCAACAGGATTGCGACGAAAATCGGGAAGTATTACCGAACTGCCCACCTGAAAATCCAGATAAGCACTACCTTGGCGGTTACGGGTTTTAAATTCTTCGGCAGGAGTAACCAAAGACACTAACGGTTGAGCTACATAAGGCTCGCGAGGTGCCAGCTTCAGCTGGTCATTGAGTTTATAGGTATACATATTTACTTGTGCACGACACCCCACAACTTCCTGACGAATGTATAGACTACCTTCGTTCATCCACGATTCGAAAGGAAGTTTAAGGGTATAAAAAAACTGGTCGTTGATATATTTGTTTGTATTTACCAATAAATAGGGAGCCTCATAATTGGCCAGCCATCCTTTACTGGTTACAGCAAACCAGCGGCGGTTGGCCTTTGAGCGGGCTGCACCGTTAACTTGAATATATGGAAGTTCAAATATTCTACCTTTTTGCCGTATTTCGGGGATAAACAAAACACTGCCACAAGAGGGAACAACATTTGATTCAATTTGTATGCTGAAACGAATCAACAGGCTATCGTTGCGCTCGCAAAAATCAAGAGATTCAACAAGGGCAGAACCGTGATATTGCTGGGCGGCAACAAAGGTCGAAAAGCTTATAAAGGTAATAAAGGCGATAAAGTAATGAGTTTTGAGTAATGAGTTTTGAGTTACGATGCCGTAGCCTCTTAGTTTATTCTTTTTCATTTTCTTTCTTTTTTTATTTTTGAGACGCGGATTAACGCTGATTAACGCGGATTAACGCTGATTATTTAAGTAGAGATTAATCTGCGTTAATCCGCGTTAATCTGCGTTTCAAAAAAACCAATAGCTTCATTTAATCACATAAATTAAACTCAATCCAACCTTTGTTGGCCCCACATAATGCCTATTGTCGCTTTTTACCAACTTACCACACTTGGGAGAGTCGTATTTATCGTAATCCAGATACGCATACCCCAAACCAACAGTGAACTCCAACGACCAGCGGGGTGACAACAACCAGTGGTAGCCCCACGAAACACCTGCTCCACCCAGCCAACCTTGGTAACGATGCTCTTTTGTGGCACGAAAAAGATTGATATTACCTACATTGTAATAAGCATAGTGGGCGTGAATGCCCAGAAAATGCCCCATGAACGATTCGCAAAGCCAATGGCGAAACTCGGGTTGAACCAACAGATGTTTCCTTTTGGAGTTATTGGCAAATTCAAAAGGGTTGTAGTTTACTGGCAGGCTGAGAGTGTGCCGACGACTCAGTTTGAACTCCAGTTCAAGATTAATACTGGCTGTTGCGTTGTAAAACAAGTTACTTTTTACTAACAAACGGGGTGAACCGTTGTATAAACGATAACTATTTACTGCTTCCTGAGCCAGACAGCTACTCCCAACTACCAGCGTGAAAACAAGGATGAATATGAATTGAATACGTATATGTTGCATAAAATTAATTGATTTGAGAATGAATGAGCCAATGATTACACAAACGGCTAAACTGAGGAAGCGTGCGCGGAAAACCAGATTTCAAATTGCGAGGGATGCGCACAGCATCAATTACACGACGTATGCAAAGAAGAAGGTCGAGCAACGCCTCATCGTCAAGATTATTCTTGATTTCGCTACGCAAATAGCTACGTATACGAACCATATCCAAATAAACTGGATTCGCTAAATCGGATTTACCACGGAAAGGGTTGCCTGCATTCAAACATAACTCATTCGCCTTGTGAAGCAGATAAATTACATAAAGAGTTTTTTTGTTAAGCATCGCGTCTATTAATTCGTTAGTCGTTAGTTGTCCCTCTCTATGTAGGAGAGAGACAAATAAGTTGTTAGACTACGAAACCGGATATAATAAACGACGCCTATTTGTTAGTATTTGATACTAAATAGCATTTATTATTGACTCAAGAGGAAGAATAAAAAGGAAAAAGACTCGTGGGTAGGGGAAATTATGGAAAATAGGAAATACAGAAGAAGCAAAATGGTTAATTGTAGTTAAATAACAAGATAAAGGAAACTTTTTATTGTACATTTTTTTGAAGACAAAATACAAAAGGCTACTATAATAATAAGCTAGGGGTATGATCTTATTACCAAAGTGATATTTACAAAAAATAAAGAGTTTAAGAAGGTTTTTTGGAGGTTTCAATGAAATCGCTTACATTTGCAACGAATTCAATGTCTCTCTCCTACATAGAGATAGACAAATAATCTGTAATCAATATTAACCGTTCGGTTTTCTGCACACCCACTTTGTTTTTCTGCTTTGTTTTCTCTTTTTCATTTCTTTTTGATGCACGTTCAGTACTGTTTGAATTACCACCTGGTTGGCATTTGAAAGTACAGACTGATCGAAAGATTGCAAATAAATATGGGTTACTTCTTCGCTTTGATGCCCCATGGCTTGACTGATTACGGGGGTAGGAACACCTTCGTTGTGGGCTATAGTGGCCCAACTGTGCCGGGCCGTATACGTAGTGACATGATCGGTAATACCCAACATCTGTACAATTTTTTCAAGACATCTGTTTTGTTTCCGAAGAGCATTTTTATACAACTGCCGTTCTTCTTTGGGGCTACCACTACGAATTATAGGTAACAGGTAGGGCGATTCCGGATCAACATTCTTGTATTTGTTGATGATTTTTCGAGCCTCGGCATCAATTACTACAGGAACTGTGCTACGGGTTTTACGCCGTTGATAAGTAAAATTTTCTCCATCAACATCGCTTTTACGCAGATGGGCAAGGTCGATATAGGCAATGCCTTGCAGGTAAAAGCTGAGTACAAACATGTCGCGACTGAACTCAAGGGCCGGGTATTTGGAAAGGTCGGCCTCGCAGAGCTGGCTGATTACTTCGGGAGACACGGCACGTTTCTGGGTTGGCACCGGTTTGGTGCACAGGTGGTCGAAAAGCCCTGCCCGGGCAGTTACATCACCACTACTAACAGCTTTGTGGTAGAGGGAGTTGATACGCGAAATGTAAAAAACAATGGAATTACTGCGAAGCCCTCGTTTCAAAAGGTTGGCGTGGTAGGCATGAAGCCAGCTGGCAGTAAAGCAATCACACAAACGAAGGTCGCCTCCATGAAAAGCAATCATACTACGGTAGGCACTCAGGTAACCTTCGGCAGTTTGATAACGGCCGCAACAATGGTAATCGGCCACTAAATGGTTAACAAAATGAGATAAGTGCATATTATTTCTAATTTTATGGTTAATCGGGTACAAGATAGGAAAACGCTGAAAACATGGTGTTTTCACATACAGGAAAAACAAGTAGTTTCATTTAGTTTTCTACCAATGAAACAACTAGTTTTCTATATAGGAAACTACTAGTTTCCTATATAGAAAACTGTTGGTTTCCTACTGTGAAACTGTTGGTTTCCTACCGTGAAACTGTTGGTTTCCTACTGTGAAACAAAAAGCATCCTACAGAGAAACAAAAAACTTTCTCGGACCCCTCCGCCCTTTGGGCACCTCCCCTTTGCAGCTTAACTATTCTTTTTTTAACCGCAGAGTACGCAGAGTTTCGCAGAGTTTAAGATTCAATGCTGCATAGAAATTAAAAACTCCGCGTTAATCTGCGAAACTCTGTGGTTAAAATATGCCGCATTGCGGCTACCTGTTCATAGCCACTACGTGGCCTTCCGCGAATCATTTTATGGAAAGATATATTACCATTTTCGAAAATTTGCGTGTGACACTTCGGTGGTACTTATTTTTCTTAAAAACACGAAGTGTCACACTGTAATTAACTGTATTATAGTTAGTTATAGTATGTGTGACACTTATGACACTTTTTTCGTCGAAAATCTTCTGAGGGGGAATAGTATAATTTATGTAATTTATGATATTTATGATTTCACCACAGAGTTCTCAGAGTTTCACAGAGTTTTTTATTGTGATGCCGCATGGAAATAAAAAACTCTGTGTAACTCTGCAAACTCTGTGGTGAAAAACAAAAAAATCACTTTTCTTTTAGCGGATTTTCTTTTGTGGTTCGTCTACTTAATATAGATTATAAAAAATGGACGAATACATACTGAAATATATGCAGGAAGAACTCACTCAAACAGAAAGAGTAGAGTTATTACGAAAATTTGATGCAGACGAATCATTAAAAAAGGAATTCATGGATTTACAAAACATGAAAGCCTTACTCAATATTGCTCCGCAAGTACAAAACAAAGAAGAAGCTAAAGAAGCCTATGCCGGATTTACCCGAAAGGTAAAACGAAGAAAAATACGAAGAATAATCCAACTGGCTTCCGGATACGCAGCAACAGTGGCACTAATTGTGTTTGCTACTTGGTGGATCACCAATCATCTTTCTGCTCCATCACCAATACCTGTTGCCAACACCAACACACTGTTTGTTCCTGCCGGACAACGGGCACAGATAACTCTACAAGATGGAACAACGGTTTGGCTCAATGCTCAATCAACACTAACGTATCCTTCACATTTCTTTACTAACGAACGAAAAGTATCTATTAGTGGGGAAGCGTATTTTGAAGTTGCCAAAGACAAAAGTAAACCCTTTATTGTTGATGCAGGAGGTAACCAGATCAAAGTACTGGGTACACAGTTTAATGTATATTGTTATCCCAATGCCGAAGTTGTTCAAACCAGTTTGCTGGAAGGATCGATTGAAATGTACCCACAAAATTCAACCGAGGGTATAACGTTAAAGCCGAACCAACAAATTACCATCAGTGATAATAAAGCTGTAGTAAGCACCATTAAGAACTTTGAAGCATTTTTGTGGAAAGAAGGCGTTTATAGCTTTGAGAACGAGCGACTGGATAATATAATTAAAAAACTGGAATTGTATTACGATGTAAATATCATCATCCGCAAACAATCATTGAAAGATATCAGATTTACCTGTAAATTCCGTCAACGCGAAGGAATCAACGAAATACTTCAGATACTGAGTAAAATACATCACTTTAAAATATCAGTAAACGAAGAAACAAACACTATAACCCTAAGCTGAAATTAGAATGAGAAGATACTTGAAAATATATGTTTAACCATTAATTATTACTGCCTATGGATACACTATAAACCTGAATTATTCATGTTCAAGAATGGAAGGAGTTAAAGGGAGTTATCAGGAGTTTTACTCCTTAGGAGTTATAGCTCTAAGATACTTCAGAGCATCTAAAGCTTTAACTCCTAGCGAAGCGATAACTCCTGCTATTCTTGAATAATGTTGTAAAAACAAAGCGGCAAATGCACCACCATCTGCCGCCAAGTAAAGCAAATACCAATAATCAACACCAGTATTTACCTAATTGTAAAGCAAAGATATGAAAAAAAGACCTTTGTTATTAAACATTATTGCTCAAAATGAACAATATAAAGTTTTTTTCAGATTTATGAAGATCACGCATTTCCTACTATTTATCACTGTATTGCCATTAATGGCGGTTAATACAGCTGCACAAAATGCAATTGTTACACTGAATAACAACAACCTGTCTGTTGGTCAATTTATTAACGAAATAGAAAAGCAAACAGAATATCTGGTTGTATTCAGCAACCAGGAAATAGACACACGCCAGGAGATTAAAGTAAAAAACAAATCGGATAAAGTTGGTAACTATCTTCGGGAAATATTTGCAGGAACAACCATTCGTTATGAGTTCCTTAAAGATTACATCTTGCTTTCTACTAAAGAAAGTTTATTAGAAAGAAACAACGCTAACCAACAAATTCCGGTTGTTAAAGGAACGGTGGTCGACGATGCTAAAGAACCCCTACCCGGAATGAGTATCAGCATTAAAGGTACAACTACGGGAACAATTACAGATATGAATGGTAATTATTCTCTTTCAGCCTCTCCCAATCAAATCTTGGTTTTTTCGTTTATTGGTTATAAAACACAAGAAATTGTTTACACTGGTCAATCAATACTTAATATAACAATGCTTCCGGACACAGAAGTGCTGGACGAGATAGTTGTTGTTGGATACGGTGCACAAAAAAAAGTGAGTATTACTGGTGCCGTAGGTAGTATTAAGAACGAAAGCATTAACCGCATGGCCAACAGTACCACTGCTGCATTACAAGGTACTACTCCGGGGCTTACCATTCTTGATAAAGGAGGAGCACCGGGACGTGCAAGCACCACCCTACGTGTACGTGGTATAACAACCATCAACAACAGTGATGCCTTGTTACTGGTAGATGGCATTGAACAACGTATTGAGGATGTTAATCCGGATGAGATTGAAAGTATTTCTATTCTAAAAGATGCATCGACTACTGCTATTTATGGTTCGCGCGCCGCAAATGGAGTTGTATTGGTAACAACTAAACGTGGAAAAGAGGGACAGGTAAAAGTAGATTTCAACAGTTACTGGGGTGTTCAGAATGTTACAGACAACCCTGAACACATGGAAACCATAACTTATATGCGTCAACAAAATTATGCATTTCAAAATGCCGGACAAAACCCGCGTTACTCCGATACATTTATTCAAGAATGGATTGATAACCATAAAAAAGACCCTATTACATACCGGGCTGCAAATCAATGGCAGGATGCTGTATATAAAAGTGCCTTACAACAAAACTACAGTTTAACCGTAAGTGGCGGTACCGAAAAAGCAAAAGGATTGTTGGGATTACGGTATTATGATCAGGATGGTATTGTTGATAACTTTAATTCGGATATAAAAGAAATTCGTGTTAATACCGATTTCAAACCTTTTGAACGACTGAAAATATCGGCCGATGCTAACTTCAGGTCGCGCTACTCAAAATCTCCGGTAGATGCTTACGACTATGATGTAAATGGTGGAGGTATATTTTATGCTATGTATCATGCCACACAATTTGTTGTACCTCAATACCAAGATGGTAGTTACGGGTTGGGTAATAAAAATGCCAATCCATTGATGCTTGCCCGGTTGGGAGGTAGCGATAAACAAACAAGAAATCTTTTTATAGGAAACATAAAAGCCGAATTGGGTATTATTGACGGACTTAAATTCACGCTACAATACGCACAACGTTATGCCTTTAATAAAACGGTTTTATTCAGAAATAAATATAGCGCAACCGATAATAACTTTCTGGATTGGGGAGCCACCGCCCGTAATGAAGCATACTCGCCCAATGTAAACCGCAAACGCACAAGGAATGTATCGCGTAATGAAATGGACGACAAACGTGAAGATTTAAATGAGTATACATTGAACATGTTGTTGAACTATGAAAAACAATTGGGCAAACATAACATTCAAGCACTGGCAGGTTTTTCACAAATAAAGAACAAGTGGTCGCACAACCAGTCCATACGTCAGGACTTTTACAATAACGATGTTCCATCTATGAATATGGGTTCCGAAAGCACATGGAAAGCTTATGGGTATAACAATGAATATGCATTGCAATCCTATTTTGGACGTTTAAATTACAATTATGCCGATCGTTATTTATTTGAAGCCAACCTACGCTACGATGGTACTTCACGCTTTACCGGCGATAACCAGTTTGGTGTATTCCCTTCATTCTCTGCCGGATGGCGTATATCTAACGAGACTTTTTGGAACGATAAACTCCGTAATATTATATCCGACCTTAAATTAAGAGGTTCGTGGGGTAAAACCGGTAACCAAACAGCAGGCTTGTATGCTTTTTACGAATCGTACACCTCAACTACCTATAATTTCAATAATGAAGTAGAGCAGGGATATATGCAAACCGCACTGGCAAATGCAAACCTGAAATGGGAAACAAGTACACAAACCGATATTGGTATTGATGCTGGTTTTCTGAACAATCGTTTAACACTAAGTGCCGATTATTATTACAAACGTACAGATGGTATTTTGGTTAGCCTGCCCATTTCCGGAACCATTGGTTTGGATGCCCCTGTTCAGAATGCTGCTACTGTTGATAATAAAGGTTTTGAATTATCACTGGGATGGAGAGATCAGGTTGGTGATTTTTCTTATGGAATAAACTTCAACATATCGAACAATTGGAACAAGGTTATCAGTTTGGGAGGAGCAAACCCAACATTGAATGGTGGAACAGCCGATGTTATTACTACTGTTAGAGAAGGCTATCCTATTAATTCGTACTGGGGATATAAAACCGATGGTTTACTTACACAGGCAGATATTGATAATGGTTATCCGGTATATGATAGCCGAATGGGCGCCGGTGATATAAAATACCTGAATCTTAATAATGACGATAAGATTGATGCCGAAGATATGACTGTTATCGGCAATGAATTCCCTGAATATCCTTTTGCATTGTCGGGCAATATGGCATGGAAAGGATTCGATTTATCATTCATGCTTCAGGGAGTTGTAAAAGCACACACACGTGTGTCGGGGGCACTTGCCGAAGGTGGAAACTTTGAAGGATTTACACTGGATATTTTCAAAGATTATTGGACACCCGAACATACAGATGCACGCTTTCCACGACCCAGAAAAAGTGTTGACTACAATGCTATGATGTCCGATTATTGGGTTATAGATGCTAATTATCTTCGTTTAAAAAACATTCAATTGGGCTATACCATCCCCAAAACTATCAGTAAGAAATGGAATCTTGAAAAAGCCCGGGTATACGTAGCCGGAAGCAATGTTCTTACTTTCTCACCATTAAAAGAATGGGGACTGGACCCGGAGTTTGTTTCAGGACGTTTCAGGTATTATCCACAAACCACAGTATATACAATTGGTGTTAATCTTACATTCTAACTGAGTAATGAGTAATGAGTAGTGAGTAATGAGTAATGAGTAGTGAGTTTTGAGTAGTGAGTAGTGAGTTACGATGCCGCATGGTTAAACTCATAACTCAATACTCATAACTCATAACTCAATACTCATAACTCATAACTCAATACTCATAACTCAAAACTCAAAACTCTAAATAAACAGTATTATGAAGAAAAATATATTATCCTTTATCCTCTTGTCGGGCATTATGTTTGGATGTACCGATGTACTGAACACTGTTCCAACCGATCGTTTATCTTCCGAAGTATATTGGCAAACCGATGAAGATGCAGAATATGCAGCCAATGCAGTATACCGTTTCCTTGAAAGCCCAATAACTATTATTGGCCGCGACGGAATGTCGGATATAGCCCGTGCTACTTTCGAAACTTCGGACGAAACCAAAGTAGAAGGAAGTATAGCCGACCCGCAAACCAATATATTCCAAAACACCTGGAACGATATGTATAAAGGTATACGCCGTTGTAATGATTATATGGCCAATATAGATAAAATAACACCTACCAACGAAGCAAAGGTTAAACAGTTCACAGCCGAAGTTCGTACACTGCGATGTTATTTCTACTCCCGGTTGGTATCATATTTTGGTGATGTACCCTTAGTAACTACACCTATCGGCATCAATGAATCGAAAACACTTACCCGTACACCCGTATCGCAAATCTATGATTTCATTTACGAGGAAATTACGGATGCAACAAAATATCTGCCGGCAACTACTGTCGAAAAAGGTCGGGTTACCAAAGGTGCCGCACAAGGTATACTGGCACGAACCATGCTATTTGCTGCAGGTAATGTAACTGGTACCGACAATCGTACCAATACATATCTACAACGTGCAAAAGATGCTGCCGATGCTGTTATTGCTCTTGATGTTTATTCGCTACTGCCAACTTACGAAGGATTGTTTTTATACGAGAACGAAAACAACCAAGAGGTTATATTCGACAAACAACACATGAAAGATGTGTTTTCTAATGCAGTAATGAACAACTTTGGTGCTGTATCATTGGGTAACAATGGTTCGGCAATATCTCCAACAGCTATATTGCTTGATGAATACGAAACCATCAACGGTAAAAGCATATCCGAAGACCCTGAATACGATCCCCAAAATCCGTATGCTAACCGTGACCCGCGCTTAAGTTATACATTGTACTATCCCGGTTCTGTACTGCCTAATGGAGCAATCTACGATTCTCGCCCAGGTTGGAGCAATTCGGGCGATGTTATAGGAGCAAGCTATCAGGTATCCAAAACCGGGCTATTACCCCGGAAGTATATCAATGCCGAAGATTTGGGACAAAGTAACCGTACTAATTGTGGTATCAACTTCGTTCTTTTGCGTTATGCTGAGATTTTATTAATTGCCGCCGAAGCCAGAATAGAATTAGATACAGAAAAGGATGTTGCATTGAAATACATTAATGAAATTAGGCAACGTGAGGATGTTATGATGCCTCAATTGAAAGAAATCACACAACAATCAGACTTGCGTACAGCCGTACGCCACGAAAGAATGGTTGAACTTGGACTGGAAGGAAACCGGTTCTTCGATGTACGTCGCTGGAAAACAGCCATAAGTGTTTGTAACATGAATCAAATAGAGGGTATGCGCTATGTAGATAAAGAAACCGGTGAATTGGTTAAAGTTGTTACCGATTATAAGAAGAAATTTACCGAAAGAGATTATCTTTGGCCAATACCATACAACGAAAGACAACTTAATACCAACTTAATCCAAAATGATGGATGGAATTAACCATGAATAATACAACTATTACTAAAACATTACCTTTTGCAGCGCTTGCCTTAACGGCAAGCGCATGCAGCAATAGCAGTGAGAAGAAAGAAGATGCACGCCCCAACATTTTGGTGATTTTAGCCGACGATCTTGGCTACTCCGATTTGGGATGTTATGGTGGCGAGATCAATACGCCAAATCTGGATAAACTGGCTCAAAACGGATTACGCTTTACCCGTTTCTACAATGCCAGCCGAAGCTGTCCCACCCGGGCATCTTTACTCACCGGACTTTATCCACATCAGGCCGGAGTAGGAAGAATGACTTTCGATGAGCACCAACCCGGCTACCGGGGCACAATGACCAAGAATGGTGTAACCATAGCCGAAGCGTTAAAAGGTGCCGGATACCAAACCGGAATGATAGGCAAATGGCATGTTGCCGAAACTCCTCTCCGCCCCGACCAACGTCAATGGCTTGCACATCAGGTACAACACGATGATTTTGCCCCAAAAGAGAATTACCCTACACACCGGGGGTTTGATGATTTTTACGGAACTATTTATGGTGTGGTTAATTACTTCGACCCTTTCAGTCTTGTTAATGGTGAAGAACCTGTAAGAACTGTTCCCGATGATTACTATAGCACAATAGCTTTATCGGACAGTGCGGTTTCGTACATCAAAAGATATGCCCAAAGTGATAACCCTTTCTTTATGTATCTGTCGTACCATGCACCGCACTGGCCGTTACATGCTTTACCCGAAGATATTAAGAAGTATGAAGATATGTACACCAAAGGTTGGGATGATATCCGCGAAAAGAGGTATAACCGAATGAAGCAACTAGGCATATTTGAGCAAAAGGGTGACTACCTAACCGAACGCCAATTTAAAGATACATGGGAAGAAAACCCGACCAAAGAATGGGATGCCCGTGCAATGGCTGTTCATGCAGCAATGATAGACCGTATGGATAAAGAAATAGGTAGAGTACTCAAATCGCTTGAAGAAACCGGGCAACTAGACAATACGTTGATTCTATTTATGTCGGACAATGGATGCAGTCCCGAGAATTGCCAGAATTTCTCGGAAGGCGAAAACGACCGTCCGGCAGAGATGCGAAATGGCGAACCAATTGTATATCCACGTAAGAAAGAAGTATTACCTGGCCCACAAAACACATACGCTTCTATTGGTCCGCGATGGGCAAATGTAGCCAATACCCCTTTCCGCTTCTGGAAAGCCAAATCGTACGAAGGAGGTGTTTGTACTCCAATGATTGCCCACTGGCCAAAAGGAATGAAACAAGGTAAAGGAACAATTACCACTGCGCAGGGACATGTTATCGACTTGTTACCAACATTCCTCGAACTGTCGGGAGCGGAATATCCTCTTGAGTATAATGGTAATAAAATTATCCCTTATGCTGGAGTCAGTCTGGTATCTGCCATTACTAATGGCGAACCAACCGTAAAACGCGATCTATGTTTCGAACACTTTAACGAGCGTGCATTGATTGACGATGAAGGTTGGAAAATTATTCGTGCAGCACGAGAAGATAAGTGGGAACTTTATAACCTGAATGAAGACCGTACAGAAATCCATAATCTGGCTACTCAATATCCGGATCGCGTAAACAAGATGGAACAAAGGTACCTGCAATGGGAAAAAACTCACATGGTAGAGCCAAGACCGTGATGAGTAATGAGTGATGAGTTTTGAGTGATGAGTTTTGAGTAATGAGTTTTGAGTTTAACCATGCGGCATCACAACTCATCACTCATAACTCATTACTCATCACTCACAACTCACAACTCATTACTCAAAACTCCCATTTGACCGGATATTATCATTCTTTTACCGAAAAGTATTACTCTAATAAGCGGTATAGCTATACTTTTGGGAAGTCAAAAATCGACAATATATTATAGATTAAAATCCATGAAAAGAAATTTATTATTAGTGCTATTCCTATGCCTTTGTGCTTGGGGAAAAGCACAAGTGATGGAGTACAATATCACATTAAAATCACCGGGCAACCCGGCAGAGACTTACAACTTAAAACTAAGTAACGGAGCGATGATTGCAAACACAAACCTACCAGTAGACATACGGCAGGAAAAAGTGAATGATTCGGGCAATACATTTCGCATACGCACCATTATCACTGCAAAAGAAACTGTTTATTACAATCTGGAAGAAATTTACAAATTAGCAGATAATCATACTGATTGTCAGTTCTATATGCCCGGTTTTTGGTACCATCGCAACATGCGTTCGCCCAAAGAAGCACCATCATTTAAAACTAGTGATAGTTGGCAGGTACGCGAAGATAGATTGAGTACACCACTTACCGGTATCTACAACGAAAAGAGTGGCGATTACTATACTGTTACCCGCATTGACGATTTTGAAGGCGAAGCATTGACCACTCACCAAACAGGCGAGGTAATCCTGAGTGGAAAAACATCTATCGGCTTCACCGGATTCCGTAACGTAAATGGTAAAACGGCTCTTGTTTTTGGATTTCCTTATGCCGAAGCACCCAAGACTTACCTTCGTAAACTAACGCTTGCTCCTGCTGTACAAGCATTCGAAAAGTTAGAAAAAGGGCAAAGCCGCGAACTTATATGGGAAATAAGCAAAGGTAATGCAACAAGTTACTCAACTTTTGTTGCCGATGTATGGAATTACTCCTATAATACTTTCAAACCCACTATTGTTCAAACTCAATGGAATACAGAAAGTTCAAAGAAAGTACTTTCTAATTACTTTACCGAGAGTTATGTTGACAAATACAAATTAAAATATTTCTCCGGAGTACATCAACGCACAGATGATTGCAAAAGCACCGGTATTGCCGAAGTAGGTTTTGTTGGCCGCGTTCTTCTGAATGCCTTCAATGCTCTTGAATACGGCGAACAGGTTAACAATACCGACCTCGTGAGGAAAGCAAATGCAATTTTCGATAGTTATCTTGAATATAGTTTTACTGCCAATGGCTTCTTTAAAGAAAAGGTAAACTATGGCAATGGAAAAGAAGAAGAAATATTCAGTATTCGTCGTCAGTCGGAAGGTGTATTTGCCATCCTTAATTACCTGGATTATGAGAAAAAACAAGGCCGCAAACATCCTGAGTGGGAAGTTAAAATGAAAACCATACTGGATAACTTCCTTAAGTTGCAAAACGAAGATGGTAGTTTTCCACGTAAGTTTAATGATTCATTCAAGGTTACTGATGCATCTGGCGGTAGTACTCCGTCGGCTACACTGCCGTTAGCAATGGCTTATTCCTATTTCAAGAACAAAGCATATTTGGAAAGTGCCCGCAAAACAGCTGTTTATCTTGAAAATGAATTAATCTCCAAATCCGATTATTTCTCTTCTACACTCGATGCTAATTGCGAGGATAAAGAAGCTTCTTTATACGCATCAACTGCTATGTATTACCTTGCCATGGCAACCAAAGGCAAAGAACGTGCACACTATGTTGACTTATGTAAAGAGGCTGCTTACTTTGCGCTATCGTGGTACTACATGTGGGATGTACCGTTTGCACAAGGACAAATGCTTGGTGATGTTGGTTTTAAATCGCGCGGTTGGGGAAATGTATCTGTTGAAAACAACCACATTGATGTTTTCATCTTTGAATTTGCTACCGTACTCGATTGGTTGGCTACAGAAAGAAACAACCCGGAGTTTGCCGAATTCTCAAACGTTATCAAAACATCTATGCTACAGCTTATGCCCATAAAAGGACACATGTTTAACATTGGTAAAGTTGGTTATTATCCCGAAGTGGTTCAACATACTAACTGGGATTATGGCAAAAATGGAAAAGGTTTTTATAATGATATATTCGCACCGGGATGGACGGTTGCTTCGTTATGGCAAATGTTGAGCCCAGACCGGGTAAGTAACTATTTTAATGTAAAAAGGAGATAAAGTAAGCCTTTACCTCACTCAACTACCATAAATACAAATACAATGAACAAACTATTACTAACCCTATCAGTTCTAACCCTACTGATATCCTGCAAAAATGCTTCATCGCCAAATAAACCAACGGATGAAGCTAAAAAATACGAGAACCCGGTTATTGCCGTAAGTCTACCCGACCCAACCATTATTCGGGCAACCGACGGTACTTTTTACTTATACGCTACAGAAAACACCCGGAACACTCCCATCTATTCTTCAACAAACCTTATAGATTGGACATTCGAAGGCACTGCCTTTACCAACGAAACCCGACCGGATTTTGAGCCCAAAGGAGGTTTATGGGCTCCTGATATTAATTACATCAACGGCAAATATGTACTGTATTACTCCATGTCGGTTTGGGGTGGCGAGTGGACTTGCGGAATAGGCGTTGCTGTAGCCGATAATCCGAAAGGTCCATTCACTGATAAAGGAAAGCTGTTCCGTAGCAACGAAATAGATGTTCAAAACTCTATCGATCAGTTTTATATTGAAGAAGATGGTAAGAAATACCTGTTCTGGGGAAGCTTTAGAGGTATTTATGCTATTGAGTTAACCGATGATGGTTTAGCATTGAAACCCGGAGCACAAAAGCAACAAATTGCGGGAACCGCTTTCGAAGGTACTTACATTTATAAAAAAGATGGTTACTATTACCTGTTTGCCTCCATTGGAAGCTGCTGCGAAGGGGTTAACAGTACCTACAAACTGGTAGTAGGCCGTTCAAAAACATTGTTCGGTCCCTATGTTGATAAAGAAGGTAAAAACATGATGGATAATGGTTATTCACTTGTTATTGGCCCTAACGAACGTTTTGTTGGCAATGGTCACTGTTCCGAAATTGTACAGGATAAAGCTGGAAACGAATGGATATTTTATCATGGAGTTGACAAGCAAGACCCACACGGACGCATACTGCTGTTAGATAAAGTACAATGGGACAAAGAGGGCTGGCCGTATGTAGAAGGCTTTAGTCCGTCGTTGAGTGCGGAAGTACCTAAATTTTAGAATTATAGAACACGGAGACACAGAGGCACAGAGTTTTAATATACTAAACACAAATACTGATCCGAATTACGAACTAATTCCAATCGTAAATTTAAAAACTCTGTGCCTCCGTGTCTCTGTGTTCAAAAAAAAACATAATAATCAAACCAAACAATCATGAAGATTACAAAATTCATTTGTATGGGAGCATTAATAGCTCTCATGGCCTGCACAGGGCAACCAAAGTCCGACATTACATTACTGGACAAATCAGCCTTCGAAACAACTGTCGATGGTAAACCGGTATCTTTGTACACACTTAATTCCGGTAACGGATTAACCATTCAGGTTACTAACTTCGGCCTACGGGTAATATCAATCTGGACACCAGATAAAAACGGTAAGTACGCTGATGTAGCTATTGGATACGAAAACATTGACCGTTACCTGAACAACAATGGCGAGCGATTTCTTGGTCCGGTTGTTGGCCGATATGCCAACCGCATTGCTAATGGCAAATTTGAAATCGACGGAGTAGAATATCAGTTACCCATAAACAACAACGGCCAAACGTTACATGGTGGATTAACAGGCCTCGACATGGTTGCCTGGAATGTTGACAAAGTAACCGATAATGCTATCCAGTTCTCTTACCTGTTGCCCGACGGAACCGACGGTTTCCCTGGTAATCTGAAACTCAATGTATCCTACACACTCAGCAAGGATAATGAGTTTATTATTGATTATAAAGCCACTACCGACAAACCTACTGTAGTAAATCTTTCGAACCATGCTTTCTTTAACCTGAAAGGTGAAGCAAACGGAACCATTACCGACCATATACTTACCATAAATGCCAGTTATACAACACCGGTAAACGAAGTTCTTATACCATCGGGCGAAATTGCCCCGGTTGGTGGTACGCCATTTGACTTCCGCAAAGCAACAGCTATTGGCGAAAGAATTAATCAGGATAACGAACAACTTAAAAATGGTTTGGGGTACGACCACAACTGGGTGCTCGACAAAAAGAATCAGGGCACTGTAGAACTGGCCGTTACCTTATACGAACCAACAAGCGGAAGAGTAATGGAGGTTTATACCGATCAACCGGGAGTACAATTCTATAGCGGTAACTTCTTCGATGGTAAAACAAACGGAAAGTATGGCCGGCCAATAGCTTTCAGAGAAGCACTGGCATTGGAAACACAAAAGTTCCCCGACAGTCCTAATCATCCTAATTTCCCATCAACACGGTTAAATCCGGGCGAAACATATACACAGACTTGTATTTATAAGTTTTCTATTAAACAATAACTAACATGAGATTAAAAACAATTGTATTAGCATTGGCATTGGCCGCAACCACGGCCTATGCACAATGGGCGCCACAAGGCGACAAGATTAAAACGAATTGGGCCGGAACCCTCGACCCAAACAATGTGTTACCCGAATATCCGCGTCCAATTATGGAACGTGCCGACTGGGTGAACCTGAATGGATTATGGGATTATGCCATTAAACCGGTTGGCGAAGCCGAACCAAACACTTTTGATGGAAAAATTCTTGTTCCCTTTGCTGTTGAATCAAGCCTATCGGGTGTACAAAAAGAGTTAGGCAAGGATAATGAGTTGTGGTACAAACACAGCTTTACTGTTCCTTCGAGCTGGAAAGGTAAATCGGTATTATTACACTTTGGTGCTGTTGACTGGAAAACAGAAATCTACCTGAACGATGTTAAAATCGGCACACATACCGGCGGATACACTCCTTTCTCATTCGACATCACTCCATTCCTGAAATCAGGAAGCCAAAAACTTGTAGTTAAGGTATGGGATCCAACTACCGATAGTTACCAACCAGTAGGTAAACAACACAAAAGACCACACGGAATATGGTACACTCCTGTGTCGGGAATCTGGCAAACAGTATGGCTTGAACCGGTTAACAAAAAGCATATTGCTGCATTGAAAGTAGTTCCTAACATCGACACTAAAAAACTAAGTGTAAAAGCTTGTACCGAAGGAACAACGTATGGCGATATGATTGAAGTTATTATTAAAGACAACAAAACCACAGTAGCTACAGGCAAAGGCGTGGTAGGCGAAACACTGGAAATAGCCATTGCTAACCCTAAACTATGGTCGCCCGATTCGCCTTTCCTTTACGATATGGAGGTGAGTTTAATTAGTCAGGGCAAAGCGCAGGATAAGGTAAAAAGCTATGCTGCCATGCGTAAGGTATCTACCAAAAGAGATGAAAACGGAATTGTACGTTTACAGTTAAACAACAAAGATTTGTTCCAGTTTGGTCCTTTGGATCAGGGCTGGTGGCCCGATGGTCTTTACACAGCACCAACCGATGAAGCTCTTTTATATGATATCCAAAAAACAAAAGACTTTGGCTTCAACATGATTCGTAAACACGTAAAGGTTGAACCTGCACGTTGGTACACTCATTGCGATCGGTTGGGTATTCTTGTTTGGCAAGATATGCCTAATGGTGACCATTCGCCACAATGGCAAAACCGCAATTACTTTAATGGCAGCGAATTGATACGCAGTGGCGAGTCGGAAGCTAACTACCGCAAAGAGTGGAAAGAAATTATTGATTATCTTTATTCTTATCCTTCTATCGTAACCTGGGTTCCTTTCAACGAGGCATGGGGACAATTCAAAACAGAAGAATTTGCCGAATGGACCAAAACATACGATCCTTCACGTTTGGTTAATCCTGCCAGTGGTGGTAATCATTATCATACAGGCGATATGCTCGACCTTCACAACTATCCAGGACCGGAACTTTATTTGTATGATGCCGAAAGAGCAACTGTACTGGGCGAATATGGTGGTATTGGTATGCCTCTTGAAGGACACTTGTGGCAACCTGACAAGAACTGGGGATACATTCAGTTTAAAACTGCCAAAGAGGTTACTGATGAATACGTGAAGTATGCCGAAATGCTGAAAAAGATGATCCGCACCGGATTCTCGGCCGCCGTATACACACAAACTACCGATGTAGAGGGTGAAGTAAACGGATTAATGACTTATGACCGTAAAGTTATTAAAGTAGAAGAAGGCAGAGTGAAGAAAGTAAATCAAGAGATTTGCAATAGCCTTAAGAAGTAATATGCTAATGTGCCAATATGCTAATATGCCAATGTGCAAATATTCTAATGTGCAAATATGCCAATGTGCCAATTTAAATGCGCAGCCAATTAGCACATTGGCATATTTGCATATTGGCACATTAGAATATTGGCACATTAGTCAAATCATCGTAATTTTATTGTATCGCCAACTCTCAGGCCATTAGTTTCGAGATGCTTTTTATTTTTCTTATATAGTTTCTTCAGTCTAATTGCGTACCGCTGCGATATATCGTGCAAAGATTCGTTATAGGTTGCAACATGTATTTTATTGCTTTTTGCCGCTTTCTTCTTTTTCTTTTCTAAATAGATGATATCATTGGGTTGAAGTATATAGTTTTTAGGCAGGTCGTTATATTTAAGAATCTTCTTTTTCTTCAAGCCAAATTCTTCCCGCAAACTTTCAAATGTATCTCCCTCACGCACAATAATGAAAAGTACATCATTAGTAGCATATCTTTGATGAGATTTAACCGGAGTTACCGGAGGAGTAACTGTTGGAGACGAGCCCTGAGCCTTATCGTATTTATCATATTTACTTAAACCATATTGTTCGATTATTGCTATTAACTTTTCCGGATATTTTTCGTCTGTTGCATATCCGGCTTCTTTTAAGCCATAAGCCCAACCTACATAATCGGTTATCTTCAGTTTAAACAAATTACTATACCAGGGACGGCCTAGAAGAAATTTGGAATGATCTTCATAAGAGGTCTTTGGATTTGAATATTTACGAAAACATTCATTCCTTTTATCATCCGTATGAGTGATAGATGGGCCAGTCCAATCACCTCCACATTTAATACCAAAATGGTTATTAGCTTCGGTTGCCAAACGGCTTTGCCCGGCTCCACTTTCCAGCAAGCCTTGTGCTAAGGTTATACTTGCTGGTATTTTATACTTCACCATCTCATCTACAGCTATATCACTATATTTCTTAACATAGTTTTCAAATAGTGTAGATGTGTTTTGACTGAAACCTTTAATAGAGGTAATAAATAGACATACCAATAAAGGCATTAAATTTCGTTTTTTCATCCTATTTTCCTTTTATTCGTGATTGGGTTGTGTTTGGATGTGGAATCCTTTGTCATCATATAACCATTTTTACATTGAATATGTTCGCAAGAAAAAATATTCGAGGACAGATTACTGGCTAATGGTTGTTTTTTATTCGTTTGTGAGTTACAAAATTCTTAAAAATTATTGGAAAAATCAACATGTTTGCTATCTTTGAAAGATAATTCAATAACATATTAACAGATATTAACCTGTAAGCATATTATGAGAGAAGAGATTGTCAACCTAATGGTAAACATATACAACTTTAATGAACTGCCCGAAGCCGACCAAGCGTTAATTGAAGCTGCGAAGAAAGCTACCCAAAGGAGCTATGCAGTGTACTCAAATTTTCATGTTGGGGCAGCAGCTCTATTAAATGATGGAACCATAGTAACCGGTACCAATCAAGAAAATGTTTCTTATCCACTAGGAATATGTGCCGAACGTACAACCTTATTCTATGCTAACTCTCAGTATCCTGACAAACCTGTTGATACATTGGCTATAGCAGCATACACCAATAACGAATTTACAGCAAAACCAATTACTCCTTGTGGGGCCTGCCGACAAGTTATGGTAGAAACCGAAAACCGATATAAACATCCCATGCGGATACTTTTATATGGAACCGATTGTGTTTACGAAATTCTAAAAGCTACCTCTCTCCTACCCTTGAGCTTTGGGAATTAAGAATTAAAAATTAGGAATTGGCGATACCGCATAATTGTAAAGAATTACCCCGTGAGGGGTATTTTTTTTATCTAATTGCCACAAACCGAAGATTTTTATTTATATTTGCCCCCGAATTCATAAATACTCCAATGAGAATGTAATTACTCACACACCTTTCTTTTTTTAAATCTATTCTTTGGGGATAGATAGTGGAAAGCATTCGCATTCCACAACTCTTCTATTATTCTATTTATTATTTTTCTAAGATATTTTTAATATCATGAGTCTTTCTATTCAAAGTCTTAGCTATATCCATTCGGATAAGGAGCCTCTTTTCCAGAATCTAAACTTTTCTCTGGATAGTAGTGCTAAAACAGCACTTGTGGGCAATAACGGAAGTGGTAAATCTACCTTGCTACGTATTATTGCCGGCGAAACCCTACCCAGTTCGGGTAGTATAATTCTACCTGCCGATGGGGTGTTTTATGTGCCTCAACATTTTGGTCAGTATAATAATCAAACAATAGCACAAGCAATGCAAATTGATGATAAGTTAACCGCATTGCATAATATTCTTAAAGGTGATGTTGAAGAAAAAAACTTCACTGTTTTAAACGAACATTGGACTATTGAGGACGATGCTATTGCTTCTCTAAATGAATGGGGACTGAATGCTTTCTCACTCACTCAGCCCATAGAACCACTAAGTGGAGGCGAGAAAACAAAGGTTTTCCTTGCCAGCATGAAACTTCATCCGTATTCTGTTTTATTGTTAGACGAGCCTACCAATCATCTGGATTATAAATCGCGTACCATGTTATATGAGTTTATTGAGTCAACACGCAATTCAATGATTGTTGTGAGCCACGACCGAATGTTACTAAATGTATTACCCACTATTGCCGAATTATCCGATAAAGGAATAATTATGTACGGTGGTAATTATGAGTTTTATAAAGAACAAAAAGAACAACAGCAAATAGCTGCCCTACAACGACTTGAAGAGAGCGAAAAGCAACTGAAACAGGCACGCAAAATTGCACGCGAAACAGCCGAGCGCCAACAAAAGCATAGTTCAAGGGGCGAAAAAGCAAATATGAAAAAAGGAGTTCCCAAAATTGTAATGGGCAACCTGAAATCGGCATCCGAATTAACATCGGCCAAACTAAAAGGAATTCACAGTGATAAGATTGATTCGCTACAAAGCGAAGTGAGAAAGAACAGGGAAACCTTGGCACCTACCACTAGCTTGCAAACAGATTTCAATTCTTCATCATTATATAAAGGTAAAATTCTGGTAACTGCAAATGATATTAACTTTGCATATGACAGCGGTAAACCTTTATGGAAAGATTCATTAAGTTTTGAAATCCGTAGTGGCAACCGGTTGTGCATAGAAGGCGGTAATGGTAGCGGAAAAACAACCTTATTGCGCATCATTACCAAGCAGTTAACCCCTACATCCGGAACGCTGATTCAGGCAGAGAACCTGAACTATGTTTATCTGGATCAGGAATATTCACTTATTCGCAATGAATTGAGCATCTTGGAGCAGGCCGAAAAGTTCAATGATATTCCTTTACCCGAGCATGAATTGAAAACAATCCTCAACCGGTTTCTTTTTCCTGCTTCTACCTGGGATAAGCCTTGCAGCAAACTTAGTGGTGGCGAGAAAATGCGACTGGCATTTTGTTGCTTAATGATCAATAATAACACGCCGGATCTGTTTATTCTGGATGAGCCAACAAATAACCTGGACATTCAAAGCATCGAAATCATTACCGATACTATTAAACGGTACGAGGGAACAGTTATTGCTATTTCGCACGACAAATATTTCCTGAAAGAGATAGGGGTGGAAAAAACAATCAACCTGCATTATTCCTTCAGTTAAAGAAGTTATCGCTTCGCTAGGAGTTAAAAGGAGTTATTGACTTTAAAGCTTTAACTCCTATAACTCCCAATTAACTCCTTCTATTCTTGAATATGAATAATGCAGGTTACATTATGGGTCAATAGATTTTACTTCAATAACCACATCAGGTTATTAATATCATCATTGCCATTAAATTGGCGCAACAATGATTCTTCCAGATTTGCGCGGTTAAATGAATATTCGCGGTTAGCGTATCTGTAACGCATCGGAATTTTGTCCGTTCCTGTAGAATTTTGACTACTTTCCGGATTTATTGGCAGTACAGGATAGCCCGTACGACGATATTCATACCAAGCTTCGTATGGATATTGCAAGAAGTTGGCTATGTATTTTTGAGTAATAACCAGTTTCAAATCACGTTCAAAATTTCCAGTTAATTGAATTATATCACTAGCCAGATAAGAAGTGATATATTCGTCGGTCATTACGCGTCCATTTACATAGCTGTCAGGAGTAACATTGCGTGTAAATTCCATGTTAGCCTTGATACCTTTCTTGTAATATGTATCTGCATCACCCGAAATCCAGCCACGAAGAGCTGCCTCGGCCAAGATAAGTTGTTGTTCGCCATATCCCAGATAAATCAGAGGTTCGCCCACACTATGATCTGTCGAAGTATATCTCTTGTTTGGTGCACAAAACATCTTTTTACCATGTTCTCCGGATACTACACTGAAAGTAGCCGACGGATCAATTCCTACATACGCATCATAGTCGCTTTTGGAGAATCCTTCTGCAAGTAAACCGTCAGCAGGCTCGGCATAATAAAACAAACGATAGTCATTGTATTTTTTCAATGTATCAACCAACACCGACGAGTGCATAGCATATTTACACTGATTGGTAGTCATATCATTAAACGGATACCTCATGTTTGTTTTGTCTTCATACACTAACTGATAGTTATCCTTATTCGAGGTCATTAATGAGCCACTACTTACTATGGAAGCAAAGCGAGTCTTTACATTCAAGTCGCTATCATCTACCCGTTTTGATAAGTTTATCAAAACTTTCAATTGCATGGCAGTTACTGTTTTTTTCCATAGGTTTTTATTACCACCAAAAACGGGATCGCCTTCAAAAGCAACATCATTGGCTGCCGAGAAAAAGCTATAAGCTTCTTCCAAATCTTTCAGAATACCAATAAGTACATCTTTTTGCGAATCGAATTTAGGTTTCAGAATTCCTTCTTCTCCCATTCCTGCTTCACTATATGGGATATCGCCCAAATCCATGGTTGTATAATAACACATGAAAGCTTTAGCAAAAGAAGCCAATCCTTGGTATCCCTTCAACGAATTTTCCGGAGCTTTCGATACCATATCGGTACAATCTACCAATGTTTGCAAACGGCTTAGTTCTTTTGTTCCAATCAGGTTGTATTGAATTCCATTTGCATTTTCGTTCCAGGTAAACTGTTTAGCCAGCAACACATCGTTAATAAAATCCTTAGAACCTCCTTTTTGAATCATCTTAAGTATAACTCCTCTGGCTAACATAGAGGCTGGAACCGTAGTTGTAGTGTCCGGATTGGTATTTAATTCATCAAAATCCGTACATCCATAAGAACACATAACTACAACCAACAAAAGTATAAGTTTATTGTATAGTTTCATAATCATTATTTTAAAAATCTAGTTTTATATTAATACCCACATAACGCATTGCCGGCGAATTCAATGTTTCGGCATTACCTTCATATATGGCATCAGGATCGGAATACTTAAATTCTTTGGCCCAGAGCAACGGGTTTTGAGCTACAAGTGATAAATGTATATTGTTCATACCTATTACCTTTGAATAATGCTTTGGCATTTTATAACCCAATGCTATTTCGCGTATTTTAAAGAATGTCAAAGATTTAATGTTCTGACTACGTTTTGATCCATTCCAACAATGATATGTTTTTGTGTAAGCTTCGTAGCCTACTTCGGTGGTATTTGGGGCAAAAACGCGAGTATCTTGCAGTATATTTCCATAAGAATCGTACTTCACTTCACCCGAAACTACTACTACTCCTTGTCCAACATAATTTTTCTGTCCGTTCACCACTTCATCATAACGCCATTGATTATCACTGTCTTTATGAGTACCCGAGTTCCACATGGCTTGTTCCAAACGGTTGTATGCTTTTCCACCTACACGTCCGTCGATAGAAATATCAAGTGTAAAATCTTTATAGCGAATATGGTTATTCCATCCCCATACCCAGCTGGCACGTTCATAACCGGCTTTTGTTGGATACTTGCTAGCCACAGGCATACCACCACTATGAATAATATTACCATCAGGATCTCTTTCCCAATCATATACTTCAAACCAATCCCAACGAGCACCTTTTTTTACCCATGGACGGTCGGTAGAATAATCCTCGTCTATTTTATTATAATAAATACGATCGCGCGACCAGTTAACGGTCGAAGTCCAGTCTACATCTTTGGTTTTAAAAATATCTCCGGCCAATGTTACTTCCCAACCTTTTTTGATATGCTCTTCTTTCGAATTAATCAACGAAGTATCGAAACCTGACCCATAACTAACCGAAGCCGATCTTTGAAGGTCATAGATAAGTTTGGTATAATAAGCAACATCCAATCGTACACGATTATTAAAGAAATGTGCAACTGTTCCAACCTCAAATTCTTTTGAGCTTTGTGGAAGTATAGCAGCATCACGAATGGTACGGGTATAGGCAGCCGACGACTGACCAGCCCATGCATTTTGGGTCAAACTATATACTTTGTTTATAGCATATACCGAAGCCGGAGTTTTGGAAACAGTCCACGAGCTTCTTGCTTTCCAGAAACTCAACCATTCGGGCATTTGCATCAGTTCTGTCAAAATAAGACTACCTGACACCGATGGATAGAAATAAGAACGTTCTCTCTCTTCCAACGTCGAAACCCAGTCGTTACGTCCTGTCACTTCCAAGAACACAGCACTTTTCCATGATACTTCGGCTTTTCCATAAAGACTGTTTGTTTGTCGGCGGGTAACACTGCTTGATGTGCCGGGCAATTCAACCGAAGCAGCCAACGAATAAAATCCGGGCACAGTTAAACCACCATTTGTTGTTGAATACTGGTATGCATAATCATAGTATGTTAATCCAGCTCCAAAGATACCTCCAACATTAAAATCTCCTAGTTTTTTATCGGCAATCAACAAAGCATCACCTGTGATACTGTAAGTTCTGTAATTGTATAAACGATAACTTCCTTTCCATGAATTACGAACATCGGCTGGTGTTTTATCCTGCGTACGATGGTTATAAAAGTCCGATCCTACCCGGGCAGTAGCTTTCAACCAATCTGTTAATTCGTAATTGGCATTGAACTGTGCATTTGCACGGCTTTGGTTAAAACTAGAGGTTACCTCGTTTGCCAACAAATACGGATTGTTATAGTCGGCATCATAATGCCAGTTTTGTTTTTCATATTCTTTGCCTTTTACCCAATAGTTTTTAAAGTCGCGAACATCAAAATCGGTACCGGTCCATACAATCATGTTGTACATATAACCCAGTCCACTATATCCGGTTCCACGTGTTTGAGGAGAAAAACTCATATTAAAGTTAATCGAAGCATCCAATGATAGTTTACCTCTTTTCATATCACCCGCCACCGTATAATTAAACCGGTTTAGCTTATTTCCCTGGAACTGTCCTTTGTCGTAAATATGGGTTATAGATGCTCTTACACTTCCTTCCTTACCTTTATAACTTACGTTTACGTTATTATTCAGGATAAAAGATGTTTCGAGGAAGTTTTTGAAGTTATTTTTCCCTTTCGATGTTAGTTCCATTTCTTTCCATTCGTAGGTATATGGATCGTATTGAACGGCGGTTCTACCAATATCCAGTTTATCTCCCCAGATATATTCACTTTTTTCTTGCAGATACTTACCACCCGATCCGCTACTGTACGATGATTGTACTTCCGGAAGTACCAAATGTCCCAGATTTAACATCGTATTACTATTCACACTTACCGTTACACCTTCTTTGGTTCCACGTTTTGTAGAGATCATCAATGCACCGGCCGAACCCTTAGCACCATATAACGCCGATGCTGTTGATCCTTTCAATACACTAATAGATTCAATATCGTCGGGAGAAAGCTGCCCTAATCCGGTGTTTTCGAAAGGTACTCCATCAATTACAATCAATGGCGATTCGCCACGAAGCAAAACAGTAGGAGATGAATTGAAATCATTTTTATTCAATATCGTTACACCCGCAATCTTACCGGTAAGTGAGGTCGCTATATTGGTACCTTTAACAGCTGTAAGTTCTTCACCACTTACTTTTTGTACCGAATATCCTAATGCTTTCTCGGATTTCTTGATACCAAGAGCTGTAACCACAACTTCTTCCAAACGTTTCGCATCTTCCTTAAGCACTATTTTAATAGTGGTCTGATTTCCAACAAGTACTTCTTGTGCAAGGTATCCGATGTATGTAATTTGCAAAACATCAGTTTCCGAAGCGTCCAAAGAAAATTTACCATTAACATCAGTTATAGTTCCTGTTGCTTTTCCTTTTACTACAACGTTGGCACCAATAACCGGTTCATCCAGTTCATCGACTATTGTTCCGGATATTTTTCTTACTGTTTGATCATAGCCCAAAGAAGCACTGGCTATAATTTTTTTAGTAGAAAGAATGATACTTTTATCAAGCACCGAATAACTTACATCAGTTCCTTCGAATAATCGATTTAGAATTTCGAACACATTTTCTTTATTTACATCCAGAGAAACCAGCCGATCGGTATCAACAAGTGTGTTACTATAGAAAAACTTCAAATCTGTTTGTTTCTCAATTTTATCAAGTACATCCTGTACAGAACTGTTAGTTACATTAAATGTAAACTGCGTTGATTGACAATAACTATTAGAGGCATAGATCAATCCGCACGTTAGTAATAACATGACAACCGAAACTTTCATACGCAGAGGGATTTTTTTTAGGAAAGTACAATGCCTACTTATTATCCTAAAATGTTGGATAATTGCATAATTAATCATAGATTTGTGTGATTTTTTAGTTTAAAAAAATAGTTAACAAAGCTTGTCGCCAAACAAGCTAACAGTTTTCATACGAGAAAGTCGCCAAACTTTCTCGTATGTTTTTGTTTAAGGAGGATAAAATCGTCTCATGTTTTTTTCATTTAAGTTTAACAACCAAAGGTCTTCAAGTGTTTATCAGAAAAGCTCTACTTGCTTTTTTTTCTTTACTCCATGTTCGTTTGATTTACAGGTAATAATCCGGTAACGAATACCTGTTGATAGTTTCAGGCCTTCTAACACATCATCCAACTGCTGCTCATCGAATGTACCTGTATATGTATTATTCTTTAAATCCTTATTCAGTATAATGAAATCAACATCAAAACGTTTGGACAATATTTTTATCATTTCTTCCAGTGGAGTTTTCCTTAACACCACTTTCATATCTTTCCATGCCACATTTACCAATACTGGTACTTCTTCCGATTCAAACAACAGATTTTTTTTATTATACATTGCTCTTTCACCAGGATGTAATATCTGGGAAGTTTCCCTGCCTTCTTGCGAGTAATACTTCACCTCAACTTTACCTGTAACCAAGGTGGTAGATATATAGTCATCATCAGGGTAAGCCTCTACATTAAACTCGGTACCCAGCACTTCTACTTTTACATCGGAGGCAGTTTCGACTACAAATTTTTGCTTTTTACTCTTTGTTACTGCAAAATAGGCCTCGCCCTCCAAATGCACTTTACGAGTATTACCGGAAAAGTTTACCGGACACTTCAGGTAAGAGGAAGAATTAAGCCATACTTCTGAGTTATCCGGCAATTTAAAAGAGGCCACCATACCCGGATTAGTACGAAATTCAAGATAATGATCTGCTTCTTTTTGAAGAAGAAAATAAAGTGTTGTACATAATAAAGGAATTGCCAATATAGCTGCTATACGCTGAAACTGATAAATGAATGATTTCTGATTCCTATTACATCCTATTTTCTTATTTACTTTCTTTAGTGCTTCTACCGGGTTTGTTTTCCGAATTTGCTGCAATGTTTGGGTTGAATAATATATATAGTAAATGTCTTCTGCTATTTTTCTGTTTTCGTCGGATTCATTGAACCAAGCTTCTACCTGTTGCTCTTGAAGCGCATCAAGTGACCTTGTGAAATATTTTAAGAGTATATTTTCGTCCATTATTCTGTTGTCTTTATTATAAGACTATCGATATTGAGAACCTCCTAAACTTAAAACTGTTTTTTTTCTGTTTAAGGCTATTTTTTTGAAATGCAGAGAACTATACACACTTCGGTTTCGTACCACGCTTGTGGTACAAAAGTACCATGCTTATGATACAAAAGTGTCTTAGGCGTGGTACTTTTGTATCACCCTGCGTGGTACTTTTGTACCAAGCTTAGAAATTTAGTGGTACTTTTGTATCAGTATTAAAAAACCAGTGGTACTGTAATTTGCTGATTATCAAAATTGTTACTTAAATGATTTGATAAAGTCCAAGTTAGTTATTTGGGCATTCAACTTAATTGCTTACTTTTGTATAGACCGTAGATTAAAAGCAAGATGACCTTATTATAATACAGATGGACCTCAAAACGGCAAACGATACGATCTTAATAGAACACTTACAAAAAGGAAATAAAAAAGCGTTTGATATTCTGTTTACGAAATATTATTCGCCGCTATGTGCATTTGCAAATCAGTATGTTGATTTTGAAGACTCTGAAGAAATCGTACAAGATATTATGGTATGGTTCTGGGAAAATAGAGAAACATTTGTATTTGAGGTTTCGCTAAAAGGCTATTTGTTTAAAATGGTGAAGAATAAATGCTTTACTTTAATAACCAGAAATGAAATAAAACAACGGGTTTTATCTACCTTACACCAAAAGATGCAGGAAAAGTTTGATAATCCTGATTTCTATGACGAAGAAGAACTATCAAATAAGATTAAAAACGCAATATCCAAACTACCTGAAGCATATCGCGAAGCATTTGTATTACACCGTTTTCACAACATGACTTATAAACAAATAGCCGAACGCTTACAAGTATCTACTAAAACAGTAGACTACCGCATTTGCCAGGCATTGAAAACACTTCGCATAGAATTGAAAGATTATATTTGGTTGCTGGCTATGTGGCTAGATTTATAAAAAAAAATATGATAATTGCAGATTTACATATCCATTCCGAGCATAGCAGTGACGGTGAAGAACTGGTTGCTTGCATCACTCACACATGTTTGCACAAAGGTATTAAGCACTTTTCCATTACCGACCATAACTCGGTAAAAGGAACAGCCCAAGCAATTTATTTTGCTGGGAACAAGGATATTCACTTTATTCCGGGAATTGAGATTGACTGCAATTATCAGGGAACAGATTTGCATGTGCTTGGTTACAACATCAACTGGCAATCGGATGATTTTGCTGTACTCGAAAAAGAGATTCATGATAAAGTAATGGATTCTTTTTCTGAAATGATAAGCAATATTCAACGTTTAGGTTTTGTTATTAATGCAGATGCTGTACGCAACAAAGCTGGCAACAAACTACCTACCGGAGAACTAATTGCCGAAGTTATGCTATCCGACGAGCAATATTATTCTCCACTATTGTTACCATATATGCAAGGTGGCGAACGAAGTGATATGCCTTATATTAACTTCTATCTCGATTACTTTGCACAAGGAAAACCTGCCTTTGTACCTGTGGAATATATGTCGTATCAAGATACTATTGCTTTGATTAAAGACAATGGAGGTACAGCAATAGTTGCTCATCCGGGATTGAATCTGAAGAACAAGGAAGTTATTGCGGAAGAATTATTAAGCAAGGGTGCCGAAGGACTAGAGGTCTTTAATAACTACCACACTTTGGAACAAATCAGTTATTTTGGTTCGCTGGTTCAACAAAAATCTGCTATTATGACGTGTGGAAGCGATTTCCATGGAAAAACCAAGCCACTAATTCAATTAGGACAGTTTAATAAAGATAATAAATTTGAGGAATATTTAGATAATTCAATTCGACGGCTTTTTACTTTTTCTGAGATATGATTATTCTCTATTTTCATTATTCATTCGGTTATCTCAGGGAATCCCTTTGGGATTCAATTTGAATAACCCCCAGTGAAGCGAAGCGAAGCGACTGGGGGTAGATAAATCACTCACTCGCATGGGAACCCGATAAGGGTTCAATTGGAGATTCAACACCTTCGGCGTTGATGAAATTGAGTCTATTCCTCCACCCCAGTCGCTTCACTGGGGGTTATTCAAATTTTACCCTAAGGGTAATTGCTTGAACTCTTTGTTTCAATTCAGCCACTAACTGAACCAGATGAGTATGAATAATGCAGGCTAGATTAATCTCAGAAATTTTCGCCTTTATCCTCCATTTTTTCGTTTTACCTCATTGATATAAAAGAAGTATTAATAATTTTGTGTTTCTTTGAGAATAAATCAGCGAACAAACAAAATAGTTTAAACACTGGGGTAGTAAAATTCAAGAGAATAGACCAAATAAAATAAAAGACTAATTATGTTACGTAAAATCAGACTGACCGCTGCTGTGGTCTTCTTTACCATTATCACCCTGTTGTTCCTCGATTTCACCGGAACAATACATGGTTGGTTTGGATGGATGGCCAAAATCCAGTTTCTCCCTGCTATACTGGCGCTGAATGTAGGGGTTGTTGTTTTCTTAGTTGTGCTTACTTTACTCTTCGGACGTATTTATTGTTCGGTAATCTGTCCGATGGGGGTATTTCAGGATATTATTGCCTGGGGCAGCAAGAAAAGAAAAAAGAAAAAGAAATCACCTTACAACTACTCGCCTGCTATTAACTGGCTGCGTTACGGAGCATTAGGGGTGTTTATTATTACGTTGGTTGCAAGCGTCGACTCTACATTTACGTTACTTGCTCCTTACAGTTCGTACGGACGTATTGCAAATAACCTGTTTGCTCCCATCTGGCAATGGGGAAACAATCTGCTGGCTTATCTGGCGGAGCGTGCCAACAGTTATGCTTTCTACGAAGTAGATGTATGGATAAAAAGTTTATCAACCTTTATAGTAGCTGCTGTTACTCTTATTGTAATTTTTATACTGGCATGGCGCTATGGACGTACTTATTGCAACACCATTTGTCCGGTAGGCACCGTACTGGGATTTCTTTCGCGTTTTTCACTTTTCCGTATAACCATAGATGCCGATAAATGCAATAAATGCAGCCTCTGCTCACGCAATTGTAAAGCATCGTGCATTGATTATAAGGAATATAAAATAGATAACAGCCGTTGTGTTACATGCATGAATTGTGTAGAAAAATGCAACAAGGGAGCTATTACCTATAAGCTACGTTACGGAAAAAACAAACCGGCAACAAACGTTGCTACACAAACTGAAACCGCAGTGCAAGAGCAAATTAATGACACCCGTCGTGGGTTTCTTTCGATAGCGGCCGTTGTAGCCACAACATCTGTATTGAAAGCACAAGAAAAAGGTGATGGAGGTTTGGCAGTGATAGCAGATAAGAAGATTCCCGACCGTGAAACACCTATTGTACCAGCCGGAGCATTAAGCCTGCGCAATATGGCACAACATTGCACCGCCTGCCAGCTATGTGTTTCGGTTTGCCCCAATCAGGTGCTTCGTCCATCAAGCAATTGGTCGACTATGATGCAGCCGGAAATATCGTACGAGCGCGGTTATTGCCGTCCTGAGTGCACTAAGTGCTCCGAAGTTTGTCCTGCGGGTGCTATACGCAAGATTACCAAAGAAGAAAAATCTTCTATCCAGGTTGGTCATGCAGTATGGATTAAACAAAACTGTGTAGTATTCAGAGATAATATGGAATGTGGCAACTGTGCACGCCATTGTCCTGCAGCAGCAATCCAGATGGTTGCTTCGGATCCGGAAAATCAGAAATCCCTTAAAATCCCTGTAGTGAATACCGAGCGCTGTATTGGTTGTGGAGCCTGTGAGAATCTGTGTCCGTCGCGTCCGTTCAGTGCTATTTATGTGGAGGGCCATTCAATGCACCGTATAATTTAATCGATTTTTGACACCTTCTTATTAAACACAAAAAATATGAATAATAAAAATATAAACCGTAGAGAGTTTTTAAAAATAGTAGGTGTAACTACTGCTACAGCATCGGCTGCTATATATGGTTGTAGCCCCAACGGTGAGGCTGCACAAAAAGCATTAGGACCTATCCCTAAAGATAAAATGACATACCGCACCTATCCGGGTATAGACGACAATGTATCTTTACTTGGCTACGGCTGTATGCGCTGGCCAACAATGCCTGCCCCCGATGGTAAAGGCGATATGATAGATCAGGATGCAGTAAACGAACTGATAGATTATGCCATAGAACATGGCGTGAATTACTTCGACACATCGCCCGTATATGTACAAGGTTGGTCGGAGAAAGCTACAGGTATTGCTTTGAAAAGGCATCCGCGCGAGAAGATTTTCATTGCTACAAAACTATCTAACTTCCGCGATCATTCGTGGGAAAGTGGTTATGCCATGTATCGCAAATCAATGGAAGATTTGCAAACGGATTATATAGACTACTATCTTCTCCACTCTTTGGGAAGCGGAGGTGCAGAGGCTTTCAACAAACGGTATGTTGACAATGGTTTGTTAGAGTTTTTGTTAAAAGAGCGCGAAGCCGGACGCATCCGTAAACTTGGCTTTTCGTTTCACGGTACAAAGGATGGATTCGATTATTTATTAACCTTACACGAACAGATTCATTGGGATTTTGTACAGATACAGCTCAACTATGTAGATTGGAAACATGCTGGTAGAGGAAATGTAAACGCCGATTACCTGTACGACGAATTAGCCAAGCGCAAAATTCCTTCTATTATTATGGAGCCGTTGCTTGGTGGTCGTTTGTCGAAGGTACCCGATCATATTGTTGCACGCCTGAAACAACGCAACCCCGAAGGCAGTGTTGCTTCGTGGGCTTTCCGCTTTGCCGGCACACCCGAATATGTGCTGACAGTACTGAGTGGTATGACGTATAAGGAACATTTACAGGATAACATCCGCACTTTTGCGCCTCTGGCACCACTCACTGATGATGATAAGGAGTTTCTGGAAGAAACAGCACAACTGATGTTGAAGTATCCAACAATTCCTTGTAACGACTGTAAATATTGTATGCCATGCCCATATGGTATTGATATTCCTGCGGTTTTGTTGCATTACAACAAGTGTGTGAACGAGGGAAATACGCCTAAAAGTCAGGGCGATGAGAATTATAAGAAGGCACGTCGTGCTTTTCTGGTTGGGTATGATCGTAGTGTACCAAAGCTTCGCCAGGCAGATCATTGTATTGGATGCGGCCAGTGTAATCCTACTTGTCCGCAGAAAATAGATATACCGAAAGAGTTACACCGAATAGACCGGTTTGTTGAACAGTTGAAGCAGGAGACGTTGTAGGAAAAGAAGGCGATGCCGCATGAAATCATGCGGCATCAGTTCCGTTCGCGCCTTCGCGCTCACTATTTATCCTGAAAATGATAATTATAAAAATTCCTTTTAAAGTGATAACGGTGTCTCGGTACAGGTAGCGGATCCTGCAAACGCAGTTCCCAAGCCATCAACTTCGTTAATAACTCATTCTGTCGGCTTGCATACTTTGCCTTTCCAAATAAATTATCCACTTCATACGGATCTTTTTTCAAATTATATAGTTCTCCATTACCATAACTATTCATTACAAGTTTCCAATCTCCCATACGTATCATGCGTAGCATACCGCTCTGTGTCCAGGTATTTAACTCATCAAAATGTGCGATTTTGTTAGGAGTAAATGAGCCTTCCTGTTCAAAGGTTAAATCATCAGTCAGCGGGAAATCTTCTCCACCAAACCCTTGCTGAACTACGATACTTGAGAATTCTTCTTTAGGATATTCTTTGCCGGTTAGCATCGGCCACAAGCTCCTTCCCTGAACACCCATAGGAATTGAATTGTCTATAGCTGTACAAAAAGTAGGAAAAAGATCAGCTAAAGATACATGAGCATCCAGTGGTTTTGATTGGTTCTTAATTCCATAACCAGCCCAAACCATCGGGATCCTAGCCAGACTTTCGGATAATCCGGCACCTTTGCGGATTAATCCGTACTCACCACAATAATCTCCATGGTCAGAAAGAATCACAAATATGGTATTTTCGTATAAGCCCTTCTCTTTAAGATCTTCTATCAAACGTTTTATCTGATCGTCTATTAAGCGAATCATTCCCATATAGTTGCCTCTTAACCGTGGCAAATCTTGCTCAAGGTTTGGACAGGAAGCATCTTCCAAAGCAGCTAATATCCGGTATTTTTCTCCTTTCATAACAGCATCCTGACGCGAGGTTTTTAAAGCAGGAAGCTTTTCCGGTGAGAACATGGAATAATAAGGTTCACAAACCTGAAACGGGTTATGTGGTTCCGGAAACGAAACCCAAACAAAGAACGGATTACCTTTCTGACTATCTATCCATTGTATTGTTTCATCCACTATTCTTGTGGGTTGCTGATCTTTCAGAGGTATGGGAGATGGGTCAAGATATTGTCCTACAGCATCATTCTTAAAGAAATTCTTTGCTATGCGGTCTCCTTCTGTTGTTGGCTTATTCTTTCCCCAGTGGCCATACTCCGACCAGAAATCCAAATCCGTGGCTTTTAGATAAGAGTGGTTTTTGCCTACTAATGCTGTTTTATAGTTATTCTCTTTTAAAACTGTTACCAGGTCTTTTTCATAATTTATATCTCGTACGTTATGATTGGTGCGTACATGTGTTGCATTGGGAAAACGACCTGTAAACATAGAACAACGGGCAGGTGTACTGGCCGGCATTACGGTATATGCCTTATCGAACCAAACATTTTCGCGGGCAAGTCCATCTACATAAGGGGTTATTTCCAGCGGAAAGCCTTCACGCCCGCAGTAATCGGCCCGCTGCTGGTCGGTCATGATTACAACAATGTTTGGTTTGTCGGTCTGGGCAAATAAGGATAAGCCAAGTCCCTGAATTGCGATGCCGGAATAAAGGATTTTTCTATAGTTCATTGTTATTTAATTTATATTGATTTGTCAATCCCATCCTGGATTTTGCACCATATTCGGATTCATCTGTATTTCTCTCGCCGGTATCGGCAAAGTCCAGTAGTGTTCACCACCCCATGAATAATTATTTGTTGTAGTACCAAATACCTGACGCATTCCATTCACTTTGCCTTCTTTATCAACATAAAACTTAAGGTCTTTCCAGGTTTTCCAACGTAATTCATCAAAGAAGATAACATCTTCGCCAATTAATTCCCAGTGACGTTCGTCCATAATACGCTGATGCATATCTTCCTTTCCCGTAACCTGCGTATGGTCATTTGTTCCTAACAATTGTGTACCTGCTCTTTTGCGCACTTCGTTGACCTTGCTTATGGCTCCGGGGAGATCGTTTAATTCATTCAAAGCCTCGGCCCAGTTCAACAGAACATCGGCATAACGGATAAAGGGCAAATCCAGTTCGGAATAGATGTTGGGCAATTCCAGTCCTTCACCCACAAACTTACGATTCAGGTAATATAGTTTTAAACTGGTATCGGTTTTTAAATCCCCGAAAGTTTGATATGAACGGAATGGGAAACGCATGATGTATTCTTTAGGAGTACCTTCAACCCCACCAATAAAGCTGGAATAAGGGGTTATTACCGACATGGCCAGTCGTGGGTCACGGTTTGCATAAGCCTTCTTTATTCTATCCTCATTACCTGTTGGATCGTATTTAGACATATCTGCTCCGGCTGCTACAGCATTCTTTCTTTCGGTTTCAGTAATGTTGTTTCTTAGGAAAAGTGCCAAACGGGAATCGTGAGACATGGCATTGTATCCCGGAATATGGTCGTCCCAGTTAAACTTGCTGCCGTCAATGTTTTCATACGTTTCTACCAGTCGCGGATTTATAATGTAGTTATTCCACCCTAAACCGTTACCCGAAGGATCAGGAGGCAGACACCTGTTTCCAAATCCTCTGTTTTTCTTGTGTGTATAATCGGGATGATCTATAGCTTGTAAAGAGAATATCATTTCGTCGCAACGTTCATTTTCCAGTTTAAATAACCGTTTGTACGATTCTGCACCTGCTTCTTCGTAAAGAGCATACCCACAGTCTTTAACTGCCTGAAAATCATCGGCGGCCTTTTTCCATTCTTTCATCCATAAGTACACTTTCCCTCTTAATGCGTAGGCTGCTCCCTTAGTTATATGTCCGTAATTGGAATCATCCGAGGTATATTTTGCCGGCAAATCAGGATTATTGATACACATAGTCAGGTCACTTACTATGTTTTTCCACATTTCATCTTGGGTAGAACGTGGCAGGTTTGCATCTTCAATATTCTTAACCGGATCCACATAGTAAGGAACTCCACCATACAGAATATTTAAACGGTAGTACCACCAGCTACGCAAAAACATACATTCGGAAACATAACGGCTTTTCTTCGATTCTTCTATTCCGTCAACGCCCGGTAGGTTTGCAATAACATCATTGGCTTTCATTATTCCTTTATAATCCCGTTGCCAGGGAAGTAAACTTCCTTTTGGGGAACTGGGAGAATTGGTGCCGAATAAGAAATGAAAGTTGGGTGCCATACCAATACCATAATCCATATTGCCCGACCATATTTCGAACCATCCATTAGCAACATCGGCATATTCTGCATATAATTGATTATACACTCCTGCCACTGTTTGTTCGGCCAGAGTAGGTGTGCTCCATACATTTCCTTCTGCGGGTTGCCCGTTGGGCGATAGGTCCATATCTACACAGCTTGTTACGGACATTCCTGTAATAGCTATTGCGGCTATCAGGATTTTTGCTTTATATCTATTTATATTGTTCATTGTGGTTTACTTTAGAAAGTTATATTTACACCAAACGCATATTGTCTCATTGGAGCATAGCCTACTCCGCTCATCATTTCAGGATCAATACCTTTAAATTTGGTTATAGTCAGTAAATTCTCACCCGATGCATATACACGAACGTTTTGCATAAATGCTTTTTGTGTCCATTTGCGTGGAATGGTGTAGCCAATGGTTAGGTTCTTCAATTTAATATAATCTCCGGTATGCAAAATATGCTGGCCTTGTACGCTTACCTGTCCTCCTTTATCCATTGTTAAACGGGGAAATTTAGATGTAGTATTTGTTCTTGGATCAGTGGGGTTTTTCGGATCGTAGAAGTAATGATCGTAAGCTATATCCTTGCCTATTCCGTAGCCAAACCAGGTCATACTGCTGTTTTCGCCTGCCTGATACCAGTTTATTTTAAATCCGGCAGCACCCGACCAGTTCATAGCGAAATCGAATCCCCTCCATGATGCATTTGCCTGAAATCCATAATAATATTTAGGTGTCTTGGAATATCCCTGAAACTCCTTATCATTCTCGTTACCATAAATACCATCTCCATTAACATCGGCAAAGATGATATCTCCATACCATATTTTACCTTTGCCTATTCCTTGTTTAGGATAAAATTTATATCCGGCGTCAGACATGGCCTGTAACCATTTCATATCATCTTCTGTGCGAATCATACCGTCTTTAGGTCCCCCCTGAGGATTTACCGTACCATCGACATTGAAATAGCTACGGTTGCCCTTGTATATATTCAACACATAGAACTCATTGATCATGTGCCCTTCCAGAACCCGTTGCAGTTCTCCGGTTGATACTTCTCCTAAATTTGTATAGTAACTTTTGCTTCCATCGGCATTCTCGCGCCATTCGCGAATAAGTTCTCCTTTGTATTTGGATACTTCGTTTTTGTTGAATGAGAAATTTCCGGATATTCCATAAACAACATTACCAATGCGATCGTTCCAACCTAAAGTAACTTCTACTCCTTTGTTGGTAACTTCTGCAATATTCTGGCGTGGAGACTCAAATCCGGCTAATGTAGGAGACAGGGTTGGCTTGTATAAAATGCCGTCTGTTACTTTGTTATAAACTTCTACAGTTCCGTTCAAACGATTCTTCAAAGCAGTAAAGTCGATACCCAAGTTGGTTACAGTAGTTGTTTCCCATTTCAGATTGTAATTTGAAAAGCTGCCCATACCGATTCCCGGTACTTCACTATTGCCAAAAGCATAATGAGGAGATGTTACATAAACCGCTTGCCATTCGTAATTACCAATAGAATTATTTCCCAGCTTACCCCATGAGGCACGTAGTTTCAGGTTATCCAACCAGCGTAAACTCTTCATAAATTGTTCTTCGGATATGCGCCATGCGGCAGAAAAAGATGGAAATGTTCCCCAGCGGTTATCCGGTGAGAAGCGGGATGAACCATCATAACGCAGATTGGCTTCGAACAAATAACGGGAATCGTATCCGTAAGTAACACGACCAAATACAGAACGTGAGGAGAATTCGGTAGTATTCCCTTTGATGTAATCGGGTTCGGTAAGTGAGTTAAAATCCGTAAGGCTGGTATCCAGCATTCCTTTTTTACTGATATCTGTTATGCGTGCCCATTTGCGGAATTCTTCATAACCTACCAACGCGCCTACATCGTGCTTACCATTAAATACTTGCCCCCAGGTTAAGGTTGTTGTATTTTTCCAACTTTGATTTCCATCAATGTAATATTTTACAGGATATTCGGCAAGTATCTCCGAAGTTGGAGGGGTGTTTGTTGTTTCCCCACGCTGGAAAGTGTATCGTTCCCGGTAATCGGAATAATGCCACAAATCTTCTCTTCTGTAATGATCATAATAGAAGTTTGATATAAAGTGGAAGTTTTTAAGGAAATCTATTTTGATATAAGGATTCACAAAGAATTTGGTTGTTTTGTAAGATCCTCCGGAGTTATTTAATGCATATACAGGATTATTTACTACAGGGTCTTCTTCCAGCGCTTCGGGCGATCCATATTTGCCATCGTAATACGGATAGCTTCCCGGTGTACTTTTCTGCATTTGCAAACCGTTCATATCGTCCACATTATTTCTTTCCTGGTCAACATGGTATCCCCATGCATTTAATCCGATAGCAAGGAAGTTGGTTACCTGCGATTCGAGATTACTGCGCATGTAATATTTCTGCATTCCCGAGTTTACCACCAGTCCCGGATTATTTACATAAGTGGCATTTATGCTATATTTTGTTTTCTTTTCTGCACCGGTTAATGTAACAGAGTGTTCCTGCATCCATTTGGGATTGTACACTTCATCGTACCAATCGGTATTTGGATAAGCTACATAATTGGGGTATCCGGATTCTGATATTCCGTTTGGATTCTTTTCTGCATTGCGCCATGCATCAATTGTAGTTTGACTGAAAACCTGTGCCTGTTCCGCATTTTCGGATGCTTCATTGATAAACTCCATGTAATCAGCATAGTTTGAAACCATTCGGTTTAAACGGGCAGGTGTATTATAAGAGAATTTTCCTGAATAGGTTACACTGATTTTGCCATCTTGTCCTTTCTTTGTTGTAAGCAAGATAACACCATTAGCACCACGGTTTCCATAAATAGCACAAGATGCTGCATCTTTCAAAATGGAGATAGATGCTATGTCATTGGGGTTAACGTTATTCAGGGACATTTCCATCCCATCAACCAGAATTAATGGTCCGGCTTCATTTAAAGTACCGGTACCCCGGATACGTAAAGTTGAGGATTCCGAATTAGGCTTACTGGATGTTTGCATCACATTTAATCCGGCTACCATCCCCGATAAGGTAGAAGCAAGTGTGGTTACCGGGCGCGATAATGTTTTATCATCGAAATTAACGGTAGCCACAGAGCCTGTGAGATTTACTTTCTTTTGGGAACCGTAACCAACAACTACCACTTCTTCAAGCATTTCGTTATCCGATACTAACTGGATATCCAAAACGGTTTGGTTATCAATAACTATAGTCTGGTTTTTGTATCCAACATAGGATATTTCCAGTGTATTCCCTTTGTCAACATTCAAGGAGAAGTTGCCGTCTACATCGGTAATTACACCAGTAGCCGATTCTTTTACCAGAATACTTACTCCGATAAGGGGTTCGTCCGTATCCTTATCAGTTACACGTCCTGAAATTGGTGAACTTGCCGCATTTGCCAATATACTGACCATACAAGCAAATAAACACATCATGAGTTTTGTTTTTACATGCATAAGATTTTAAATTTGAATTAAATACTATCTGTTACACAAATCCAAAAGTACGGGACTAAGTTTGAAACGTTATCCACAATTGTTCGCAGAGGACGTATTATTGTTCAGGGTTGTTGTATCAGTATCAGCAGGAAAAGTATTTCAAGCACTATTGTTCCGGTTGTGAGTACAAATGTTTAGTTAAACTCGTATTCTGAATCATCTGAATGAGTTTCTTCAATGATGTAACGAAAAAAGCCCTTTCCACTTGAATGAAAAGAGCTTTTTAATAAGAGAGATATTTATTTATACTCCCAAAACGATATCGGCATCAATATTTAGTTTTTTACTAATCTGTCTGGCTATGTTTAGGGTTGGCTCACCTTTTCCAGAGAGATATTCACTCACCCGGGAGGGACTTACACCAATAATCTCTGAAAGTTTTTTCTGACTAATTCTCATTTCATACATACGTAGTTTTATTACATCAGTCAAAGAAGGCTTTTCTATTTTATAATGCTCCTTTTCGTAAGCAACGACTAAATCAGTAAGAATATCAAGCTCAACATACTCCTTAGTTGTTTTAGGAGTATCATCATCTACTATTTCTACAAGCTCATCAATTCTCGACATGATGGCTTTGTACTCCAATTCATTAGTTATTGTTTTCATATTTATACTTTTGAGCAATCTTCTAGTTTATCATAATCAGCGTGAGTACCTATATATCGTGTATAAACAACTTTAGGTACAAACAAGACTAAAGCAATCAACCGGTATGAATTACCTTTAATATTAAATACATATCGTTTGCCACCTACCGAATCAACGCTATTAAACATATCTTTAATGTCCGCAAAGTTACTCCAATCTGCCTTTTCAACTTTGAAATACCAATCATCCAAAGCTACTTTTGAATCAACATGAATATCCGAAAACTCTTCAATACGTTTATAGGCAATAATTCTCATTATCTTATTATTTGAAACAAATATATGCAACAAATTTCATAAAACAAAATATTATTCTACATTTTAGATCGCCGTTTGTTTTTTAATATTTAAGATTATATTTGACTCGCTTTCCTTTTTTTATTTATTTTGTATGCGCATTTATACCACAATCTAATACGAATGAACCTACATGACCACAACAAGAATCCTATACCTTTTACTTTCCCTTCTGTTTTTTGCTCCTGTTACAGCAAAAGTAGACCGCAGTATCCGTTTCTCGCATTTTACTAACAGCAACGGGCTTCCCAGTAATACTGTTTTCTCTATTTGCCAGGATCATAAGGGCTTTATATGGATAGCCACTAAAAGCGGATTGTGTAAATACGATGGCAGGAATGTTACTACATACGAGATTGAGATTGAAAAAGGGATAAAGATCTCGGGCAATCAGGTTAGACAAGTATATGAAGATAATCAGCAAAGGCTTTGGGTACTTAGCCAAAGAGCGATTAACTTATACGACAGGGAAAAAGATACATTTATCTTAGTGGGTCCGGAAGATCTGTCCCGGTTTCGCCAGATGTTGTATCAGGCCAGTAATGATACTATTTACATAGCCGGTACAAGGCTGTTAAAATACAATGAGGAAGAAAAAGAGATTGAACTGTACAAACAGCAGAACGGCGAAATTATAGGATCGACTATCACATCTATTACTGAAGATAAACACGGGCGTTTGTGGTTAGGTAAACTTCTTACCGGTATTATGTGTATTGATACTAAAACCGGAAATATTGAAAATTATAAGAGTAATCCGCTAAATGACGGTTCTTTGATATCCGACAAAATCAAGGTACTTTATACAGATAAAGAAGGTAACGTGTGGATAGGAACCAAAGATAAAGGCATTTGCTATTATAATACGCAAACAAGCAGTTTTATGCGTATTCAGGATTTTCCGGATATTTGTGTACTTGCCTTTGCCGAAGATGTAGATGGTAATTTATGGATTGGATCCGAAGATGGTTTGTATATTTATTATCCGCAAACGGGTAAGTTTACTAACTATAAACAAAATTACAACGAGAAGTTTTCGCTGAACGATAATGCCATTTATTCTATCTTTCGCGACCGTGAAGGAAATATGCTTTTAGGAACTTATTTTGGTGGGGTTAATATTTATTCCAGTTCATACAAGCAGTTTTACTATTATGATTATGGTTATTCCGATAAATTCCTTTCGGGCAAAGCAGTGAGGCAGATTACAGGCAACGGAGATGGCAATCTGTGGATTGCCACCGAGGACGGAGGCTTGAACTATTACGATCATTCTACTGAGAAATTTACATATTTCAAGCCACAAAAGAATGAAAACAGTATTTCGTATCATAATGTACACTCGCTGTTGTTAGATTCTAAAAATAACCTTTGGGTGGGAACTTATCTGGGAGGGCTTAACAAGTATGATTTAAAGAACCGGAAGTTTACCCATTATACCACAGCAAGGTATCCGGAGCTTATTATCGATAATATATTTTCTTTACTGGAAGACAGGGACGGGGAAATATGGATTGGAACAACTGCCGGACTTGCTATTTATAATCCGGCTACAGGATTGTTCAAACGGTTTCATCAGGATATAATTACCAATAAAGCTGTTGATTATCTTTTGGAGGATTCAGATGGAGATATCTGGATAGCTACCCGCACACACGGTGTTTTTCAGTATATTAAATCTACTGAGGAACTTATTAATCATTCTTATCAGTCTTCTCCGGACAGGATTCCGGATAACTACATAAACTATATTTACGAAGATCGTAATAAAAATATATGGATAGCAACACACGAAGATGGTTTGTGCAGATACGATAAAGCGAATAACTCTTTCAGGGTCTTTACTAAAGAGGATGGTTTGCCATCAAACACCATATTTGGTATTATTGAAAGTAATTCAGGTAATTTATGGATCAGCACAAATAATGGTTTGAGCTGTATGAATGCAGAGAACAAAACTATTTCAAACTATTCGGTGAGCGAGGGTTTGCCTAACAAAGAGTTTAATTATAACTCCGTTTATAAGGATAAAAAAGGAATGTTGTATTTTGGAACCATAAACGGGATGATTTCATTTTATCCTGAGCAACTCCATTCCAACCCGGACATTGCACATGTTGAACTTATGGGATTCAGTATTCTGGGTAAACCCATGCATCCGGGCAATGAAGATTCACCGCTTTTATCAAATATACAAGAGGTTAAAAGTATTTCTCTGAATTATCAACAGTCAAAATCTTTTTCGCTGGACTTTACCGTTCCTACCATCAGCCATCCCAACAGTACGTTTTATGCTATCCGGTTCGACTCGGATAAACAATGGAGTTACCTCGGCACACAGAATCATGTTACCTATATTAATCTGCCTTCGGGCGAATACATTCTCCATATCAAGGCGGCTTTCAACAACAAATGGACAGGTGACGAACCTGTGAAGACGATTAAAATTATTATACGTCCTCCTTTCTGGAAATCAACGCTGGCATATCTGATTTATGTTTTATTCGTTGCCATACTTATTTTTCTTTTATATCTCTTCATCAAGAAACGGCAACAGGAAAAGAACCTTATTCTTGCAGAACGGATTGAGAAAGAAAAAATACAGGAAATCAATGCTTTAAAGTTGAATTTCTTCACCAAGATATCTCATGAATTGCGAACTCCGTTAAGCCTTATCCTGTTACCATTACAATCTTTATTAGATAAAAAAGCTTTTAAACCGGAGATTCAACCTAAAATAAAACTGGTTACCGAGAATGCTAGCAGAATGAATAACCTTATTGAGGAGTTAATGCTTTTCACAAAGATAGAAACCAAACAGGAGAAGATACGTGTTAAGAAAGGGCATCTTCTGGAATTTATCAGGAGCATAAGCGACAGGTTCCGGATATTGGCCGAAGATAAGGACCTGAAATATACCATTGATATTAAGAATTCGGAGAAAGAGGTGTGGTTTGCGCCGGTAAAGGTAGAGAAGATTGTATATAATCTTTTATCCAATGCATTCAAATATACCAGTCAGGGCGGCGTGAAGATAAAAGCCCAATATGAAGAAGAAAAGGGATTTACTTACTTAAAAATGATTGTTTCGGACACTGGTATGGGAATATCAGCGGAGGAAAAAGAAAACATATTTGAGAATTATTATCAGGTTAACGATTTTATTAAAAGCCAGAAAACAGGTTTTGGTATTGGCCTTACACTTGTGCGCGAATTGGTTTTACTGCACCGGGGAAGTATTGATGTAAGTAGTGAACTTAATAAGGGAAGTGATTTTATTGTTAGACTCAATATTTCTGTTGAAGCTTTTAATCCGGATGAAATTTCGGATAAGGATGCAGATGGGCAATTTATGGATGATTATAAATTCCTTTCTGTTGAGAAACTTATAAGCGATGAGGTGTACAGTGATGTTGAGAAAGAAATCTCGGATAAGCAATACAAGTTATTAATTGTGGAGGATAACGCCGAATTAGTGAATATTTACGATGAGTTATTCAGGGATACTTATTCGGTAATCAGTGCAATTAACGGTAAGGATGGATATGAGAAAGTTTTGAAACATCAACCGGATATTATTATCAGTGATGTAATGATGCCTGAGATGAATGGATTTGAACTGGTTCATAAAATAAAATCCAGAATCGAAACATCACACATTCCAGTTATTCTTCTGACTGCCAAAACGGGTAGTGCTTCTCAGTTGGAGGGCTTACAGTATGGTGCGGATTTGTATGTGGAAAAACCTTTTCACCCTACAATCCTGATAAAACAGATTTCTAATTTGATTGCAACGAAGGAGAATCTCAGGAAATTGTATGCAGCTAACAAGATTGAGTTAGCAGATATTAAAACTGATGAAAAAGACAAGAAGCTAATTGAAAGTATTGAAAGATTTATTATAAAGAATCTGGATAATGAGGCGCTTTCATTGAATGATATAATGAAAGAGATAGGAATAGGAAGAACCTTGCTGCATCTAAAACTGAAAAGTATTGTAGGATTATCGACTACGGAATTCATTAATAATGTTCGTTTAAAGGAGTCGCTTAAGTTTTTGCAGGAGGGCAAAAATGTGTCGGAAGCGGCTTATGCTTGTGGTTTCTCGTCGCCCAATTATTATTCAAGATGTTTTAAGAAATTCTTTGGGATGCCACCCAATGAGTATATACAAGGAAAAAAGGATAATCAATAAACCAAGTTATGGGCATATTTACGAATAAACATCAGTTTTACGCAGGTGGGCCAAATCGACAAAAGAGATACCTTGAAGATAAAAACTGAGCATAAACATGTCGCGAGCAAACTCAAGATTAGCGTGTTCGCTAAGATCGCCCTCACTGATTAAGGAAATCGTCTCGTGCGAAAGAGCACGCTTAGCAGTGGATACGCTACGGGTGTAAAGGTGATCAAAAAGTTCATCCTGCAACTTTACCAGCTTTGCTTTAACCGCCTTGTTGTAAACCGAACGGATACGCGAAATATAAAATACAATGGTGTTATGGGTAAGCCCCAAAGAAATCAGGTGGTAAAAAGCCACTCACTGGTAAAACAAACACGCAAACGAATGTTATCACCTTGAAAAGATAACATACTACGTAAAGTACACAAATAGGTTTCGGCTGTACGATGGCGTCCCAGACGCCGATGTTCAATAGCCATTCGAGTTACAAATTCTGATAATCTCATTCTTTTTTCGGTTTAATTAATACTATTCCAGAATGGAAGGAGTTATCGCTTCGCTTTAACTCCTCCCATTCTTAAATATAAACGTAGGCAAAAGAAAGAAGTTTGAGCTAAAGAAGAAAGAAAATTACAATAAAATAATGAGGTAAAGGAATTTATTGGACAAAGGAGGAGATTATGCTACTATCAATTGCCGTCTGCTTTAGAGACTGTGTGAAAACGTCCTCCTCCGCCCTTTGGGCACCTCCTCCAAAGGAGGATAGCTGCGCTATACAATGTATCCGCAGGGTATCCCCCTTTGGAGGGGGTAGGGGGAGGACGTTTTCACACAGTCAGCCTAAAGCTGACGGCAATTGATAGATAATATCATAACCTCTTTCATCCCGGTAGCATAAAGCCTTTCTCCCGGTAGCATAAACGGTTTATCCCGGTAGGATGAACGCTTCATCCCGGTAGGAGAAAAGCCTCATCCTACCGGGATAAAAGCACAACTCAATAACAAGTAAAACATCTTTCTATATAGAACAGCAAATCAATGCTATATAAAACAAAGGGTCGATGCTATATAGAACAATGGTGCTCAGCTATATAGACCGAGAATGCACTGCTATATAGCTTGCGCAGAAGTATGGACTATTTCAAGGAAAACTATGGACTATTATGCAGAAGAATCTAGGGTTTTCTATAGAAAAGTCCCTACTAAAGCATGGTGTGCTGGCAAATTGTAAATATAATTGCCAGCACACTTTGCCAGCACGCTTTAACACATTGTTAATCAAACACATAAATAGCCGCGTGCTGGTGTGACGGCAAATTTTCACTTTTTAAACTCTGGGAGGGGGAAATTTTGTTTCAAATCAAATCATTCACTATCTTCCATCATAACACTTGGTGGCACCATGAATCTTTTTGTAAAACACCTTGTAAAATACTTGGGATCATTAAACCCTACCTCATAAGCTATTTCGGAAATATTCATGCTTTTAGTTACTTTGTTCTTTTCAATTAGTTCGTGGGCCAGGTTTAACCGGTAGTTCCGGATAAACTGTCCGATAGACTGTCCGGTAAGGGTTTGTAACTTCTTGTTAAGCAAGCTTTTACTTACTCCCATTGCTTCAATTAAATCGCTGGTTTCGTAATATGAGTTTTTATAGTTTTCGCTCATTATCTTTAATGCCTTATCCAAAAACTTCTTGTCGCCGGATTCTGTTTCCATTTCTAACACAGATACATCCATCTTATTCATAAAGCGGTTCTGGTACCGCTTGCGGTTATCTATAATATTCGCAATGCGGGTTAACAACAACTCTTCATTAAATGGTTTCATCAGATAAGCATCCACACCAATTTTATAACTTTCAATACGTGCTTCGTGTGCGGTCTTGGCTGTAAGCATCAAGAATGGGATGTGCGATATCGCAAAGTTCTCTTTTACCCTACGAGATAGTTCAATACCATCCATTACCGGCATCATGAGATCGCTCACTATAAAATCAACATTGTTGCGGTTAAGTATATCCAATGCATTTTCTCCGTTTTCGGCTTCCAATATATTATAATATTCAATCAATATAGAACGAATAAAGCTACGCATATCCGCATTATCTTCTACAACCAGAATTGTTAAACGCCCCGGTACAAAGTGAGACGGCAGTTGGGGCTTCTCCTCGTCTACAACAAGTGGAGTTTCTGTTAATTGATTCAATGTATTCGCTTCACCCTCTCTCTCTATGGGTAATAAGATACGGAAATTGCTACCTGCTTTCATATTATTAGCAGCAGTAATAACACCACCATGCAACTGCACAATATGCTTACATAAATAAAGTCCGATACCTGTTCCGCTTTGTCCATACACCGGGTACTTGGCATGGTTCTGAGCCTGATAAAAGCGATCGAATATCTGTAACACATCATCTTCGGGGATACCTGTGCCGGTATCTCTTACACAAACATACAGTTTCTCGGTATTCTCTTTCGGATCAACAAAAGAGGTTATGTATAAAGATACCGTACCACCATCTGGAGTAAATTTAATGCCATTCGATAATAAATTGGTTATAACCTTGTGCATGGCATCCTGGTCGAAAAGAAACTCGGGCGAATTCAACCGAATGTATTTACGAAGATGTATGTTTCTATTTGCTGCAAATAGTTCAAACGGGGCAATAATGGAGGATATAAAATCGGTAAAGTTACCCATTGTTTTCACGATCTCCATCTTCCCCGACTCTACCTTCCGGAAATCCATTAACTGATTCACCAACGAAAGAAGATATTTGGAGTTACGCTCCACAAAGTTAAGCTGTTCAATTACCTGTGGGTTATAGCTTAATTTTAATGCCCGTTCAATAGGTCCTATTATTAAGGTAATAGGGGTACGGAATTCGTGGGTGATATTGGTAAAGAACGATATTTTATCCATGGTAAGTTCCTGTACCTTTTGAGACATGGCTATGATTTCTGCTTGCTGTTGGGTAATCTGCTCATTTTGCTGCACTAGCACTTCGTTCTGACGCGAAAGTTCTTCTGTTTGTTCTTCCAACAAGAGTTTCTGCTCGTTCAGTTCGTGGGTTCTTTCTTCTACTTTACGGTGCAAACGTTCTTTTTGCTTTTCAAGGGTGAAAATACGCTGCAAGTAGATATAAGCAATCAGGCAAATTGCAATTATAGCCATCAGGGATATAAACCAACTTGTTTTATAGAAAAAAGGACGCACTACAACTTGCAATGTTGTTACCGGACTGTTTTCTGTTACCACCCCATCGGGTAGGTATTTTACCTGAAACGTATATTTGCCAGCCGGAAGATTAGTATAGCTGGCAAAACGGCGGCTTACAGGTACATTTACCCATTCGTCGTCAAAGCCATCTAAACGGTAACTGTACACGGCTGTTGAGGGCGATTCATAATTCAATGCCGAGAATTCAAGCGAGAAAGATTTGTCGCTTTCGTGCAGTTTCAATGCACGAGCAATAGCGATATCCTTATCAATGTATTTTCCATCCGGAAGAATTTCCTGATTCATAACGCTTAAGCGGGTCAGTGTAACCCGGTTAGGCAAAACACGTGGAGTTATACGATTGGGATCAATCCCGGTTAACCCTTCTAATGTTCCAAAATAAAGAAGTCCGTTTTGAGAGCTACAACAGGCATTCCAATAAAAATGATTGCCTGGTAATCCGTCGTTCTGTGTATAATTAGTAAACTTAGCTGTTTCCGGATCAAAGCACGATAATCCGTTATTGGTACTAATCCACAACTGTTTCCACTTATCTTCGAGTATTCCACGAACATTATTATTTATCAAACCATGATCGGTGGTATAACTAATAAATTTACCCACTGTACCATCTTCGTTAGGAATATGTTTGTACAACCCTCCACCATTACTACCAATCCACAATGTGCCGTCCGAATCAAGATGAAAGCTGGTAATCTTCTCTCCTAACCGTGAAGTAGGATCGTCGAGTTTATATTTTAAATGAGTATACGTAAATTTATTATTCTGACGCGATTGTAAGTAGAACACATAAACCCCATCGGTACACCCCATCCATAATTGTCCATACCGGTCGACCACTGCTCCTAAAGAGCTGTTTATAGTGTTTGCCAGATCTTCATTTTCGAATGGCGAATACACAGTGTCTGTTTCATAGTCGTAATAATAAAATCCGCGGCTGGTACCAAACCACATTACTTTATTTATTGTATCGTAACACAAAGAACCCACAAAATTAATGGGCATTCCATTGTTAATCCAACTCGACAGATGTTTCTTTGCTCCTCTTTCCGGATGATCTATATCGTATATAGTAATGCCGTGTCCCCAGGTTCCAACCCATAATTGATTATGCTCATCGGCCACAAGGGCACTTACCGAATTATGACTAAGTTTTGCCGATGCCTCGGTAAAATGAGCAAATCGTTCACTGTTTTTTATTCTTTTATTTAATCCTCCCTCTACAGTTCCTACCCAAAGATCGCCTTTGGTATCTTCATAAATAGCATTCACCGGGTTAGGACTTATACTGTATTGATCTTCTTTGTTATGAAAATAATTCCTTACCGATAACTGTCTCGGAACAAATTTATTCAACCCTCCGGTTTCGGTACCTACCCAAATAATATCACCATCTACCAATACACAGTTCACAAAGTTAGAATTGAGCGACTGTTGATGGCTTCGGGTATCCTGCATAATCTGTTCAAAATCGTCGGTTACCGGGTTATATACGTTAAGTCCACGCAATGTACTTACAATGAGTTGTTTTCCGGCAGTAATTGCCAAATCACTGATATGGTTCTGGGTTAATGACCGTGGATTATTTCCATCGTACCAATACCGTTTAACAATATTCTCACTTTTGTTGTAACGGATAAGTCCGGTTTCGGCTCCTATCCAAAGTTCGTTTTCTTTCAGGCACAAAGCCAAAATCTGAATATCGGGTTCAAATGCAAGAACAGGATCAACAAGAACGGCCTCAAGTTTTCCATCGCCTACCGAATGTAATTTAAATATTTGATTCCCGGTGCCTGCCCATATCTGGCCGTCTTCGTCAACATCAAGCATGGCTACTTCCTGAATAGACGAAGAGATAGAAGAAAGAGTCTGTACTTCGGATATAACACCATTCTCGGTAAACAAAATCTTATAGAATGTATTTCTGCCATAAAGCCAGATATTGCCTTTACTGTCTTTCATTATATTAAACACAGGATGATGCAGGGTAGATGTAAAAGAACCGTGAACAAATTGTGGAATAACAATTTGCCTGCTCGGCAGATCCAGTATGTCGATACCTCCGTCGGATGCAATCCAAAGCCGTCCGAAATCGTCTTCACAACAGGCTTTTATAAAGTTACTTTTTAGCTTGGCTCCCTGGGTGTTTATATTATAGTTCACAAACTCGTAACCATCGTATCGTGATAGTCCGCCTCCTGCAGTAGAAATCCAAAGAAATCCATGGCTATCTTTATAAATATCATCAACAAAGTTATGGAGTAACCCATTCTCCATAGTTACATAACTCAAATTATATCTTGAACTAAATTGTTCTTGCGCCTTTCCACTTATAGAAAGAAACAAAAAGCATAGAAGAGTGAGCAGACAGAAATATGGTTTCATAGTAATTTTGTTCATACCAACAAAGTTATATGATTATCTGCCATTTAGCAAATCATAAAATGGTACTTTTTTTGCCATGTGAGCATTTGTCCACCTTAAATGCTCATTAGTCCACCCCGCTCGTTTGGTTCAGACCTATTTTTGCAAAAACAATTAATAGAACACAGTGTGTATCTGTGTTCAAATAGAATATCATGAAGAAAATACTATTAATCATTATTGGGTTTGGTTTGATATCTTGTGCCAAACAAGCACCCTACTCTCCTACTCCATCGCCTAATCCGTGGGAAGATAATTATCGTTCTATTTCGCAAATGGAGAATTACCGTCAATGGGGTACCTACAATGTACACGATCCGGCATGTAAGAAGTTCGGCGATTACTATTACATGTACTCTACCGATGCCATTTTTGCCGAAAACAAAAAAGAAGCTAAAGAAAAAGGCGTTCCGTTGGGATATATACAGGTACGTCGGTCAAAAGACCTGGTTAACTGGGAATTCCAGGGATGGGCTTTTAACGAAATACCCCAAGAAGCAGTAGAATGGGTAAGAAACAATGCCGACGGAAAAGGGGCAACCAATATATGGGCACCATACATTATACAGCATAATGACACATACAGGCTATATTACTGTGTATCAGCATTCGGACAGAAAACATCTTATATCGGTTTAGCCGAATCAACCTCGCCCGAAGGTCCGTGGGAGTTAAAAGGATGTGTGGTAAAAACAAACAAAGAAAGTGTGATGAACGCCATCGACCCCAGCATTATTGTGGACGAAAACGGTAAATGGTGGATGCATTACGGTTCTTATTTCGGAGGATTATTCTGTGTAGAACTTAATCCGGAAACAGGACTTGCCAAAACACAAGATGACCAAGGCCATTTGGTTGCCCGTCGGGCTAATTATAGAAAAGATAATCTTGAGGCTCCCGAAATTGTATATAATCCGGAGTTAAAGGAATATTTTCTCTTCGTTTCTTACGATCCGCTAATGACTACCTACAATGTACGTGTGGGTAGAGGTAAACAGGCAGAAGGACCTTTCTTTGATTTCAACGAACAGAATTTAAAAGATACAACCAACAACTTCCCTATTCTTACGGCTCCTTACCAATTCGACAACCATCCCGGATGGGCAGGAACTGCTCACTGCGGAGTTTTAGAAGATAACGGAAGATACTTTATGTTTCATCAGGCACGCCTATCTCCACAAAATATGTTGATGGTGTTGCATACACGCGAAGTGTTCTTCAACTCACAAGGCTGGCCTGTTGCTTCGCCCGAAAGATATGCAGCAACCCCACAACGTAAATTCGATAGTCGGGATATGGCAGGCGAATGGGAAGTTATCCGTTTAATAGAGCCGTTACATGAACGTCAACTGGAAGCAGGACAAATTCTCTGGGGCGAGGGCGAGCTGGTGGATGAAGAGTGGAACCGCTCCTTCCACATTGTTCTAACAGAGAAAGGAGAAATTACTGACAGAGGAACCTGGAAATTCTTGAACGACAAACAGATTATGCAAATTACATTAGATGATGAACCGATTGACGAACTTATTGTATTTGCCGGACAAGACTGGGAAAACGAAATGCAAACCATTCTTTTTACCGGATTGGATAAAAATGGAAGATCGGTATGGGGAAAAAGGATAAAATGATTGATTTGAACCCCTATTATGAGACATAATTGACCCGGGATTCATTAGGTAAGACTTATTTTTGCTACAATATATTAAAACGCAGATTAACGCGGATTAACGCAGATTAATCTTTTAATATAAAAATCTGCGTTAATCCGCGTTAATCTGCGTTTCAATATAAACTATTAATAATTCAATAATCATGAGAATGCACAAAGCTCTTTTTACGGCACTGGCTCTTTCTGTTGGAATAACGGTCAGTGCTCAAACAAACGAAATGGTTATCCAAACCAAAAAACTGGGTGCTCCTATACAATCTACCATGTACGGATTGTTTTTTGAAGACATTAACTATGGAGCCGATGGCGGTTTATATGCCGAACTGGTAAAAAACCGTTCTTTTGAGTTTCCACAAAACCTGATGGGTTGGAAAACATTTGGTAATGTTAGCTTGCAGGAAGATGGCCCATTTGAACGCAATCCGCATTATGTTCGTTTAGCCAATCCGGAACACGCACACAAAAGAACCGGACTGGAAAACGAGGGTTTCTTTGGTGTTGGAGTAAAACAAGGTGAAGAATATCGCTTTTCCGTTTGGGCGCGTTTGCCCGAAGGTGGAAAAGAATCTAAAATAAGAGTAGAACTGGTTAAAACAAACAGCATGGGCGAGCAGCATGGATTTGCTACACAAGATGTTGTTATCAACTCAACCGAGTGGAAAAAGTACCAGGTTATTTTAAAACCCAATATAACAGAACCCAAATCTGTTCTGCGTATATTTCTGGCTTCGAACACAACAGTTGACCTTGAGCATGTTTCATTGTTTCCTGTTGATACCTGGAAAGGACACGAAAACGGTTTGCGTAAAGATTTAGCACAGGCATTGGCCGATATTAAACCAGGAGTTTTCCGTTTCCCCGGAGGTTGCATTGTTGAAGGTACCGATCTGGAAACCCGTTACGACTGGAAAAAGAGTGTTGGTCCTGTTGAGAACCGTCCGATAAACGAAAACCGTTGGCACTATACATTCCCGCATCGATTCTATCCCGACTATTATCAAAGTTATGGTATGGGATTTTATGAATTCTTTTTGTTATCAAAGGAAATTGGAGCTGAACCGCTACCTGTGTTAAGTTGTGGTTTAGCTTGCCAATTCCAGAACAATAATATGGATGCACATGTACCCACATGCGAATTAGATAGCTACATACAAGATGCTCTCGACTTGATTGAGTTTGCTAACGGCGATGTATCTACTAAATGGGGAAAACTTCGTGCCGATATGGGACATCCCGAATCATTCAACCTGAAATTTATAGGTATTGGTAACGAGCAATGGGGACCCGAATATCCCGAACATCTTGAACCGTTTATTAAAGCAATCCGCAAAGCTTATCCTGATATTAAGATTATAGGTAGCTCTGGTCCCGACTCGGAAGGTAAGCAGTTTGATTACCTGTGGCCGGAGATGAAACGCCTGAAAGCTGATCTTGTTGACGAACACTTCTATCGTCCGGAGAAATGGTTCCTTGAGCAAGGCGCACGTTACGACAACTATGACCGCAAAGGACCGAAGGTATTTGCCGGAGAGTATGCTTGCCATGGTAAAGGAAAGAAATGGAACCACTTCAATGCCGCTTTATTGGAAGCTGCTTTCATGACAGGTTTGGAACGCAATGCCGACATTGTTCACATGGCTACTTATGCACCGTTGTTTGCTCATGTCGAAGGCTGGCAATGGCGTCCGGATATGATATGGTTCGATAACCTGAACTGTGTTCGCACTGTTAGCTATTATGTACAACAGTTGTTCGCACTGAACAAAGGTAGTCATACCCTGAATTTAACAATGAACAATAAGAATGTTACAGGAGCCGAGGGTCAGAACGGATTGTTTGCAAGCGCAGTATGGGAAGAAGCCGATCAAACTTACATTGTAAAGGTGGCTAACACTTCTAATAATTCGCAGCCCATAACATTGAACTTCAGCGGATTGAAGAAAAACAATAAACTATCGAATGGTGTATGTATTAAATTACGCTCACAGGATTTGGATAAGGATAACACAATAGAAAATCCTGATGCTATTGTTCCACAAGAAAGCAACGTGTCTATAGACGGACATATCTTTAATGCTGAATTGGAACCACATACATTTACTGTTTACAAATTTGAAAAGAGGTAAAGAAAGTCTCACTCTACCTCCTTTTTAAAAAAAAGAATGATGAAAAGAATAATAGGTAAATTAGTTTTGTTTTCAGTTGCATTGATAGCCCATTCCGGGCTATCAGCGCAAACCGATACAACATTTATTGCAAGCGGAAACCCTATCGTAAAATATAAATATACTGCCGATCCGGCTGCACTGGTACATAAAGACAAACTCTACGTGTATGCAGGCCATGATGAATGCCCACCACCCCACAATCACTATTTATTAAACGAATGGCTGGTATTCTCTACTTCGGACATGAATACATGGACCGAACACCCGGTACCCTTGCGGGCTGCGGATTTCAGTTGGGCAAAAGGCGAAGCATGGGCAAGCCAGGTAATAGAGAAAAATGGAAAGTTCTACTGGTACGTAACTGTAGAACACAAAGATATCCCTGGTAAATCAATAGGTATAGCAACCAGCGACTCACCGATAGGGCCATTTAAAGATGCTTTAGGTAAAGCACTGATAACGAATAACATGACTACCCAATACACTTCAATTGGTTGGGACGATATAGACCCTACTGTTTATATTGATGACGATGGGCAGGCATATCTTTTCTGGGGGAATACACAATGTTATTATGCCAAACTTAAAGATAACATGATTGAACTGGATAGTGCGATTATGCCAGTAAAGTTACCCCGCTTTACCGAAGCTCCATGGATTCATAAACATGGCGATTGGTATTATTTATCGTATGCTTCGGAGTTCCCCGAAAAAATATGTTATGCCATGAGCAAGAACATCAACGGACCATGGGAGTACAAAGGTATATTGAATGAAATTGCCGGAAACTCGAATACAAATCATCAGGCAATTCTTGAATTTAAAAACGAGTGGTATTTTATTTACCATAATGGTGCAATAAATACCCACGGAGGAAGTTTTCGTAGGTCTTTTTGTGTAGATCGATTATATTATAACGAAGATGGAACCATGAAACGTGTCGTGATGACTACGGAAGGTGCCCAAGGTAAATGATTAATTGGGATTAATTAGGTTAGTTAATGTGAAACAGAGGATTATTATTTATCCTCTGTTTTTTCTATTTTTGAGATAACGTCTTCTAAAGTTCTTTTTATTTTTTCATATTGTAAACAATCCTCTATATCAAAATAATCATCTTTATTAGGATAATAAATAAGAGGCACTTCTGCTAGTTTCAATAAATCAGAATCAAACAATAACCTACCTGAGTTTTCTATATCAATTGAATAGGTATCACCCCTTTGTTCAAACAATTCATAATGAGACAAGTCGCCTTTAAGAAACTGCATTAACACCTGAGGAGTTACTCGGTAAACAAGCCATCTGTTGCATTTATTATCTCTATCTACCCAATCAAAAATATATAAATGATTATACCTATCTTGGTACAGACTCAGTAAAGGACCTTCAAAATACACCAAATCACCTATTCTTAGAATGTCTTTAACATTCAGCTCATTGTTTTTGCCGCTATATGTTGACAAAGTTTCCATCTTGATCAATTATACATAAAACATCTGTAATATTGTCTTCTAATTCTACATCATGATACTCATAAAATGTAAAATGTCCCTGTTTGTTGGGTTCATTACCTATTCCATCTTTTTCTTCCAATCTTAATGTGGCAATTGAATCTCCTTTATCTTCTAAGAACATCTCCTTTTGATGGCTCCGGAACTTGTTGTACAAAGCCTTGTATCTTTTAAATGAGTTTTCAAAACTATCAAAAATTGATAGTCCGTAACCCAAACAAAGTTTATCTGTTTCATCCAGTAATCTGGCAGGAGGATCTGATATCAAGTTTAGAGGTAAAAAATTTGTTTCCTTCAATGGACTATGAACCCAACGATAGCCATTCTTGCGTATTTCTGTAAAACCCTCCCAATCAAAATCGGGATAATGTGAAAGATATTCCTGATATTTTAATTTTTTCCCTTTCATTATATAGAGCAAAGATACTTAATTAATTGATAATCTAAAATTATTCCCTATCTTTGCGCCGCTATTACGAGTTGATAGCATTATTCAAATCAATAATAATTAAAACATTTATTTAAAATGGCAACTAAAATCAGATTGCAAAGACACGGACGTAAAAGTTATGCTTTTTATTCTATCGTCGTTGCAGACAGTAGAGCACCACGTGATGGTAAATTTATTGAGAAACTCGGTACTTATAACCCAAACACCGACCCTGCTACAATAGATTTGAATTTCGAAAAAGCACTTTCATGGGTTATGAAAGGTGCACAACCAACTGACACAGCACGTAACATCCTTTCTCGCGAAGGTGTTTACATGAAGAAACACCTCCTTGGTGGTGTTGCTAAAGGTGCATTTGGTGAAGCCGAAGCTGAAGCTAAATTCGAAGCATGGAAGAAAAACAAACAAGAAGGTCTTGCTAGTTTGAAAGCCAAACAAGATGAAGCAAAGAAAGCAGAAGCTAAAGCACGTCTTGATGCTGAAAAGAAAGTAAACGAAGCTAAAGCTAAAGAACTTGCTGAGAAAAAAGCTGCTGAAGAAGCTGCTAAGAAAGCTGAAGAAGCTCCTGCAGAAGAAGCTGCACCTGCAGAACCTGCAGAAGAGGCTGCTCCTGAAGCTGCTGCCGAATAAGTACGGCAAACATTACTCATTAAGAAATGAGAAACGAATGATAAAATCCTCTCCGGGCTTCCCGAAGAGGATTTTTTTTGCTTTATGATTTATTACTTTAAAATATTTTTAAGAGACTTCATGGAGCTAATAACTACATATTTTGTAAGTTTGCAGCTTACAATCAAAACACATGTATGAAAACTAAATACATATTACTTTTTATTCTTGCTATTACGTTTGTTTCTTGTGGAGAAGACAGAAGAAAAGAGTATGCACCACGAATCAATGCAAACAAATGGATTGTAGAGGTAATGCGCGATAACTATTACTGGCACGAAGATATTCCGGAAGACAACAAACTGAACTTTTATAGTGTCCCTTCTATTTTCTTCCCAACACTATTGTCGTCGAAAGATGGGAAAAGTGGTAGCCGCTACTCCACAATGGAAGATTTATCTGAAGTTGAAACTACAACAACCCGTAGTACCGAAGAGGTTACTTATGGTATGGAACTCAGTTTTATAACAGACAAGAATAAAACCAAAACATATTTAGCACGGGTACTTTATGTTTTAGAAGATTCACCTGCAAAAGAAGCAGGCTTGAAACGGGGCGACTGGATTTTCTCGGTCGATGGAGCAGCCATTAATGCAAATAATACAAAGAAATTAATAACAGGGAGTAATATAACTGTTGAAGTAGGCACAATTGACGAAGAGATGCTTCCGGTTACCAAAGAACCTGTAGAGATTCCGGCCGCACGCAGCATGCTGAATAATCCGGTTTTTTATCATAACACCTACCAAAGAGGCAGCAAAAAAATTGGATATCTGGTTTATAACTCTTTTGTATCGGGCGAAGATAACGATACTAGATATTTAGAGGAGCTTAGTAACATATCGAACGAATTTAAAACCGAAAATGTAACAGAGGTGGTTTTAGACTTACGATATAATCTGGGGGGAGAATTAAATCGCCCTGTACCTTTATTATGCTCTATGTTTGCTCCGGAAGCAGTTATGGGCAGCCTCATGGGAACTGTAAAGTACAATGAATTTAACCAGGATAAAAACTGGACATTATCATTCTTAGAGGAGCATTTAAACGGTGGTTCAAATCTGAACTTAAGCAACATTTATATTCTAACAGGTAGCTACACTGCATCTGCATCTGAGGCTGTAATCAACTTCCTGAATCCTTATATGAAAGTGACTTTGATTGGAGCAAAAACTGTTGGTAAAAATGTAGGCTCACAAGAGTTCACAAATACCGAAGAGTTCCCTCAAATAATACTGCAACCCATTGTGTGCCAAATATTCAATTCGGAAGAGAAATCGGATTATGCATCAGGTTTTACACCTGAATACCTTATTGATGAGTCTAAACAAGACATGAAGGAGTTGGGTGATCCGGAAGAATTATTATTAGCTACCGCTTTATCAATTATCGATGGTACCTATACCGAGTCGGAAACTCCGGAAACTCGCTCGGCTTTTGATACTTACAGAAGTACATTAGAAAGGAAATCCCAGACTTTGAAAGTTGAAAATTGAAAGTTGAAAATTGAAAATTACCATGCGGCATGGTAATTTTCAACTTTCAATTATCTACATTAGCGTGTGCTCGCTATCATCATCAATAGTATCAAGCTTAAGTTTATCACTATCATCCCGCTTTTCGTAATACTGTTTTCTTAAAGGATTTTTATGTGCTTCAGCATCTCTCAAGCGGTTACGGAAAACATCAATAGCTACATATATTGCCTGACGGAAAGAATCTTCGGAAGCTTCACCTTTTCCGGCAATATCATAGGCTGTTCCATGTGCGGGTGATGTACGAACAATAGGTAATCCGGCAGTGAAATTCACTCCATCCTCCATTGCTACGGTTTTAAATGCAACCAACCCCTGGTCATGGTACATGGCCAATATTCCGTCGAAATTAGTAAAGTTGCCCGATCCCATAAAGCCATCGGCCGGATAAGGACCATAACACAGAATGTTTTGTGCAACCATTTCTTCTATTGCTGGAATAATAATTTCTTGTTCTTCCATGCCAATCACACCTTCGTCGCCAGCATGCGGATTTAGAGACAGTATAGCAATACGGGGACTGCCAATACCAAAGTCCTGACGCAATGTATTATGGAATATCTGAATTTTCTCCTGAATAAGTTCCTTGGTTACTGTAGGTGCTACATCTTTTAAAGGGATATGACCGGTAACAAGTGCCACCCTGAAATCACCTTTCATTAATATCATCAATGATTTATTGCCATCGCCTACTGCATTCTCAATATACTCGGTATGTCCTGGAAACGAAAAACTTTCCGATTGTATAGTATGTTTATTTATTGGTGCAGTTACCAGTACATCAATTAAACCGGCTCTGTAATCTTCAAGAGCTTTTTCTAATGCAGATAGGGCTGCTTTTCCGGCTTCTACATCAGGCTTTGAATATTCTACTTTTATCTCGTCGCCTGTACAATTTATAATGCTTAATTTATTATAGCTGGCTTCGGATGCAGAATTTATTATACTGAAATTGGTTGGTAAATCCAATGACTTCCTGTGGTAGGCTGCCACCTTGGGCGATCCGTAGATGATAGGTGTACATAATTCTAACATTGCATTATCGGCAAATGTTTTTAAAATTACTTCATATCCTACCCCGTTTATATCGCCCTGACTTATACCAACTCTTATTTTATTTTCTTCCATAATTTGAGTTTTGAGTTTTACCTGCAAATATACTTATTTTATTGAACACAAAGACACAGAGGCACAGAGCTTTTTAATTAACATCTCTGTGCCTCTGTGTCTCTGTGTTCTAAATGAACAAACTCAGTTTACCGTTTGCTGTATTTCAAGAGATGAAATAATCTCTCCTGGTAGTTTCAATGTGTACAAGGATGCTTCCATTAAACGCACCAGATTTCTTTTGAGTTTATCGGGCGAATAAATAAAGATTTCGGATGTTATTACCCGGTTGTTCACTTCATCTAAACGAACATGCGATACAAATGGGCCACCCATCATATCACCTTCCATACGCCACAAACCACGGGCTTCGAATGCATATTTACCATGCACGCTGATTGGTTGGGTAATTACATAACGATTCTCGGTTTTCATGTACATACCTTCTCTGGCTCCCGGCATATTGACTTTCATTACCGAATCTCTTTTGTTTATAAAATACTCTTCGGTAAATGTATCAGCATCTGTGTAAGGATAAGAATAGATCATAAAATTCATATCCGAAGTTGCTGTATTTGTTGACGCCCAGAAAAAGTCTTCACCAAATTTAGTATTACTCAACTCACCCGGTACCCAGACCTGACAATTAAACATGGATGCAACCAAACCGGTAACATTGTTTTCGTGGTTTGTTTCAAGCAATCTGATTTGCCTGTTCATTTCGGCACGGGTAAAGAAGTTCAGAATTACTTGTTTGTTCTCTTCAATAACTTTCTGTAATTCTTCTTCGTTAGGTGCCTGTATAGTCATTACCATTTGAGGAGAAGCGTATACATCACTAGAGTAATTAAGCTTGCCCTGTGTGTATTGGTCCGATACTTCAACCATAATAATGTTTCTGATCAACTTCAGGGTAGTATCAAAGTTTTTGGGCGAGGTGTACATTATTTTAAATGACCTTTCAGACTGTGGCAGCCCTGGCATATCTGTATCCAAAACAGCATGCAAAGCTCTTCCTGCAGGACGTTCCCACAAGTCAAGATCAACAACTACTATTAATTCATAGGGTCTACCGCTTGACGTTGGCTTGAAACCAACATCTTTGCAAGACGAAACCATCATTATCAGGATAAGTAACCCAATGTAGAAAACGTTCTTCATAATCTGTGTGCTTTTGATTTATTGCAAATCTACAGAAAAGAGTTGAAAATTACGATGCAGCATAGTAACTTTCAGCTTTCAACTTTCATTTTTCAACTCTTTTAACTTCTCGGTCGATAACATACCACATGCTGCAAAAATATCTTCTCCCCTTGAGGCTCTGATTGTGGTGAAAATACCATGCGAAGTAAGATAATCACGGAAGGCTGTCATCACATCCATATCAGCACCTTCCAGATTAACCCCGGGAATGGCATGAAAGCGTATCAGATTAACACGGCAATCTAGTCCACGAAGCAATTTCACCACTTCTTTTGCGTAAACAAGAGAGTCGTTGACTTTCTTAAACATGATGTATTCGAAAGATAACCTGCGCTGCTTGCTGAAATCATAATCTTGCAACAGTTCCATCATTTCCTGTGCCGGAAATGCTTTCTCGGCAGGCATCAGTTCCAAACGTTGCGAACTAATTGGCGAATGCAAACTGATAGCCAGGTGACAATCGCTCTCCTCTATAAAACGACGTAATCCTTTTTTAAGTCCAATGGTAGATAGTGTGATTCGCTTCGGGCTCCATCCATACCCATAATCGGAAGTTAGTATTTGAAGCACTTTCAATACCTCGTCCAAGTTATCCAAAGGTTCGCCCATACCCATAAACACCACATTAGTTAGTTTATCCCGCTCGGGGAGAGAGGCTATCTGATTCAATATTTCGTTAGCTGTAAGATTTGCCGAGAATCCTTGTTTACCTGTCATACAGAATTTACAGTTCATTTTACAACCCACTTGCGAAGACACACAAAGCGTTGCCCTGTCGTCATCTGGGATATAAACAGCCTCTACATAATTATTACCAGCCACCTGATAAAGATATTTTATGGTACCATCTGCCGATCGCATTGCATCTACCGGAGATTTTTTACCCACTTGGTATTCTTTACTTAACGCCTCCCGGTGTTTTAAAGATATATTCGACATTTCTTCTATTGATTCAATGTTCTTATTGTACAGCCATGAAGCTATTTGCTTTGCAGCAAAAGCAGGCATTCCTGTTTTTGCAACCACATCTTTTAATTCAGGCAGTGTAAGACCTAATAGAAAATTCATATAAGTAATAAGTTATAAGTTTTATAGAGTAAGTTGCAAAGTTACAAATAACTCGTAACTTTGTACACAGTCCATTGCTTATTACTTAACCTATATTATTCATACTATAGAATGGAAGGAGTTATCGCTTCGCTAGGAGTTAAAGAGTTAAAGCTTTAGATGCTCTGAAGTATCTTAGAGCCATTCTGGAACATGAATAATTCAGCTTAAAACTTTAAATTATGTTCAATTCATTTGGTAATATATTCCGGTTAACAAGCTTCGGCGAGTCTCATGGTAAAGGAGTTGGAGGGGTCATCGACGGATATCCTGCGGGCATCACCATCGATATGGATTTTGTTCAGGAAGAACTTAACCGCCGCCGTCCGGGACAATCAAAGATAACAACTAATCGTAAAGAGCCTGATAAAGTAGAATTCTTTTCGGGTATATTCGAAGGCAAGTCTACAGGTACTCCCATCGGATTTATGGTACTCAATGAAAATGAACGTTCCAACGATTACGATAACATGAAAGATGTTTATCGCCCGTCGCATGCTGATTTTACATATCAAAACAAATACGGTATTCGTGATCATCGGGGAGGCGGACGTTCATCTGCACGAGAAACCATTGCCCGTGTTGTTGCCGGAGCATTAGCAAAAATTGCACTTGCACAATTGGGGGTCGAAATTAAAGCATATACATCTCAGGTAGGTAATATCAAACTGGATAAAAGTTACCTGGAATACGATCTCAACACCATCGAAGATAATCCTGTACGCTGTCCGGATCAGGCAAAAGCCGAAGAGATGCAAGAACTTATCATGCAGATAAAGGAAGAGGGCAATACCATTGGCGGAATAATAACATGTGTTATTAAAGGTTGCCCTATCGGACTTGGCCAACCTGTGTTTGGTAAACTACATGCTGCTTTGGGTAGTGCTATGTTGAGTATCAATGCCGCAAAGGGCTTTGAGTATGGTGAAGGATTCAATAATATTCACCAAACTGGTGCCGAACAGAATGATATTTTTTACAATAACAACGGCAAAATTGCTGTCAGAACCAACCACTCGGGAGGTATTCAGGGAGGCATAAGTAATGGTGAAGACATTTACTTCCGGGTAGCATTTAAACCTGTTGCCACCCTCTTGATTGAGCAGCCCACTGTTGATAAGGATGGCAAGGAGGTGATATTGCAAGCCCGGGGCCGTCACGACCCATGCGTATTACCACGTGCAGTACCTATTGTTGAAGCAATGGCTGCTATGACTATATTGGATTATTATCTTGTTAGTAGATAGTAGTTAGTAGCTAGTAGTTAGTAGAATCCATGCGGCACTACTAGTTAATTACTAGCTACTAACTACTATCTACTAGCTACTAACTACTATCTACTAACTACTAAACATATGAACAAAATTCAAACCTACATTACCGAGAATGAGTCTAAAATGATGGAAGATCTTTTTAGCCTTATCAGTATTCCCAGCATTAGTGCCAAACCGGAACATAAAAATGATATGATTGCCTGCGCCCAACGCTGGAAAGAACTATTGTTAGAAGCAGGTGCAGACCTGGTTGATGTTATGCCCTCGGCCGGTAACCCAATAGTATATGGTGAAAAGATTGTTGATCCTAATGCGAAAACCATACTCGTATATGCACATTATGATGTTATGCCCGCCGAGCCGCTGGAACTCTGGAAAAGCAAACCATTTGAAGCAGAAATTCGCGATGGACACATCTGGGCACGCGGTGCCGATGATGATAAAGGACAGGCATTTATTCAGGTTAAAGCTTTTGAATATCTACTAAAGAATAACTTATTAAAGAATAATGTAAAATTCATCTTCGAAGGCGAAGAAGAGATAGGTTCGCCAAGCTTGGAGGAATTCTGTATTAAACATAAAGAACTATTAAAGGCCGATGTTATATTGGTTAGCGATACCAGCATGCTGGGTGCCGATTTACCCTCATTAACTACCGGACTTCGCGGACTAGCTTATTGGCAGATTGAAGTAACAGGCCCTAATCGCGATTTGCATTCCGGCCATTTTGGTGGTGCTGTAGCCAATCCTATTAATGTGCTTTGCGGAATGATTGATAAAGTTATTGATGCCGACGGACGAATTACTGTTCCCGGTTTCTATGATTATGTTGAAGAGGTTTCGCAAGCAGAACGTGATATGATAGCCAGCATTCCTTTTGATGAAAAAAAATACAAGGAAGCTATTGGAGTGAAAGAGCTGGCTGGCGAAAAAGGATATTCTACACTTGAGCGCAACAGTTGTCGCCCATCATTTGATGTTTGTGGAATATGGGGAGGTTACACCGGAGAGGGTTCTAAAACGGTACTTCCTTCAAAAGCTTTTGCTAAAGTTTCGTGCCGACTTGTACCTCATCAGGACCACAATAAGATATCAAAACTATTTGCCAATTACATAATGAGCATTGCTCCGGATACCGTAACGGTAGAAGTAAAACCTATGCATGGTGGCGACGGCTATGTGTGTCCAATTACACTACCTGCTTATAAGGCTGCCGAAAAAGGATTTGAAATAGCGTTTGGTAAGAAACCCCTTGCTGTTAGACGTGGAGGAAGTATTCCTATTATTTCGACCTTCGAAAAAGTATTAGGTATTAAAACCGTATTAATGGGATTTGGTTTGGAATCGGATGCAATCCATTCGCCCAACGAGAACTTCAGTCTGGATATCTTCCGCAAAGGGATTGAGGCTGTGGTTGAGTTTCATGTGGCTTATTTGTAGAGAAGGTAAAGGAGGTAGAGTGAGGTAAAGGAGGTGATGCCGCAGGAGAACTTTACCTCCTCAACTTCTTTACCTCCTTTACCTCCTTCTATTAATATCTTCTTGGACGGTTAAATCCACCACCGCCACGGTTTCCACCGCCGCGATTATTTGAAGGTCTTTCCTCTCTTGGGCGGGCAATGCTTACCGAGATAACTTTACCATCGTACTCCACACCGTTCAATTCTTCAATAGCCTTCTCGCCTTCGGCATCGTTTGGCATTTCTACAAAACCAAAGCCTCTTGATCTCCCTGTTTCTCTGTCATTAATAACCTTAGCAGAAGAAACTTCTCCATACTCTTTAAAAAGATCTTCTAAATCAATATCCTTGATATTGAAATTTAATCCTGCAACGTAAATGTTCATTAAAAAATAAATTAAATATAAATATTAAAGTTTTAATTGAGGAGAAGATTAAGGAGAGGCTACTTAAAATTGTTCGTTAAAGAGGAACCACACTATTAATTCATTCCCAATTGCATGCAAAGATATAAGAATTATTAAATATGCATACTAATAAGCAAAAAAAAATCATACCTTTGTGCCGCAAGTTTATACAAACAATATACACCCTTAATTAAAAGGGTACTGCAATGCTCAATAAAATGTAATCCATAGAAAAAGATTAAGGGATACTTACCTACCCGGTAAGTAAATGGAAAAGTTATATCTATCCCTATCCTCACTCTCACTTTATTATTCTTTTATTTATTATTTAAACCGTATAACTTATGGATTCAAGAAAGTACGGCCGTACATATCATTATCCCTTTTCGCCTGGGACAACGAACGACGACCGCATCAATCTCAATTATTGGGAAAATATCAGCAAGATTAATACCCTTATACACACCGAAAAACTTGATGGAGAAAACAACTGCCTTAGTCGTTATGGCGTTTTTGCCCGTTCGCACGCAGCACCTACCACTTCGCCGTGGACCAGCCGGCTTCGCGAACAATGGTCGTTAATAAAAAACGATTTGGACGATATAGAGTTGTTTGGTGAAAACCTTTATGCAATTCATTCTATTAAGTACAAACAACTGGAATCATACTATTATGTTTTTGCCGCTCGTTGTATGGATAAATGGTTGTCATGGGAAGAGGTTAAGTTTTATGCTGCACTGTTCGATTTTCCAACTGTGCCGGAAATTAAAACAGAAGCTGTTACCAATATTACAACAGAGTTACTAAAAGAGGAAATAATCTGTTGGTCGCAAGAACCATCGTTCTTTGGGTCAATTGATACACAAACAAACGAAGATTGCAGCCGCGAAGGCGTGGTAACCCGAAACATCGAAGAGTTTCCTGTAAACTGTTTCGCACAGAATGTATTCAAATATGTGCGTAAAGGACATGTAAAAACCAATGAGCACTGGACACGCAATTGGAAACGCGCACGATTGAGTTATGAGTTTTGAATTATGAGTTGTTAAACTATGATTTGGAAATTTACATCAGATAAAAATTGGGCTACCCTTGAAGAGAGATTCTCTTGGGTAGCCGATATGCACCATGTGCCTCAACATAAACTTTATCATGCCGAGGGAAGTGTGGCTACACATACCCGTATGGTTCTCGAAGCACTCACTACCCTACCCTATTATCAATCTGCCTCTGAGCAGGAACAAGAAATTTTGTGGACTGCTGCTTTGCTGCATGATGTAGAAAAGCGCTCAACATCTGTTGACGAAGGCAACGGAATTATTACTTCACATAATCATGCCCGTTGGGGTGAATACACTGCCCGCACCATATTATATAGAGATGTACCTGCACCTTTTTATATCCGTGAGCAGATTGCTTCGCTGGTACGTTATCATGGGTTACCTATTTGGTTAATGGATAAGCCAAACCCAGCAAAAAAGATACATGAAGTATCGCAACTGGTAAATACAGCTCAGTTATGCACTTTGGCTAAAGCCGATGCTCTTGGCCGTATTTGTAATGATTTGAATGAGCTACTGGAATCTATTGAACTATTTGAACTATTTTGCAAGGAACAGGATTGTTGGGGAAAACCTCGTTTGTTTAGTACGCCACATGCACGTTTTCACTATTTCAACACCGAAAATAGCTATGCCGATTATATTCCTTTTGAGGATTTTAAATGTAAAGTTACGCTACTCTCCGGACTTCCCGGTATGGGTAAGGATCATTATATCCAATCACTTGGCAAAGATATTCCGGTTGTTAGTTTGGATGATATCCGCCGCAAGCATAAAATATCGCCAACAGATAAATCTGCAAATGGATGGGTAGTACAAACTGCACGCGAAGAAGCCAAAAAACACCTGCGCAAGGGAGAAGATTTTATTTGGAATGCAACAAACATTACCCGGCAAATGCGATCACAACTTATCGACTTATTTGTTAGTTATGGCGCATGGGTACAAATTGTATATATTGAAAAGCCTTATAATGTATGGAGAAGTCAGAACAGAAACAGAGAATATCCGCTACCGGAAACTGTACTTGATAAGATGCTAAGTAAGTTGGAAGTACCCCAGATAACGGAAGCGGATGAAGTAAAACTATCCTGAATGGGTTAAACCCCTTAGTATTTCACCACAGAGTTACACAGAGTTTTAAACTTCCATGCGGCATCGTATTTAAAACTCTGTGTAACTCTGTGAACTCTGTGGTGAAATCGTACAATTATCAAGGGTAATTACACGTATGTTTCTAACAATTTTACGGTCCCTACAGGTTCAATAGTTAACTCCTGAGTTGTTGCAGGAATCAAAACAGTTTCGCCAGCTTGTAGGGATACTTCGTTTTTCTGATCATCAATTAATTTGCATGAGCCTTCTATACAGATAAAAATAACAAATGAATCCAGTTCGGAGTAATCACAGGTTATTTCCTCTGTCATATCGTATATAGAGGTAGTAAAATAAGGGCAAGCTACCAACTCTACCGGCTCATTTTCTACAGGTTCGTAGGATGTACGATAATCATCGAGTACTTCATAATTAATGGCTTCTTTAGCCAGTTCGGTATGAAGTTCACGAGTTTTACCTTGCGCATCCTTTCTGTTGAAGTCGTAAATACGATAAGTTACATTAGATGTTTGCTGAATTTCGGCAATAAAAGCCCCTGCACCTATGCTGTGAACGCGTCCGGCCGGAAGAAAGAACACATCGCCCGGATGTATTTCGTATTCTTGCAACACATCGGTAATGGTGTTATTATGAATTCTTTCTTTATATTCTTTTGGGGAAATCTGTTCGGAAAAGCCGGAACGTAATTTTGCACCTTTATCAGCATCAATAACGTACCACATTTCTGTTTTCCCAAATGAGTTATGGCGTTTCTTTGCCAGCGTATCATCCGGATGTACCTGAATAGACAAGTCTTGTTTGGCATCAATAAACTTTATCAGCAATGGAAACTTGTTTCCAAACCGACGATAATTTTCCTCGCCCACCAGTTCTTCGCGGTATCTGCGTACTACTTCAGTAAGAGTAAGTCCTTTATCAACCCCATTGGCAACTACAGATTCGTCACCATCTACATCGGATATCTCCCAGCTTTCTCCTACTCCCGTTAATTCAGACTCTAAATGTTTAAAGGGAACAATTTTTTCTCCTCCCCACAGCGTTTGCTTTAAAATGGGTTCAAATTTTAACGGATACATTGTTTTGTTTGAATGGTTTTTAAACTTTAATTATTAGTTGTAAACTGGGAGCAAATATAAGAAAAGTTAAGAGAGTTAATAATGGTTATAAAGTTAATAATGGTTTATAAGGATGAATCATTTAACCTACATTATTCATACTCGTTTAGTTCGAGGCTTTTTGAACTAAAATAAAAACACAGAGTCACAGAAACACGCTTTATTTTGAGCTTTGACAGTCCATACTTCTACGCAAGCTATATAGCATTGGTGTTCCGGTCTATATAGATGAGTGCCTTCGATCTATATAGCATTGACCCCTCGATCTATATAGAAAGATATTTGAACAGCACTTTTATCCCGGTAGGATAAAGCTTTTCTCCTACCGGGATAAAGCGTTCATCCTACCGGGAGAAACCGTTTATCCTACCGGGAGAAAGGCTTCATGCTACCGGGATGAAAGAGTTTAATACTGCGATTCAAAGTATGGACAACACAGGTTAAACAGAGTACGAACTAATTGTTATCATATTGAATTTTTATAACTACCTGATCTTTAGCGACTAACAAAAATATCTTAGTGATAGCAGTGGTAGATATGTTTTACTATCACTACATCTATCACTAAATTAATTAACTGTTTATCAGATTGTTACAACTGCTAGTGAAAGCAGTGATAGCAAAATGACCAAAAAACATTTTCTGAGGAATAGTTGGGTATATACAACACTATGTTTTATACACAATGCTTGGTAGTCCAACCACCCCGGCCTAAAGGCCACCCCTCCTTAGCCAAGGAGGGGAATTCCATGCGGCATCTACTTTCAAAACAAACCGGATAAACTATTTTATGAAATAGAATGGCTTAATAATTCCAAGGGGAATTGTTCTTAATACAACGAACGGTATATGTAGTCGCAAATTTACCATATACCCCTGTACATGCTAATTTTTTGGCTGAGGGATCTTCTCCAATAGTATATGTCCCACCAATAGAAGTACTGCGAACTGACGCTGTTAAATAATTTATATCGGCGGAAACTAACTCACCCAAGGTATTGCGGTAGCCACCACGTGGGAAAAACACCTCATAACCTTCGTAACCCAGTAAGTAACCTGCATAGATTTTTTTTAAGCCTTTATTATTGGTTGCATTCTCAACTTTTGGATCAACTATCTTTTCCTGATATTCGCCAGCCAGTTTCATAACTTCATTATATGTTGGTAATCGCCAACCACTACCTAGTTTTTTGCAAATATCTCCTATGTCTCTTTTGTCTATATATCCATTAGTACCGAATTGCGCTTTGTCAAAGCGGTATCTTTTTGTAGAGTTAGATTTCAATTCGTCAAGTGTACCTGATGGGATTGCACCTCCATTTTTAGCATCCGTCGTGTAAAAATCCCATGTTGGGTTACTAACATTAGAATAATTGTACTTATTTCCTGATGCGCTCCATAAAGCTACAGTTTTTAGAAAAGTGGCGTTTTTATTATTGTCCCCTGGTAGTATTGGGTCTGTAGCTACCAATGATAACAACCGAAAGAACACTCCTTGATGTTCTTTTACATTCATGATTGCAAGGTTACTACCATTAAGCACTATATTAGATTTGGCAAACCTTGGGGCGATTGTCCAACGTTGTTTAATAGGCATCGCACCGGCTGGCTTCCATTCTTTTTTATATGGATCCCAATATTCGAATACTATATTTCTATTTCCATCGTGTTCTATGATATTGTCATACTCGCTTTCTTTCCATCTTTCTCCAGTATTAACCGGGAGGATAACATCGTTAAATACAATTTCACTGTTTATCACCTGTTGGTTGGTTGGGTATTTTTTTTCAGCATAAATATCATTAGTATCAGCATCTCTAATTCGTACTTTTATATCACCTGAATTAAAAGTACCCGATATTGTAAATCTTATATTGCTGTAAGTATGCGGGTTCAACATCTGCCTCGGAAACGTATTCGCTTTCTTAGAGAGGTTAGTAACTCTATATCTACCGTCAATTATGTTTCCGCGATACAATTCTAAGTTATACACTACCTTCTTCCCCATTCCCCATGCTCCATATCCCTTTAGCGGGATATCCTCGATTTTACCATCGGTAAATGTAACCCGTATTTTTGCTGCATCGGTTAATGTTTGGGGTATCATCATCAGATGTCCATTAGATTGGGTAGTTACAGAGGTAGTTCCAGTAATATTAATGGGATAATATGTAGTAGTTGTAGCACTACCCAAGCTCCATGCGTGTGTATTCAAATTTAATGTACCGGTTACCTTAACACCGGTAAGCGCTATAGTCTTTATTGCTACATCCGAGCTCACTTTGACACTTACCGCTGTTAGTGCATGCTTCATTACAAAATCTACTTCAGTATTACTTTGAGATGGTATTAGGTCTTTTCTTGGTGTAGCCACCATCAAATCGGGCTGGTTGGCAACAGTGGTTGGTACAGTATATGTAACAGTTGGAATGGTATTCGTCGTACTGGCTGTTAGCCCATTTCCAGTGGCTGCATAAGGCGAATATGCAAAAAATGTATGTTTATTGTTAGCTGTTATTCCATTGCTGTGATTCCATACTTGTTGGGTGCTAAAACTCCAATTATTATTACTGGAACCCACAGTGGTGTTCGTACTTCTTTGGTTTATAAAATGATAGCTGGTTTGTGTAGTCCAGTTAGTGGTTCCTGTGTATATACAATACACTCCTAAAGTAGGTATCCTATTTGCATTTTCAATAAGAGTACCTCTTGTTTTTGCGTCTTCATCCCAGCTTGCCGTAATGTTGATATATTGGTTTGTTGGCAATGCCGGTTCTTCGCGATTACAACCAGTTAGTAAAACTGTAATTAATATGTATATTATACGTTTCATTTCTTGTTTTTTAGGGGTTAAGGTTTAACAATTATAGGCGGAATAGTAACAGAGGTACTACCCCAGGCTGCTAAAGTTACAGTATCTACTTTTAGCAACAGTTTTTGGGCATCAAAAATCATGTTATACACATAATATTGTCCCATTTTCCATGCGTTTACCGAGGTGGTAGGCAATTGTATGTTGCTGTATACCAACTCTTTGTTTCCTTGGGCTGTTGCCATTCTTATTTTTACGGTTAAACGTACATTAACAACATTAGTTATAGGCATTAACAAGAAAGCATCATTGTTATCATTAGTGAAAATACTTGCCTGAGCTGCATTTATACCCGTTCTGGCAGTGTAATCTGTTCCACCTGTATATGTAGTGGTTCCGGTAGTGGTTGATGTCCACTGCGGATTGCTCGAAGCAGGCACAGTTAAATTTCCTTTGGTGTTTACATTGTTAAAGCTAACACTTGTTATGGTAATACCAGTTGTAATGTTACCTGTATTATTGATCACTTGGCAATTCAATCCTACACGACTCAAAGCATGATTGAATTCCAGAGGTACATCAGCACGATAAACAGGCGAGGTATTACGAGCATACAGCAAGTCGGGCGTTGCATTACCTACCGAATAATTTTGCAGTTCTATGGACGATGCAGTAGTTGATTGAGCAAATGTTACCCCCGCTGTATACGGACAAAAAGCATAAGCATGTATACTGTTTGTGCTACTAAAAGGCCAGTAATAATTACCGGAATAAGTAATATTACTGCTAGCCCCTACAGTACCTTTAACATTGTTCATTTGTGGGGCTATTGTTCCGTTTTTCACAGTATAAGTAAACAAATGTACACTGGTACCAGCTGCCAGTGTAGGGCTGGTATGTGGTGTTTGCTTCCTGGTGGAAGTTTCATCATACCCGCCTATTTCTTCCACCAACAATCGAACAGGCACTTCTTCCTCTACCGGGTCAATCTCCGGCCCGTCTGTTTTCGAACAAGATACGAGCAACATAATTGTCAACATTGGTATGATTGTATATATCTGTTTCATCATTTTGAGTGGTTTTAATTAATAGCAACGTTGCCGGCAGGTGTAGATGCAGGCCAAGGATTAACTGTTATTCCTGCAAATACAATTTTATCAGGAGCAACCTTAACCACGTAATTGATCCATTGCCCCATTCCCCATGCGGTGGTTGTGGGCACTGATGCCTTTTTCAGAACATTACCTTCCAACCTAACTTCCAGTTCAACCGAAGCTAACTCGGCAGTTGTATGCGGAAGCAAGAAAAAATTATCGTTAGTTCCAATATGTTCAGGCACAGGCGTATCACCGTCAAGCGATATCGCAGAAGTGTAAGTCAATGTTGGGTTGTTCATATTACTTGTTTTTGTCCAAACTAACTTGCTCTCCATCTCTGCAGTAGTGTCGGTTAAGCCCGTTGTGCCCGATGCAGATGTAGCTGTAGCTTCACATTTTACCCCTTTAAGGGTAACGCCCTCTACCTTTGTATCTTTATACCCCATAAATTGGAAAGTTATACGGGTAAGCACATGATGAAACACCATACTAAGTTTGGGTGGGTTTTCACGATCTACAGGTCCATTCACTATCAAAGAGGCATATAACAGGTCGTGTTGATTATCGGCATCTACAGTAAGCGTGGGCATAGTGAACTGCAAATTACTTATATTAAGAAGCGATGGGGTTACAGGCCACCAATGCTCTCCGGTTGTTCCATTATGAAATGCCACAAACCGGAAGTCTGCAGCCGATGGCCATGTATAGGGTGTTTTCAGAATGGACGATGAAATTGTAGCCTCATATCCATCAATAAATGGAGTTGAGCCACCTTTATACATTCCATATAGCCCCATGTTGCCTATAAAAACCTCATCGTTTGTATCAACCCAATTCGATGATGATCGTGTTTGTTCGCTTCTCAAGGCGAATTTTAATCCTCCGAATTCGATATAGTTTGGAGCATCTATATTTTTCTCACACGAACTAAAGCAAAACGCTACTGTTATAAAAAATCCGTATATATATCTTATTCGTTTCATATTAAAAAATTCTTAGTGTACCTCCAAGGGCACATTTACCTTATTCCATCCTTTTACTTTCACAGCTTCTACTTCAATGTAGTTGGGGTTGATGGTAAATCTGTAGTTTACCCACTTACCCGACTCCCAACTTTCTTTGTCTTTCAGGGGTTGTTTCCATTCTATGTCTTCACCGTTACTAGCAGTGGCATAAGTTTGCCCTACTCTGAATTTAATATACAATACGGAATTATTACTTTCAAACTCTGTAGTTGAATGCGGAAGCATAAACAAGCTGTTGTTTTTGTTTTGCGTTATCGTTTGATGCGCTCCCTCTGTTGTAAAGTACTCATCTGTGTCGAAATTTGTTTTAGTGATTTCAACCCCGGTTGTGGGTTGTACTGTATAGTTACTGGGGCTTGTACGGGTACTCCATTCGAAAATTTTTGAATTGTTTGTTTTTCCGGTAGCGGTACCAAATACTTGTCTGATACCAATCTCTGTCACATATACTTTGTCATTATTCAAAAAACCGGTTTCCGCTTTTCTTACCTCAAAAGTTACACGCGACAATAAGTGTTCAAAGGTAAAACTAACTTTTCCTTTATTAAAATTACCAGCTACGGTGGTTCGGCTCCCTGTGCCAATATAAGCAAAGAGCAAATCTTTTTGATTGGTGACATCAGGCAGTGTATAAGTACCAAAATTATATTCCGCGTTTGCATTAAACGTTGGTACCGTAGTTATACCTGTAAAAACACCCTCGAAAGCACTTGGCGGTGCATAAGCATGTAGAATTAAACTACCATCATTCACCGGCCATCGTTTATCATAATGAGTGCCGCTATCTGCATAGACAGCTCTTCCACCAGCAGTTTCTACTTTTAGTAACGGTGTATCGTAATAACTGGTCGGTGTTGTTCCGGTATTGGTTTCTACAGCTAGCAATCTGAAGTTTCCTACATAATCGATGTCTGTGGTTGTTTGATTTTCAGGCTCCCCTCTTGTTACTTCTGCCCCTGTTATACTTGGAATCAGTTGAATGGTACCCGGGTCTACATTCTTTTCCTGTACTTCCTCGTTATCATCCGAGCAAGCTATAAAAGCGACAGTTAACAAGAGAGCAAATACTAAATTCAGTTGTTTCATAACTCTTATTATTTTATTGTTTTTAATCTTCTAGTTCCACATCTTTTTTATTATACCATCCGCTCACTTTAATGGAATTAAGTATTATATTGAACTCCTTAATTATTCCAGTAAGTTCTAAACGTGTATTGTGTGGAAGAGTATAGTTATAAGGTTCACCTGGTAAAGGTTTTTGAGGTGGATCGTAATATTCGGTATATGTTGTATTAGGAGTGTTGATACCTAAACTAATACCTTCTTCAGTAAAAATAGGATCGGTGTAGGTCACCCGTAAATCAATTGCTTTTGCTTCGTCCGACTTATCGGAAAATATTATCGATGGAATAATAATATGTGTTTGTTTCCATGTCCAAACATTTTTACCCTCATCACTTATACTAACATTCCATACTTCAGTATTATCGCTAAAATCGACTATGGTTCTTGGCGGTATTCTGGTATCGGTGTAATTTATGTCCGATCCATTATTTGCTTTTTCAAATAGGGGAACATGTTTTGGCAAGTTGCATACATTCAGATATTTCAGAAAGTTTTTTTTCTCTTCTATTTCTGTTTGAAGCGTTAAATCAAGTCGTACCCCAAGTCTTTCTAATGTTGCCTGTATTGGCCCCGAAATGAGCGCTCCCTGATTAATAGAATGTGCAGCTGTGGCTGTTATTCGTACATTTTTTATCATAGTTGTCATTGGGATGGGTTTATCTTTATGAAATGCATCAGCCGAAAAACTCATATCATCCAACTCGCTCATCGTATTCGACTCCGTTAACGCAGCAAGCCTATCTAATCGTGTTTGATCCGGATCACTCTTTTCGTTGGCTATAAACACAAAATGATATATTGTATCAAGTTTCATTCTGAAAGCCACTTTAGCTACCAGTTTTTTAGAACCATTTTCAGTAAGGATACTATCCTGAAATGCTATTCTGAAAAGTTTGTTGTACACACATTTCTCTGTTGGCGGATCGAAAGCCAGTATACGTACCCATTTTATAGTATCATCAGGATTAATTTTAATATCGTTACTTCGGCTTTCAATATTGAACAAAATTTCCTGTTCTTCGTTTGTCCTGTTTTCTTTTTCGTAGTGCTCGCAAGCAGAAAGAAAAAAGAGAATTGGCAGTATATATATAAATATTGATTTCATTGCGGAAAGAATTAATTAGGGTCGTACTTCCAGATTGGCTTCCACTCGTATCAGATACCAGTTATCAACAATAATTTCAACATGACACCAGGTATCGAAGCGGTCTTTCTCAAACACAAATTGCAATTTGTAGTCGCAAAACCGTTCAAGCATAAAGTCGTTATAGTATTTGGGGTTCTGCATAATGAGTGGGGTAAGCGGTTCACTGATCAATACTTTATCATTCTTTCCCGGCTCTTTCAACACAATAGTTAATTCAAGCTCATCGGCTTCCCATATACGTTGTGTTTGCAAAAACGAGCTAAATGTGTGATAATACAGATTTTCGTGTACTCCACGAATTTCGGTAGATTCGTCTGAATTGTATTGATGATAGGTATACACGGGCTGCTCATTTGGGCACCGGTTAAAGAAACTTGAAATGCCGTTTTTACCCGATATGTAGGTTTCCACTTTCGACCCTTCGGGAAGTTGACGGTCAAAAAAGGCGTCTACCTGTATGTTGTTGGTGTTTTTTGCAAAATTCAAATAGTATTTTTCACGAGGTGGATTGGCACCAATGGTTATTGTTAATGGTTTGTTTCCATGCTCGGTATCTGATTTCCGATCTTCATAAGCATAATACAATGCTGATTGTATTTTTTTTTGTATTTCTTGTTCACCGTTGCAAATTATACGGTTGGCGGCCGAAGGAAAATTGTTTATTTCTTCGTTAACATATTCAGGGCTTGCATTCATCCAAGCCACGAAAGTATAGGTACCCGCATCCAGAATAAGGTTGTATTCGTAATCCGTTTGCCGCAGGTCGTCGGCATAGAGACGTTCCATACGAAAACATTCGTCCGTGTTTTTATAGATATATAAGTCGATACTGTCAACTACTTCTGCTATAAGATCTTGGTGATCGGCATTTATGTTGTATAAGAATTTAAGGGTAAGTTGTTGCTTGCCTGCTGGAACTTCATCACAGTTCAAATTGCCTTCGCCCAAGCAACTGCTTAGCAAAATAGAAAATAATAATAGAAAGGTATGGTTAAAAACTGTGCGTGTCATAATGCTTTGTTTTTTTAAGTTTTTAGTTAAGAATTCTGAGTTAAGAGTTCCGGGTTTAAATAACCCAAAACTCAAAACTCAAAATTTCAAACTAATTAGCGTGGTTCAAGTGGTCCTCCTTGTCTAACACGTGTCCAGTCTTTTACAACCAAATTCACGTGCAAATATGTGTCTTTTTTCGGATCAAGTGGATCTGGCTCTTCTGTATCAATATCACCACCCGGGCTAGAATATCCACAAGCCAATACTTTATTGATAGTTAACTCATAGTAATGGTTACGAACAATATCATAGCGCTCTGTGATTTCTTTCAGCTCATCATAAAGCGGAATAATGTAATAACAATAACAATTTTTATATTCCTCTATTACATATTCGCCGTCCAGTAAGCCAAGTTCATTTTTTGCTACATCATCTGCATCATTAGCATCCAAGAAAAATCTATTATCATAATAATCTTCTCTTAGTTTATTGTTACGGATACGATAGAAATCGTATGTGCCAACAGCAGCAGCATTATCACTTTCAGTAGTAGCACCGGAAAGCACAACCTTATCCGGATTAAATTGAGCTTTCACAGATACAATAGTTGCATTTCCATAAGTAGGTTCTGCATTTGTATTTTCCACCGCGTAAGAATATTCACCGCCTTTAGCTGAAATTATACTACCACCTTTTTTAGTAAATGGAGTTTTATAAGTTAAAGCAGTAGCATCGTGCAGGTCGGGCCAGTAATTGGTTGGTTGTGTTTCATCTACAGGATATGCGGTATGATAAGGAGATTGAAATAAGTTTGCTCCTCCAAAATTAGGAAAGAAGTGCATTGCATTTGGGTTGTTGGTTACAACATATTCAATACTTTCTGGTTTTATCAAACCTTTTGCATCAACATGTAAAAGAGTTCCATCATCTTGCAAACCAACAGATGTATCAACTTTAGCAACACCACGGCCAATACGAATTGTAACATAATTGAGTTTAGGATTAGATAATTTCCCATCTGCTACAATCTGATCGTAAGTGGCTAGTTTCAACTCTTTTGTAGTATATTCTATCTGCTTATAGTCCTGATTAAGATCCATTTCAACACCACTTGTCATGAAGAAATTACCTTTTTTACCAGCTTTGTTTACTGATGCCTGATCAACAAATTCCCCAAATGAAGATGCATTTATTCCATTGATAACCTGATTCAAATTATCAAGATGTTTGCCTATCAAATCGGTAAGAGCAAATGTTGCAGCCGATGGTACATTGGCTACAGCAATAAAATAATATGTACCCGTTGTAGCTTTGTAAATGTTTTGTTTTTTAGTTGTACCATCTGCCTCATAAGGTTCGAAGGTAAACACTTTAGTAATAACCTTGTTAGAGTTCAACATAAAAACAGCTGCGCTGTTTATTGTTGTTTCTACATCTTCTGCTGGTGCTTCAGGATACAGGGCACGAGTAGAAGAGTTATCCTGTAGCAGATCAAACTGTACATAGGTTTCTTCACCTACTTCTTCCGGCAAATTTACATTGCCTTCATTGTCTGAACAACTTGCAAATCCTAAAGAAATTGCAGCTGCCATCATTGCATACTTAAAATTCATTTTCATTTTTTTTGTTTATTGGTTAATAAATAATATTGGGTTTCCCCGATTGTTAATTCAATTTGTTTTAGACACGGATTGCGCGGATTACACGGATTTAAATACACGGATTTATTTTTTAAAACCGGTATTTAATCCGTGTTTAAAATCCGTGTAATCTGCGTCATCCGTGTCTAAAATTTTATTCATAATTTATCTAAGTGTTCACGTAAATTATAATCCCGGATCATCTTACTTATCTCCGGATCGCGTTCCGCACGGTTTATCTTGCCTGGATCCAGGCGACAAGCTTCCATTAAGTGATCAACTGCGGCCTGCATTTCCTTCAATCGGCTACACAAGATAGCGGCCAGGTAGTGTGTATTTGCTGTTTGCGGCAGGGTGGCAAGCATATTGTAAGCCCGCCCGTTATAACCCAAACAGGTTAGTGTTACAGCAGTATTGTAATCATCATAGTCACTCAGTATATTCAGGGCACGCTGATATTCGCGATTCCTCAACAGTTTCAGGGCGTGCATGTATTCAGTACGCTGATCGGTAGTGAATTCCGGGTTACCCAGCAAGCTACCGTCGGCCAACTCGTCCATCGAAGATATTACGTAGCTCAGTGTATCTACATACTGTATTTTATAATAACTGCGGTCTACTGCGGTGATGTTACCTCCAAGGGTTAGTTTCAGGTTTTTCATACCTGCTGTTACCGGGTAGGTACGTGTGTAACGGTAGCTGTAATTTTTACCAGGAATAATTGTTGTACTAAAATGAGCATCCGGTCGATAAGGCGCGGGAACCATGTACTTAAATACTTCTTGCTGACGCGAACCTCTTGCTTCGTTGGCGGCTATTTTATCGTGCAACAGATACTCATTTGCCAATGCAATAGAGTCTTTGTCGCGTGGTAGCAATGGACTCAGATCTTCGGGAGTGATATTTTTAAAATAGAATTCACGATATTGTATAGGAACAGCATCCAGTGTTATCTGGCGTTTAACAGGTGACGATTCGATAATTTTCTTGCGCTCTGAGCGATATTTACGACCCAATTCGGTGGTATCGGCCCGCATAGCTATCCGCCGGTTAAATAGTGCCCGGTATTTTTGTTCATGTTTTATTAACTTCTTCCGTAATTCTTCACCATGTTTTACATTATATGTATCGTATTTGGCTTGTTGGGTGTTGCGCCAATCGCGATATTCCTGCATCAGCGACCATTTGTTGTAATAAGAACCGAGTTCTGTTTGTCGGCGACGGCCCAGTTCGCGGTTCACTCCATGCCGATCTACAAATGCAGAATCGTAAGCAGTGGGGTCAATTATACCATCCAGATACTTTTGATAGCGCTCGTAATCCTGCTGCTGTAGTTCAATAAAGTTCTTACCACGAAGTACAACATCTTCTAACGCCACTACCGAATCGTTATGCAACAGATTGGGGGTAATTGTTAGTTGAAAGTCGTCCGACAAATAAGCTTCGGGTACGTGAATAATAAAATCAATATTCACCAAACCTTCGCGTACTGGGGCAAAACGTGCTCGTGAAGTGACAGTTACCTGCGACAATGCATATACCTTATTGGTATCTAACCGGGCTTCGTCCTGATGGTTATCGGTTATAGAAGCATCAAGAGGCTCCTGACTATAGTTTACCTGCTCATTCAGTACCATAGCGCCCCGACCACCATCGCCCTGACCTGAACGATCGCCTGGATGAGTGATTGTAATTTGTGAACGCTCAAGAAACAATTGTTCAGTTAAATGGCGTTTACGGGTACTATTATTGGTACATGATGCTAACATTAACAGGATGCCAATAAGGTATAGGTATGTGTATGTTCTCTCTCTCATAAAATTTAATGTCCAATAGGATAATGTGCCAATATGCCAATATACTAATGTGTCAATTTACCAATGTGCCAATGTGCAAATAGGATAATGTGCTAATAGATCAATTATGCGCAGCCAATTAACATATTGGCATATTAGCACATTGGCATATTATCATTTCCGTTTCAATTCGTCTTCTTTCTTCTTTGCCAGTTCTTGCAAGTTGTGAGCAGCTTCAGTTACACCGCCAACAGATGCTTGGTTCAACAGGTCGGCGGCTTTGTCTAATTCGCCACGCATCATGTAAATAACACCCAGGTTGTTCCAGGCCTCGGGTAAAGCAGGGGCTTTTTCAAGTAAACGAAGGGCGGTGTTTTCTTCGCCATTCTCTATCAACAGGGCGGCGGCATTGTTCATGGCAACCGGGTCGCTGTCGAAGTATTTGGGAATAATTTCCATGAGAATGCGTTTGTATTCCGGACTATCCTTGCCGTATTCGAGCGCTACGCTGTAAAGTTCCAACTGCGACAGATTTTCGGGGTTCGTGTTCATCAGCTGACGAGCTTCGGTGGTGCTGTAGTTACGTACCGAGTAATCGATCTGGTATTCTACGCGGCGAAGCTCGGGGAATATGTCGCGAAGCAAAGTATTGTAAACAGAAAGGCCTTTCAGTTGGGCTTCTTTGGCATCGTATTCTGAACTGCCATCGATAATAGCCAGTACACGGTCTTTCTGGGCAATGTTGCTTTCTTCTACTTTTTGTTTCAAACCAGCCCAGTCTTCGGCGGTTGAGCGAACGCTGAAAAGGTTTTCGGCTAGCATATAACGGTTCTTGATATAGTCTTTCAATGCGATGGCACGTTCGCGAGCCAGTTTGTCGTTACTGGTGTATCTGCCTTCGGGTGAGGCATAGCCTTCGATAAACAATCCGGTGATTTGTGCATCTTGATCGCCCATTACTTCAAGGAAAGCATCGTTGATTTTGCCTAACTCAACCGGGTTACGACGGAAGTCGGGAAGAATTACTGAGCGGCCAGCCTGAAAATCAAGGAATGCACTACCCTGGCGGTTACGGGTCTTCACTTCGGCTTTAGGAGCTACTAAAGCAACCAACGATTGTACTTCGTAAGGGGCACGAGGAGCCATCTTTACTCGGTCGCTTAGCTTGTAGGTGTAAAGATTTACTTCACTGCGGCAACCAATCAGTTCCTGACGGAGGTACAAATGAGCATTGTCCATCCAACTTTCGTAAGGCAATGCGGTTTGATAGGTCATATTTTCGTCGGTGAATTTATTGGCATTCACAATCATTTGGGGGGCATCGTAAAGAGACAACCATTCGTCGCTGGCAACCATAAACCAACGGCTGTTGATCTTTGAACGGGTTTTACCATTTAACTGAACGTAAGGTAAATCCATGGTTTGCTTGCCGTTACGGAGCTCGGGTGTAAAATACATGCTCGAACAATTGGGAACGGCATTGGCTTCTACTTTAATGTTGAAGCAAACTATTAAACTGTCGTTACGTTCGGAGAAATCGGTCGATTCTACGTAAACGGAGCCTTTGTAGTTTTGGGCGTTGATGGTGCCACAGATAGTTAAGAAGAGTATAAAGGCGGTTAAGTAACCTTTTTGTTTATTTTTATTTTTCATCTTTTTGTTATTTTTGGTTCGAAACGCAGATTAACGCGGATTATTTAATTAGAGATTAATCCGCGTTAATCCGCGTTAATCTGCGTTTCTAAAATCAGTAGCTTCATTTTCATTTCAAAAAATAAATCAAACTCAACCCAATCTTTGTTGGCCCAACATAGTGCGTAGTGCCTTCGTCGAGTTTCAAACCGCATTTAGGTGCTTCAAACTTTTCGTAATCAATGTATGCGTAGCCAAAGCCAATGGTGGCCTCCATGGACCAGCGGGGAGAGAGCAGCCAATGATAACCCCACGAAACACCTCCACCGGCCAGCCAACCGCGATAGCGGTGATCTTTTAAACCACTGATAAAACCTATGTTACCTACATTGAAGTTAGAGTAGTGACCATGAACACCGAAGAAGTGACCTACAAAACTTTCGCAAAGCCAGTAGCGAACTTCGGGTTGAACAGTCAGGTTCTTCCACTTGGTATTATCCTTGAAAGTGAAAGGGTTGTACATTACTGGCACATCAAGGGTTAAACGTTTACTCAGCTTTAGCTCAACGCCAAGATTCAAGCCCAGACTTACATCGTAAAGTAAATTACTTTTCACTGCAAGACGTGGAACAGGATCGTAAAGGCGGTAAGATGTAGCTTCTTGTGAACGAAGAACCCCTGAGACCAGCGCGAAAACAAGGATGAATATGAATTGAATACGTATATGTCGCATAACATTAATTTGTTTTAGTGTTAGTAAGCCAACTATTGAAAGAACGGTTAAATTGTAAAAGACAGCGGGGAAACTCGCCTTTGAACTCGGCTGGGATAAAAGGAGAATCAACCACTTTGCGCAAACAAAGAAGTAAGTCAACTAAAGTTTTTTTGTCCAGATTACTTTTAGTGCCTTCAAGATAACTACGCAAACGAACACGTTCTAAAACAGCATTGCGTCTCTTCTCTGTACTAAACATGGACAAATCGGTATCTGCGCATAA
>NZ_QVMJ01000007.1:315223-331582 GCF_010500955.1 Bacteroides sp. 519
CTTCAAGATAACTACGCAAACGAACACGTTCTAAAACAGCATTGCGTCTCTTCTCTGTACTAAACATGGACAAATCGGTATCTGCGCATAATCTATTGGCTTTATGTAGCAGATAAATCAAATACAAGGTTTTCTCGTTAAGCATCGCGTCTATCAGTCGTTAGTCGTTTTATGATCCGTCTCTTATTAGGAGAGGGACAAAGCATGTTTAGCGACTTAATAAATCACTTCAATCATTTGTAAACAATTTCCAATTAAAAGATTCATTTTGATTTTGATTCTTTCACTGTTATCCGGAAAAGTCTTTGGGTAAGGGGAAGTTTATAGAAAGGAAAGGGAAAAAGCAAACATAAGGTTAATATAGGTTAAAACGCCATATAGTAAAACAGCTCGTTTGTAATCATATTTCCTTAATTACGGTGTTTTATTCTAATATATTACACTTCTGTATAATCTTGTTACTAAACTTCATTCCATTCAGAAAAGAGTTTTTTTTGCTACCTTTTGGATAATTCGTCTATTTGATCTACATTTGCATCAGATTAATGTCCCTCTCCTAATAAAAGAAAGACTTTCGTGTTGTAAGCAAATTCAACCACCTCGCAATCGTTCGTGTTCATCAAGGCGATGTGTCTTTTTCAGGCGATTTCGTTGTAGTTGGTTCTTCTCACTTACTTTCAAAATAGCACTAATAACCATTTTGTTTGCTTTGGATAAAGCAGATTGATCAAAAGACTTCAGATAAATATGGGTAACTTCTTCACTTTGGTGCCCCATAGCCTCACTGATAACGGCTGTAGGAACTCCTTCGTGATAGGCTATTGTGGCCCAACTGTGCCGGGATACATACGAGGTTAGCTTTTCTTTTATTCCAAGCAAAAGAGCTATTTTCTTCAAACGCCGGTTATGCGTACGAAGCGCATTGGTGTACACACGTTGCATATCGGCAGAAATGATGCCCGAAACAATTGGTAAGAGGTAGGGAGAACCGGCAGTCTGGCTTTCGTACTTCCGGATAATTTCCCAGGCCATTGGTTCAACTGCGATATTAACTGTGGAACTGGTTTTACGCCGCTGGTAAACAATCACATTGTTATAGATGTCGGTTTTGCGTAAATGGGCAAGATCAATAAACGAGATTCCCTGAAGGTAAAAGCTTAGCATAAACATATCGCGGGCAAACTCCAAACTGGGATACCCGCTAAGATCTGCCTCATTGATTTGAGAAATAGTGTTGCTGGACACTGCTCGTTTCATAGTAGGAATTGCTTTGGTAAAAAGGTGCTCGAATAATCCGCCCTGCAATTCGACCAACCCTTGTTTAACGGCTTTATTATACATGGACCGAATACGGGAAATGTAAAAAACGATAGAATTACGGCTTAAGCCGGAAGTAACCAGATATTCCTGGTAAGAGTAAAGCCAGTCGCGGGTAAAACAACTGGACAGATCAAGACTGTCTCCATGAAAAGACAACATACTACGCAAGGTAGACAAATACGTTTCAGCTGTACGGCAACGTCCTTCACGTTTGTATTCGTCAGCTATTTTAGTTACAAAATCTGATAAATTCATCCTCTTTATTATTTTAGTTATTCTCAATAAACGTAAGCAAAAAAAAGAAGTTTAAGCGGGAAAAGAAAAAAGAGAGAGAATAAAAACGAATATCCTTTTACACTTTCGAATAGCTGATTTTTTGAACCACAGAGTTATGCTAGTTACGCAGAGTTTGAAATTTCACTTATCTGTTTTTACTTGTCTGTTTTTATCTATTCGCAAATCATTACCATTTTTTATGCTGTAAATCGTGATTTCAAAATGCTGCATTTTGAAAATGCGCATTAAAATCGGCGCCACAGGGCGTATGACAAGGGGTAAGCAATAACGATTTTTTATTTCAACTATTTTTAGTGGCATAAAAGAATTGAACAGACGGTTGGCTATTGGAAAAATATTTCAATAGGAAGTAACAACATAATAACATTGAATGCTCTGTGTTCTTAAACAGTTACTATCTTTGCACCGTTTTTAATAAAAGAACTCATGTCGAATGATAAAAGTTTGAAAGGACATGTGGCTGTATTTGCAGCCAATGTTTTATGGGGGCTTAATGCACCTATTGGTAAATCGGTTTTAGCAGAATTTTCGGCTTTGTCGGTCACTACATTCCGGATGGTTGGTGCTGCCGTTGCGTTTTGGTTGCTATCAGCATTTTTACCTAAAGAACAGGTTTCGCCCAAAGATATGGTGCGACTTTTTTTTGCTGCTATTTTTGGTATTGTGTTTAACCAGGGAATGTTTGTTTTTGGTTTGTCATTAACATCACCTATTGATGCTTCGATTATTACCACTACCACTCCAATTATAACCATGATTGTTGCAGCAATCTATCTCAAAGAACCGGTTACTAATAAAAAAGTAATTGGTATAGTTGTTGGAGCTATGGGGGCGTTGGTGCTTATTTTCAGTAATCAGCCAACAGCCATGGGTGGTTCGGGCCATATTCTTGGCGACCTGCTTTGCCTGATGGCACAGTTCAGTTTTGTGATATATCTAACAGTTTTTAAAGATCTTATCCAAAAATATTCTCCTGTAACTGTTAGTAAGTGGTTGTTTGTGTATGCATCGCTTTGCTTTATCCCAATTTCGTACAGAGATATGGTAGGTATTGATTTTACTGCCATCCCTTGGGATATGATGCTAAAGATAGGATATGTGGTGTTGGGAGCTACTTTCCTTTCGTACATTTGTATGATGACCGGACAAAAGTACTTGCGACCTACCATTGTAAGTATGTACAATTATGTTCAGCCCATTGTAGCCAGTATTCTTGCTGTAATCTTAGGAATGGATACTTTTGGAATATCAAAAGCAATCGCCATTGGATTGGTTTTCCTTGGGGTATATATTGTTACTCAAAGTAAATCGAGAGAGCAAATGGAGTCAAATTGAAATTAAGAATTAAGAATTAAAAATTAAGAATTACCAGTGCGGCATCGTAATTCTTAATTTTTAATTCTTAATTCTTAATTCATCAAGGTATTTCCTTAATCTTCACATTCTTGAACCATACCTCATCACCATGATCTTGTAACAAGATGTGTCCTTGTGCTGAGTTACCAAAGTTTGGCCAGTCGCGGTATTTACTGTAGGCTACTAAGGCATTGAACATCTGAGTATTGCGATCGTATTCAATGATCTTCTTGTTGTTTAACCAATGTTCAACATGGTTACCTTTAACAATAATCATGGCTGTGTTCCAATCGGTCTTTTTCACCGGTTTATCTTCGGGAGCAGGGATTAGATCGTATAAAGAACCCAGTTTACGGTTACCCTTTACACCAAGTTTTGCATCAGGGTGTTTTTCATCATCCAATATCTGGAATTCGCAACCGATAGCCGATCCGGCACCTTTGTTCATACCCGGATCAACAAAGTATTTAATACCGCTGTTTGCTCCTGCAGTAATTTTGAAATCAACTTTCAGGATAAAGTTTTTATATTGCTTTTTGGTAACAATGTCTCCACCGTTGGTCGATTCGCCACCATCGCTTTTCAACACTTTCAGGATGCCATTGTCCATAACCCAACCTTTTGCAGGGAAGTTATCAATACGTGCACCTCTCCATCCTTCGTTAGATTTTCCATCCCAAAGTAATTTCCAGTTATCTTTGGCTTCAGTCGGAGATATTGTATTAATGATACAGTTAACTTCGGGTGCTACTTTAGAAACGGGAGTACTGTATTTGTCCAGATCGGTAGTCATGATACGGATATCACGCCAGCTGATTGTTTTACCTTCCTCCTCGGCTTTGCCAATAGAATGTACCTGTAGTGCTATAAATCCGGAAGGGGTTGCATCGTCCCAGATGTTAGCACAAGGAATTCCATTCACCCATGTGCGGATTGAGTTTCCGATAGCTTCTATACGAGCTTTATTCCACTGGTCTTTCTTGAAAGCTGTTTGTGCAGCAGGATTTTCCGTCATTGGATAAAGCCAGCCACGACGTGCTTCGTCATAAATACCACCACTCCATGCACGAGGTGCAGGATCTATTTCAAATTGGTATCCATGTACACGACCATTCTGATAATTTTTCAAACTCTGGCTACGAAATTGTACGCCCGAGTTCAGCGAATTATCTACCTTAAATTCAAACTCAAGTATAAAATCGCCATAGTTTTTAGTTGTTGCAAGAAATGTGTTAGGGGTTCCTAATTTAGAAGTGCCCACAATAGTTCCGTCTACAACTTTGTACTCGGCTTTTCCGTTTAACTTCTTCCAGCCTTTCAGGTTTTTACCATTAAATAAAGGCTCCCACTGTTGTCCAAACATGGCAACAGCTACAAAAACAAAGATAAGTGATAAAATATTTCTTTTCATGATGATTGTATGTTTGTTTATAGTTAGTAAAGGTTATAAAGTAGATAAAGTAAATAAAGTAGTAAAACAGGTAAAGTAGATCTTTATAACTTTATCTTCTTTATTATCTTTATAACCTTTATCTACTTTATAATTTATAAAACTCCTCCCAACCTTTACGTGGTGGTAGGCCGGCGAGCATAGCATTTGCAAATTCGTTGTTTGTAATTTGTTTTGTTCGGCTATCGAAAAAGAGTTGTGTATTTAGTCTCTGCGCCATAACTCCCAGTGAGAATACCTGACTTAATGGTCCGTGCAGTTCAAATGATGAACGGGTTTTCTCCATTCCCTGACAGGCTAACAAGAAATTTTCAAAGTGATTGGATGGACTCTTTGGTACTTCCGGTAGTTTCGATGCCATATCGCGTGCTTTATCTTCAGGGATAATTGAAAGAGTACTACCATGACTACCACCTTTGAAGGTTAAGTCTTTACTATATATAATCTTTCCCGGATTTATTTTTGTTGGTTTTACTTCGCCCTGATTGGTTGTTGGCACATTGGCATCCGATTTAGAAGAACCATATCCTGCCGGAATTGGCGGAAGGTTATCCAAACCATCGTACCAGGTTATATCTACCGGAGGCATACTCTTACGTTGTGGGAAACGGAAAAGGATGGTCGACGAGTAAGGGAAGAAATAATCATTATGCCCGTTTGCATACTGCATGGTTATTTCATAAGGCAGGCCTAGTTCAAGGAACTCGTGCGCAGCATCCAAAATATGTGCTCCCCAGTCGCCAAGTGCACCCATACCATAATCGTACCAGCAACGCCATTCGCCCAGATGATACTTTTCATTATATTCATGATAAGGAACAGCGCAATGCCAGTTCATCCAGTCGAGTGTTTTAGGAGTGGGTTGCATTTCGGGATACTTGTAGATGTTTGTATCCCATTTATGCCAACGGCGTGGATTATTCATGTGAGCAGTAATTGCTGTAACATCTTTTATAATGCCAGCATCCTGCCATGCTTTAAACTGGAAGTAATTTGCTTCGGAGTGACCTTGGTTACCAACCTGCGTTACCACATTGGGATGTCTGCGGGCAGCATCCATCATTAGTTCGGCTTCGTGGAAAGTACGTGCCATTGGTTTTTCTACATACACATGCTTGTCTAGTGATATGGCAAGCATTGAAATTGGGAAGTGCGAGTGGTCGGGCGTAGCAATAGCAACAGCTTCGATTTCGTTACCCATTTTATCAAACATCTGTCTAAAATCCTGAAACTGTTTTGCTTTCGGATATTTAGCAATTACTTTCTGTGTGTGTGGTGCGCCCATATCAATATCGCACAAAGCCACAACGTTTACCATTCCGGTGCGTTCGAAATCGCCAATAATTTGTTCGCCACGATTACCTATACCTACATAGGCAATGTTTATTTTTCGTCCTGCCCCTGCTACATTCTTGTAATTCGCAGCATTCAGAACACTTGTTGTTCCTCCTGCAGCCAGTCCGGCAGAGGTAAGAGCAACCGTTTTTAAAAAATTTCTTCGTGTTACCATGATTAGTAGTTAATTTATTGTTTCAAAATAAAGATTAAACAATTGAAGTTGCGTATGGAAAGTTAGAAAGTATCTTTTCATGATCCTCTGCATTGGCAGCAAAAAGTGCTGTAGAAAGAGCTTCGCCTTCGGTTCCGGTGGGAGTTATTACTGAAACATGTTTTTTGCCTTCAATGAAACATCCTGTATGCGGATTGATAATATGCTTTCGCCCGGCAGTTTCATTACCCGAAGTTGTAAAACATTCATTCTTCAATAACACCTCCGTATCTTCATTACCGGTTTGAGTATTATACTTTATCTTCCATCCATCGCCATGAGGATGATTGCCCAGAGCTAATATGGAGCTGTTGCCCATGTTTACCAAGGCATCCCGGATATCATATTCTGCCAGAATATTGCGAATCTTTTCCAGTCCACAGCCTTTCAGGTAACCCGAAAGATCGAGCCGTATCCCTGCTTGCTTAAAACAAACAGACTTATTGTTCGGATCTAATTCGATATATTGCATAGCACAATTATTAAGGTTATCTGATTTTATACTGATGTCGAAATATCCCAGCGTTTTCTGATAATAATCCACACAACTACTTATAATCGAATATAACTCGTTGGTGACTAGTACCGGAGTGCTATTTTTGGATTTATTTAACAGATACAATTCACCGGATTCATTGAAGTAACTGCCTGTTTTTTCCAGTTCCTGCAATTCTTTTTCCAGTTTGTAGGCTACAGTTTTTAAATGATTTTCCGAATGGGAACCATAAAAAACGATGTCTATACGGGTATGCATGGCCTGCCACCAGGCATAGGCTATACTATCGTCCTGCCACTTTTTATAAATAAACTGAATTGGCAAAATACAATTATTTATCTTTTCGGCGAATCAGATACAGTATTCCGTAAAATATACCTCTTAGGATACTCCAAAGTATATATAATACCACCGATCCAACAACAACATATCCAATAGAAGTTATTAGTTCGATGTATGATGTTTTATAAGCTATGATAGAATAAAGATTTGCCAGATTGGCTATCAGAAAACAAAACAGAAAGGTAAGTATCTCTGTTTTTTTACGTCGGGCGGTTATGACGGTATCTTTCATACGAAAACAAGGTTATCTTTTGTGATTCAGGTAATTAATTTTATATTCATCCGGGAAAGCAACTGTACGTTCTTCCTCAATGGCCTGATGACCAAGCAAACAAAGTGCACTGGCATAGTAGCCTTCTTCGGCAATGTTTTTTGGTTGCTTATGCGTTATTGCAGCTTCGGCAAAAGCATCCAACAGTAAGTCGGTACCATCGCCATAGTTAGGACGCTCGCCCAAAATGAATTCACCTTTGTTTGCCGATGCTGTTTCGGGTGCCCAGCTTGTTCCGGCAAAAGGTAATGCATCAAAAAGTTTGTTTTCTATTTCGTTTACCATCTGAAGAATGCCGGGAGCGGGAGCCACACTTTCAAAGTAGTATTTGCCTTTTTCCGGTTCAACTGTTCCTAAATGGCCGAGTATTTGTTCTTCAAGTCCGTAGAATTTATTGGAGATAACCGACTCAAAGTTCATTTTTACTCCATTTTTAAATACGTAAATACAGCTAACATTGTCATAAACCTCGCGACCATCTTTCCAGAAAGTAATAGCTCCATGCCCCATTACTTTTTCGGGTATTTCGCGCAATGCCCAGCTACCGGTTTGCAACTGATGGCAGGCAAGTTCGGTCATTAAGCCTTTGGAGTATTCTTTGTATAAACGCCAGTTTATATGACGTTCCAGTTCAGGCGATGGTACTGGTCTGCGCCAATCTCCATTCCGGAACCAGAAAGCGCGTATTCCGTTTATATCACCAAATGTACCGGCATGCACCATTTCCATGGCTTTGATATACCTGGGATCGAAAAGCCGCTGTTGCCCTGAGAAGAAAACAAGTCCGGTTTCTTTGTGGCGTTGGTACATATTGTAGCATTCTTCGATAGTGTAGCCAAGACATTTTTCGCAGAATACATGTTTGCCGGCATCAAAGGCATCCATTGCTATTTGGTAGTGGGTATTCAGAGGTGTTGCAATGATAACTCCTGCAATGTCTTTATCTTCCAGCAGTTTCCGATAGTCTGTATATACTTTGGCATTGGGAACCATCTGTAGTGTTTCGTCAATTGATGGTTGGTAAATGTCGCATATTGCAGTAAATTCTACTCTGGGATTCTTGTTGAGGAAGCTCATCAGGTGACGTCCACGCGATCCGGGTCCAATAACACCTAATTTTATTTTTTCTTTTTCCGTGTGTGTGGTTTCGGAAAATGCTGAAAGCCATGGGCTTGATAACAATAATGTACCCATACTGGCTATGCCTACGTTTTTGAGGAAGTTGCGTCGGCTTATTCCATAGTCTTGTTTCATTATTCTCGTATTCTTAATTGTGGATGCGTAAAGATATTAAAAGAATAGGAGTGTTTAGAAGATTATGTGGTTTCGAAGGTTGTTTTTAACAAAATTTATCCGTTTTGTGTGCGTGCACAAAGTGAGTATAGTTAAATAAAACGACCCCAACAGGGTCAACGCATCCATACAATAATACTTTTTGCGTTGACCTTGTTGGGGTCATAATTCTTTGTTCATTATTCTTGTTCTCTCAGCGAATCATCAATAACCTTGATCTTCTCTGATACCAATTCCAAATCACCTTTCAGTTTTTCAATCTTCCGATTGATTTCTGTTAACAGGCTATTACCCTTCTTTGAAGTGGTGGTAAGGAATCCCATGTTATTTTCATAAGTGAGCAATTCGTTCTTAATATTATCACGGGTACGCTGTAGTTTTTCACGTTCTCTGTACAACGTTTGTGCTCCACCTTTATCACCGCTACTAATATTGCTGATGTTAGACTTGAAGTTGCTCAGTTTCTTCTGAGAAACCTGCATATTGAAGCGATCGAACAACTGATCAACACAGGTATGATATTGTTTATATATTCTGTCTTTTTCTTTAAATGGAACATGACCAATTGTATTCCACTCTTTCATTAGTTCGCGTACCAGTTCTTCTGCTTCATCTGCCGCCATTGAATCATCAATCGCTTCCAACTGTTCAAGGATAGATTTTTTCTTTTTAAGATTATCCAGTTCAACTGTTTTTTGAGATGAAGTTGCTTTATTTTTCTGTTCAAAGAAGTAATCGCATGCCCCAATGAAGCGTTTCCAAACGATATCGGAATATTTCTTTTGTACCGGCCCAATTGTTTTCCATTCTTTCTGCAATTTAGAAAGCAGGTCGGCAGTTTCTTTCCAATCCGTGCTGTCTTTCAGTGCTTCTGCTTTTTCGCATAATGCTTTCTTCTTTTCAAGGTTTTCATTCATACCCTCTTTAAGAGTACGGAAGAATTCGCCTTTCTTTTTAAAGAACTCATCACATGATTTGCGGAAACGCTCGAATATTTTCACATTCATTTTTTGCGGTGCAAAGCCAATTGTTTTCCATTTGTTTTGCAAAGCAATAATTTCCTGTGTTTTAGTTTCCCATGCACTGAATGTTTGCAGTTCTGTATAATCAATTGTTTCTACTATTTCGCAGATAACGGTTTTTTGATCCAGATTAAGTTGTTCAGTAGCTTTCAGCTCTTCGAAATGTTGTTGATGGCGACGATTAACCACAGTTGATGCTGCTTTGAACCGGTTCCATATTTCATCACGAAGTTCTTTGACTACGGGGCCTGTATCACGGAATTCCTGATGCAACTTCTGCAACTGGTGGAAAGCCGATACAACATCAGATTCTTCTGCCAGTCTTTCGGCAGCTTCGCAAAGATGTGTTTTAATCTCAAGATTCTTCTTGAAATCGTAATCGCGGAATTCGTTATTCAGTTTTAAAATATCATAGAACTTCTCAACATAGTGCTGATAGTTTTTCCACAATTCATTTACTTTGGATTGAGGAATCAACTTTATTTCATTCCATTGTTGTTGAAGCTTCTTGAATTCGTTATAAGATTTATTTGTATCGTCGGGAGATTCTACCAATTCTTTCAATCGATCAATGATAGCCAGTTTCTGAGTAAGGTTCTCTTCTTTTTGCTTTTCGAGATCAGCAGCCAGTTGGCTTCTTTTTTCTTTAATAGCAGTCAGGACTTTCTTGAATTCTACTTCCAATTCATCAGCAGTAGGGATAAACTCTTCCTCTACACCACCAGCTTCAACAAAAGCCTTTTTTGCAGCTTCAACTTCCGCATTGTGGAGTTTATAGAAATTTTGTTTTAAACTGTCAAGTTCCTGCTTTGTTGCTTTCTCAGCATCAGTAGCCCATTTTTTCAACTGCTCCAAAATGCCTTTCTTATCAGCTTTAGGCACCACTTTTTCTGCTTCATTGTCTGTATCAGATTCTTTTGGTTCAGGTTGAGCAACTGCTTCCTCTGCTGTAGCTATAGGAGTTTCTGCTTCCGGGAGTTCTGCTTTAACTGCTTCTTGAGTTGTAACTTCGGGAGTAGTATTCTTTACTTCTTCCTGTTCTTCTTTTTGCAAAGGCAGATTAGTGTCATGAGAGTCCATCATTCTATCTTTTATTTTATGATATGGTTTGAGCTATTCATTGAATCGTGCGCAAATTAATGAAATAAAACAATTACTTCATAGATTTTACTGATTTTTTTTAAAAAAAAGGAGGTAAAAGGAGGTAAAGGAGGTAAAGGAGGTAGAGTAACCATGCGGCATCACTACTCTACCTCACTTTACCTCCTTTACCTCACTTTACCTCCTTTTACGATAACAAAACCGTAATTCCCATATACAGCATCATGCCTATAATATCGTTTGTTATAGATATGAAAGGTCCTGTTGCAATAGCCGGATCTATTTTAAGTTTTTCCAGCGTCATAGGAACAAGGGTTCCGAATATGGAAGCAAACATAACAACAGAGAACAAACTAATTGATACTGAATAGGTAACTGTTGCTGTAGCACCAAATCGTATAAAATTATAAATGTAGACTAATAAAGAGATAATAGTTGCATTAATAAGCGCTACCACTGCTTCTTTGCCTGCATGCTTGAAAATATCTTTCGGTTCAAGTGAACTGTTGGCTAACCCCTGCACAACAATCGCAGAAGATTGGGTTCCTACATTTCCACCCGTTCCACCTATCAACGGAATATAGAGTGCCATTTCGGGATGTGCTGCAAAGGTAGAATTAAAGTTTCCCAAAATCATTGAGTTGGCAATACCCCCAAACATTCCAATAAGTAACCAGGGCAAACGGGCAGTGGTTTGACGGAATACACTGTCGGTAGTTTCAACATCTTGCGAAAGACCGGATGCCAACTGATAGTCGCGTTCCTGTTGTTCACGGGCTTCGTCCATCACATCGTCAACCGTGATTCGTCCTACCAAACGTCCTATACTGTCGATTACCGGTATAGCAACAAGGTCGTACTTCTCGATAGTTTGAATAACCTCATCAATTGGGGTATCTACCCTAACCGAGATGGGATCTTTCCGCATTACATGTTTTACCTTTGATACGGAAGGGGAGGTAATTACCTTTTTCAGCGGGAAAACACCTCGTAACCTCTCATCATCATCAACAACATACACATAATATATTTCGTCCAGTTCCTCGGCCTGCTGACGCATTTCTTTGAGGCATTCGGGCATACTCCAGTTCTCGTTAACGACAACCATTTCCGTACCCATGTGTCCCCCGGCAGTATCTTCGTCATATTTCAACAGGTCAACAATATCTCCTGCCTGTTCAATATCTTCGATATGGGATAATACCTCTTCCTGCTTGTCTTCGTCCAGATCACGGATAATTTCTACAGCATCATCCGTATCCATATAATCAACAAAGCGCTTGGCAATGATTTCCGACGGCAGAAGATCAAGAAATTCCTTACGGTCATCCTCGTCCATCTCCAAAAGAACGTCGGCTGCCGTTTCATTATCAAGCTGCATATAGATAAATTTGGCCTCTTCAAGCTTCAATTCATCTATCAATTCAGCAATATCGGCAGGGTGAAGATCATGCAGAAGCTCCCTGATAGTGGAGGCTTCTTTCAGCACGATGAGTTTTTTTATTTGGTCAATGTATTCCTCGTTCACAACCTTCTTAGTTGAGAGTTGAGAGTTGAGAGTTGAGAGTTAAAAGTTATTATGCAAGAACAGCATTGTAACTCAACTCTCAACTCTCAATTTTCAACTGATTAAACACTCTGTTCGTTAACTCTATAAATTGTTCTACCGACAATTGTTCCGGGCGTTTATTGAACAATTCATCCTGCAACAGGGATGAATCTTTGCCCAGAATAGGTTTTATTGAGTTTCGTAATGTCTTTCTTCTTTGATTGAAAGTGGTTTTTACTACTCGTTTAAATAACGCTTCGTCGCATCCTAATGTTGTAACATCGTTGCGAGTCATGCGTATAACTGCACTTTTTACTTTGGGAGGAGGATTAAACACTCCCGGCTCTACTGTAAACAAATATTCTACATTATACCATGCCTGAATCAATATGCTTAGTATACCGTATGTTTTACTACCCGGCTTGGCAGCAATACGTTCGGCTACTTCTTTCTGAATCATGCCTGTACAACACGGTATCAGGTTTTTATAATCCAGCATTTTGAAGAATATCTGACTGGATATGTTATATGGATAGTTTCCGGTAAGTACAAAAGGTTGTCCGTCGAAAGTACGGTTAAGATGCATTTTAAGAAAATCGTCCTGAATAATATGGTCCTCCAGTTCAGGATACTCCCGACGCAGGTAATCGACCGATTCATAATCAAGTTCAACCACTTTCAGCAAACGTTTTTTAGGAAGAAGGAATTGAGTTAACACTCCCATACCGGGACCAACTTCCAGAATCGGGATATCCGGCACAGCATCTACTGTATCGGCAATGTTCTGTGCTATTTTTAAGTCCTTCAGGAAATGCTGTCCCAGAAACTTTTTGGGTTTTACCTTCTGCATTTGAGTTTTGAGTTTTGAGTAATGAGTTTTGAGTAAAGGGTTAAGAGTTCTGAATTTTATAGTGCTGCGTAGTAAAAACTCAAAACTCATTACTCAAAACTCATTACCCATTAGCTTATTCAGATAATTTTAACTAAGTTTGCAGTGGACAAAGGTAAGCCTTTTTCCCGAAGAATAAGCGATTTAGCATGAATAAACTAATAAAAAAGACACTTAAAATAGTATTTCCCTTACTTCTAGGGGGTGGTATCCTAATATGGGTTTACAGAGATTTTGATTTCGAAAATGCGAAGCAAACACTGCTATATGGCATGAATTGGTGGTGGATGATTGCTTCACTGTTCTTTGGAATAATGAGCCACATAATCAGAGGATGGCGTTGGAAAATGACCTTGGCTGCTATGGATGCTTATCCTAAAACATCGAACTGTATTAATGCTGTTTTTGTGTCGTATGCTACAAACCTGGTTTTACCGCGGGTGGGCGAGATTTCGAGGTGTGGCATATTAGCCAAGTATGATGGTATTTCTTTCTCAAAATCGTTGGGTACTGTTGTTTCCGAACGTATCATCGACTCATTGTGTGTAGGGCTTATTACTGCCATGGCTATGCTTACACAAATGAAAACCTTTACCCGCTTTTTCGAAGCTACCGGCACCGATATACATTCTATTACCGATGTATTCACCTCTCCCCAGTTTTACATTGTATTGTTCAGTATAATTGCAATTGCAATCTTACTATACTTTCTTTTGCGCACGCTTTCTTTTTTCGAAAAGGTGAAAGGAGTTGTACTGAATATATGGGAAGGAGTTATTTCTTTGCGGAAGGTAAGAAATTTCCCTTTATTTGTGTTATATACAGTATTGATATGGGGATGCTATTTCCTACAGTTTTATATCACATTTTATTGTTTTTCTTTCTCTGCCGGGCTGGGTATCCTTGCCGGATTGGTTCTGTTTGTAGGGGGTACCATAGCCGTTATTGTTCCTACTCCAAACGGGGCAGGCCCCTGGCATTTCGCTGTGATATCTATGATGATGCTTTATGGTGTAAGTAACCCCGAAGCTGCAACTTTTGCACTTATTGTTCATGGTATCCAAACCTTGTTAGTTATTGTACTGGGAGTTTACGGACTGCTGGCACTACCTGTGATGAATAAGAAAAGAGTAGCTAGTAGTTAGTAGCCAGTAGTTAGTAGTCAGTAGCTAGTAGCTGGTTGAGATGCTGCATGGCTACTGACCACTAGCTACTAGCTACTAATTACTAGCTACTAACTACTAATTAAATAAAAAATAAGTCTATGAAAACAATTGAATCGCTGGCTCCACAAAATGTGTGGAAGCATTTCTATTCACTGACTCGTATTCCTCGTCCAAGTGGATTTATGGGCCCGATTACAGAATTCCTTTTAAACTTTGGAAAAGGGCTCGGTTTGGAATCATATACCGATGAAATAGGTAATGTGATTATTCGCAAACCTGCAACTGCCGGAATGGAAGACCGTAAAGGAATAATCTTACAGGCCCATATGGATATGGTGCCACAGGCAAACAATGATACAAAACACGATTTTACAAAAGACCCGATAGAAACCTATATTGATGGCGACTGGGTGAAAGCCCGCGGCACAACTCTTGGTGGCGACAATGGTTTGGGGGTAGCAGCTATTATGGCTATTCTGGAAGATAAGAACCTGAAACATGGCCCACTGGAGGCATTAATTACAGTTGACGAAGAAACCGGAATGGTAGGTGCTTTTGGTTTGAAAGCCGGAGAGCTACAAGGTGAGATTCTTCTGAATTTGGATAGTGAAGACGAAGGCGAACTTTATATCGGCTGTGCCGGAGGTATTGATATCACTGCCGAAATGAAATACGAAGGCGTAAAACCGGAAGAAGGTGATGTATGTTACCGTGTTTCTTTAAAAGGTTTGCGTGGTGGTCACTCCGGATTGGAAATAAACGAAGGACGTGCCAATGCTAACAAACTGATGGTACGGTTTATGTACGATGCTGTTATTGAAGCAGAAGCTCGTTTGGCTAGCTGGAATGGTGGCAATATGCGCAATGCTATCCCACGTGAGTGCGAAGTAGTTATCTCTATCCCTGCCGAAAATGCTGATACCTTACTGGAACTGGCTAAAGATCACGAAGCGATGTATAACGAAGAGTATAACGCTGTTGAAACTCCAATTACACTTACTGTTGAAAAAATAGATGCAGTAGCCGAATTGGTTCCCGAAGAAATTCAAGACGGATTGGTACGTGCCATCTTTGCTTGTCAGAATGGGGTTACACGCATGATTCCTACTATCCCCGATACAGTAGAAACATCATCCAATCTTGCTATTGTAACTATCGACAGCCGCGAAGCATCCATTAAAATACTTGCCCGCAGCAGTAGCGATTCAATGAAAGATTATCTGGCTAACAGCCTTGAAAGTTGTTTTGCTATGATAGGCATGGAAGTTACACTGAGCGGATCGTACAGTGGATGGCAACCTAATATAAATTCGCCGATACTGGCTTCAATGAAGAAAGCATATCAGGTACAGTTTGGAAACGAACCGGCTGTGAAAGTAATTCATGCTGGTTTAGAGTGTGGTATTATTGGTGCCGCTGTTCCCGGTCTGGATATGATATCTTTCGGGCCTACTCTACGTTCACCTCACTCACCAGATGAAAGAGCGTATATTCCAAGTGTACCGAAGTTCTATGATTTCTTGGTGCAAACACTTGCAGACTCGCCTAAGAAATAGAATAAGTTTATATTTTGATTCTAGTGTCAACCACAGATTAACCGATTACATTGATTTTTCATTACTAATCAGTGTTATTTGTTAATCTGTGGTTAATAGACTTTTGACACAGGTTAGTTAAATTGAAAGAATGAAGCGTTTGTTTTGGATAAGATTAATAAAAAAACAGAAGATCGTAACCTTATGGCCATACATAAATCGTCGGATACGATTCCCGGACTTCCTTATACATGTGAAGAACGTATTGCTTCAGTGCGTCGTGGAACAGAAGATATACTTACCGGACGAACAGTTACAATGGAGACATTACGAACAAAACATCCCAGAATATGAAACTATTAGTTTTTCTAATGCCCTCTGGGCATTAGCCGTAGCACATATTGCATACAATTGCCCGTAGGGCATTCATATCAATAGAAAATAATATCGTGACACAATTCTTAATCCCCATATGGGGATTCATATAAATCATACTCATGACTTGTTTGATCTCTAATATACAGGTAATAACAGCAACCACGCCTAGCGCCCTGATAAGGGCAGCTTAATTATTGAGCTGGGCTTACAGCCCGCTTTTATGGTGTTTTCCATTACCCCAGGCGATGCCCAGTCATGTTCGGAAGATTTGTATATTTCCCTTTATTGCTTATTTGGGGTTATCCAAATTTTATCCTTTCAGAACTATCGTTTTCTTTTTTACGG
>NZ_QVMJ01000079.1 GCF_010500955.1 Bacteroides sp. 519
GAAATTTATTAGTGCAAGACGTTGGAAACTTCACATTGGGCCGGGAAAGTCAGTTTATCCTTGAGAACCAATGAAGAGCAGTTAGAGCCATGCTTTTTATTCCTTGAGACAGTATGCTAATATTTGTCCCAATATAGTTGATATGCCAACTTTGTTTGGATAGCTCAATTCTCTGTCTATACATCTCTTCACTTTCAGTTTTGCTTCAACAGCCTCTGGAGGAGCATTATATTGTTCAAGTTCCTTCTTCAAGGCTTCCTCACTCTTCAGTATGAAAGTGGCGCTTTCACGCTTAACTGCTTCACAGACTATTGCAGCATTAGCTTCATAGCAGCAAACAGCCAGGATGACCAGCAGAAGACACAGGATCGGCCTCATGGTGCTCAGTCTCTTTACAGACTTAGCAAAGGGTGAG
>NZ_QVMJ01000080.1 GCF_010500955.1 Bacteroides sp. 519
TGCAGATGCCGATCCTGCAGATGCCGCTCCTGCAGATGCTGCTCCTGCAGATGCTGCTCCTGCAGATGCCGCTCCTGCAGATGCTGCTCCTGCAGATGCCGCACCTGAGCAAACCAGTGACTCTGAGACAGAAGATGCCTCTGACAGCCAAGATGCTGGTGACACTACCCAGGAAGATAATTCCAGTGAGGAAGAAGTAAAAGAGGAAGAAAAGCCCAAAGAAAAACTCAAGGACAAAATAAAAGAGGCTTTGGATAAAATTGTTAATGACCTGAAGAAAAAGTTTCCTTTTGGATTTTGAATCTTCTACCATTGACGTTTCTGGACTAGACTAGAGCATTCTAGATTTGATTTCCTCCAACTATGTACCCTGACTACTCTTTCTTCCTCATCCCT
>NZ_QVMJ01000081.1 GCF_010500955.1 Bacteroides sp. 519
TAGTAGTTTTGCTGTAGCCGGAGAAGATAAAGTTTTCCATTTTGCCCGCGCATATAAAGAAGGTGATAGAATTATTGTGATTAGCGACGAAGTGAAGAAAGCCTATCAGTACATAAAAACCACACTAACAGATAGTCAGACCTTGACATTAAAGATTAAAAACTGGTACGACTTTACCGATTTAATTCGCAAACTACAATACTTGACAGTCAAAGGTAATGCGAAGCCAGAAGATACAATAATATATTATATCGATTATCCTGAAGTAGAAAAACAAGGCATAATAACTGTTAGCGCAAAAGCTGAAAACATGAACACTTCTGCGATTTACAAATTGGTAGGCCTATAGAAATAGACGATGTATCTCGCATAAAAGCAAGAATGCAGGAAATT
>NZ_QVMJ01000082.1 GCF_010500955.1 Bacteroides sp. 519
ATGCAAGTTTCTAAAGTAGAAAACATAGTTGAACATAAAGGGAAAAATTTTGCTATATCACTAACACGTGTTCCGGATGAAGTGAACATCAGATAGTTCTTTGCTTGGTTGAGTACCGCTAAGTACATCAAAGCTCCATAACGAATAGCCGAACCACCAACTTTAAACGGAAATTAAAAGCTTTTTTTGTACTTTTGTTGCATTATGCCCGTAGTTTACAACAAAAGTGGGCAGGAAGTGATCATCATGGATTCCCGATGGTTTAGAAAAATAGTCAATGATAATGATATTTTTGTTAGAGGTTTCTTTAGGTACAGTGAAGGGAAAAGACATTATACCTTCGCACGCTTTGGCTATGACGAATGTGGAACAAAGAAACACATATC
>NZ_QVMJ01000083.1 GCF_010500955.1 Bacteroides sp. 519
AAACTTTATTTTTATTACTTCATTTTTAGGAATACTTGAAAAAGCACTATCTTCTGGATAAAACATTAAAAGGTGTTCTTTCGTGTTTCCTTTTAGAAAGGCTGATTGAATATCTGAATCCTTAGTTTTCTTTTTAGTGTTTATCTGAACCCTAAGTCCGTAAGATTGAATTTCCTTCTCTAATATCGGAAAGTATGAAGACAGATTAAAATCAGGGTCAGCATCTATAAGAGAAAAATCTAAATCTTCGGAAAATCGATCTAAGCCATAAAAAATGCGAAGTGCAGTACCGCCATAGAAGGCAGCATGGGCGAAAAAATCTGCTCGGCTTAAGCCGCAGAGCACAATTTCTTGCATAACTTCTTTTAGTACATTTTTTT
>NZ_QVMJ01000084.1 GCF_010500955.1 Bacteroides sp. 519
GGTGTTAGCCCCACTTGGGAACGAAGTATAGCAAGTATACAAGTATTGACCACTTCCACACCATGAAGAGACACTTGCCCCTCCCCTGATCTGCTTCATCTGCGTTCATCCGCGTATCCATTCCAGGCATATAAAAGCCCCTGATGAATAATTAAATGACAATTTTTACCATTTTCGACCAAAATAAACCAAAATTGACCAAAACCTGCATGCCCCAATTGGCGGCTTTGTATCTTAGCCTTCCGCACAAGTGATGCAGGTAAAGTATAACCTAGTGTCAATGTATTTATCCAATCAAGACGAAGAAGAACAATACCAAGAGTACACCACCGAAGTAGGCAGACGCAAAGAAATCACACTGCCCGATGGAACCAAAGTT
>NZ_QVMJ01000085.1 GCF_010500955.1 Bacteroides sp. 519
CTGGCCCCTCTTCGTTGTAATCAGAATCACACCATTGGCTGCCTGAGCACCATAGATAGCAGCAGAAGCGTCTTTCATTACCGACAAGGGTTCTATATCCATTATCCTATCGGCCTCTTTAATTAAATATTGGTAGGTTTTGTTGTAGGCCGGATTATTCAGGCAGTAGATGATGCAGGCATGATGGACGAAACTATTTTCATTGTCACTTCCGATCATGGTGGTATTAATAGAATACTTACAATCATATTAGCTCTGGTAAATAGTAGTGATGGCTATTTATTAATTATGCGCAGCCAATTGGCACATTGGCATATTAGCACATTGGCACATTACCTTCTTTGTTTTAATTCGTCTTCTTTCTTCTTAGCTAGTT
>NZ_QVMJ01000086.1 GCF_010500955.1 Bacteroides sp. 519
ATGCTAAACGGTATGGCTGGAAAATATTTATTCCTAAATTTGGATATACTACAGATAATGCAGCTATGGTAGCTACATTGCCAGCGTGTTTGTATGTTAGGTTCTCTGTAAACTGTGTACCCGCTATCTTGGTAATCGATAAAAGAACAGAGGTTATCCTAACCAGCGGTTTTGACCATCTGGGTAGTACTACCAACGAATTTTCTTATATTGTCCAGCCCGGTGTTGATACTTTCCAGTACCAATAGCAGGTCAAAGGTGGAGCAGGCGGCCGCGCCGGTAGCATAATTGAAAATCAGATTATCGTTCAACAGATAAAACAAGATATTAGGAATTTTTTCGGGTTTGATAACAATATCCGGATTAA
>NZ_QVMJ01000087.1 GCF_010500955.1 Bacteroides sp. 519
AGAGAAAATAGAGAAAAAAGAATCTTCTTTTCGTGCCGAAGAAGGAGTCAAGCTTGTGGTCAAAAGCAAAGACGAAGACCAACATCGCCATGATGTTACTGTTAGCTTACTAGAAAAAGGTAAAACGGTAGACAAGGTAGAAAGTTATGCAGCTATGCGTAAGATTTCTAAACGTAAAGATGCTGCAGCCTCTGCTATTTATGGAGCTCGCGCTGCTGCTGGGGTAGTTTTGGTTACTACTAAAAAAGGTACAGCCAAAGGAAAAGCAATCTCCGATCAGGTAAAGCAGGAAATTGCAGCCGAAGTAAATGAAATTGTTGCCGCTGGTGGCAAACGTCCTCATCTGGCGGCTATTTTG
>NZ_QVMJ01000008.1 GCF_010500955.1 Bacteroides sp. 519
GGCACAATTGAGAGACTATTCTTTTCCGTATTAACTACGAATATACAACACTCGGAGAAATAACGGATCATTAATGATGCAAATATACGAGGCACAGAGAGCACAGAGATAAGAAAACTCTGTGTTTTCTGTGTCTTTGTGTTTAATATTTTATTATTAGATTGACCTATTATTCATTATTTTTATGTAAGTTTGTTATTGAGTAATAAAAATAAAGGATATGGATATTATACTGGATAAAACAAAGCAGTACACCTATGCCGATTACCTTACTTGGCTGGATGGAAAAAGGCGTGAGTTACTAAATGGATTGGTGCATCTTATGTCGCCGGCACCTACGTTAAGTCATGCAAAGATTTCACGTAAGATATTTGCACGTACATTTAATTACATCGACAAGCACAAAGGAAAGTGCCAAGTGTTTTCAGCTCCTTTCGATGTACGATTATCTAAAGACGGAGAAACAGCCGACGATAAGATTTACACCGTTGTGCAACCGGACATCTGTATTATTTGCGATGAATCTAAACTCGAGGAACGTGGTTGTTTGGGTGCCCCTGACATGATAGTGGAAATTCTTTCACCCTCTACCCGCAAGTACGATTTAAACGATAAGTTTAATCTTTACGAGTTAGCTGGTGTAAAAGAGTACTGGGTAGTATCTCCCAAAGAAAAAGATGTCAATGTATTTATTCTTCAGGATAATGGTAAGTACGACGTAGGAACATTGTACGAATCCGATCAACAAAAAGAGGTTCCAGTAAAAACTTTGCCGGGCTTGGTGTTGACGCTAAATGATATCTTTGAGGTTTAATGAATTTTAGACACGGATGACGCGGATTTCACGGATTTAATATCAAACAGAGAAGATATTTTATCCGTGTTTTAAAATCCGTGAAATCCGCGCAATCCGTGTCTAAAAAATCACTTCTGATAAACCCTCACATAATCTATTTCAAAGAAAATGGGGAATTCTGTTTTTGAAGGATCCTCACCCGGACGCCCAATAGCAAGGTTAAGCAATAGGTTCTGTGGATGATGGAACGGATTAACCCCTTCGCGGGTTATTGTTTCGGAAAGGTCTATTTCATTTAAAAGCTCATCATCTATGTACAAGCGGATAAAGTCTTTATCCCAATCCATCCGCCATACATGAAATTTATTTTCCCACTCTTTATCTTTTTCCAGGAAATGTGATATTGGCCATTTGGCACTATCCCATGGGCCCCAGCAAGCGTTTGCATGTAGTGTGGCCACATCATCTACCCGGTAATATTCCATTAAGTCTATCTCGCCACAAAGAGGCCATTGTCCGGCCCGGGGTTTGTATCCCAGAAACCAAATTGCAGGCCATGAACCTTTAACAGCAGGAATCTTTGCTTTGATTTCGAAACGGCCATAAAGCCATTCGTGCAGACCAAGTGTTTTTACGCAGGACGAAGTGTATTCGGCAAACTCCCGGTTTGTTTTCCAGTCTGTGCTTTGAGGATCGTAATTAGGATTGGGTTTCTTTTCTCTTTTTCCTTCAATTATCAACAGTCCATTTTTTACATAGGCATTATCCGGCTGATACCATTGAAGTTCTTTGTTACGGGTAAACCCTATCTCGTACGTCCATTTGGCCGGATTGGGAATCCCGTCTTTATCAAATTCATCACTCCAAACAAGTTTATACTCGTTATTAATACCCTTATTGCTTTGTTCCTGGGCATGGCCTGTAACGGCCATGAGCAATGCTAACCCGATTAGTGTTTTCTTCATACATTTAATATTAGAATGAGAAATAAATTCAGGCAGCAAATTACAGCTTTATTTAAAACAGTAAGTGTCTAATAATACAAAATAAGGACTAAATTATCCAACAGTAAGATTTTGTTTCCGGAATATTGTTCTGGCATTTTCCAAACGTTCAGCCGATAGAGGTTCTACGCCTTTGAGTCGGTATTCCATACCCAGTTGTTCGTACTTATTCTCTCCCATTATGTGGTATGGAAGTAACTCTATCTTTTTTATAACAGTAAAGTGGGTAAGGTACTGGGCTATCTTTTCAAGACTTTCGTCGTTGTCGGTTAATCCGGGAACTATTACATGACGTATCCATGTATCTATATGATTGGCTTCAAGATAATCAAGGAACTTAAGAGGCCCGTCTCTTTTGATACCTGTTAGTGTTTGGTGGAGTTCAACATCAAGTGTTTTTATATCCAGCAGCACAAGATCAACATATTGAAGCAACTCTTTTATTTTGTCGTTCAATATACATCCCGAGGTATCTAGTGCGGTATGTATTCCTTCGGCCCGGCAAAGGATAAAGAATTCTTTAAGAAATTCGGCTTGCAACAGCGGCTCTCCGCCAGTTACAGTAATTCCTCCTTTAGCAATAAAGTTTTTGTATTTAAGAACTTCTTCCAACAGTTCGGAAGCAGTCATAGTATATTTAGATGGATTTTGGGTATCCCATGTATCCGGGTTATGACAATACAGGCAGCGCAAAGGACAACCCTGCATGAAAATTACAAAACGAATACCTGGACCATCTACGGTACCGAAACTCTCTAAAGAATGAATTCTTCCTTTCATTTGAGTTATGAGTTATGAGTTTTGAGTTTTGAGTTCGATGCCGCATGGACTCAAAACTCATTACTCAAAACTCAAAACTTATTAAAGTGAATGATTAATTGTTCTGGAAATTACATCCAACTGTTGTTCTCTTGTTAACTTAACGAAGTTTACAGCATAACCCGAAACACGGATAGTTAACTGAGGATATTTTTCGGGATGCTCCATTGCATCAATCAATAAATCTTTCTCGAATACGTTTACATTCAGGTGCTGACCGCCATCGGGAGTGAAATAACCATCGAGCAAACCAACCAGGTTGTCTACGCGGTTCTCACGGTCTTTACCTAACGCAGCCGGAGCAATACCGAAGGTATAAGAAATACCATCGTGTGCATGTTGGAAAGGTAATTTAGCAACCGAAGCCAAAGCAGCAACAGCACCTTTGGTGTCACGACCGTTCATTGGGTTAGCACCCGGAGCAAACGGAGTACCTTTTTTGCGTCCATCAGGGGTAGAACCTGTTTTCTTACCATAAACTACATTCGATGTAATGGTAAGGATAGACTGTGTAGGTATAGCGCCACGGTAAGTTTGGTGCTGACGAAGATAATCCATGAACTTCTCTGTTATCTCAGTGGCTATCTCGTCTGTGCGGTCGTCATTGTTACCAAATGGAACATAATCTCCTTCTCTTTCAAAATCAACAGCCAAGCCACGTTCGTCGCGGATAACTTTCACTTTGGTATCGCGGATAGCAGCCAATGAGTCGGCAACGATAGACAAACCGGCAATACCTGTTGCACGGATACGATCTACATTACCATCGTGCAATGCCATTTCGAATGCTTCGTAAGCATACTTATCGTGCATATAGTGAATAACTTTCAATGCATTTACATATACTTTTGCCAGCCAGCGCATCATTTCTTCGAACTTCACCATAACCTCATTGTAGTCCAGATATTCGCTGGTAATAGGAGCATAAGCTGGTGATACCTGTACACCTGAAATTTCATCGCGACCACCATTAATGGCATACAACAAACATTTGGCCAGGTTAGCACGAGCACCAAACAACTGCATTTGCTTACCAATAATCAATGGAGAAACACAACAAGCAATACCATAATCATCGCCATAGTCAGGACGCATCAGGTCATCGTTTTCGTATTGCAGAGCCGAAGTATCAATAGATACCTTAGCACAATAACGTTTCCAGTTTTCGGGTGCGTTGTTGAACCACAAGATAGTTAAGTTAGGCTCAGGAGCAGGTCCGAGATTATATAATGTGTGCAGGTAACGGTAGCATGTTTTAGTAACCAATGAACGTCCATCAACTCCCTGACCTCCCAAAGATTCAGTTACCCAAACAGGGTCGCCTGAGAAGAGTTCATTGTAATCGGGCGTACGCAGGAAACGAACAATACGAAGCTTAATGATAAACTGGTCAATCAGTTCCTGAGCTTCTTTCTCGGTAAGTGTTCCTTCTTTAATATCTCTTTCCAGATAGATATCAAGGAAAGTGGCTGTTCTTCCTAAAGACATGGCAGCACCATCCTGATCTTTAACAGCAGCCAAATAAGCAAAATACAAGAACTGTACAGCTTCACGGGCGTTCTGTGCCGGACGGGTTACATCGAATCCGTAGCTTGAACACATTCTTTCGAATGCTTTCAGTGCATTGATCTGTTCGGCTATTTCTTCACGCTTCTGGATAATCTCTTCAGTTATTTCCTGAATATCCAAACGTTGCATTTCCTGTTTCTTGTTTTCAAGTAATCTGGCAGTACCGTACAAAGGCACGCGACGGTAGTCACCGATAATACGTCCGCGACCATAAGCATCGGGCAATCCGGTAATAACAGCCGACTTACGTACAGCCATCATTTCGTCGGTATAAACCGAGAATACACCTTCGTTGTGTGTTTTTCTGTACTTGGTAAAGATTTCCTTTGTTGTAGGATCGAGTTTGTAGCCATAAGCATTCAAACCGTTTTCTACCATACGAATACCTCCTTTAGGGAAGATACCTCTTTTCAGAGGAGCATCAGTCTGTACACCAAAGATAACCTCATTTTCTTTATCGATATATCCGGGGCCGTAAACATCAATACCTTGTGGGTACTTTTCTTCGGCATCATAAACACTCTTTTCACGTTCAACCTTGAACATTTCAGTTAGTTTATTCCAAACTTTTGTAGTTCTTTCTGTTGGTCCTTCCAAGAATGAATCATCACCATCGTAAGGAGTATAATTACGTTGGATAAAGTCTCTTACATTGATTTCCCTTTTCCAAACTTCACCTTTGAACTGTGTCCAATATTTATTTTCCATACATTATAATATATAATTAAACCTATTAAAACAGTAAATTCTTTATTTAGTTGAGAGTTGAACTCTCAACTTTTAGATACAAGTATCCGTAAACGCATCCTACAAGTGCTATACCACCAATCAGATTTCCCAAAGTGGCCGGTATCAGGTTCTGTACAATAAAGTCTCCCCATGTAATATTGGCACCCGAATAAATTGCTGCCGGAATAAAAAACATATTAGCAATAGAGTGCTCGTATCCTAATGTAACAAACAGCATAACCGGAATCCATATTCCGATACATTTTCCTGTTATATCTTTTGCTGCATATCCCATCCACATACCTAAACACACCAACCAGTTGGCACCAATACCCTTCACCAATACAGTAAAGAAGTCTTGATTAACTTTAGCTGCCGAGTATTTATGCAGATACGCTTGCCAGGGATCATGCGATAACATCCCTACGCCCGACGACATAAACCAAGCAACTACTTGGGCTCCCACAAAATTGAATAGGTATGAATAAATAAGCAGCCGTACAAGTGTGGCTGCTTTTATTTGTTTCTGGAAAAGGGGTAAAGTGAAGGCTGTACAATCGCTGGTGAACAAATCGGCCCCAGTAATAGACACCATAATGAGCCCGACGGGGAAAAGTGCACCTGCTATAAACTTAATGATTCCGGGATTTTCGGCACCGATTCCGGGCATTCCACCGGCTACCATAACCGATAATAACCCGCCAAATGCGATGAAAGCTCCCCCAAGTATGGCTATAAGAGTAAATTTCGGGAAAGATAGTTTACTTTTATAGACACCAGCCGCTGCAAATTGCGTAGCGATTTCTTTTGGAGAATAATAATTCATGTTAAAACTCACTTTTCGATTTCGGGCTGCAAAGGTACGACTATATTTTCTAAAATCCTATCAGCAGGTATCTATTTCGCCTATTAACCTATTGATTAGACCTATAACCGTAGTTGTGTGCGTTAACGGTCGAATAAATATTTTTTCTTTTTAATTAAGATTTGGCATAAATGCGCAAAGGTAAATGCACGAAAGCACGAAAACGTAAAGGCGCGAAAGGGTAAACAAACTTATCCTTTCGCGCCTTCATGCTTTCGCGCCTATTTGCAAGTCTTTTCTATGAAACTATCTACCACAGTATCACCTAATTCTTTTGCTTTTTTGAAATTCTCGCATGCTTCGTCTATTTTCTTTAATTGTTGCAGTGCAACTCCTTTCAAACGATAAGCTTCTGCGTAATCGGGTACCAGCGATATGGTTTTGTTAAATGATTTTTCTGCTTCCTCATATCTTCCTACCCGTAAGTTAATAACTCCCAGTTCGGTATGATAAGTAGGTTCTTCCGGATTTAGTTTGATTGCCATGTTTATATCATCCAGTGCACGCTGAAACTGACGGGCATGGAAAGCAGCCTGTTCGCGGTAATAATAGAAAACATCATTTACATTTCCTCTTACTGCTCTATAATATGTGTCATAATCAAGCATAGCAGGACGATATTGTTCTGTTTGCATATATGTATTAGCACGTTCAAGGAAATATGCACCATCTGTTGCAGAGATAGGGAGTGGTATCCGTAAGATACAGCTATCCATAAGGGCAATAACTTCTTTAATATCAGCTCCTAATAGTTCTTTTGTTTTTGCAGCACTAAAGAAAGATTGAGAGGAGGCCATATTAGATTGATTTACTTTTTCGTAAGCAGCAAGAGCACCGGCATAATCTTGTTGTGCAAAGAGGATATCGCCTTCTTGCAGCGTGTAAATGGGTTGCGGATCAATAGCTAGTGCACTACGGATTTCTGCTAATGCCTTATCCATAGTCCAGTCTTTGTATTTATTTTCTGGTCCGGTTAACTGATAGGTATAAATTAACTTAGCAGCATTATAATGAACCTCGTCTTTTTTTGTAGCAACAGATAAAGCTTTGGACAAATCATTAGCAGCTTTTTGTATTCCTGATTCATCAGTTGAAGTATATACATAGTTTGTTGCCCGGCGAATGTAACCATCTACACTGTTAGGAAATTGACCAATGAATTCGTCAAGTAAGCGTGTGTATTCTTCGGGAGATACCTGTCCCGATGCCATAAAAAGATTAACTAGAGCTTCATCTTCGGCAGTTGGTAATCCTTTCTTTATGCCTATACTTTTATAAGTAATATCGGATACGGATAGTGGGCTGATGGATAATGACATTCCATATTTTACTCCAACTGCATAACATTGGGTAGCAGCATCTTTTCCGGTTGCTTTTTGTGCAACACCAAATACTTCGCCGGCAGCATTTAAAACAGGACAACTAACTTGTTTATCACCTAAAGCAAGTGAAAGCGTATAGTAGTTTGCTTGCTCTCCAATAGATGAAACTTCTGTAACTTTACCAGCAGTAAATGATTTGTCTTTTTGAGTAGAGTAGGGGAGCAGATAAATATCACTACCCTGTGCAGGTGCAGTTGATGCTATACCTAATGTAGTAACCTTTTTGTTGTTGGTATTTACCTGGAATTTGATAACGTCGTACATGCTGTTGGCACCCAGAATGGTTTCAACTTCCATCTTCTGACCATCACAATCAATAACTACTGCCCGTTCGGCTCCCTTGAACGATGCATAATCCGACAAAGCTACTCCCGACTCTGTTACAAAAAATCCGTTACCAGAGTTTATAATATTATTGTCTTTATCGTAAGTAACCACAGAAAAAACTGCGCGTTTAGCTTTATCCAGCCACTTGGGCGCCTGAGCCATGGTTAATTGAGCAAACAGGCAAAATGAAATTAATAATAAAGTGTTTCTTTTCATGGTTATTTATTTTAGTTTCGTTGTTTTAGTGCTTCGTATATTAAAATACCTGCTGCTACAGATACATTCAGTGATTCGATAGTGCCCAGAACCGGGATTTTTACCCACTCATCACATAGGGCAAGGTTTTCGTAAGATACTCCTTTGTCTTCCGCTCCCATAATCAAACAAACCGGTCCGCTGTAATCGGCTTTGGTATATTCGTAATCACCTTTTTCGGTAGCTGCAATCAGTTTAAAACCACTATTCTTAAGAAACTCCAACGATTGCTTCAGGTTTTTCTCTTTACACACAGGCAGACTGTGTAGTGCTCCGGCAGATGTTTTTATAGCATCAGCATTCACAGTAACACTATTTTTAGCTGGGATAACAACTGCATCTACACCGGCACACTCGCAGGTGCGGGCAATGGCTCCAAAGTTACGTACATCTGTCAGGCCATCAAGCATAACAAAAAACGGATTCTTACCTTGTTCAAAGAGAAAAGGTACCAGATCTTCTACTTTCTGGTAAACTACTGAGGAGATAAATGCAATTACTCCCTGATGATTCTTTCTGGTAATTTTGTTGATTCTTTCCACTGGTATCCGTTGCACAGGTATAGATGTACCTTTAAGTACTGCGAAAAGTTCTTTCGATAAGTCGCTCTGAATGTCTTTCTTAACGAGAATTTTATCTATTTCCTTACCTGCCTGTACGGCCTCAATTACAGCGCGGACGCCAAATACGATATCGTTTTTATCAATCATTTGCTTTACTATTAGTATATAAGATATGGAAACAGACAAATATATGCTTTTTCGTTTATCTGTCAGGTGTTTAAATCTCCTATCTGTTATTCTTTTAAATTATCTTGTTTGTTTTAACAGTTCTTTTGCATTATTTAAAGCAGCTTCAGTTAGTGTAGCCCCACTGAGCATGTGAGCAATTTCTTCAACCCGCTCCTCATCATTCAGTCTGCGGATGTGGCTATTGGTTTCTGTATCATTGTCTTGTTTATAAACAAAATAATGTGCTTTGCCTCTTGATGCAATCTGTGGTAGGTGGGTAATGCTTATTACCTGACGCTCTTGTTTGCCCATTTCCTGCATAATATCGGCCATGCGATCGGCTATTTCACCAGAGACACCTGTATCAATTTCGTCAAAAATGATAGTCGGCAGTTTGGCTGCTTTAGCTATAATTGCTTTAACAGAAAGCATAACACGAGCTATTTCACCACCAGATGCCACTGCGGATATATTTTGAAGTGTACTGTTTTTATTAGCAGAAAATAGGAATGCTACAGCATCTGCACCATTTGGGCTGGGTTCTTTTCTGGCATTCATCTCAACCACAAAACGAATATTAGGCATTCCAAGTGGAATTAACCGGGCAACCATATCTTTTTCTACTTCACGGGCAGCCTTTTCTCTCTTTTGGGTTAGGATAGCTGCTTTTGCAATGACTTTTTGGAATTGTTGGTCTCGTTTTTGAGTCAGATCGGCAATGCGTTCGTCAAAAGAAGTAATTTCTGACAATCTGGTTTTATACTCGTTGGTTAATGCAATAAGTTCGGCTACCGTTTGAAGATGATGCTTTTGTTGTAGGGAGAAAATAAGATTTAAGCGCTCATTAACTTCCTCTAAGCGTTCAGGATTAAATTCTATTTCATCAACTTTGCCGGCTACTTCCATTGCTATATCTTTTAATTCAATATAACAGCTATCTGTACGTTCGGCCAACTCAGAAGCTTTGGAGTAAACTTTAGAAACATTTATAAGGGTGTTTAACCCGTCTTTCAGTTCAGAAAGGATTCCGGTTTCATCACCATTGAATATCTGGTCAATCTTATAAAGGCTGTTTTTAATTTCTTCGGCATGAGTGAGTGTTTCTGCTTCTTCTTCCAGTTCCTCCAGTTCACCATCTTTTAATCTGGCAGCTTCTAATTGTTCCAACTGAAAGCGGATATAGTCTTCATCGGCTTTATTCTTTTCGGCCTGCTCAATGACATCTTTCAATTCTTTATCCAGTTCTTTCCATACTTTGTATGTCTGGCGATATTTTTCCAACTGTTCTTCATTCTGAGCCAGAACATCCAGAACACCTAATTGAAAATCTTCTTTGTTTAGTAACAAATTCTGGTGTTGCGAGTGGACATCAATTAGTTGCTCACCCAATTCCTTCATCATAGGAAGAGATACAGGTGTGTCATTAATAAAAGCACGGCTTTTTCCAGAAGCATGCAATTCTCTACGGAATATACATTCATCGTCATATTCCAGTTCGTTCTCTTCGAAAAAGTCTTGTAACTTGTAGGGTGAAATATAAAATCGGGCTTCGATAATGCATTTTGCTGCTCCCTGACGGATTGATTTAGTATCAGCCCGCTGTCCAAGTAGTAAACCAATTGCACCCAGAATGATAGATTTACCTGCTCCGGTTTCGCCCGTGATTACAGAGAAACCTTCATCGAAAGCAATGTCAAGCTCTTCTATGAGAGCATAATTTTGTATATATAACGAACGTAACATACGTTTTTAGTTTTTAGTTATAAGTTTTGAGTAACATTACTCATTACTCAAAGCTCATAACTTTATTTATGATGTCTTTTGCTACTTCTTTTTTGGACTTAAGTTCATATTCTGTACGATTATTCCGGTCGATAATCGTGATTTTATTTGTGTCATACTGAAACCCTGCTTGTGGATCGTTCAACGAATTTAGAACAATAAAATCCAGGTTTTTACGTTCCAGTTTCCTGATAGCATTTTCTTCCTCATTATTAGTTTCAAGAGCAAAACCAATTAATAATTGATTCTTTTTCTTTGTTTTACCTAGTTCAGCAGCGATATCTTGTGTTGGTTTTAGTCGTAAAACTAAATCTTCCTCTCCGCGTTTCATTTTTTTATCGGCTGTTGTCTCGGGGGTAAAATCAGCTACAGCAGCACAAAGAATGCCAACATCCATTTTGGGATAGTATTGTATAGCCGCATTATACATTTCGGAAGCCGATTCAACATTGATGCGTTGTATATTTGCATGATGCGTTTGTTGTTTTACAGGACCTGCTATAAGAACAACTTCGGCTCCACGTTCAGCACATTCTTCAGCTAAAGCAAATCCCATCTTTCCAGAAGAATAATTACCGATGAATCTTACCGGATCAATCTTTTCATAAGTAGGCCCAGCTGTGATTAGTATTTTTTTACCAGATAAATCAGCATGAGATGCAAAAAACTCCTCAATAATACGGATGATGTTTTCTGGTTCTTCCATCCTTCCTTTCCCCACTAAGTGACTGGCTAATTCTCCTGATGCCGGTTCAATGATGTGATTGCCAAATGAACGAAGGGTATCAAGATTCTTTTGGGTAGATGGATGTGCAAACATATCAAGATCCATTGCCGGTGCAACAAATACGGGTGCTTTGGCTGATAGGTATGTGGTAATCAGCATATTATCGGCTATTCCGTTTGCCATCTTACCAATGGTTGAGGCTGTGGCTGGGGCAATAAGCATTAAATCTGCCCATAAACCTAAATCTACATGACTGTTCCATGTTCCATCGCGTTGAGCAAAAAACTCGCTTATAACAGGTTTGCTTGTTAGGGCCGATAGGGTGATGGGAGTAATGAATTCTTTTCCGGCCGGAGTGATAACAGTTTGTACTTCAGCTCCTTTTTTAATTAATCCGCGGATAATATAACATGCTTTGTAGGCAGCAATACTTCCGGTAATTCCTAATATTATTTTTTTACCCTTTATCATGGTTTAGAGTATTGAGTATCAAGTTTTGAGTTTTGAGTTAGTGATGCCGTGTGGACAACTCATAACTCATAACTCAATACTTTTATTATTTCTTTCCAGTAAGTTCTCTTAATCGAATTTTAGTAAGCATTGCTTTAGTGTGTAATGTGAAATCATTGCCCAAAATCCAACCGTAATATCCCGGATCTTTTTGTAGTACTTCTGTCACGGCCATCCCTTTATATCTTCCAAAATTGAAAATTTCAATTCCATTATCGTCATAAACCATTCTTCCTGCAAAGTCTACATTACGGTTATAACTAGAAAATTCGGAAAGGAATTTCACATCATTCTCTAATTCAGTGTATGTGTCTAGTTGCGACATGAGTACTTCATAAGTAGCTCTGGTGTCGGCTTCGGCCGAATGGGCATCTTCCAGATTCTTTTTGCAATAAAATTTATATGCGGCAGAAAGTGTACGTTGTTCCATTTTGTGAAAGATTACCTGAACATCTATAAATTTTCTGCGGGATATGTCTATGTCAACTCCTACGCGAAGAAATTCTTCTATCAGTACAGGAACATCAAAACGGTTAGAGTTGAATCCGGCTAAATCGCATCCCTCAATATCCTTAGCAATGTTTTTGGCTACTTCTTTGAAAGTTGGGCAGTTTGCAACATCTTCATCATATATTCCATGTATCTTTGATGATTCTTCGGGAATGTGCATTTCCGGATTAATCCGCATGGTCTTGGATTCTTCATTTCCATTAGGATATACTTTCAAATAGCATATTTCGACTATTCTGTCTGTATTGACATTTATACCTGTGGTTTCGAGATCGAAAAAGACGAGAGGGTTTTTGAGATTCAGTTTCATTGATTGTTGTTTTTGTTGTTTTTAGACACGGAATACGCGGATTACATGGACTAAAACTACATGGACATAATAATATCCGTGTTTTTAATCCGTGTAATCCGCGTAATTTGTATCTGAAAAATTAATCATTCAGCATCATTGGCATCAGAAGCATCAGGAGGTCTTCACTCTCTTCTTGTATTATCGGAACGATAACACCTGCTCTGGAAGGATCGGCTAGTTCGATAACAATTTCTTCGGATGCAATATTATTAAGAATATCCAGAAGGAAAGTTGCTTTAAAACCGATCCCCATTGGCTCATCTGAGTATTGACATACTTGTGTTTCCTCTGCTGATGTTGAGAAGTCGATGTCTTGTGCAGAGACGATAATTTCGTTTTCCTGGAAACCTAGTTTTATCAAACTACTTGATTGTGAAGAGAAAATAGATACACGACGTAGTGCACCAATAAGTAGCTGACGGTTGATTGTTACTTTATTAGGATTGTTCTGTGGAATTACTGAATTGTAGTTTGGATATCTGCCTTCAATCAAACGACATACCATGCGGTAGTTGCTTAATACAAAAACAGCATTTCTTTCGTCAAACTCAATCACAACAGTTTCTTGTTCTTTTGCCAGCAGATTTTTTAATAAGTTAGCAGGTTTCTTTGGTAAGATGAAAGCTGCACGCTCATTACCATGCGACATGGTTGTTTTGTAACGTACCAGCTTGTGACCATCAGAGGCTACCATAGTGACATCTTCGGTAGTTATATCAAAGTAGATACCATTCATAACCGGGCGAAGTTCGTCGTCGGCAGTTGCAAAGATGGTGCGGTTGATACCACTAAGTAAAACCTGTGCGTCAATTTCCATACGTACTGCACTTTCTCCTAATGATGCGGATTGTGGGAACTCGTCGGCATTTTGTCCCATCAAACTGTATTTACCATTCAGGTAAGTAACACTTATTTCGAGTGTATCGGATACTTCGAAACTAATAGGCTGTTCCGGAATTTCTTTTAACGCTTCCAGAAGTGTTTTTGCAACGACTGCAAATTTCCCGTTTGTATCGCTTTCATTAACTTCGAGAGAGGTTACCATGGTGGTTTCTGAATCGGATACAGTAACAGTCAGAGTACCGTCTTCCAAATTGATAAGGAAACAGTCAAGGATAGGCAACGTGTTTTTCGAATTTATCACACGGCTAACTGCCTGTAAATGGCTGAATAAAGCAGTACTTGAAACGACAAATTTCATATGTTTATATATTAAAGTTTTTTTATTTTACTAAGTGACAAAGTTACAAAAAAAAATATGTAGTGCGCAATATGGCAAAAGAAAAACCTCATCTTATTTGAGGAATATTAGGAGAAAATTGTATCTTCGCACCACAATTAAAAATTATAACGATGGAATTTACCGGAAGAATCATAGCCGTATTATCGCCAAAAAGCGGAGTAGCAAAAGCTACAGGGAATGAGTGGAAGGCTCAGGAATATGTAATTGAGAATCATGATCAGTATCCTAAAAAGATGTGTTTTGAGGTTTTTGGTCAGGATAGAATTGAACAATTTGCTATACAAATGGGAGAGGAGTTAACTGTTTCTTTTGATATTGATGCTCGTCAATGGCAAGATAGATGGTTTAATAGTGTCCGTGCATGGAAAGTTGAAAGAGTAAATGCCGGTACACAAGCGCCAGGGGCTTTCCCTCCACCTCCAGCAACAGCAACACCTGAATTTATACCAGGTGATGTAAATGATGATCTACCGTTCTAATTAAATAAATTAGATAGTTAGAATATAATGCAGTAGCATTGGATAAAACCAGTGTTACTGTTTTTTTGTAGCTTTAAAATCGGTATTTACGGATAAAAATAAAGCCCAACTAATTATAGTTGAGCAAAAAGAAAAGCCGCATTGATGATGTGATGAAACTCCGAATGACATGATTTGAGTGCCCGCCCCTCTTTGTAATCCACCGACTTAAAAGTTGTCCCGAAGGATGTGGCCCGCCATTGAGAAGCGAAAGCTTGTCTCGGTTTTCAGTTATAATTGATGAGTTTCCCAATCTAACCAATGCGGCTGTTTTCTATAACAAATATATGTACTTTATGGCATATAAACAAGTAATTCGAAATTTTTGTTCTTAAATTCTTAATTTTAATTCTTTCTATTAATCCGCAATAAAGCTAAAGCGATTGTAATGAATTTATTACTAGGGGTTTATAGTTTAATTGTACGATTTCACCACAGAGTTCACAGAGTTACACAGAACTTTAAATACGATACCGCATGAAGTTTAAAACTCTGTGTAACTCTGTGAACTCTGTGGTGAAATCGTGAAATACTCATCTCAGTCGAATCAAACCGATTACAATAAAAAAGGTTGCTCTGTTTCCAGAACAACCTTTTATGCTTTAATCGATCGAAATTAAGCAGTTTTAGCTTTTGCCACTATAGCTTTGAAAGCTTCAGGGTGGTTTACTGCTAAATCAGCTAGAACCTTACGGTTAATTTCAATACCTGCTTTATGCAATCCTCCCATAAGTTTAGAGTATGAAATACCTTCTAAGCGGGCGGCAGCATTAATACGTTGTATCCAAAGAGCACGGAAATTTCTTTTTTTGTTTTTACGGTCACGGTAAGCATAAGTTAAACCTTTTTCCCAGGTATTCTTAGCTACAGTCCAAACATTTTTTCTAGCACCAAAGTAACCTCTGGTGAGTTTCAAAATTTTCTTTCTTCTTGCTTTTGAAGCAACATGATTTACTGATCTTGGCATAGTTTTGTTTCTTTTTGAATGTTAGCGCCGTTACTTCGCGTAACGAACTTTCATGCTAATGCATCCGGTTAATAATGAGATAATGTGAATAATGTGATTAATTTGCCAATTGTATTGATTATGTATTAATACATTAACTATTGGCACATTTATACATTATTTCATCGCTAAGAGTTCTTTCACCTGATTTTCATCAACAGTAGCTACTGTAGTTGAGTAACACAGGTTTCTTTTTCTCTTTTTTGATTTCTTAGTCAAAATGTGACTATGAAAAGCGTGCTTTCTTTTGATTTTACCTGTTCCGGTAAGGGTAAACCTTTTTTTGGCACCGGAGTTAGTCTTCATCTTTGGCATCTTTACTTATTTAATTAAATTATTAATAGTATGGTAACGCACTATACCTATGGCGTTACTCATTTTCATTATTCTGTGGATTGTTTTCGCTTGCCTTTGGTGCAGCTGGTTTAGCAGGCGCTTTTTTCTGTTCTTTTTTCTTGGGTGATAAGAAAATAGTCATGCGCTTTCCTTCCAGTACCGGCATCTGATCTACCTTTGCATAATCTTCAAGATCGTTAGCAAAACGTAGCAACAATACTTCTCCTTGTTCTTTGAATAGAATAGAACGTCCTTTGAAGAAAACATATGCTTTTACTTTGTCGCCATCTTCAAGGAAGCCTTTTGCGTGTTTTAGCTTGAAGTTATAATCATGATCGTCGGTTTGTGGACCAAATCTGATTTCTTTTACAACTACCTTAACCTGCTTGGCTTTTTGTTCTTTCTGCTTTTTCTTTTGTTGATAAAGAAATTTTGAGTAATCAATAATCCGACAAACCGGTGGCTGCGCATTTGGAGAAATCTCTACAAGATCCAATTCGCGATCCCTAGCCATTTTAAGTGCCTGATCAATAGGATAAACTTGCGCTTCGATGTTGTCATCACCGACAATACGTACTTCTCTGGCACGAATCTGTTCATTGATCCGGAATTGCCCTTTTAAATTGTCATTCTTCATTAAATAACGATTACTTCCAGTTTGTTTTTTTACTACCAAATGTTTTTTAATTATTAAAAGCGGTCTTTAGAGCATTAAAATAATACTGTGCTTTTACAACGGCCGCAAATTTACCACTTATTTATCATATTTTGAACTTCTTCGTTCAAAATTTTACCAAATTCTTCAAATTTCATACTTCCTTTATCTCCTTCTCCTTGTCGGCGAACAGAAACTTCACCATTTTCAGCTTCTTTTTCTCCAACGATCAACATGTATGGAATGCGTTTCAATTCGTTATCACGGATCTTTCTTCCAATCTTTTCGTTGCGATCGTCTACAATAGCCCGGATATCAATCGTATCGAAGTATTTCTTTAGTTCTTCTGCATAATCATTGAACTTTTCACTGATTGGCAGAATGGCTACCTGATCGGGTGTTAACCATAATGGGAATTTACCGGCAGTATGTTCAATCAACACGGCAACAAAACGTTCCATTGAACCAAAAGGTGCGCGGTGGATCATTACAGGACGATGTTTTTGATTATCAGCGCCTGTGTATTCCAATTGAAAACGTTCTGGTAAATTATAATCTACTTGGATTGTTCCTAATTGCCATCTGCGACCTAAAGCATCTCTAACCATAAAGTCTAATTTAGGACCATAGAATGCAGCTTCGCCATATTCAATTTTTGCGCTCATGCCTTTTTCTGCACAAGCTTCTATAATGGCTTTTTCTGCTTTCTCCCAATTCTCATCGCTACCGATATACTTTTCGCGGTTTTCGGGGTCTCTTAAAGATATCTGTGCTTCGAAATTCTCGAAGTTTAATGCCTTAAATATAATAAGGATGATATCCATCACAGCAAGGAACTCGTCTTTTACCTGATCTGGGCGACAGAAAATATGTGCATCGTCTTGGGTAAAACCTCTTACACGTGTTAAACCATGAAGCTCACCACTTTGTTCGTAGCGGTATACTGTACCAAACTCGGCTAATCTTAATGGAAGTTCTTTATAGGAATGAGGTTGCCATTTATAGACTTCGCAATGGTGAGGACAGTTCATTGGTTTTAAAAGGTATTCTTCACCTTCTTCCGGAGTGTGTATCGGTTGGAACGAATCTTTTCCGTATTTAGCGTAGTGACCAGAGGTTACATATAGATTCTTGCTACCAATATGCGGAGTCATTACCTGTTGATACCCAAAGCGCTTTTGGATTTTTTTCAGAAAGTCTTCAAGGCGTAAACGCAATGCAGTTCCTTTAGGAAGCCACATAGGTAATCCTTTTCCAACAGCTTCGGAAAACATGAACAGTTCCATTTCCTTTCCGATCTTTCGGTGATCTCGTTTTTTGGCTTCTTCCAACAATACAAGATATTCATCCAGCATTTTCTTTTTGGGGAAAGTAATTCCATAAATACGGGTGAGCATCTTTTTATCTTCTTGACCGCGCCAGTATGCACCGGCAACAGAAGTAAGTTTAATAGCTTTTATTGGAGCTGTCGACATTAGATGAGGACCTCTACATAAATCGGTAAATGCTCCTTGAGTATAAGTTGTAATAGTGCCGTCTTCAAGTTCCGATATTAACTCAGTTTTATAAGTCTCTCCTCTATCGCCAAATAATTTGAGTGCATCAGTTTTGCTGACACTCTCACAAACTAATGGTTGTTTCAGAGAAGCAAGTTCCTGCATCTTCTTTTCGATAGTGGGCAAGTCGGCTTCCCGAATAACTGCACTTCCTGGGTCAACATCATAGTAGAACCCGTTTTCAATAGCAGGACCAATACCAAACTGAATGCCAGGATAAAGTTCTTGCAATGCTTCGGCCAAGAGGTGGGCACTTGTATGCCAGAACGTGTGTTTACCTTCTTCGTCGTCCCATTTGTATAGTTTGATTTCTGCGTCTTCTGTTATCGGACGACTTAAATCGTAAGTTTTATCATTCACTCCTATAGATAGCACTTCCTGTGCTAAGCGTGAACTAATGCTTTCAGCAATTTGTAATCCGTTTACTCCGCTTTCATATTCGCGAACAGAGCCATCGGGAAAAGTTATTTTTATCATAATCTTGAATAAATTGAAAGTTGAAAATTGAAAATTGAAAATTACAATGCTGCATAACAACGTTCAAGATTCTTTGAATTTCATGTTTGAGATGCAAAATTAGACAAAATCTGCAAATAATAAAACTTGCAGCATGCTAACTTTCAATTTTCAGTTTTTAGCTTTCAATTTACTCCGGGAGTTCAGTAAATCTCTTAATAACATTGTAAGCCGAAATTATCCCTAATTCACCAGCTTTACTTAAATCGGCTATCCCTTTTTTGTTGTTGCCAAGAAATATATGAGTAAGTCCCCGGTTAAAATATGCTTCGGCAAAGTTGGCATTTAACTCAATGGCTTTATCATAATCAACAATAGCTGCCCGGTAGTCTTTTAACATGGCCAAAAGATTTCCTCTGTTATAATAACCATAAATAAAATCGGGTGCCAGTGCAATAACTTTGTTCAAGTCTTTTTTAACCATTTCGTAATCAAAGGAACCAATTTCTTTTGGCTTGCTCGCTCCTGGGGCAACAGGTGTAGAGATAGCTTCTTCTGCACGTTGATATTCCAGTTGTTTGTACTTTACCAAAGCCCTCATAAAATAAGCTGGGAAGAATGTATCGTCCAATAAAATGGCTTGAGTAAAATCTTCTATTGAATTCGAGAAATCTTGTACCAGATAGAAATCCAATCCCCGTGCAAAACGTTTCAATGGGTTTGTAGGTTCGTCAACAATGGCAGATGTATGTGTATCAATAAGTGCAAAATGGAAATCTGCTTGTTGTTGTGTTAGAGCCGCTTCTGCATTGGTTATTTGCAAACGTTTGGGTAGAATTTTAGATTGACTTAATGCATCTATATACTTATTATAGTGAACGATATGTTTAACATCGCTTTCTTTTTCATAATAAGTAAGTACATAGAGTGGTTCCAGCTTGATATTCACATTCTTATCCTGTACTTTACCTCTATAATCACTAGAATAACGTTGCTCGTTCTCCGAATTGTCGGCAATAACAATTCTACGGTAATTGTTTATGTTTTTATCCGATTTTTTACGCGTTTTGTTGCCACCTTCTTCAATATCCTCTTCTGTTTTATTGTCTGCTAGCGTATTATTAGCATTCGTATTGTTTCTACGATCTAATTGGGCTTTTAATATCTGATATTCATCAGCTTCTGCACCTTTACGGTCACCGAACTTTCTTCTGGCTTCGGCTCTGTGGTAATAACCGGCAAGGAAATTAGGATACTCTTGGAGTACTGTCGAGAAGTCCATAATTGCTCCACCTAGATTTCCGGTTTGCGATCGTAATATCCCCCTGTTGAATATCGCCATCATGTTATCCGGTTCCATTTTGATAACAAAATCGAAGTCTTCAATGGCCCTGTTATCATCGCCAACCTGGGCGCGTAATAATCCACGGTTGTAGTGTCCGATAAAGTTATTTGGTTCAATATCAAGAGCAATATCATAATCAGCCATTGCTCCTCTTAAATTATTCTGGTGATATTTAGCCAATGCCCGGTTAATATAATTACCCGCATTCTTTGTATTTAAATGGATAGACTGATTCAAATCAGTTTCTGCAGATGCGTATTCGCCTTGTTGTAGCTTTAATATGGCCCTTGATGTCCATGCGTCCGGATCGTATTTATCTATTTCGATAGCTTTATCGAAATCATTCATGGCACGAATGGTGTCTTGTTGTTTCAATGCAACCTCACCACGCATTAAGTAAGCACGTGTATATCGAGGAGATACTCTAAGTATTTGTTCTAAATCAATTTCGGCAGCTTTATAGTCCTCTTTCTGTAGATGACACAAAGTTAGATTATGCCATAAAGTGATATTTTCCGGATCGTATGAGATGGCTTTCTCATAATCGGCGATGGCTTCGTCGAACTTACCTTGCCTGATTTTGGCAAGTCCACGGATCTGGTACACTCCAACAACAAACGGATTGAGTTCAATTGCAGCTGTACAGTCGGCTTCAGCACCTTGAAAATCTTCCAGGTATATTTTAGCTAATCCCCTGAAAAAATAAGGTTCATACAGATAGGGCTTTGCATTAATAACCTGGTTGAAGTACTGTATGGATAAAACATAGTCTTCAAAATAAAGTGCATTTCGTGCAATGGACATTACCCTATCCGTATTTATCTGAGCAGATAAATAAACCGGAAAGAACAATAAAATGATTAGTATCTTTTTTAGCATAAGTTAATTATGGCCTAATAAAAGGAACAAAAGTATGTGTTTATTTGCGATTTAATAATTTACGATTTATGATTTAATAATAATTAAATTATGAGATGCTAATTTTTTTATTTTACGGGCTTAACTTTGTAAGAACAACGGGCTTTTCCGCTTAACATGGAGTTTAACCGACTTTTTATCATTTGCTTACGCAAAGGAGATATATGGTCGATGAACATTTTTCCTTCCAGATGATCAAATTCGTGCTGCATAACCCGGGCGAGATATCCTTCTACAATTTCGTCGTGCTCAACAAAGTCTGCATCCATGTATTTCACATGAATACGGTTTGCTCTTTTTACGGTTTCGTGTATACCCGGTAAGCTCAAACAACCTTCTTCCATAGATACTTCTTCACCACTAGTTTCAATGATGTGTGGATTTATATAGGTTTTCTGAAATCCTTTAAATTCAGGGTGGTCATCAGATAGAACATCCAGATCAATAACTACCACCCGTATTGGTAAACCAATCTGGGGAGCGGCAAGGCCAACTCCATCTGCCCGGTACATGGTTTCGAACATGTTGGATATTAATTCTTTCAGTTCAGGATAATCCGGAGTTATATCTTCTGCAACCTTTCTAAGTACAGGTTGTCCATATAGGTAAATAGGTAAAATCATATTGTAATTTTATAGTTGTAAATCCTTGCTTTCCAGGTAGCTTTGCAATATTATTGTGGCACTTATTTTATCTACCAATGCCTTGTTTTGCCTGTCTTTTTTCTTTAAACCGGCATCTAACATGGTGCGTTGTGCTAAAACAGAAGTAAAACGTTCGTCTACATATATAATAGGGATATCAGGAAGTCTTTTTTTAAGTGTGCCTACAAATATTTCAATCCTTTTAAAGTTTTCGGAATCTTCATAGTTCATCTGTTTTGGCTTTCCAATAACAATCTCTTCTACATTTTCAACAACTACATAGTTTATAATATAGTCAAGAAGTAAATGTGTGGCAATAGTATCTAAGCCATTTGCTGTTATTTGCAAACAGTCGCTTACTGCTACGCCCGAGCGTTTTCGTCCATAATCAATTGCAAGTATTCTACCCATATTCAGTTGCAAAGTTACTGCTAATAGTTGAAAACAGAAAGCCGAAAATTAAAAATAAAGATACTACATTTTATAAAGCACAGTCATTTATCATTCAAATAATCATGATTTGCAATCCAAACTGTGGCAATATAGTATAAAAACATCGTAGTTTTGGTTGCAAATTGATGCAGTTTTGTATGTCTACAACCTTTTTTCTGTCGATGTAATAGCAAACGGTAACTTGTTTGTTTCTTCTGATTCTGTTACAATTGCGATGCGATTTTATTGCATTGAGATATCTCTGCTTGCAAAAGGCGGAAAGAAATGTTCGCACAAATGTAAAAGAACCAAATCCAACGCCCGTTGAATTCCGTTGCAACAATAGAAAAGAAAAGAAGAGAATATAACATAACATAACATAACAGCAGAAAAAGAAGAAAAAGAAATTGCTGCTGTTGATGAAGGTGCTAAAGTATAAATACGCTTTTATGCATTTGTGCTATATAGACGAGCGGTCTTGGTCTATATAGCACTGACCCCTAAAACTATATAGTATTGCTCCTCTCGGCTATATAGCACTGACTCTCAAAGCTATATAGCACTAAAAGCCCAACAAATGAACAGAAATGCATTATTATCAATGGCAAAATTGATGCTTTGTTGTTCATGATTTGTTTTTAAAAATAGAATTTAATTTGCTTTTTGCTTAAAAAACTTTTGGTATTCTTAAAAATGTGCCTATTTTTGCACCAAGTTTTACTTTATTTTATTAATAGAGTTTAAAAGGAAGCCTAGGACACATTGTACTTAATGAAAAAACTTGGTATAACACACAGAGCAATAATTTTGTTTATCTGCCTAATCACACTAAGCGGCTATAGCCAATCAGGAGATTCTGTTGCAAAAGTGTTAGTTGATATGGGGTTTGAAAATGTTTCCTGGATTGAAGATGATGAAGAAAGGGTTTTTGTATTTGAAAATACTCCTTATAGGTTGAATGGCGTAGGTGTTGGAAAGGCTATTGACTTAATACAAGAATCAGGTTTACCCATAAATAAATCATGTAGGGTTATTGTGCTGGAGAATAATGTTCCACAAATCTCATTGAACTATCAGCCTGTAGTAGCAGATAGTACAATGAATGTGTTGCGCCAAGATTGGAATGTTACTTATGATTTGGGTAATAGTTGGAAGAAAGTACAAAAAGCAAAAAAAGAAAATAGTTCCTTGTATAAAGTGGATATAGTAGTGTATCCGGAATTACATTTTAGGAATTATAAGTTGTCAAGGATTTATGATGTTGTTTTTAATCTTTCTCCATCTATAGAAATAAGTTTGTGGCCAGGAATGAAATTGGCTGGACAGATCGTTTTTCCAATAGTAAATGATTATGGATCAAAATATGAACAAATTCGCCCTGGTTTTGTGACATTAAGTCAAACAGTAAGGTTACCTAAATGTACTTTTTTAACAGCAACAATGGGCACTTTTAATAATTTTCGTGGTGGATTTGATGTAGAAATCAAACATTATCTAAAAGATGAACGTTTTTCTATTCAAGCACATTTAGGTTATACAAGAGCTGGGGAATATGATAATTGGGCTTATTATCATGATAAAAAGTGGACTTTGACAGCTAGTTTAGGAGCAAATTTTTATTGGCCGGAATATAACACACAATTTAAAATAAGAGGAGAACGTTATATACGTGAAGAATATGGAGTTACTGGTGAAATGTTTCGGCATTTTAGACACACTTCTATCGGGTTTTATTTGTCGTTGGTTGAACACGCAGGCAATAATGGTTTAAATGGAGGATTTGTTTTCCAAATAGCGATACCTCCATATAAGCAAAAGAGGAAAGGTTATTTCCCTAGAGTTATGATGGGGGATTTTGGACTGAAATATAATGCAGGGAACGAAGAAGTTTATGGAAAAAAATATCGTTCCAGAGCAGATAAAAACGATTTAAGAGATAATGATTATAACCCATATTTTATTAAATCAGAATTATTAAATTTTTAATTTTTTAAATTAAGACGAACATGAAAATGAAAAGTAGTTTTTTTGGAAGTAGCGCTAAAACGGCGTTAGCTATTTTAGCAGTTTGTGGTACTGTATTCACTAGCTGCTATGAAAAAGAGGGAATAGATACACTTCCTCTAGGAGAACCTGAATACTATGTAGCTGGAACCATTACTGATGCTAATACTGGATCTGCATTGAAAGCAACAACAATAACAGTAGGAAGTAAAAGTGTAGGTACTAAAGTAAGCACTTTTAAAGCGGATGTTACATACACAACTGATGCTATTAGTGTTGAAGTAAAGGCCGATGGTTATGTTTCTGTAACAAAACAAGTTTACTTGAATAAAGTAAATGCTGGTGGTGTTTATATTGCTGATGCTAGTGTTGCGTTGGTTCCTCTGGGTGCAATTGAAATTCCTGGTGTTGAAGAAGCAACAACAGCTGAAACTATTGCAGCAGCTAAAACTGGTGTTCAAGGTGCTACTGCGGTAACTGTTAGTGCAAAAAATATTACCTTCAAAGATCCTTCAGCAGAAGTGTCTGGTAGTACTGTTTGGAATACTCTTGTTGCTGATTTTACAAATGACATGAGCAATCTTCCTGCTGATGCTGAATATGTAATCTATGATGGATTTATCATTGTTGGCAATGTAGAATCTACTCCTGTTTCAAGAGCTGTAGCTGCTGGCGAAGAATTAGATATATTCAAAGCTGCAGTAGCTGCTAAAATAGGAAAAACATTTGGCTTCAAACAAAGAATAGGAACATTTGCTATTCCTGCATGGTATAACTATAGTGCATCTGGATATAGAGCAGTCTATAATATGGTGCCAAGAACTTTCACATTTACATTTAATGGAAATGATGTAACTGGTACTGTTGTATCTCAAGAAGGTGTAACAATCTATCCTACATATTTCAATCATGATACACATACAAGTCATGATGGTCATGGAATTAATCCTAATGCAGGTGGTGGTTCTGGAAGCTTCTAGTCACTAGTCGATAGAAAATAAATACTAATTTTTATTGAGCCGATGGTTAATAAAGCAGTATGATGAAAAAGATCCTTATATTAGGTTTGTTTCTTTGCTGGTATAGTATGCTTTCGGCTCAATTAACATACGGTACAACTGGTCTACTACATGCTCCTTCGGGTGAAATGCAAGCAGACAAAACTGTTATGATCGGGGGGAATTTTCTGAACAAGGAGGTTACTCCAACTCGGTGGAATTACCATACATATAATTATTTCTTAAATGTAACAATATTTCCTTGGTTGGAAATAGCCTATACATGTACTTTGTTTCAATCTCAAACAATTGGGATAGATTGGAAGGTTGGAAAAGGTAAGTTTACAAATCAGGATAGAAACTTCTCAGCAAGAGTTAGAGTTTTGAAAGAAGGACAGTTTTGGGATTATATGCCATCTGTGGTATTAGGAACATCTGATCCTTATACAGAATCTGGAGAAGGGCAAATATCATCTGTAGATGGAAATGGTTATTGGTGTAGATTCTATATTGCAGCAACAAAACATATTCCAATAGGTAAAGAAATGATAGGAATACATCTGTCTTATCTTTACAATAATAGAAAAGATTATCCCTTAAATGGATTAGCGGGTGGAATAACTTATAATCCATCTTTTTGTCCAGAGTTGAGAGTGATAATGGAATATGATGCAAAAGATTTTGCATTTGGTGCCACTTATTTGCTTTTCAACCATTTACATGCACAGGTAGAATTGCAAAGAATGAAATATTTTACTGGTGGGCTTACTTACAAAATATATTTGAAGTAAATTAATGGTGAGAGTGAATTACAGATCAAAAAATGAAAAAATAAAAACTAAAAAAATGAAAAGTAAATTAGTAATATTATCTTTACTGTTGGCCGGTGTAGTTAGTTCAGCTACTGCACAGACCAAAGAAAAGTTTTACAGCGAGAGCTGGAAACACAATTGGTACATCGGTATTAGCGGAGGTGTCCAAACAACTTTAAATCCGGAATGGCATGATCAGGATGGATTTGGGCTAGGAGACGTTATCACGCCGAAAATAGCATTAACATTTGGAAAACTAATTGATCCTGTATGGGGAATTCGTGGACAAGCGAATGGAGTATGGGGTAAAATTGTTTCAAATTATGGTAGAGACTCTTATGATGTTGTAAAGAAGAAATTTGTAAACCTGCATTTGGATGGAACTTTTAATCTATCTAATGCTTTAGCAGGTTATAATCCTAATCGTTTATTTACACTTTCTGTGTTTGCAGGTCCTGGAATGTCTTTTGCAAAAAATACTATAGAAGGTAATAATGACCTTAGAGTGTTAGTAAACGGTTCTGCTGGTCTTATTGGGCAGTTTAATGTTAATAAGCATATTGATATCACTATAGAAGCAAGAGGCGAGGTTTCTCCTTCTATCTATGGTAAATACAGCGAATTTAACAGTGATGGTGCAATATCTGTACTTGCTGGTGTTAGCTACACATTCGGTGGAAAGAAATTCATCCCTGTTGGTGCTAAAATCGACACAGATGCTCTTAACGCTGAAATCAACAAATACAGAAACGCTTTGTCTGAAGCAGAAGCTGAATTGGCAGCCGCTAAAAATGCTCTTGCTAACATGAAACCAGTTAAAGAAGAAGTTGTTAAGGAAATCGAAGTTGCCGGTCCTCGTGCAGTATTCTTCCAGATTGGTAAATCTAACATTGATGATTATGGTATGGTTAACATTCAGTTGGCTGCTAAGATCATCAAGGCTAATCCGAACAAAAAATACAAAGTGGCAGGTTATGCAGATAAAGCAACTGGTAGCTCAAGCTGGAACCAGAAACTTTCTGAAAAACGTGCTCAGGCTGTTTACGATGCTCTTATTAAAGAAGGTGTAAGCTCGTCTTCACTTGAACTAGTAGGATTCGGTGGTACAGCAAATATGTTCGGTCAGAACAAACTTAACCGTGTAGTAATTCTGGAATAAGATAGGGGTCAATAGAGAGTTCCAGCTCTGATGAAAGAGGATGTTCATATTGAACATCCTCTTTTTTAATGTTTTTTTCTATCTTTACGATGAAATTAGTTTAGTAATTTAATATTTAACACAAATGAAACTTAAACTCACTTTAGTATTTTTATTGTTTTGTGCATTATCCTTAACAACAACTGCACAAGTTAAGATTGGAGGGAAGAAAATCAATGTAGGTAAAGCTGTAAAAGCTGCAACAGAAACAGCGAAAGCAATCACTCTTTCGGATGCTGATATAGCTAAAATCTGTTCAGAATACATGGAATGGATGGATGCCCATAATCCGTTAACTGCTCCCGATACAGAATATGGTAAACGCCTTGAAAAAATGGTTGGCCATATTACCGAAGTAGAAGGTATGAAAGTAAATTTCGGTGTTTACGAAGTGGTTGATGTAAACGCATTTGCATGTGGTGATGGAAGCATCCGTATCTGTGCCGGATTAATGGATGTAATGACTGACGAAGAAGTAATGGCAGTTATTGGGCATGAAATCGGTCATATAGTGAATACTGATGTTAAAGATGCTATGAAGAATGCATATCTTCGTTCAGCAGCAGTAAATGCAGCTGGAGCTTTCAGTGATACTGCTGCAAAACTGGGTGACTCTGAATTGGGGCAATTAGCTGATGCTTTGGCAGGTGCTCAATTCTCACAGAAGCAAGAAAATGCAGCAGATGACTATGCACTCAAGTTTTGTGTTCAAAACGAGATTGATCCTTATGCAATGTCGAATTCTTTGAATAAATTGGTAGAGATGTTTAATTCAGGTGGAGAGAAATCTTCTAAAATACAACAGATGTTCTCTACACATCCGGATAGTGAAAAGCGTGCTAAAAGGATGAAAGAAAAAGCAGATCAATATGTAGCTAACAAATAATGTATAATCGGGGTGTTTCTTAAAAGAATGCCCCGATTTTTTAATAGAGCTTCTTTATCAAATCACTTCTTCCGATGCGTTTAAGTTCTGCAATTATTTGTTTCCTTTCTTCGGGTTTGTACCAGAAGAAGAATTGCCGTTGAGCCAGCTTCTCGCGTTGTGTCTTGGCACTGAAAATGGGTTTCAGTGTATATGGATGAAATCCGGTGTAGAAGGCTTCGGTAGCTATGGTCATTGGGGTAGGAGTGAAGTCTTGTACCTGCTCCAGATGAAAATTCAACCTTTTGGTGGTGATTGCAAGTTCGGCCATGTCTTCTTCCTTGCATCCGGGGTGACTGCTGATAAAATAAGGTATAAGTTGCTGGCGTAGATTATTCTCTTTGTTGATCTTATCGAATGTTTTTTTGAATGTTTCGAACTGATCGAATGAAGGTTTACGCATCACATACAACACACTGTCGCTGGTATGCTCTGGGGCAACTTTTAACCGGCCACTAACATGGTTTATTATTAACTCTCTGGTATACTCATTGGATGCCCGGTTAATAGCAGAATCTTTACTGTCGTGCAGCATTAAATCGTATCGAACGCCACTTCCAATAAAACTCTTTTTGATGCCTGGAATAGCATCGACCGACCGGTATATATCGAGTAACGGACGGTGATCGGTATTCAGATTCGGACATATTTTAGGATGGATACACGACGGACGTTTGCAACGTTTGCACATATTTCCGTCTTTACCTTCCATCTTATACATATTTGCTGAAGGGCCACCGAGGTCGCTTAAATATCCTTTGAAGTCAGGCAATTCCATAACTTTCTTCACTTCTCGCAAAATGCTTTCTTTGCTACGGCTGGCAATAAACTTTCCTTGATGTGCTGATATTGTACAGAAAGCACATCCGCCAAAACATCCTCGATGCAGATTGATGGAGAATTTAATCATATCATAAGCTGGGATGCGTTTGTTCTTGTATTTGGGATGTGGTAGCCGGGTATAAGGCAAATCGTGCGAGCGATCTATTTCTTGTTGCGACATCGGAGGATAAGGTGGGTTAACAACAACCCATTCATTCCCTACCTGTTGAAGAATGCGTGAAGCAGCATATTTATTGCTTTCTTCTTCGATATACCGAAAATTAGCAGCCTGTTTCTTTTTATCTTTCAAGCAGTCTTCGTGCGATGAAAGCAATATATCGGTTTCCTGTTTTTCTATTTGCTTGGTTAGGTATACCGTTTGAGGTATATCTGTAGGGATTGACTTATCTTGTTGTAGCCTTTTTGCCAGTTCAATAATTGGTTTTTCGCCCATCCCATATATTAATATATCCGCACTGCTATCACACAGTATGCTCTTCCTTAATTTGTCTTGCCAATAATCGTAATGGGTAAGCCGGCGGAGGGATGCTTCTATACTTCCCAGTACCACAGGCACATCCGGATATATTTCTTTAAGAATCTTTGAGTAAACGATGGTTGGATATTCAGGTCGCATGTCGGGCCGACCATCGGGTGTGTAAGCATCTTCGCTGCGTAAACGTTTGTTGGCAGTGTATTTGTTAACCATGCTATCCATGCATCCGGCACTGATGCCGAAGAATAAGCGTGGCTTACCAAGCTTCTTGAAATCGCGTAGGTCGTCGCGCCAGTTAGGTTGAGGAATGATTGCAACCCTTAACCCTTCTGCCTCAAGAATACGTCCGATAACTGCTGCACCGAAAGAAGGATGATCTACATAAGCATCTCCGCTAAATATAATGATGTCCAGTTCATCCCATCCTCGTAGTTCAACTTCTTTTTTTGTAGTGGGTAACCAATTTGTTTTCATTAAATAAGTTCTCGAATAAAAACATAGATAAAGTATCCACAGATCATGAACTTCATGATTGTGCCGAGCATAAATCCGATAAAGGAACCCAATCCGGCACGTATGGCCTGCTGTGTTTCTTTTCCTCCAAGTAGTTCTCCTATAACAGCACCTGCAAACGGACCGATAATAATTCCCCAAGGCGGAAATAGTATTACTCCGAGTAACGTTCCGGCAAGGCATCCCCATATTCCCCATTTGGTACCGCCAAACTTTTTGGTTCCCAGCATGGGAATAAAATTATCGGCTACTTGTATAACAATAACAAGAATAAGCCAAATAATTAATTGTGTTGTTGTAAACTGAACTTTATCGGTAAAATGCAACAAAACCATTCCTATATAAGCAAGTGGAGGTCCGGGAAGAATGGGTAAAAGACATCCGGCTAATCCTGCCAGTAGGCAGATAGCACCAAGAATAATTAATACTATGTCCATGATTTTTTAACTAATATCCGGCGTTAAAGCGTGAATTGTAGAATAAGCTGATTGATGTCGTATATCTCGCGGAAACCGGTTCCCCGTTCCGAAAGAAATTCTTTAAGGTCCTGAAATGCTTGCTCATTGTCCATAACAATCTGAACCTTATCTCCTTTTTTACCTTCATATATTGCTTTCAATGCAGGTATTAGGGGGCTGTATTTAGTAACAATGGTGGTATCGATTATTGTATCCATTGTAGATATAATTGTATGAGTTGTTGCAGTCCGAACGCTTTCATATTATTGTGATAAATCACATCAATGCAGAGGTCGAGAAGATCTTTACTATCTTCTTCCTGAGCAGCAATCAGGGAGCGAATGTTTAATCTGAGTTTTTCGAGTACCTGCTCATCTACTATTCCATTGCTATCTATCAGGCGCTGAAATAATGAATATTTTTCAATTGTTTGCAAATTCTCTTCCGAAACGGTGATTGTACGCGTTCCTGATGCGTTGGCTTGTATAGTATATGTATCCATGTTTTGAGTTTTAGATACAAATATAGCATTTAATTTATTTATACTACAATTTATTAATAATACTTCAATAGCAAATCTACATATACAGGAAGATGATCGCTGTATCCTCCTTCGTATTTCATTCCATGATAGGTTCGGAAAGGACGTTGACCACCGTATTTTTCGTCTGGTGTTAACAGGAATGGGAGGGTAGCAATGTGCGAATGCTCCCGATTGGTGTATAATGCTCCCGATGTGTCGAGAAGTAAGCCCGAAACAATGATATGATCCAGTAATCCCCATTCTCCCTGATACTTATGGCTTCCGTAGTTTGAGCTTTTTGACTTATCTGCCAATAAATGATATAATTGATTGTTTTCGCAACTCTCTTTTTGAGGGATACGGGCATTTAATATCTGTGAAATGGATTTGTTTTTAGGATAGTCGTTCAAATCTCCCATTATAATAATTCTGGGAGCACGGCGAATAATAAAAAGGCTATCAACCGTTTTGCGCATTGTCTTTGCTGCTTTGATTCGATAGGGTTCGGATGCTTTTTGCCCTTGCGAGCGTGAGGGGAAGTGTGCAACGATGATGTCGAGGGTATCTAATGTTTGAACAATACCTGTTACATGGAGTAAATCCCGGGTAGCACGATCAACCAGATCTATTTTGATAGATTGATATCCCAGAAGTTTAAACTGATCCCGTTGATAAAGTAAGGCAACATCAATACCGCGTGCATCGGGCGAATCGGTCATTACATAACGGTATCCGTGTTCCTTCAATGGAGAATATTTAGTTAGGTCTTGTAATACACGATCGTTTTCAACCTCGCACAAACCAACGATTGATGGTGGGGACCATTCGCCTACGGCAGTAATAACCCGGGAAATGTTGGTTAGTTTCTTTTTATATCTTCCATAATGCCAGGCGCGGATAGATTGAGGGAGGAATTCTTCGTCTTGTTTAACAGAGTCTTTTTCTGTGTCGAAAAGATTCTCTACATTATAAAACATGATGCGGAGTAGATTCTCTTGTGCATAGCAGAAGGGGAAGAATGTTAGCAAAATCAATAATAAAATGATTCGCATGATGTATCTGTTATTGAAACGCAGATTAGCGCAGATTAACGCAGATTTATATTGGATTTAATAATCTGCGTTAATCTGCGCTAATCTGCGTTTTAAAGTTATTTCTTTTCCGGTATATTCACCAGTATATCAAGTAAATGACGCCAGTATTTATCAACCGTTGGTATTTCCAGGCGTTCATCGGGCGAATGTACATCTCTTAGTGTAGGGCCGAACGAAATCATGTCCAGATGCGGATATTTATCCAAGAAGAGTCCGCATTCCAGTCCGGCATGTATAGCCTTAACCTGAGCATCTACACCAAATAATCTTTTGTATGATTCTTCTGCCACTTTTAGTATTTCCGAATTCGGATTGGGTTTCCATCCGGGGTATCCGTGTCCGTACGATACTTTAGCACCACCCAGCTCAAGCGCAGCACGTACAGTATTTGCCATATCATCGCGCGAAGAAAGAATAGAACTGCGTTGGCTTGTTTCTATTTTGATAATATGATCTTCCTTCATTTTTACCGATGCAAGGTTAGTCGAAGTCTCTACCAGTCCGGGCATATCATTACTCATTGCATAAACTCCGTGATGTAATGCATACAATGTTTTAAGAAGACGCTTGGTGGTGTCTTTATCAATAGCCGTTTTATAATCCTGTTCAGATTCGAGTGTGAGTTTTAAATCAGGTTCAATACTACCTAATTCATTTTCTATATCAGCAATGAATATATTCAAATCTACCCGAACAGATTCTTTATCATTATAAGGAACAGCACATATTGCATAAGCTTCACGAGGGATAGCATTGCGTAGGTTACCACCGTTTATTTCGCAAAGGTACATATCGTATTTGGCAGCGATCAAACTTAAGTAACGGTTTAGAATTTTGTTTGCGTTTCCGCGCCCCAAGTGAATATCACCTCCTGAGTGTCCACCCTTTAAACCCAAAACACCTACTTTAAACCCGAAATAACCGTTGGGTACTGCAACCTCTTCGTAATGGAATTCGCCAACAGAGTCCATACCACCGGCACAACCAATAAATATTTCACCTTCATCTTCCGAGTCCAGATTCAATAAAATCTCACCAGTCATAAAACCTTCTTTCAGCGCAAAAGCTCCAGTCAGTCCGGTTTCTTCGTCTATCGTAAAAAGGCATTCAATGGGGCCATGTTCAATATCGGTGGCAGCAAGAATGGCCAGTTCGGTTGCAACACCAATTCCATTATCGGCTCCAAGAGTGGTTCCATTGGCTTTCATCCATTCGCCATCAATTACAATCTCAATAGGATCGGTATTAAAATCGTGAACAATATCACTGTTCTTTTCGCATACCATATCTACGTGCGATTGCAGGATTACAGTTTTCAGGTTCTCTTTTCCAAGTGTTGCCGGTTTCTTAATCAACACATTTCCAACTTCATCAACTTTAGTTTCCAGATTGTGTTTTGCACCAAATTCTTTTAGGTAGGCTATTATCTTTTCTTCTTTTTTAGAAGGGCGAGGTACTTTTGATATTTCTTCAAAGTAATGAAATACACTTGCGGACTTTAATTCTACTTTTTCCATATTGTTTAAACGCTTAATTCTTGCTCCTTTAGAAGCATCATATACTAAATATTATTAATTTAATTCACTCTTTGTTATCGCATTTCTTTTTTTTATGCTAAAAAAGAATGCCGAGTCCATACAAAAGTCTATATTTGCATCCACAAAATTAATAGAAATGCTTTATACCATATTAATTACTTTGTTAATAGTTGCAATTTGTCTTGTATTGCTTGGAGTGAAAATACTTTTTGTAAAAGGAGGTAAGTTTCCTAACACCCATATTAGTGGCAGTAAGGCTATGAGAGACAGGGGTATTACCTGCGTACAATCGCAAGATCGTGAAGCTCAAAAGAAACATTATTAAAAACTATCCATATTTAATTTATTATGAAGAGAAAAAATTACCTCATGAACGGAATTGCGGCAATCGCAACCATTCTGTTGTTTGCGCAATGTTCCGGAAATGCCGGCAATACTCCTAACACAACATCGTCGAACGGAGCTGGAGTATCATCGGATATGAAAATTGCTTTCGTAGAGATAGATACTTTACTTGTTCAATACAACTTCTGGAATGATTTGAACATGGCAATGGTGCAAAAAGAAGAAAACGTTCGTGCCACATTGAATCAGGAAGCTCGTAAACTGGAAAAAGAAATGCAGGAGTTTCAACGTAAAGTTGAAAACAATGCATTTGTGAGTCGTGAAAGGTATGAGCAAGAACAAGCACGTATCATTAAAAAACAACAGGATTTACAAAATCTTCAAAATCGTTTAAGTGAGGAATTAGCTACTGAAAACCAGAAAAACAATTTGATGTTGCGTGATTCAATAAATTCATTCATGAAAGAATATATTAAAGATCATCCATATAACATGATTATCAGTAATACAGGATTTGATAATTTGTTGTATGCTGATCCTAAACATAATATTACTCAGGAAATTGTAGAAGGGTTGAATAAGAAGTACGGTCCTTCAACTGCAAATAAGTAGAATTATTCTTGAAAGAAATATTTTAGAAAATATCCGGGTGGTAAGTCATTGATTTATCACCCGGTTTCTGTTTAATGTCCCTTCAACAATAAGGTACTTTTCTGTAGAATAGTCCAAACTCTTCGGCCAAATAGTCCAGAGTTTCCTGCGGAATAATCCAGATTTGTCGGCAAGCTATATAGAAGAGCGGTTTCGGTCTATATAGAACAAGAGGCCGAAGCTATATAGACCGAAGGGTCGGAGCTATATAGCTTCGACCTCTTGATCTATATAGAAAAATATTTTACTTGTAATGGAATTAGTTATGTAGTATTAAAGCAGATTGTGGAGCAACATAAGCTTCCTTGCCATACTGAAATCCATTTCCTTTCTCATTAATCTGCCCATTGTTGCATACAGTAGTATATTGGCCTGCGGGTACAATTTGTTTAATAGGCATTTTATTGGCATTAAAGATAACAATAATGTCTTTCCACAAGTCGCCATTAGCATGGTCTTTTAAATGAAATGCCACTATGTTGTCCTGCAAAGTTGGAAGAAATTCCAGATGCTTGCGAATCAAATCGGCATCACCCATACGGAAGGCCGGATGATTTTTGCGTAACTGAATCAAGGCTTTGTAAAATTGATAGGTATCATTGTTTTGAATTTTTCTGTTCCAATCTATTGCATTGATATCATCAGGGCTTTTGTAACTGTTATGTACACCTTTTTTGTCGCGCATAACTTCTTCACCAGCATAAATAAATGGTATTCCCTGCGAAGTGAAAACGGCTGTTTGTGCCAGCTTATTCAACCGGATAAGTTCATCGGGCCTTATATTAGGGATGGTAGATTTAAGTCTGTCTACCAAACACATATCATCGTGGCAGGATACATAGCTAATCATTTGTGTTGGCTGCGTTGCCCATGGAGCATCAGTGTAGTTTACTTTAGAATAATCTATTTGTGGATGTTCAATTGCACCAACCAACCCAAACTTAATGCTCTCTTCGTTACCCGGATTTCCTGCCAGAAAAGCTCCTTGCTTATCATCGTTGAAAGGTCCTCGCAGCCCATCTCTGAACTCATCCGAGAATGCTGCAATTCCCGGCATCCTCTGTATGTGCGCTTTCATCGCCAGCGAGTCGGCAGGATATTGTGGAGCTGTAGCCGACCATCCTTCGCCATAAATAACTATTGACGGATCAATTGCATTAACAGCTTTCCGTATTTGGTTCATGGTTTCAATATCGTGAATGCCCATTAGGTCGAAACGGAATCCGTCAATGTGGTACTCTTTAATCCAGTAAAGTACAGATTCAATCATGTATTTGCGCATCATAGCCCGTTCGCTTGCGGTTTCGTTTCCACAGGCAGAACCATCGGCATAAGTACCATCCGGATTATGACGATAGAAGTATCCGGGAACTGTACGTTCAAAAGGACTGTTGTTTAACGTAAATGTGTGATTATAAACCACATCGAGAATAACTCCTATTCCTTTTGCGTGGAGTGCCTGAACCATTTTCTTGAATTCCGTGATACGGGAAGCCGGATTGTGTGGATCGATTGAGTATGAACCTTCGGGCACATTATAATTTTGCGGATCGTATCCCCAGTTGTAATTGTTTTCAGACAGTGTACGTTCGTCAATCGATGCATAGTCGAAAGAGGGTAGGAGATGAACATGGGTAATTCCCAAGTCTGTTAGGTGATCTATACCGGTAGCAGTGGTTGTATTTGGTATAACTGTATTTTCTTCTGTTAAGGCAAGATATTTTCCATTGTTATCAATGCCCGAAGCTGCATGAATGGAGAAATCGCGGTGATGCATTTCGTAAACAATCATGTCGGCAGGCGATTTTAATGTTGGTCGTTTGTCGTTGTGCCAACCATCGGGATTGGTTTCGTTTATATCAATAATTGCACCTCTGTTTCCGTTTACTCCTACTGCCCGGGCGTTAATACCGGGAGTCTCTCCCAACCATGCTCCTTCTATTTTAACATTAAAAGCATAAAAATATCCTTTCCAATCTTCACCTAGTGTGCCTTTCCAAGTTCCTTCTTCGTCTTTTTTGAGTGTAACACTTGTTTCGGGACTTCCGCCTTCGCCGGATTTGTAGATAAACACCCTTACATCTTCTGCAATGGGCGACCATAGCATAAATGAAGTAGATTGAGGGGTATAAATCATCTCTAAAAGATCGCCGGAACGTACCGGATAATCATCGTACGACTTATAATTCTTGTTGGGTGAGCACCCTGATACAGTTACAGCTGCCAAACCAATAATAGCCAACTTTTTTAATTTCTTCATTTTATACATATTGTTAATGGTTATTTTATCCTGTCGGGATTCTTAGCAACGAAATCTTTCCAGCCACCATATCCTTTTTCTAACGAAGGCCGTCCCATTTGTAGATAATGGCAAAAGGCAGCGGCTAGTCCGTCGGTAGCATCCATAAACGTAGGCATATCGGCTTTGGGTATATTGAGCATTCGTTGCAGCATGTCGGCAACTTGTTCTTTCGAGGCTTGTCCATTACCAGTTATTGCCATTTTAATTTTTAGTGGAGCATATTCGGTAATGGGTATATCCCTGCTTAGTGCGGCTGCCATTGCAACACCTTGTGCTCTGCCCAGTTTCAACATTGATTGTACATTTTTACCAAAGAATGGGGCTTCAATGGCCAGTTCGTCGGGCAAATAGCTTTCGATAATACCTGTAACTCTTTCAAATATGCGTCGAAGTTTCAGGTAATGGTTGCCATATTTACGAAGATCAATCACCCCCATTGCTATCATTTCGGGTTTTGTTCCTATAATCCGTAACACTCCATATCCCATAATTGTTGTACCTGGGTCAATGCCAAGTATTATTTTCTCTTTTACTGGCTGAATCACAGTACTGCCTCCATTAGTGTAGGAAATCCAACTACTTTATCTTTAAATATTTTAGTGATCTCCTCATTGTATTTAATTCCTTTTTCGGTATGCCAACGGTGCAGTATTGTAGAATTCTCTACTTCCCATTGTAATGAGTAGTTGTGTCCCCCCTCGTGGTGACTCAATATGCGGCAAAGACGCGGCGATTGTAAAACCTCATCTTTGGCAACTTCGGGAATGAAACATTCTTTTAACCAGATTAAAAAGTTATCATGAACTTCGTCTTCTACATGGTAAGTGGTATTGTAAATGAGCATATTATCTTTTTTTGAATTATTATTTCTACAAAAATAGCAATAAATTAAGAATAATGCATTATATTTGCATCGTCAAAAAAAGAATGGGGGATTAGCTCATCTGGCTAGAGCGTTAGACTGGCAGTCTAAAGGTGATCGGTTCGAGTCCGATATTCTCCACTTAAGAAAAAAAAGCGTCTCATTAGAGGCGCTTTTTTTGTAGTGTTGTGAATATAAAACAAGGTTATCTTTGCGGGGTTATATATCTTCAGTAAAATCGAATATTTCAAGAAACATTTTTCTAACCTCTTCTTTTTTTTCGTCAGTTTTTGGAAAAGAATTCTTATTAACCAAAAGATATGAACTTATCTCTGGGAATATATAATGTTCAAAATTAATATCTCCAACAAAATTCTCTACGAGTTTACAATAAATTCTAAATCTTTTGTTGTTGTTGATTTTTTCTCTAATTTTTTGTTTAATTAAAATTGATCTTGAAGCGTTGAAAGCAAAGCATTTGTTCGGATATTCTTCTACTAGTAAAGAAATGATACTGATACATGTAACCAGCGTTTTATATGGCATAAATTCATTGGTCAACATTGAATATTTGATATCGCTACTTCTGTCTCTTGCAGCGTAATATTTTATGCATATAACATCATTCTCAAAAAACTCTGCTCTAATGATATATTTCAATCTAGTAGAAGTGAAAAATTTGTAGATGTTGCAAAAAATAAAATCGTCACCAGCAGTAGGGGACGATTTTTGTACAAAGTCTATGTGATATGGAGTACTATTAAACATTTAACGGATGTAGAATTTTCCTGTTTTAACAGATTCTTTATTAACTATTATTTTTTTTCCTTCTGTTATAATTTTAACCAATCTTACTTCCTTTGATTCTTCAATTCTTTCCCACCCAAACTTATCAAGGTTTTTAAGTAAGTTGTTTGCTTTTACCTTTTTATTTCTAGATGTTTTCATATTCTTTTGTATATTCATTATTATAATCAGCAAAGATACAAATAATTTTAATCCAAACAACAATATCAGTATCGTTAACTACAGCGTTAACAAAACCATTATCTGTAACATCAATAAGAACAGTAAACGCGTTATCTTCGTTAGTTATAAAATTACGCAGAAGAAAAAAAGAATAAAAATAAATACTTTTTTATCACTTTGTGTGAACAAAAAACAATCCTATCTGTTATTAGTATAGTTTTTCACTGTATTAGATATAAGATTAATTGGATAGGGTTGTACTCGCTTGTGATAAGTTAGGTACATCAATAACAGAAGCGTCTGTTAACGATAAATGAATAGCATCGGTTCCATTAAGAGCCGATGTTTTTCTTTTTTATGCGAAACTACTGGGATGTTTTAAAAAAAAATAGTACGTTTGTACGTTAAAAACAGAAAAAGAAATTTTAATGAATGTAGCTGTTATCTTTCACTTTCTGAAAGAACTTGCCGCAAATAATAATCGCGAATGGTTCAATGAAAATAGAGACAAATACGAATTAGCCCGTCTCGAATTCGAAAAGCTTCTCTCTACTGTTATCACAAGAATTGCAATGTTTGATGAAAGCATTCAAAGTGTTCAGGTAAAAGACTGTACATACAGAATTTACAGGGATACACGGTTCTCGCTTGATAAAACTCCTTATAAAACCCACTTTGGTGGTTATATCAATGCAAAAGGCAAAAAATCCAATCATTGTGGATATTATATTCATATACAACCTGGTAATTGCTTGTTGGCCGGTGGAAGCATTTGTCCTCCTCCCAAATTACTGAAAGAGTTGCGCCAGGCGGTATACGATAATATAGACGAATATATTGCTATTGTAGAAGATCCTGAATTTAAAAAATACTTTCCTGTTATAGGAGATGATTTTCTGAAAACAGCACCTAAAGGCTTTCCTAAAGATTTTAAATACATCGATTATCTTAAATGTAAAGAGTACACCTGCTCATACAAAGTGCCCGATGAATTCTTTACTTCACCCGATTTTCTGGATAAAACAGAAGATGCATATAAGCAATTGAAAAGATTTGGTGACTTTGTCAATTTTACAATTGATGAATTCGAAGAATAAGTAACAATCATTTAAATCATATAATCATGATAGTTGACAGACTGGAGAATCTGGAAAAGTATGCCGTTCTCAACTCATTGTTTCCAAAGTTCATTGAATTTCTGGCAAAAACTGATTTAAACACGCTTGAGCCAGGTAAGATTGTATTAGTGCCTGATGAGCTTATAGTGAATATTGCTCAGGCTGGACCAAAAACAAAAGAGGAAGCCAAACTGGAAACTCACAATGTGTTTATTGATATTCAAATACCTTTGTCGGGAGAAGAAGTTATGGGTTATACCCCTGGAAAAGACTGTTTACCTGCTGATGCTCCTTATGACAAGGATAAGGATATCACTTTCTTCGAAGGTTTAGCAGATACCTATCTAACAATTAAACCGGGAATGTTTGCCATCTTTTTCCCACAGGACGGTCATGCACCGGCAATAAGCCCTGCTGGAGTAAAGAAAGTAATAGTTAAAGTGAAATCGTAAAAACAAGCAGATATACTTCGTGTATGGAAAAAACTTTGAAGTTAATAAAAAATGATCCATGGCTTGAACCCTATGAAGATGCTATTGTAGGTCGCTATGAGTATGCCTTGAAGAAGAAAGCCGAACTAACCAATGATGGAAAGGAAACTCTTGCAGAGTTTGCTTCCGGTCATCTTTATTTCGGATTACACCGCACAGCTTCTGGATGGGTATTCAGAGAATGGGCTCCCAATGCAACCAAAATTTATATGGTTGGCACATTTAATAACTGGGAAGAAAAAGAAGAATTTGCTCTTACCCGGTTAGACTATGGTAACTGGGAAATCAACCTGGCCGATGAAGATTTGAAACATGGCGATCTTTATAAGCTAATTATTCATTGGAACGGAGGCCGTGGCGAACGTATACCAGCATGGGCAACCCGTGTAGTACAGGACGATAATACTAAAATCTTCAATGCTCAGGTATGGGCACCAGAGAAACCTTATATAATTAAACAAAATAAATTCAAGCCAAACACAGATCCTCTTTTAATTTATGAGTGCCATATTGGTATGGCCCAACAGGAGGAGAAGGTAGGTACATACAATGAATTCCGTGAGAAAATCCTTCCCCGTATTGTGAAAGAAGGATATAACTGTATACAAATCATGGCCATTCAAGAACATCCGTACTATGGAAGTTTTGGTTATCATGTATCCAGTTTCTTTGCTCCAAGTTCTCGCTTTGGTACACCGGATGAATTAAAAGAATTAATCGATACTGCCCACGCATTGGGAATAACGGTAATTATGGATATCGTTCATTCGCATGCAGTAAAGAACGAGGTAGAAGGTCTTGGAAACTTTGCGGGCGATCCAAATCAATATTTCTACTCAGGTTCCCGTCATGAACATCCGGCATGGGATTCACTCTTATTCGATTATGGAAAGAACGAAGTAATTCACTTCTTGTTATCCAATTGTAAATACTGGATAGAAGAATTTAACTTTGATGGATTCCGTTTCGATGGAGTAACCTCTATGTTATATTATAGTCATGGGTTGGGCGAGGCATTTGTTAACTACGCCGATTATTACAATGGACATCAGGATGGTAATGCAATATGTTATCTTACCTTGGCTAATGATGTAATACATCAGGTTAAGCCCAATGCAATAACCATTGCCGAAGAAGTTTCCGGTATGCCGGGATTAGCAGCCAAGATAGAAGATGGTGGCTACGGTTTTGATTACCGCATGGCTATGAACATTCCGGATTACTGGATTAAAACAATCAAGGAAAAGATTGACGAAGACTGGAAACCATCGAGCATGTTCTGGGAAGTAACCAATCGCCGGACCGATGAAAAAACAATATCGTATGCCGAAAGCCATGATCAGGCGTTGGTAGGAGATAAGACTATTATTTTCCGCTTAATTGATGCCGACATGTACTGGCACATGCAAAAAGGTGACGAGAATTATGTAGTACATCGTGGTATTGCTTTACATAAAATGATTCGCTTACTAACGGCATCAACAATAAACGGTGGTTACCTTAATTTTATGGGAAATGAATTCGGACATCCAGAATGGATTGATTTTCCGCGTGAAGGGAACGGATGGTCGCATAAGTATGCTCGCCGCCAATGGGATTTGGTAGATAATCAGAAACTTACTTATCATTATTTGGGTGATTTTGATGCCGAGATGCTGAAAACCATAAAGAGTGTGAATGCTATTCAGGATACTAAAGTTCAAGAAGTATGGCACAACGATGGCGATCAGGTATTGGCTTATCAACGTGGGGATTTGGTTTTTGTATTTAACTTTAATCCAATGAAGTCTTTTGCCGATTACGGTTTCCTTGTTGCACCTGGAACTTACGAAGTTATTCTTAATACAGATAATCCGGCGTATGGTGGAAACGGACTTACAGATGATTCTGTAAAACACTTTACTATTCCCGATTCTTTGTATGCAAAGGAAAAGAAAGAATGGTTAAAGTTGTATGTCCCTGCGCGTACAGCAGTTGTTTTGCGTAAAGCAGAATAAAGAGAATATACTAAAACAACAAAACGGGATGCTTATTACAAGGCATCCCGTTTTTTAATAGAATATAAGTACTGGATTGAAAGAACCTATTAATTTTGAACTTTATATTCCTTTTTATTCTCTATTGTTTCTAAATCTTTTGTTTGCGGAGAATATTTGCCAACATAGAAGTAATACCTTCCATCATTTGGTTTGAATTTCATAAGTTCGGATGTGAATGTATAACTATATATCGAATTCTGATCGTCTGTTATGATGTAGATATAAAAATCTTCGGTTGTTTCAATAGGCTTGTATTCACCAGTTAATGGTCGAACCGAAGGATACTTTCTCATCATGCCACTCGGTGTTTTAATAGTAAGTAAGACAGGAGATAGATAAATATAGTCTACAAGAAGTGAATATTTGGAAGTAACCAGGTTTTCTACCCAATAGGTTAATCCATCAGCAAATAATGGGGTTCCGGGAATAAGCTCTTTGAGTAATTGTTGCTTAGAATCACCATCGCTATAAGACATAGCTTCGTAACTAAATGAAATGTCATTAAATTCAATGTCGTTTTTAGCATCAATAATCAGGTTCTGATAATTCTTTCCAGTTAAATCCCAAGTGAATTTTGAGTTCTCATTGCTACCAAAGAAGTCATTATTAGCAAAAGGAGCAAACCATTCAATGTTGCCAACATTTTCTTTATTAAAACTATAAACAGTAACTGCTTTTAATGGCTTGAACCATTTATCGGTTGCTCCGGGTACCTGTTGAGCTTCGCCCCAAGTGTATTCTTTATAAACATAATTGGTAAGCTGATCTACATTCTGATCGTAATAATCCATTGGATCATCTCCACAAGATGATAGCCACAGGCTTGATAATATGACAACTAGTGCCAGTATTTGCTTTCTCATCATATCCTTGTTTGTTTTTCGTGACAAAGTTAAGCAAAAAAACAACAAATCCCCATATAGGGGATTCATTGATTTATAATAAAGGTCCGAATTCAATTAAATCATAAGTGTCTTTATTCATTGTTGTTTCCAGAGCCTCTATTTTAATATACTGGGCTTTAACCGGAGTATCCAGTAGAATGTCTTGTCTTACCGGATTGTTTCTGATATTGTTGAAAGGAGAATTTTCTTTAATCAGCTTCCAGTTTTTACCATCGCTACTGGTGTAAAAATTATATCTAACAATGTGATTGGCCTTGTTATTAGTAGCGGGTATGTAGTAAAATCCAGTGATATTGTTAACCTTTTCCATATTTAAAACTAGTGGACCATTAACAGATTTAGACGGTGACAAATTATCATTGGCCGAGTCTGTTAGTTCAGGAGCATTGTATATAGCTATATTGTTAAGTATAGGACAGGCTAACGATTCTTTTATATTTACTCGTATTTTCTGTGCTGTTACACTTGGAAACCGTAAAATACGTTTGTATCCTATGGTGGTTGCCTCTTTTATCAGTTCCCATTGCGATGTCTGTGCATTCCAGAATTCAACAGAAAAACTAGCAACTCGTTGTCCCAAAGGAATGTACTCTTGTATTAAGAAACGGTTAAATGTTTCTGGTTGAGGTAGCGATATTTCAATAAATGCTTGCTTAACATCATCATCGGTGGTCCAATAAGAGTCGTAATTACCATTAATTAAATTGTTTGCATTATAAGTTGAAGAGTTGCCTCTGGTATATTGTGCAGTAATAGTAGCATTGGTAATAAGATTATTGGCAAACTCTTTATCAAGAGAGTGTTTGAGTTCCATTAACCGGGTCGAATCATTAGGGTGAATCAATCCCCGGCGATCGGGTGGTACATTTAATAGCAGATTGGAATTTCTACCTACCGAACTATAATAAATATTCATCAGGTGTTCCAGACTTTTCACTTTGTCGTTAGTGCGTGGACTGTAAAACCATCCCGGACGAATGGAAACATCTGTCTCAGCCGGAACCCAGGCTTCTCCATTTCTATTACCAGTATTTAAGGTGTCTTGCGGAGGTGCAGCATGTCCTCGTCCGAATCCTGTAACATTGAGGGTAGACCAGTTTGTTGCTCCGGCTATTCCTCTTTCATTACCCATCCATCGTGCTCCCGGACCTATATCGCTGAATATAACTGCGTGTGGTTGATTTTTGTAAACTGTTTCATGAAACAAATCCCAATCGTACTCTTGTTTCTTTCCGTTAGGACCTTCACCATTTGCACCATCGAACCATTGTTCGAATACATGTCCGTAGCCAGATAAAACTTCATTTAATGTATTAGCGAATATCTGATTATATTCCGGAGTTCCATAAGCCGGATGATTCTGATCCCAAGGTGACAGATAAACGCCGAATTTTAAACCATATTCTTTACAAGCATCCGATAATTCTCTGAGTAAATCGCCTTTACCATCTTTCCAAAGACTTTCTCTTACAGTATGTGTACTGTAATTGCTGGGCCATAAACAGAAACCATCGTGGTGTTTAGCTGTGATAATAATTGCTTTCATGCCTGCATCCTTTGCAATGGAAGCCCATTGGCGGCAATCAAGATTGGTTGGGTTAAATACTTTAGGATCTTCTTTGCCATCTCCCCATTCTACATTGGTAAATGTGTTTGGGCCGAAGTGTATAAACATGTAATATTCCATTTTCTGCCATTCCAGTTGATGTTCGCTAGGTATAGCACCGTATGGGGCAGGAGGGGAGGTTGGCTGATTGCATGATGTAAAAAAACTGCCGGCAATAATACCCGGAGCGAGTAAGCTAAAAAAAAGTTTTCTCATAAGATTGTTGATTTAGATGATTTAATTGCAAAATTAAACAAATTTAGATGCTAGTAGACATATATGCGAAAAAAGAAGAGTTTTTTTGAATACATTTTAATAAAAATAGGTTTATATTTGTTGCGGATTTAGACTAATTGACGACTAATTAAAAAACAAAAACATGAAAAAGTACATTGCTGAGATGATCGGAACAATGGTTCTGGTCTTATTAGGGTGCGGTAGCGCCGTGTTTAATGGAGGAGTTGGTTCAACAGCTCAGGTATTAACTGTTGCATTTGGATTCGGTTTGTCGGTGGTGGCTATGGCCTATGCCATTGGTGGCGTATCCGGATGTCATATAAATCCGGCAATCACATTGGGATGCCTTCTAACCAAACGCATATCAGGAAAAGATGCAGGTATGTATATGTTGTTTCAGGTGATTGGAGCAATTATTGGTTCGGCTATACTTTATGCGCTTGTATCGGGTTATGCACCTACTTCCACAACTACTGGTGCTAATGGTTATGGTGGTTCTACTACTACACTTACTGCATTTCTGGCAGAAGCTATTTTCACCTTTATCTTTGTGTTGGTAGTATTGGGTGTTACAGATTCTAAAAAAGGAAACTCATCTTTAGCTGGTTTGGCAATCGGTTTGTCGCTGGTGTTGATTCACATTGTTTGTATTCCTATAACAGGAACTTCAGTGAATCCTGCTCGTAGTATAGGACCAGCTATTTTCGAAGGTGCAGAAGCGTTATCACAATTGTGGCTGTTTATTGTAGCTCCATTTGTAGGTGCTGCGTGCAGTGCGCTGGTTTGGAAATTTGTAGGAAAAGAATAAAAAGGCGCGAAGGCTTTAAAGCGTGAAGGCGCGAAAGCAAAAAAGCGCGAAAGCAAAAAGGTCAACTTCTTTACTTTCGCGCTTTCTCTTTCGCGCTTTTTTGCTTTCGCGCCTTAATACTAATTATGCGTAGAAGAATAAAATCAGCAGCTGTGCTGATAACACACGTAAAAACATGGTTAACGGATAAACTGTTGCATAGCTCACTGCTGGGGCATCGTTTCCTGCTGTAGCATTTGAATAAGCTAATGCGGGAGGGTCGGTAGTACTACCTGCAATCAATCCCATCAGGGTGAAATAATTGAGTTTGAAGAAATAACGACCAACAAAACCGATTATTAATAAAGGAATAGTGGTAATAAGGAATCCATAACCTATCCATGTGTATCCTCCTTTATTTACAATAGTATCAACAAACCCTTCACCGGCACTTAGGCCTACACATGCCAGAAATAGTGCAATACCTACTTCGCGTAGCATCAGGTTGGCGCTTAAAGTTGTATAAGTAATAAGCTTATAGCGATACCCAAAACGGCTTATCAATATGGCCACAATAAGCGGACCACCAGCTAATCCCAATTTTACAGGTTGAGGAATTCCGGGGAAAACAAACGGGATGCTTCCAAGAATCACTCCAAGGGTAATACCCAGAAATATAGTAACCAGATTAGGCTCATTCAGACGCTTTTGCGAGTTACCAAAAATTTCAGTTACTTTATTTACAGCAACTTCACTACCTACAACAGTAAGTTTATCTCCTAACTGAAGAGTAAGGCTGCGGTTGGCTACCAAATCTACTCCCGAACGGTTTAACCGGGTTACATTTATACCATGCAGGCGGCGGAGTTGTAAATCACCAAGACGTTTACCATTTAGTTCGGAACGGGTAACAATAACCCTCCGGCTAATAAGTTCACTGTCGGTTGGTATCCATTGTTTGCGGTCCATTGAGATCTCTTCGCCAAAGAATGTTTTAATTGTTTCAATGTTCTGGTCGGTAGTAATTACAAATATCCTGTCGTTCTCGTGCAAGATTGAATTGGCATCAGCAATTTCAATTGTATGGTTTTCATTGTAATAAATGCGCGAGATAACAAACTCTAAACCTTCTAATAAAACAGATACTTGTGCAATGGTTTTATTAAAGATAGCCGGATTCTTCACTATAAAAGAAATAGGAATGGCTCCATGTGATTGTTCCTGTTCCGACTCTTCAATCTGCTTATGCTCTTTTTCAAGGTTTACCCGGAAAAAATATCTTATAAGTAACATAGATAAGATGATGCCCACAACCCCTAGCGGATAAGCTACTGCGTAACCAAGTGCAATGGTTTCATCGGGTTTTCCAAATATATCATTATAAGCTTGCTGTGCAGCTCCTAACCCTGGAGTATTTGTTACTGCTCCCGACATAATACCTGCCATGGTCGACATGGGGATGCCGGTTATAATATGGATAACGATTGTTGTGGCAACAGCCAGAAATACAATTCCGCAGGCTAGCATATTCAGTGTTATCCCACCTTTCTTGAAAGATGAGAAGAAACCTGGTCCTACTTGCATACCTACAGAGAAAACAAACAGAATTAACCCGAATTCTTTTAAAAAGTGTAGAAGTTCTCCATCAACGTGGAAACCGAAATGCCCGAGAAGGATTCCCATAAAAAGAACAAGTGTCACCCCAAGGGAGACACCGAATATTTTTATCTTTCCCAGTTGAATACCTACGGCAATCACTACTGCCAGTATGAGGATGGAGTGTGCTATTCCGTTTCCCCATAACAAATCATTTACCCAATTCATTTTAAATTATATATTATATTTTACAATTGAACCGTAAAACTGGTCCGTTTTCGTAAATCGGGCGCAAAGGTACGAATTAATAACTGAACAAACTTGTTTCGGGGGAGGTTATTTATATTTATATTGTTTATCTACTTGTGGTTCGCAGAGCCATGTATTGTTCCAACTTATAATCTCATACATTTTCTCTGGTCGCTGGCGACAGTCAAAAATAGTTGCTACTTTCACTATATCTTCTTCCAACCAGTAGACTATTTTGTAGTTGGGCACATCAACAAAGGTACGAAACCCTTGAGGAAATTCTCTGAGCATAGGTTCGGGATGTCCTAAATGAGGATGACTGCAAAGGGTTTCTACACATGACAAGATGCTTTCAAGAATATGGTCACCTGTCTGTGTGTTACCAATATTTATATAATACTTCTCAATAGCATCCATGTCATCTTTCGACTGGGGAGAAAATCTGTAGGTCATAATTGTCTTATCTCCTCCTCTTTCTTTCGTCTGGCTTCTATTCTTGCCCGTAATTGCTTTGCATACGTTGGGCCATCAATGAACAAACCATTCTTATCATCCTCTATTGCCTTAGCTGCAATCTTCTTCAATTGCTCTTCGTTTGGAGCATAAGGGTAGTTTGGAGATACTAAATGTGGAACCTTACCAGGTTCAAAACCCATGATGATAGCCTCATACTTTATGAGCTGTTTCTCATCATATACTTCCTCTTCAAGGTAAGCTATAAGTTGAGCCTTGCGGGCTTGTAATTCTGCGTAGGTCATAATGTATATAATTAGGTATAGAACAAAGATAATAATTATTTGTTTCTCTTTCTTCGCCTTTGCATTTTTCGGCGTTTCTTTCTTTTATATTTCTGATAACGTTTGTAAATAACCCATACACCAAGAGCGCCAGCAACAACAAAAATAAGAATAGTAATTCCAACTCCCAGGTTATCACCTTTTACTCTGGACCAGATAGCCAGTACTTCCTCTGTTTTATCACCAAAGTCACGGATCATGGCACACCGTTCTATAACAGCTTTATCCGGATACTGGATTCTATCAACCTGAACGCTTTCGGCTCCTGAGCCAAACAGATAGCTTAAGTCGGAATGATAATCTAATGTTGTATCTATTTTCTCTTCAAGAACTTCGGGAGTAGCTATTGAACTAACATAACCAATTTCGTCCATATTGCGCAGTGCAATATCCGACCGGCACAGGAAGTTAATAAAGTAACTGGCTGCTTTGCGGTTACGGGCGTACTTGGGAATAACCCAGCCATCGTACCAGATATTACTTCCTTCGATAGGAACAACGTAATCCAGTTCAACGTCTACGGTTTCGGCTTCTTCAATAGCCCATACAGCATCACCACTCCAGGTCATATTAATCCAGGCTTTGTTTTTGGTCATCATCTCTTTACCAAAGTCGGCTTCCCAACCAGCAATGTTGGGTTTTAGTGCTTTCAGGTATTCTTCGGCAAGTGCCATTGCACGGGGAGAGTAATCGTTCATAAGATCCTCAACTGTTGTTGTGCCTTCTTTCAATTCCTGGGCATGAGCATATATTACTGCAGTTCCATAAGCATCGCGGTAGCTTTCTTTCATTAATATTTTTCCTGCATATTTAGCATCCCACAGGCACGACCATGATGAAGCATCTTCTTCGGGAACATATTTAGTGTTATATAAAACCCCTGCTGTTCCCCACATGTAACATACTGCATAATTGTTAGCATCTCTTCCGGGCTGACTAAGCTTATGCATTTCGTTCCGGATATATGGAGCTACATTACCAAGATAGTTCGGAGTATTTACAAATACCGTATCTATTGGCAATAATAAATCTTTTTTCAGCATTCGCTCAATTATATATTCCGACGGGCAAACCACGTCGAAGTCTTCGTGCCCACGTTCTATTTTGGTGAGCATTACCTCGTTAATGTCGAATGTTTGATATATAATACGAATATCTTCGCCTGTAGCTTCTTTATAGTATTCTTTGAATTCATCAAGAACACTATTATCAATATAATCCGCCCAGTTATATATTTTCAGGATCTTATCGCGTGAACCCTGGGAGTTATAGCAGCTTGTAAGTAAGAAGGCTGCCCAAATGATATATACATATTTTTTTATAGACATAGAACAGTTATTTATAAAACATCTTATTTGCCGCATGGAAACCTGGCCGCGGTGCTTCATCGCCTTTGCTTTTCTGCCCGTTTATTTATAACAATCAACAAAGCTAATACTGTAACAAATATAATTGTTGATAAAGGCCGGAGTTCAGGAGTAAGTCCACCTTTGCGCGCATCCGTATAAATATAGGTAGATAATGTTTCCAATCCTTCGTTGCCAATGGTGAATACAGTTACCACAAAATCATCAATAGATAAAGTGATGGCAAGAATAAACCCACTGATCATTCCCGGACGTATTTCGGGGAAGATTACTTTGCGTAAAGCCTGCATGGGGGTAGCACCCAAATCAAGTGCAGCTTCATACAAATTAGGATTCATCTGCTTTAATCTTGGAAGAACACTCAATACCACATACGGAGTACAAAAAGTTATATGTGCCAACACAACAGTAGTGTAGCCTTGCGATATACCTAAAGAAACAAATAACAGGAACAGCGAAATACCTGTTATAATATCCCCGTTAAGAATAGGAATACTGTTTACAAACCCAATAGCTTTCTGTGATCTGGTTCTCAGGTTAAAGATGCCGATAGCTGCAATACTTCCCAGTATAGTTGATGCTGTAGCAGCAATTAAAGCTATGCTGACTGTATTAAGCAATGCATTCATCAGTGAGTGATGCGAACCTGATGTAAACAACGAAGTATAAAGTTTAGTAGAAAACCCTGTCCAGTTACCCAGTACTTTCGATTCTGTGAACGAAAATATAACAATAATGATGATGGGTGCATAAAGCATTAATAGCAACAACCACAGATACCCTCTGGCTAATATCCTGTTTACCATAATCCACCTCCTTCGTTTGAAGTATCCTTATCATCCGAGAACAATGAAGTTACCGCAATCAGCAACAACATAATAAGCGAAAGAGCCGCTCCGTAATTCCACATACTGTTGTTTATATTCTCTTGTATGGTAGTACCGAATAGTTTAATATTATTCATTGTCAGCAACTCGGCAATAGCAAAGGTTGATATGGTGGGCATAAAAACCATCATAATACCACTTACTACTCCTGGCATTGACAGCGGAAGAACAGTTTTGGTAAATACCTGAAAAGGCGTAGCTCCTAAATCCTGTGCAGCTTCAATATAACTTTTGTCCATCTTTTTTAGTGTATTGTAGATGGGATAGATCATAAACGGAAGGAAATTATATATCATACCGAAGATTAAAGCACCCTCACCGAGCGGGAGATGCAAAAAGTCGAATAATGCCACAGTTGCCAGCGTACGTACCAAAATGTTTACCCACATTGGCAATATGAAGAGTACAACCATTGTGTACGACTTGTTAAACTTAGTATTACTCAATATCCAAGCCGCAGGATATCCCAGTAATATACATGCAAATGTAGTAATAATGGCAATCCCTATAGAGTAAACAAAAGTATTTACAGCTTCGGGATGCTGGAAGAATTTCACAAAGTTACCCAGTGTTATATGCCCACTTTCGTCGGTAAAAGCATACACTACAATAAGTATAAGTGGGATAACCACAAATATCGCCGAAAAGATAATATAAGGCAGAGCCCAACTTTTACGCGAAGATAAATATGTCGATAATCTCATTTATTGTATTATTAATGGTAGAACACAGAGACACAGAGGCACAGAGACTTTATAAGTGAAGCAAAAAATAAAAAACTCTGTGCCTCTGTGTCTCTGTGTTCAAAATTAATTCTTATCAATTTTCAATTTAATATATTCCGGAAGAATAGTAATACCAATACGGTCGCCATCATCCCAAACATCTTGGGTATCAACATATACATCCTCATTCCAGTCCGAGATTACGGTCAGGTGATAATGGTCGCCTTTATAAAGGATGAATTTTACTTCTCCCGTTAGTGTTCCGTCTTCCTCATTGTCCTGTAAGATAATTCTGTTGAAATCAACTTCCACAGTAACCTCACTTCCCGGTTCGATATCTTTTACAGGTAAACACTCGAACGAACTACCCAGAAACTCTACATGTGTTTCATCAATCAGTTTCCCCTGGAATGTATTGGTTGTTCTTTCTTTCTTCATTATATGTATGTCGAATGGCTTAACAAGCAATCCTACAGTTTGACCTACATTGAACTGGTGATAATCCTGCACCAGAATTTCGTAACCGTTAGTAAGTACAGTCATTTCATAATGTACCCCTTTAAAGATAGAGGATTGTACTGTTCCGGTTAGTTGGGCCAGATCGGAAACAGGGAAGATATAAACATCTTCCGGACGAATCACCACATCAACCGGTACATTTTCACCAAAACCTTCGTCAACACACTCGAACTCGGTGCCACAGAATCGTACCAGTTTATCCTTGATCATGGTTCCGTTAAGAATATTACTTTCGCCAATAAAATCGGCAACGAACGAGTTAATAGGCTCATTATATATATCGGTGGGACCGCCAATTTGTTGTATGCGGCCTTCGCTCATAACCACAATGGTATCGCTCAACGTTAATGCCTCTTCCTGGTCGTGAGTTACATATACAAACGTAATTCCAAGGTTTTTGTGCATTTCGCGAAGCTCCATCTGCATATCCTTACGCATTTTCAGGTCGAGTGCAGCCAGAGGTTCGTCCAATAATAATACTTTTGGCTCGTTAATAATAGCTCGGGCAATGGCTACACGTTGTTGCTGACCACCAGAAAGGGTATCTACATCGCGGTCTTCGTAATCCGTCATGCCTACCATTTTCAAGGCAGCCCTCATTTTCTTTTCAATTTCCTGCTTAGGTGTTTTTTTTAGTTTCAGGCCGAATGCAATGTTATCATACACATTGAGGTGAGGAAACAATGCGTATTTCTGGAATACAGTGTTTACCGGACGTTTATGAGGTGGTACTTGCGTAATTTCTTTTCCATTAATCTTTATTTCTCCTTCCGAAGCACTGAGAAACCCGGCAATGATTCGTAACAGGGTGGTTTTTCCGCATCCCGATGGTCCGAGAAGGGTAATAAACTCTCCCCTTTTTACTTTTAACGAAACATTATCCAAAGCAGTTTTCTCTCCAAAAAACTTCGATATGTTGTTTACCTCAATAATGTAGTTATTCTCTTGCATATTCATTTGAAATTTGACGGGCAAATATACGTAATTTTAGGACAAAAGTATCACTACTAAGACACTTTTGTACCACAAGCGTGGTACTTTTGTACCATAGGCATGATACAAAGTACACAGAGAATACATCTATTTCAAACAAAAACACTACATTTGTAATGCTTTTACAACCAATATATGAAAAAAATAGATCCAAACATTCCCGAAATCCCATTATGCACAAATGTTATAAGATTGCAATCTTATCTACTAGCACCTGATGAACTTATTTTGTTTGATTGGTTTATTGTTAAGCAATTCTCATTCCATTATAAAGAATTCCATTACTCACAAGCTCGGATTGAAAAAGAAACCCGGATAAAACGGAGCCGGCAAGATATGATCATCAGCAAATTTCATGAATTGGAATTTTTAACTACCGAAGTCAAAGACAACAAAGAAACAAAAGGCCGGGTGAGATATTTTAAAATAGACTTTGAAATATTAGCGGATAAATTTATTTTGAGTAAGATTATTAATTCGGAACATGAAATATTCAGGGCTTTTATGAAATATATGAAATATCATGCTGCTGAACAGAAAAAAAAGACCAAACATAAAAAAGAAGAAGAGTTTAGTAAATATGCAGGTCATGCAATATATCACCTGTTGAATGAAGTTTATGATAAACGACGGGTTATGTATAATGAGGGTAAGTTGACAAGTGAAAAACCGAAAAGAGCAAAAGCAGCTACACAATTGCAAAAAAATAAACCCATCTTGAAAAAAATGGCAAAGCTTACCGATAACTATAGTGAGCGTGCCATTGAACACGCATTTATCGCATATACGGATTCTGTGTTTAGAGAAGAAATTAAACCAAATAATTTCATGAATTATTTTTTATCCTACGACAGTAGTATTGAGTCATTTGGGGTGTTTGAAAATTGCTTAAATAACTTTAACTTGAATTATAGTTATAAAACTGAATAAAAAAACTCTCACTCTGTCGAAAAAATATTTTTCGACTATATCAGAGTGAGTTTTAATTTAATAAACTTTCTATATAATAATTTATATTATTCTTTTGTGTGTTGAAATTAACAAGACCTATTGCTGATTTCAACATGTATATCTGCTGAATTTAGCATATCGTTTGTTGTTTTCTACAAATGAAATAATTCATTTACTTAATTCTACAAATGAAATCATGTATCATTAGAAAACACATAGCCCCGAAGTCCGGACTTTTACATAGAAAAGTCCAGACTTTTCCACAGAGAGCTCCAGACTTTTCCAGAGGAAAGTACCTACTTACTGTTCTTTAAGTTATTCCAAAGAGTAAGTTAAGCTTTTCTTAAGAGTAACTTAACTTTCTTACTTATAAAAACTTAACTTTCTTACCTGTAAAAACTTAACTTATTCCAAAAAGAAACTTAACTTACTCTTGAGGAGGGCTGTTAAGTTCTTTAGTCATAGCCTGATGATAACAAATGCAACACAGCAATTTTCTTGAAAAAATAGATTATCTTTGTGCTTATATATTCATCTAATTTACAAAATATGAGAAAAATACTTTATTTGTTCGCAGTATCGACTTTACTGTTAGCATCGTGTGAAAAAAACGGATATAAGATAACTGGTACTGTGCAGGGATCCTATGATGGCGAAAAGGTCTTTCTATTAGATAGGGTAGACAGACAATTTGTTCCTGTTGATAGTGCTGTTATAGCCGATGGTAAATTTACATTCGAAGGGTCGCAAGCCGAACCAGTGAATCGTTATTTAACTTTTACCGATGGCGAAAACGATCCTATATATCTGGATTTCTTCCTTGAAAGCGGAAATATAGAACTCTTTTTAGCTGAAAGCGAAGAGAAATCAACAGTTAAAGGCACACCTGTTAATGATGTTTATCAGTCTTTCAAGAACGAAATGTTTGTACTTCAAAAATCACTGATAAGTGTTTATACTGCTATACAAGACAATACTATTACAGAAGAAGACAAGAAAGCTAAAATAACAGAGGCTGAGGGTGTTAGAACGAAAATGTCGGATGTTGTAAAAAAACACATTACCGAAAATATGAATTCGGCATTAGGAGTACATTTATTGAATGCCAATCAACATAACTTTTCGTACGAAGAAATAGAAGAATATCTGAAACAAGTTCCAGCCAATCTTCAAAACAACAAATCGGCTGTTGCCCTGAAAGGAAATGTAGAAGCATATAATAGCACTACCGAAGGCAAAACTTTTGTTGACTTTGAAATGCTTACCCCTGAGGGAACCCCCATAAAATTATCCGACTATGCAGGTAAAAGCAAACTGGTAGTGGTTGACTTCTGGGCTTCATGGTGTGGACCTTGTCGTCGTGAAATGCCACGGTTGGTAGGTTTATACGAGAAATACAAAGACCAAGGTCTTGAAATTGTAGGAGTTTCGCTCGATAGTGATGGCGAGGCATGGAAAAAAGGAATTGAACAGTTAAACATCACTTGGCCGCAAATGTCGGATTTAAAAGGATGGAACTCGCAAGGTGGTAAACTGTATGCCATCCGTAGTATTCCTCATGTGCTTCTTTTGGATAAAAATGGCACAATCGTTTCTCGCGGCTTGTATGCTGAAGAATTGCAGGCTAAGATTGAAGAGATAATGAATAATTAAAAATGAAAATAAAGGAACCACGTTATCCCATTGGCATACAAAGTTTTGAAAAACTTCGCGAAGGCGGATACGAGTATGTTGATAAAACACATCATTTGCGGCGGCTCATAGAAATGGGAAATCCCTATTTCTTGAGTCGTCCGCGACGTTTTGGTAAAAGCTTGTTCCTTTCAACCATCGAAGCATTTTTTCAGGGAAAGAAAGAATTGTTTGAAGGATTGGCTATTGCCGAAACGGAGACAGAATGGAATGTACATGCGGTATTGCATCTTGATCTGAATGCAGAGAAGTATGATACATATGAAGACCTGCAAGATACACTTGAACGTCAACTTCGTAGATGGGAAGAACTTTACATGACTGGAGGTGAAGGTATTACATACTCCGGACGTTTTATGACAGTTATTGAGCAAGCATATAAGCAAACCGGTCGTCGGGTTGTTGTCTTGATCGATGAATATGATAAGCCATTGTTGCGTAATCTTCATGATGAAAAACTGTTGGAACGGTTTCGTAGTTTGCTCACTGCTTTCTATACAGTATTAAAATCTGCCGACCAGTGGTTGCATTTTGTTTTTATTACCGGTGTAACCAAGTTTGCCCAAATGGGGATTTTTAGTACCCTCAACCAATTGTTTGATATAAGCTTTGATCCTCGTTTCAGTGATATCTGTGGAATGACCTGTAAAGAAATTGAGGCAAACTTTGCAATTGGACTAAACAATTTATCGCATAAGTACAATAAATCTTATGAAACCATCATTGAGATGCTGACAATCAGATATGATGGATACAGATTCCGACAAAATCAGGAGGAGGGAATATACAACCCATTTAGTATATTGAAAACTCTGTCGGCAGGTGAAATGCAGAACTACTGGTTTGCCAGCGGAACCCCTACCTTTCTGGTAGAAATGTTAAAGCAGACAGATTACGATTTGCGTGAACTTGAAGGACATAAAGTATTGGCGGCTTCGCTTACTGACGATCGGGCAGATGTAAATAACCCAGTACCAATGATGTACCAAAGTGGTTATCTAACAATAAAAGGATACGATGAACGTTTTGATCGGTATGTTTTAGGATTCCCTAATGACGAGGTGAAATATGGATTGCTAAATTTCGCTACACCCTTTTATTCGACTGTAACATCAACAGAAGCACCTTTTCATATCGAACGATTTGTTGAAGAGTTAGAAAACGGCCAAACCCAAGATTTCCTAGAGCGCTTGCGCTGTTTCTTTGCCGATTTTCCTTATGAACTAAACGACCGTACAGAACGCCATTATCAGGTAGTTTTCTATTTGATATTTAAACTTATGGGGCAGTTTATTGAAACCGAAGTACGCAGTGCCCGGGGCAGAGCCGATGCAGTGGTAAAAACAAAAGATTGCATTTATGTGTTCGAATTTAAACTAAATGGTAGTGCTCAAGCCGCTTTGCAGCAGATAGATGATAAAGGGTATCTGATACCTTATCTGGCTGATGGGCGTAGGTTGATTAAGGTTGGGGTTGACTTTAATCGTGAGGAAAGGAATATTGGGGAGTATGTGATTGAGGAATGCATAAACTAATTTTGAAAACCGTTATGATTGAAATAGAAGAAAAATATCTCCAACAGGCCGCACTTGAGGGCATGGACGAATTTATTAAGGTTTTTACCAACAAATACCTTGAAACACTTGGTGGTGAATTGAATGCAGAAAACATGCATCTGCTTACAGGTGAGCAACATGTGTTACTTTCTTATCAAACGTTCCGTGACGAGTTGATGGTTGGCGGTTTCTGCCAGTTAATCCAAAACGGTTATGGAGGATATATCTTTGATAATCCTTTTGCCAAAGCTATGCGTCTTTGGGGACTGAAAGATCTTTCAAAACTTATCTATAGAGCCAAAGAGATTTTTGATAAAAACCGCGAAGATCTGGAAAAAGAAAGAACAGAAGAAGAGTTCATGGCTATGTATGAACAATATGAGATCTTTGATGAGTTAGAAGAGGAATTCCTTGAAATGGAAGAACTGAATACCACCCTCGTTGCAGAGTATGTTGACGAACATTTAGAGTTGTTTGCTAAAATAGTAAAGTAAATCTAACTTGATCATCGAAAAAGTGTAGTAAATAGCTTGTTTTATCATCGAAAAAGTGTTGGTTATGCTGCAATGTATCATCGAAAAAATGTATATTTGTGCTTCGGTAATTATAATCAGCAGCTGTATGGAAAGAAAAATAGTTAAAAAGCTAAGAATATGGAAAGATGAACCTCAGAGAAAACCACTCATCTTGTTAGGTGCACGTCAGGTAGGAAAAACCTGGATTATGAAACATTTTGGAGAACTTGAGTTCGAAAATGTGGCTTACATTAACTGTGATGAAGAACCTTTGGCAGAAGAATTATTCGCTTCAGACTACAATATTCCCAGAATCTTATTGACTTTACAAGCCATAACCAGTACGAAAATTGAAGCTGGAAAAACGCTGATTATCTTCGACGAATTGCAAGAGGTAAAACGTGGTTTGCATAGTTTGAAATACTTCCAAGAGAACGCACCCCAATATCATGTGATAGCAGCCGGTTCTTTATTAGGTATCACTATTGGGCGTGGCGAATCTTTTCCTGTAGGCAAGGTGAATCTTCTTCACATGTATCCGCTTGATTTCGAAGAATTTTTGATGGCCATGGGTGAAACGTCTTTGAGCAATCTGTTTCATCAGCCAGATTGGGAACCCTTGAATATACTCCGAACCAAATATATTGACCTACTGCGTCAGTATTATTATGTAGGTGGTATGCCCGAAGTGGTGGATAGCTATATTAATAATTATGATTTGCAGGAGGTAAGGGTTAAACAGAATGAAATACTTGATGCTTATAGACGTGATATCTCAAAACATACCTCTGCCACCGATAGTATGCGCATTGGTCAAGTATTACAATCTCTTCCTTCTCAACTGGCTAAAGAAAACAAAAAATTTATCTATAATGTGCTTAAGAAAGGAGCACGAGCCACCGAATATGAACTGGCTATTCAGTGGCTCATTGATGCAGGTATCATACATAAGGTATGCCGTGTAAAAGAGTTGCAAATGCCCATTAAGTTTTATGAAGATTTGGGAGCATTCAAACTCTTCCTTCTTGATTGTGGTTTGTTGGGTTGTATGGTTGATGCGCCGGCTAGCCAGATGTTAGTAGGTAACAATGTATTCAAAGAGTTCAAAGGTGCTTTTACCGAGCAGTTTGTTCTTCAGCAATTAGTTACTATGGGTATCTCTACTTATTATTGGAGTAGCGAATCGACTCCTGCCGAAATTGATTTTGTTATTCAAATGGACAAACGGGTTATTCCTATCGAAGTAAAAGCAGAAGAGAATGTCAGAGCTAAATCGATGTACGAATATATCAAGAGTCACCCACAATATTCATTGAAAGGACTACGCATTTCAATGTTGGGTTATCAGGATCAAGATTGGATGGAGAACATTCCTCTATTTGGTATTTCGAAGTTCTTTGCTTAAAAAAAATATTTAAAAGTATGCAGTATTTTCCCCCTCCTTGCATTTAGTCTTAAGATAGATTAAAAAAAGGAGATAACGGTGTGCATCCCTTTTGTATTTATTATATATTTGCACACCCAAAAAACACATAAAATTTAAATTAAATTATGAAAGCAATGAGATTTTTGATGATGGCGGTGTTGACCGTTTTTATGGGAACAACCTTAACTTCTTGTTTAGATTCGGATGGAGGAAATTATCCAGATGGGCCTTTTGCTGTTACTATTGCAGAAAGTTATTTAGGTGGGTTATCTGTTAAAGCTGATAATGGATATACATTTAATGTTTCTAATCCAGGAGCTATGGAATTAAAATATACTGATGGAACAGCTCTTACTCCTACAAGAGCTATAATATATGTTTATCTAGCAGAGGGTGAAGAATGGACGAAAGATAAAACTACATATAATGTATCATTTGCTCAAGATTATGGATATATGTATTTTTCCCAAGCTGTAAATGGTATGACTTATGAACCTCTTGAAACGGAAACGCCTGTCTATACAGAATATTTTTATTTTGGAAATGGTTATTTTGATGTTGCTTTGTCAACATTCCATTTAAAAGATTTTTCACTGTCAGATTTTAAATTATGTGTCACTGGAGTAGAAGGTGAAACAATTAAAATGAAATTAATGAATTCAGAAGAATTGAAAAGTACTGATAGTGGTGTTACTGGGGGGAATTTTTATATTTCTTACATTGCTCCAGGACAAGAAATTAAGAACTATTATCCTGAATTGAAAACATTTGGAACTACTAATGATTCTGTATATGTTCAATTGGAAAACAAATCTTATGCTGGTATAGAATCCGAAAAAATAAAAATTAAATTAAGATAATACATCCTTGAACTACCAAGAAATATTTAAACGCGCAATACAATTAATTTCCTCCCCTGCTAAGGCTTGGGAGGAAATTTATTTAAATGAGGATAAACAAAAAGTACTTTCAGCTTTTGTTTATCCTATGATTGGTTTATGTGCCTTAGCTGTTTTTGCTGGAGTTTTATTCAGGCAGGGCTGGGGTAGTCCGGAAAGTTTTCAGGAAGCTATGACTCGTTGTTGTGTTGTAGCTGTTTCTTTATTTGGAGGCTATTTCTTAGCATCTTATGTAATAAATGAAATCGGTGTTAGGTACTTTAGGCAAGAAAATGACCTATCTTTAATTTATCAATTTGCCGGATATTCGCTTGTTGTTTCTTTTTTAACTAACTTTGTAACCGGATTATTTCCCGAAATTGGCTTTTGGGGACTAATATTCCAGTTTTATATTGTTTATATTGTTTGGGTAGGAGCAGGTATTCTGTTGCAAATTAAAGAAGAATCCAGAATGGGATTTACGCTTGTTGCTTCTTTACTATTGATAACTTGCCCGTTGTTTATTCAATTTGTATTTGATAAATTATTGTTTTTTCTTAATTGATGAGTTTATTGGTTGCAATACTCTTGTAACTCGTAACTCGTAACTCGTAACTAAAATGAAACAGCCTGCTGTTAATATAAAAAATAAACGTGCCTCGTTCGATTATGAGTTTATCGAAACTTTTACTGCGGGTATTGTACTAACCGGAACAGAGATAAAATCCATTCGTTTAGGTAAAGCCAGTTTGGTAGATACGTATTGTTTCTTTTCGCGTGGAGAGCTATGGGTAAAGAACATGCATATTACTGAATACTTTTATGGCTCATACAATAATCATTCCGTACGTAGAGATCGTAAATTGCTTTTAAACAAAAAGGAGATAAAGAAATTGGAACGTGGTACCAAAGAAACCGGATTTACTATCGTTCCAGTCCGCATGTTTATTAACGAAAAAGGCTTGGCTAAAGTAGTTATTGCATTAGCAAAAGGGAAGAAACAATATGATAAACGCGAATCATTGAAAGAGAAAGATGATCGGCGTGATATGGATAGAATAAGAAAGAATTATTGATTTTATTTTGAAACGCAGATTAACGCGGATTAACGCAGATTTATAATTAGAAAATATTCAATCTGCGTTAATCCGCGTTAATCTGCGTTTCAAATATCCTATTTATAAAGAAATGAAAAAAAGCATTCAAGAACTAATCAAACAAAGGATACTCATACTCGATGGTGCCATGGGTACCATGATTCAACAATACAACCTGAAAGAAGAAGATTTCCGTGGCAAACGTTTCCAAAGTATCCCCGGACAAATGAAAGGCAATAATGATTTGTTGAATATTACCCGCCCGGATGTAATAAAAGACATTCATCGAAAGTATCTGGAAGCCGGAGCCGATATCATTGAAACCAATACCTTTAATGCCACTTCCATTTCCCTATCCGACTATCATGTAGAAGACTTGGTAAAGGAAATAAATCTGGAAGCAACAAAGATAGCTCGTTCCATAGCCAACGAATATACTTTACTCACCCCAAATAAACCACGCTTTGTGGTAGGCTCGGTAGGGCCAACCAATAAAACTACATCCATGTCGCCCGATGTGAATAATCCGGCTTATCGTTCGGTAACCTATGATGATGTTGCATCCGCATACCTGGAACAAATAGAAGCACTGTTGGAGGGCGGGGTAGATGCTATTCTTATTGAAACAATCTTTGATACCCTCAATGCCAAAGCAGCTATATATGCTGCCGAAGAAGCAATGAACAAAACGGGTAGAAATGTTCCCTTAATGCTTTCTATAACAGTATCCGATACTGGCGGGCGGACTCTATCCGGACAAACACTGGATGCTTTTCTAGCATCCGTTCAACATGCCGATATTTTTTCAATAGGGTTGAACTGTTCCTTTGGTGCCAGTCAGCTGAAACCGTTTTTAAAACAACTGGCAAGTCGGGCTCCTTATTATATAAGTGCCTATCCCAATGCCGGACTACCGAATAGTTTGGGTGGGTACGATCAGACACCGCAGGAAATGGCTGTTCAGGTAAAAGAATACATCGACGAGGGTCTGATAAACATTATCGGTGGTTGTTGTGGAACAACAGATGCTTATATAGCCGAATATTCTGCCATCATTGCAGGTGCACAACCTCATAGCCCGGCAGCTAAACCAGGTGTGCTGTGGCTCTCCGGTCTGGAATTGTTAGAAGTAAAACCAGAAATGAATTTTGTTAATATCGGTGAGCGATGCAATGTAGCCGGTTCGCGAAAGTTCCTTCGGCTTATACAAGAAAAAAAATACGATGAAGCTTTATCTATCGCCCGTAAACAAGTAGAAGACGGAGCATTGATCATTGATGTTAATATGGACGACGGGTTGCTTGATGCACAGGAAGAAATGACCACATTCCTTAACCTGATAGCATCGGAACCGGAAATAGCCCGTGTGCCCATTATGATCGACTCATCAAAATGGGAAGTTATTGTAGCCGGATTAAAATGTATTCAAGGCAAATCTATTGTCAATTCCATATCTCTGAAAGAAGGAGAAGAAAAGTTTCTTCAATATGCTCGCGCTGTTAAGCAATATGGTGCAGCAGTTGTTGTGATGGCCTTTGACGAGAAAGGACAAGCCGATACATTCGAACGGAAAGTAGAAGTGTGCGAACGTGCTTACCATTTGTTAGTTGATAAAGTTGGTTTCAATCCTTGCGATATTATATTCGACCCCAATGTTCTGGCCATAGCTACCGGAATGGAAGAACATAATAACTATGCTGTAGATTTTATAAATGCTGTTGGCTGGATAAAGAAAAATCTTCCGGGGGCATCTATCAGTGGCGGAATCAGTAACCTTTCTTTCTCTTTCCGGGGGAATAATTATATTCGTGAGGCTATGCATGCAGTATTCCTTTACCATGCCATCCGTGAAGGGTTGGATATGGGAATTGTAAATCCTGCAACCTCTGTTCTCTACACCGACATTCCCAGTGATATACTCGAAAAGCTTGAAGATGTAGTACTCAACCGCCGACCAGATGCTGCCGAGCGTTTGATTGAACTAGCCGAAGGATTGAAAAATACTTCGACAGATAAAACACAGGAAAAAAGGCAGGATACATGGCGTACCGGAACATTGCAGGAACGCTTGCAATATGCGTTAGTGAAAGGTGTTAGTGATTACCTGGACGATGACCTCAAAGAAGCCCTTACCATATACAATAAGGCAGTAGATATAATCGAAGGTCCGCTTATGGCCGGTATGAACTATGTAGGTGAACTGTTTGGCGCAGGTAAAATGTTTCTTCCTCAGGTAGTAAAAACTGCCCGTACAATGAAAAAGGCTGTGTCCTTTCTTCAACCGATTATAGAAGCCGAAAAGCACGATGGTATATCCTCGGCCGGAAAAGTTCTGCTGGCAACCGTAAAGGGCGATGTACATGATATAGGAAAGAATATTGTTTCGGTTGTAATGGCCTGTAATGGTTATGAGATTATAGACCTCGGTGTGATGGTACCAGCCGAAACAATTGTTCAGCAAGCTATTGAAAACAAGGTGGATATCATAGGACTGAGCGGACTAATCACCCCGTCTTTAGAAGAGATGGTAAATGTAGCCATAGAACTAGAAAAGGCAGGACTAAATATACCACTCCTGATTGGTGGAGCAACAACTTCACAGCTTCATACAGCCTTGAAAATAGCACCGGTTTATGGTGGTCCGGTTATACATCTGAAAGATGCTTCGCAAAATGCCGGGGTTGCTGGTAAGTTATTAAACCCTGAATTACAAAAAGATTTTGTACGTGAATTGGATAATACGTATAAAACATTGCGTGAGAACAGAAACGAAATAAAGCAGGAAGTTGTATCATTGGAGGAGGCTCAGAAGAATAAATTGAATCTCTTTTAATATATTTTTTAGGCTACGCATAAAAATTGCGTAGTCATCCTTTTCCTTTGTACCGTCAAACTAAGATACAGTTATGGAACAAAGAATAAAGGATAAATTAATAGATATAGAAAGAGAGCAGCATATAAAAATACTTTTTGCTGCTGAATCAGGTAGCCGTGCATGGGGATTCCCATCACCGGATAGTGACTATGATGTACGTTTTATATTCATCCGTGCGACTGATGACTATCTTACTATTCAAAAGAAAGCCGACCAGTTAACCTTTCCTATAGACGACGAATTGGATATAAGCGGTTGGGAGCTTGGAAAAACACTTCAACTGATAACTAAATCGAATTCTTCACCATTTGAATGGTTGCAATCACCAGTTGTTTATAATACAACAGCATCATTCCATCAGGATATGTGGACATTGTGTCAACATTATTTCTGTGCCCGAACCAATGCCCATCATTATATTGGAATAGCAAAAGGCGCAATGAATAGTTTGAAAGGCGATGAATTGAAGATAAAAAAACTTTTCTATATACTTCGCCCTCTGTTGGCTGCCCTGTGGTGTGTTGATAAAGGTTCAATTCCTCCAATGAATATCTATCCATTATTAGAATTACTGCCTGCCAACTTAAAACAGATAGTACACAACTTGATAGACTTAAAAGCAAGCTCAGAGGAACGATGTACCATACCAATAACCGGTATACTAAAATTATGGATTGATGAGACTTTTGATTATTGCACGCAGAAAAGTCAATCCTTAGAAAAAGTACAATTTGATATAAAAGAAGCAGATACTTTTTTTAGAAAAACAATCAAAAAATGACAATACAGGAAATAAAAGAAAAAGGACTCTTGCTGTTTGAATGTATAAGTGGGAGTAAAGCTTACGGTCTGGACACACCGCAATCGGATACGGATTTGAAAGGCGTATTTTATCTGCCCAAAGAAAAGTTTTATGGTTTAGAATATACTCCACAAATAAACAATGAAACCAATGATGAAGTTTATTACGAGCTTGGGCGGTTTGTGGAGTTATTGTACAAAAATAATCCCAACCTCCTTGAGGTACTGGAAATTCCTGCTGATTGTATATTATACAAACATCCGCTGATGGATAAACTAAGTGTTGAATTGTTCTTGTCCAAGCTCTGTAAAGACACCTTTGCCGGATATGCACATTCTCAGATACGGAAAGCCAGAGGCTATAAAAAGAAAATAGTAAACCCTATGGATAAGGAACGAAAGGGTGTACTCGACTTCTGCTATATTCTGGAAGGATATTCATCTGTTCCGGTAAAAGAGTGGTTAACAAAGAGTCATTTTTTGCAGGAGCAGTGCGGGCTTAGTTGCATATCACATAGTAAAGGAATGTATGCCTTGTTTTATGATGAAGACAAAACACGCGGATACAAAGGAATAATACATAATCCGGCTGCAAATGAAGTTTCGCTATCATCCATAGAAAAGGGAGATCAGCAAGTAGCTTACCTTAGCTTTAACATAGAAGCCTATTCCATGTATTGCAAAGAATATAAAGAATATTGGGAATGGGTGGAAGAACGGAACGATGCCAGATATATGAACAACCAACAGCATGGTAAGAATTACGATTCGAAAAACATGATGCACACCATTCGCTTATTGCAAGTAGCCGAAGAAATACTTCGTGACGGAAAATTGAATGTAAGACGAACCAATCGTGAGCAATTGTTAAATATAAAATCGGGTAAAATGGAATACGATGATTTGTTAACTATGGCCAACGAAATGATGGATAATATAAATCATTATGCAGAGACTTCGACTCTACAAGACAAACCAGATATGGAAAGGATAGAAAAAGTGCTGGTGGAGATAAGAGAAGAATTGTATAAAGCATAATCAATTGTATGTTTTCTGCTTAAAATATCTTATATTTGCTTTTAGCAATCTTTTAAATGTGAAATTATGACAACTATCCATTCTGAGAAAAACGTACGTAAGTTGGATAAAGCAACAAGTGATAAAATTAGTTTTATCAGTTTTATTATACCTGAATTTGCTGCCGCATTTAAAATAAATATAGCAGAAGCATATCATTATTTAGTTCGCTATGGAGGCTTTGATTTTTTAACAAAGAACTGGTGGGCATTACATACAGATAATAAATACTGGGCATTGCTTGATATATATGATGTGTGTCGCAAAAATGGAGGATATTTGAAATGAATGTTTATCATGGAAGCTATACTGCTATCTCGCAGATTGACTTGTCTAAATGTGAAAAATACAAAGATTTTGGACAAGGATTTTATGTCACCCGTTTTCGCCAACAAGCAGAAGAATGGGCAAAGAAAATTGGACAAAAGAATAATACTCAAGGTGTAGTTACCGAATTTGAGTTTTTCGAAAGCGCATTTTCTTCGTGGAACTATAAAGTGTTGCGTTTTGAAAATTATTCTAATGAATGGTTGGATTTTATCGTGTTAAATAGAAATCCCAAAAATAACGTTCCCGCACACGATTATGATATAGTAGAGGGACCTGTTGCTGATGATAAGATACAACGACGTTTGGACAAATTTTTAAGTGGTAAAATTTCAAGAGAAGATTTTCTTAAAGAACTTCGTTATCATGAAGAAACTCATCAAATTTGTTTTTGTACGCAGAGAGCATTAATGATGATTGAGAATAAAACAGATGCAAATACTGATATATTGTTTAATATCGAAGATATTGGAGAACAAATAATAGAAGCTTTAATCTTTGATTATAATATTAATGAAGAAAAAGCTACAGATGTTTTCTTCTCTTCTCAAATTTTTCTTTTGCTATCAAACGAATCTACTGAATTCCACAAAAAAACATGGCAGGAAATTTACGAACTCTTGAAAGAGGAGTTGAAATAATGAAATACATTATAGCTGCTTTTAGCTATAAAATCAAGAATAAATGAACATCGAAACAGAACGTTTACTACTTCGTCCGATTATAGAAAGCGACGCAGACGACATTTACGAGTATTCCAAAAACAAAAATGTAGGCATTAATGCAGGATGGGAAGCCCATAAAAGCATTGAAGAAACACGTGAGGTAATGAAAACAGTATTCCTCAATCAGGAGTCTGTATTTGGTATAGTGCTGAAAGAAACAGGCAAATTGTTTGGTACCATTGGTTTGATTACCGACCCCAAAAGAAAAAACGAAAAAGTAAGAATGATTGGCTATGCTATTGGGGAAGACTACTGGGGAAAAGGCTATATGACCGAGGCTGTTACCGCCTTATTGCGTTTTGGGTTTGAGGAATTAAACCTTGATTTGATTTCTGCATACTGCTATTCATATAATGAAGGTTCGAAGAATGTATTGAAAAAATGTGGATTCCGCTATGAGGGCCGACTGTATCTAGCAGAAAGACGTTACGACGACGAAGTGCTTGATTGCGAATGCTATGCGATCGAGATGAAATAATTAAAGCACAATCAATAATGATACTGAAAATAAAGAGCGACAACCACTACCTGCTGGATATTCTTTATAAGAATCCGGATACCGACTTTGGACTCTATTTTAAGTCCATGAAAAACGGGCAGGTAGTTGGCAATGCCGTGAGCAAACATTGCTACGAAGTGGTATTTCAAGATACCCGTTACAGTTATATGCCCGAAGATGCCAACCAAATGGATTATCAAAGCTATTGCTCGCCACTAGCAATTTTGCATATCTGTAACGAATTGTTTAATCATCTGCTGAAAAGCAAAGAAGAATACGAAGTAAAAGAAATAGCTTGGTTACATATAACACAGGGCGAAGCCGATACAGAAAGCTGTACGATAGAAGTTCCATCGTTTTATATTGACTCTTCGTGGTACCGGAAAGGGAAGTTTTTACTATCCAAATACTTCGAAGGAATATTGGTAGAGCAACAAAGCAATCGTATATTTAAACTGACCATTACAGCCAAGAGTATATTCGAAGCTTTCAACTTGTTGGCACTCGTAGCCCTGTTTACCCATGCAACAAACGAATACAGCATTTATACTTATATAGACGAACATTTGGCACAAAAGTACGGACGCATCTTGACCAACATTGATAATGTTCCCTATTTTGTATTTTACCTCTTCATTATGCGTGCAGTTAAATCACCGCAACAATTTGAAGAACTGAAGCCTGTATTCGAGAACTATCTGGCAAAGAATGGTTTGGAAGCCAATCTGGTTCTTATGGGAACTACCCGCCAGCGGCTGGAGTTTATAACCAAACAGTTGGAGGCCGATATACCTGTTCTTGATATTGGGTGTGGAGAATTTATGTATTATAAAAAGATGATGCAGAAAGGTTTTACTGCACCTTACCATGCAGTAGATCAGGATGCCCGGTTCGTTAAACTGTCGGAATCAGTTGGTCGCAGGTACGATGAAGACAATTTACACTTTTATAGTTCGGTAGATGAGTTTACATCTTCCGAGAAGGTAAATATCATTATGACCGAAGTGATTGAACACAACCCATTGGCCGAAGTTCCGAAGTTGATTGGTAAAGCATTGTCGTACAACTTCAACAAACTGATAATAACCACCCCGAATGCAGAATTCAACCAACACTATACAATGGATAGTGATATGCGGCATGAGGATCATCATTTTGAACCTACTCGTCAGGAGTTTAAGGAATTGATAGAAACATGTACAGCAAACATGTCTTTGAATATAGAATATTTTCAACTGGGCGATAGCTTGAATGGAATTCAGCCTACACAAGGATGTATAATTAGTTAGTTGAAAGTTGTAAGCTTTAGAAAAGATGGAAGATCTGAAGAAATTAAAAAATAGAATAGACCGTTTTTGTGCGAACAAGGTAAATGCTTTTTCGCCTACCATATCTCCTGCGCCAAAATCATTGGAACGTAATGAAATTGAAAGTATAGATAAAGCAGTTCGCTTCTTTTATAAAAATGAGGTAACAGAGATAGTGGTTCAGAAGAAATATATGGGTTCGTACTGCGATATCTATCTACATAAAAACCTGAAAGATACATATTTTGTAAGCCGTAATGGGTATATGATAGATTTCATAGACATGGAAGCTGCAAGAGAAGCATGTCGGGAGTTGCATGGCAGAATGGACTGGACAAACTTGAACATTGCAATCATACAATCGGAAATGATGCCGTGGAGCGTGTTAGGAAAAGGCTTGATTGAGAACGAATTTGTAGCTTATCTCAATGTGCACCGTAATCATTCGGATTTTCTGTTGCAATCCGGGTTATATGATAAAATGGCCAAGGTAAAAGCATCTGCTGCTTACAAAGAGTATATGGCCGACAAAGAAAATCTTTCGCATAAAGAATTACGAATAAAGTATCCACACCATATCCTTCGTCAATACGATTCGTTAACCCAGTTCAATTTACTTGATTTGGAGGCTTATAAAAAGAGTTTGAATATTTATGAAGAGCAGATAAACCACTTTGGCCGTCAGGGTGATATTTACTTTAAACCATTTAACATCCTCAAAAAGATATTTGATGATGGTACAGAAGAGTTTGTAAACGATAATCTGAGTTATGCAGAAGTAAACAGTGATGAGTTTATGCATCTTTCTATCAGGAACGATGAAGAATTAGCCGGCTCTATAGATAAGATATATGCTTGGTTTGCGACTTTGGAAAAGAATCTGGAAGAAGGAATATTGGTAAAACCCCGTCAGGCTTTTATAAAAGGTTTGCCTCCTGCATTCAAGATAAGGAACAATCAGTATCTTACTATGATTTACGGCGTTGATTATCAGAACCATTACAATGGTTATCTGCAAAAAAGAAATGTCAGCCGGAAACTAGAATGTTCCATAAACGACTGGATGCTGAACTGGGAATTGCTTAAGGTGAAGTATCAAGACATAGATAAAGAGAACTATTTCTTTAAGAATCTGGTGCTGGACCGTATCATGGGCGAGAATGTAGAATCTACTTTAGACAAACGGTTGTAAGAAAATGAAAAAGATAGAATTAGTTCCTGTAATAGAAATATGGGGAGATAGCAGTTTTTTTATATCTCCCGAGAATGGACCATATTGGGAATATGCTGAGGACTATGAAAAAGCACACACAGCATGTTTGATAGCCAGTGGTTATGAATCAATGCAATCCTATTCTATAGGATCTAACTTTTATGAATTAAGTGCAATTTCTGATGCAAACCTATTATGGGAGGTAAAAAATAGAACAGAGGGTTCTCAAATAGATGAAATCTGTTCTTTCGATGGAGGGTGTGTATTAAAGATAGACGGAAAGGATATGCTTTTTCCACAATGCTGTGGCAGTTTAAGCGATATACAGCACTGGCAAGAACTGACAAAGGGGCAATATGAATGGTTTTGGCAGGGCCATCCGCAACCTACTATAAAAATAGAAGATGATAAAATAATTATGGAATTACTGTCTGATGGTTATGAAAAATTTGTTCCACCACCATCAGAAACAAGATTGATAATTGATATTAATGATTTAAAGGATGCTCTAAAAGAAACCATGGAAAAGACAAAAATATTTGCGGATCGTATTGATAAATTGGCTAAAGACTTTTTAGATATTGATAAACCAAGTGATATTTTAGTTTGGGGCTTGTATCCCTAATTGTATATGTTTAGATAAAATGAAAAAGAATCCACAACTATTAATATTGGTAGGTGCTCCCGGATCGGGTAAATCTACTTTTGCAAAATACTTTATCCGCACTGAAGAGAATTGGATACGCCTTAGTCGGGATGATTTCCGTACAATGCATTTTACCTATTCCAATCTTTCTGTACACGAAGAATGTTTGATAACCGATATGATTGATGCCTCTATCCATGCATTACTAAAAAAGAAAAGTAATGTGATAATAGACGCTACGCACTGTCGGGCTGATTATCTGGAGCATTATATCAATAAGTTTAATCACCTGGCCGATATCTCTTTTAAGATTTTTGAGGCGGATGCCAAAGTTATTGCAGAAAGGTGCGAGAAACGACAACAGGAAACCGGAAAACGTATTTCAGTCAATGTACAACGGCATTTTTTAAGTGACTTGAAGGAGTTGAAAAAGACTTTCGACTTCTCTACCCGTCCGAAAACGGAAGAAAAAACCTCGTTGCTGGAACAAGATAAATCTTTGCCTAAAGCAATCATCTGCGATCTTGATGGTACACTGGCGTTGATGGATAACCGTAACCCGTTTGATGCTACACATGCCGATAAGGATGAACTGAATGAGCCTGTAGCAAATGTGTTGAAAACATTTGCCAGTCAGGGATACCAGATACTTTTGGTGTCGGGTCGTGAAGATCGTTTCCGTGAACCTACGGTTCGTTTCCTTGAAAAACATGCCATAACTTATCACCAGCTGTGGATGCGTCCTTCGAAGGATTATAGAAAAGATTCGATCATCAAAAGAGAAATCTTTGCTGCAGAAATAAATGGAAAGTATTATATCGACTTTATCCTTGACGATCGTAATCAGGTAGTTGATATGTGGCGCAAGGAGTTAAAGTTAACTTGTTTTCAGGTGAATTACGGGGAGTTTTGAAAAAAACTTCTTATTTTTGTTTTAGATATGTCTGCAATAATTTATTTTTAAAAGAATAATGAAATGACTGTATTAGAATTAGAAAGTCGGAAAGCGTTATTGGTTCGTGAAATACTTACTGATATAAACGATGAAGACACATTTAGAAAACTAAATGCCTGTTTTCAGGATTTACGAAAGGAAAGGAATGACCTTCCTTCTTTATCTTCCGGATTATTTAAGGATTTAGTAGCAAAAGCTACAAAAGAAGATGAACAAGGCTTATGTATCAGTACAGATGAACTGAATAAAGATATTGAAGCATGGTGATAAAATGGACCCCATTAGCTCGTAGATCTTTAAAGGATGTGTATCTGTTTTATTTACCCCAAACAGGTAAAAAGAAAGCATTGGAAATAATAAATCAGATTAAAGATGAAACAAATTATTTATTGATATTTCCTGAAATGGGTGCTTTTGAGGTTATTGATGAGATTAAAACCCCATATAGATATATTATTAAAAACAAATGTAAGTTATATTACAGTGTTTTATCTGATTACATTCGTGTTGATTTTGTATGGGATACACGAAGAAACCCTGAATATTTACGTCAATATCTAATAGATTGATATACAGAGTTCACAAATTTCATTCAGACATTACCAAATGAGAACATTGTGAACTCTGTAATACTTCTCTCCTTTATTCCAAATATTAAGAATTTCCCCGATATTTTTATTCTTTTGTTTCTTTTAATCGTTTTATTCTTTACTTTTGTGCGAAATTTAATCATAAAGAAGTGCAAAATGTTTGGAATTGAAGACCCATTAATTTATTTACCCTATCTACTATCTATGATATGTGTAATTTTTGCTGCGTGGTATGGTATTAAGTATTGGAACAAGGATAATAATAAAGACGAGACAAAATGAGTACATTTCTACTTGGGCTAATCGTAGTTGCCTACCTTTTATTAATTGCGTTTTTGGGTTTTCTGGGATATCGTAAAACAACCTCATCCAGTGATTATCTGGTAGGTGGACGAGAAATGAATCCTATTGTTATGGCCTTATCCTATGGTGCTGCTTTTATTTCGGCATCGGCTATTGTTGGCTTTGGAGGAGTTTCGGCTGCATTTGGAATGGGTATTCAGTGGCTATGCTTCCTTAACATGTTTGTGGGTGTAGTTATTGCATTCATCTTTTTCGGTTTGCGCACCCGCCGGTTGGGAGTAAAACTTAATGTTAGTACTTTTCCTCAGTTGTTGGGACGCTATTATCGCTCGCGAAACATTCAGGTGTTTGTTGCCGCAGTAATATTTATAGGAATGCCCTTGTATGCCGCTGTTGTTATGAAAGGGGGCGCAGTATTCATAGAACAGATTTTTCAGATTGATTTTAATATAGCTTTACTTATATTTACTCTGGTTGTGGCTGCTTATGTAATAGCTGGTGGAATGAAAGGAGTTATGTACACTGATGCTATGCAGGCTGTTATTATGTTCTGTTGTATGCTATTCTTGTTGATAGGGGTATATAAAACATTAGGAATGGGTGTAACAGAGGCCAATAAAGCATTAACCGATATTGCACATCTGGTACCCGATCGGTTTAAGGAGCTAGGGCACCAGGGATGGACACGCATGCCTGTAACAGGTTCTTCGCAATGGTTTACATTGGTAACTTCGCTTATTCTGGGAGTAGGATTAGGGTGTTTGGCCCAACCGCAATTGGTTGTGCGTTTTATGACAGTAAAAAGTAGCAAACAATTAAACCGGGGAGTATTAGTGGGCTGTTTATTTATTATGGTAACAGTAGGAGCCATATACCACGTAGGACCGTTAAGCAATTTGTTTTTTCTGAAAAACGAAGGTGCTGTGGCTACCGAGGTTGTTAAAGATATAGATAAAATTATACCTTATTTCATAAATAAATCAATGCCGGAGTGGTTTTCGGCCATATTTATGTTGTGTATATTATCGGCAAGCATGTCTACATTAAGCTCACAGTTTCATACTATGGGAGCTTCTGTTGGATCGGATATTTACGGAACCTATAAACCCCGGTCGCGTGGAAAACTAACCAATGTTATTCGCATAGGTATTTTGTTTGCTATTTTGGTGAGTTACATTATTTGTTATATGTTGCCCAACGATATTATTGCCCGCGGAACAGCTATGTTTATGGGTGTTTGTGCTTCTGCTTTCTTGCCTTCTTATTTCTGTGCACTTTATTGGAAAAAGGCAAATCGCAAAGGAGCATTAGCTAGTATGTGGGTGGGCACATTGGCCAGTATATTCTGTTTAATCTTTCTTCATGAAAAAGAATCGGCAGCGTTAGGTGTTTGTAAAGCACTGTTTGGTAAAGATGTATTAATCGAAGCATATCCATTTCCGATGATTGATCCTATTGTTTTTGCATTGCCATTATCAATAATCACAATTATTATTGTTTCATTGTTAACGAATAATAAGAAAGCAAAAGGATAGGCCAATGAACTACAAACGAATGTTATAAAACGCTGTATAAGGTTACAAAATTTGCACAATATACTAATCACCCTTATATTTGCACTGTGTTTTTCATAGTATTAGATTTAAGGTTAACAAAGATTGGCTGCTTGGGATAAGTAGCCTTTTTTATTGCACTAAAGTGACGAACAAAAAATGAAAAAGAAAAAGAAACAAACGCAGCTGTCTTTGGAAGATTATGTGAAGGCAGCAAGAAAAGGAAGCCGGGAAGCGGAGATCGAAATGTATGGCCGCCCCATAAATCATCAGAAAGTATTTAAATCAAAGAAGGTTTACGACCGTAAAAAGATAAAGGCAAGCGATAGAGGCTTGCCTTAGTTGTTTTAAGTAGAGGAGATATATTAATCAGTTTTTGTGTTCGTTGTTTGAGGTACAGCTACATCTTATAGAAAGTAAGATTCAAAATATACCACTTTATCATCTTCGAATTGTAGTTTTACTACATCATGTCCTTTATATACAGGTTCCCGATATTCCCACATTTCAGCATTATCACCTATCATACTTCTATAATTGGGTTTTCCAAAAAGATCAATAATCTCTGTTTTAGTCATACCCGTTTTAAGATCCATTATTTTATTTTTTGTAGTATAGTTCAGTGTACCGCAACTGCAAAAAACAATTGTAATAATGAGTAATAATAAGATGGCTACCTTTCTCATAACAGTAATTTATGGTTATTCATGTTTAACAGTAGCAAAGGTAATCAAGGAAAAACTCCTGCATCTGATAATATTACTATATGTAAATAGGGATTTCCCTATACATTAATAAAAAAAAGCTTTATTTTTGTGCATATATATAAGTATAAACTTAAATTCTAACGTATTATGAAGAAAGTGCTAACCTTATTATTGGTTATTATGTTGTGCAATAACTTGTCTTATTCACAAACATCGCCGGATACAAAGTGGTTTGAAGATGCCCGGTTTGGATTATTTGTTCACTTTGGTCCCTACAGCGTTCTGGCTGATGGCGAATGGATTATGCAAAACAAACCTATCAAGTGGAACGACTATCTGCGTTTGCAGGATTTCTTCAATCCACAGGCTTTTGATGCAAAGGAATGGGTGAGTATTGCCAAAAAAGCAGGGATGAAGTATATCACGTTTACTTCGCGTCATCACGACGGATTCAGTAACTGGGATACAAAACAATCGGATTGGAATATCATGAATACCCCTTATGGTAAGGATCTTATCCGGCAATTAGCCGACGAATGCCATAACGCAGGAATCAAACTTGTTCTTTATTATTCGCTTATCGACTGGATGCGTACAGACTACCAGTATGAAACTGGTCGTACAGGTAAGGGAACAGGACGTACAGAGCCAAGCAATATGAATGCTTATATAGACTTTATGAAAGCTCAGCTCACTGAATTGTTAACCAATTATGGCCCTATAGCCGGAATCTGGTTTGATGGTCATTGGGATCAGACAGAAGATAAAAACCGTACCGACCCTACCACTCATGTAGATTGGCGTTACCCGGAAATATATGATTTAATACATACCCTTCAACCTGAATGTCTTGTTGCCAACAATCACCACCTGCCTCCTTTCTCAGGAGAAGATTACCAGATCTTTGAACGTGATGTTCCAGGTGAGAATCAAGCTGGTCATAGCGGACAGGCAATATCAAGACTTCCACTGGAAACTTGCCAAACAATTAATGGTGCATGGGGATTCAGAATAACTGATGATAACTTCAAACCAACTAAGGAGCTTATTCATTTGTTGATTCGTACAGCTGGAACAGGTGCAAACTTGTTATTGAATGTAGGCCCAATGCCTAATGGAAAAATTCAACCGGAGTGTGTTGATCGTCTTCTTGGAATGGGAGAGTGGTTGGATAAATATGGGGAAACTATTTATGGAACTCAAATGGGGCCTGATAAGCCGCAGGAGTGGGGAGCGGTAACAAGAAAAGGTAATACATATTATATTCATGTATTGAATTCTCAAACAACTTCTCTGGAATTAGAATTGAAAGGTATTAAATCTGCTAAATGGTTGAATAAAGACTTGGCTGGTAATACAGTTAAGTGGAAAACAGATAAAAAGACTGGTAAGACTACTTTTAATTTTACTGGGGAACTGGATGAATTAGATTCAATTCTTGAAGTGGTTGTGAAGAACTAGTTCTAAAAGGCCCTCCCCCTAACCCCCTCCAGAGGGGGACATGCTGGATGTACAGTGTTACCGCATGGTATCCCCCTCTGGAGGGGGTTAGGGGGAGGGTTTAGAGACTAAATTTATTGCATTAACTTACTCTTCATCCCACTACAAACAATCCGTGTAGCCAGAATATGCTCACAAGGGCCTTTCCTGAGTTTGTTATTTCCATAGAAAGAACACTCGCACTCACCATCAATTAAACGTTCGTCTTTATCGATAACTGCAAGCGTGTGGAAAGTATTATTCTTATCCTTTACTTTTCCTTTAATGTGTAAAGTCTCTTTTTTAACTTCCGGAGTTATTTTAACCTTATCTTGTTCAATCAGTTCATTTGCTTTTCGTTCCTGTTCACTGCCAAAACGTAGCTGATCGAAATCCAATGGCTCCTGTGTTAACTCACGAACACGGTAAACACCATCCTTAAGATCGTAAACCACTCGTCCGGCTTGTGTGTAGGCAGTAAGAGCAGAAGACACTGTTGCACTATCCAGATTTAATCGTTTAGCCAGGCTATCGGCAGATTCGAACCACTTTTCCTTAAGCGAGTTAAATACCAACTGTTTAGTATTGAAATCAACATTTCCGCGGGGAGCCATTAAATCGAAATTCCCTGCCCGGCTCCAGTCGTTGGAGGTCCATCCCGAAAGCCCCAAGGTGAATGTCATATCGCCCATATCAGCCAGAAAGAAAGAAGGCAATCCTGAGCCCAGCAGAACAACTTTAAAATTCTTAGTGATAGGAATAAGACGTTCCAGAATCATTATTCGACGACGTCCCCATATACGGATTGTGCGGCTATCGCTACCTGTGTAAATTGAACGATGACAGGTAATTTCCTTATACCATGGTTCAAATACAATACGGATAGGTTTATCGGGTTCAAGGATAAACCGTATGGCCCGCGGACCTTCTTTTTCTTTGAAACGACGCAAGAACTGGCAGATACTGAAAATATCCATCGGATGAAGATCAAAGGTAGTTGCCGGCAGTGTCATAGCTGTACTAACTTGTAGAAAACCACGTACCCACGAATCAGGCAAGTCTATTTTAACTTCCTTGTAAGTCTCTTCGTTGGTTGTAGTAGCTTCGAATCCGCTGGGGTCGATAACAAAGGAAGTATCTTTGTAATCGCGTATCTTTTGGAACTCACCATACAACTCTGCCGAGTAATCAATATTGGTAGTTCCACACTGGAATTCGTTTATTTCCTTGAAAACATTATAGTTGCAACTTAATTTGCCATACGAAGACTCGTCCTGACTGAAACATTCGAAGAACACTTCATCCGGATGAACAGTAATAACAGGATCGAGTACAAACCAGGCATCCCTATCGTTTTCATATAAATAATTGAAATACGCTTTCTTGGCATGGTTAAAGGGACCCATTACACGGCTCTTTTCCTTATAAATAGTGTTGAGCTCTTCTCGCAATTGTTCTATTCGAACTCTTACTTCATCTATCTGGAAATTGGCCATGTATTCACTAAGCCATAGTTTCTCTTGCTCGGCAGCCCATGCTTTGTATTCGGTTTTATCTTTAGGTGTATAGCGTAAATCAGACACTACCACATCGTGCAAAGCCGAAATAGCTTCGCGGAAAGATATCTTTTTATTCAGCTTGCCTACAAAGAAAGTCGGTTCACGGAGTGCATCGGGCACAAAATTCATGGCAGTACCTGTGGCACTGTTGTTTACTGATGTGCTGCTACTATATTTATAATCGAATATCATAATTAATTATTTATGCGGATTAAGTGCGTGTCTATATGTGGATAAGCACTTCTTATTTCAGTTAGAATATTTATGCAGGTGGCTTTATCTTGTATTGTAGCCTGTGCGGATATATCGTCTATAATAGGTGCAATAATCTTTGCACTACCAACACACTTCATAGCTTCCTGCAACAGGAACTTCAAAATACGGTCTTTGGCAACCCTGGCTTTATTTACACGGGTAAGTACCGAACGGAAGTAATATTCCAATCCGCGGATGATCTCTGTGTTTCCGGCTGCATAATGATTCAGGTAGTTGGTAACAAAAGCCTGAACGTTTACACTGGGGTGTTCACTGAGTTTAGTAAGATATTCCACTGCGTGAGTCGGATTGAAATAGCGGCCAATCAGCTCTTTACCGAAGTTTTCTACATCCGGACGTATGGAGTCAACAATACCTATCAATGTATCAGAATCCCAATCACTTTCGGTAAATTCAGTCAGGAAGAATTTAAATGCAAACTCGCGAGTATCGTCCCATTTGGAATCAAGAATATTGAGTGCTTTGTCTTTTTCAAAGCGGATGCGTGCAACATGTTCTTTGAAATACTGCCAGCACCAATGGCGAACAGCAAGCAATTCATGATTACCAAATGAAATGATTTGTCCTAAAGTAAACTCTTCGGGCTTGGTGTATGCTTTCAGAATTTCGTATCCGGTTAGCTGACTGGTACGATACTGTGCATGTACCAGTTTGGTTATATCCTTAGTGGTTAATCCGGTGTTCCAGTTACCCTTCAGATTATTCAACATAAAATTACTCAATAAGTTATGAGCACCTTCAAATTTTTCTTTCCGGATAAGTGCATAATTAAAATGACGTACGGTTGCATCTCCCATTGAATATCCTTTAACCAATTCGCTGATTTTAACCAATGCGTTTTCAACCACATCCTGCCATGCACTATCAATTTGGTTAAGAACAAAGTTGTAATTGTCTACAAGGAAGTTGGTTGGATATAGATTCATCAATTGGATACCATTTTTCCTAACCTCGGCAATGTCGTTTCTCATAAACAGGTCGATCACCGATACCGGGATGTCGGTAGGATTTATTCTTTGTGCTTTCTGAGTAAGAATATTACTTGCCAGCAGTATGTTGGATAAGAGAGGAGACAGGATTAACTGTTCTACAATGTCCCAACTGATTTTACTGAGATGACCGGCTGCAATAATATTGATGCGGCTGATAATCATTTTGGCTAGCGCATTGTTTGCATCTGTATTTTCCAATTGCAGTAATTCGGCAACCAGTTTACCAAGCAATGCTTGCTGACGATCTTCGGTAAAACGATATTTTTGTAATGTATCGGCTATCCAGCTATGGTTTTCTTTCCGTGAGTTAGAGATAAGACTTTGTACAAAGTCGAAATCACTCATGTAATAATCCATGTCGCTACTGACTACCCTTTGAGCCCATTCTCTTGCTTTTGCACTGTTTGTATCTAAAATCCGGGCAACCAGTTGAGGTTGCTTTTTAATTTCGTTGGCATTAGTAAGCAGAAGCTCATAGCCCAAAATATTTGGTATTTTAAACTCACGTGATAGCAGTTGAAGAATAACTTCCGGTGTAAAACGTTTGCTTATTTCCTGGTAGTCAGTGTGATTCCTGAGATTTTCATAAGCAAACCTGTGAATGATATTCATTTTTGCCTGCATCAAGAGTTGCACATAGGCATTAGGCATCTTATCCCATAATTCCGGATAGAGTTCTAATCTGGCAGATGGTTCTGTTTTTTCTTCAACAGGTGCTTCCGGTTGCTGTTGTTGCAGTTGAGGCTCTTCTTCTTCTTTCTTTCCGCCAAAGAAACTTTTTATTGCTCCCAATAAGGATTTACCGGAATCAGTTGGTTGAGTAGAAACAGTTGTTGTTTCGGAAGTTGTTGTACCTTTCTCTGCAATGATTTTATCTGGTTGATACCAGTATTGTTGGCTGGCAACAGTACGTTTGCCATAAATATATTTCAGATTCTTTTGGAGTTGACGACGTGGGTCGTTTCCAAACAGAATGTTCGATAACAAAAGCAAATCACAACATTCAGGATACTGTACCAGTATATAATAATAGAGTTTCTTAGTATAATTGTATATACCGTATTCGGAATATGGTCGTTCTTCTTCTTTTGTATAATCAGCCTCGGTATATTGAAGCAGAAGCGAAACAGCCAGTTGAATATACTCTGTAGCATTGCCTGCATCGCCAGCCTTTTTCAAGAAGTTTAAACTATTGCGCTGGAAATAGGCCTTGGTATATTGTGAGAAGGCAATCCGGCTTTCTTCACTTTTAATTTCCGAACCTACACGCAAATAAGTATCAATACGTTGAATATATTGATGATATCTTGAGTCGAGCGGACTCGAACGTTTGAACATTGGACTTTCTTTTTCGAATCGGTAGGCGAGGAGCGATAGGGTTGATAAGTCTTTCCGAACCTGTGCCAATTTATAAACAGAACGTATATGTTTAAAGAATGGTGGCTCAAACGGGCATACTTTAAGTATGTTATGAAGATGAGGCAACAATTCGGGTTTCGCTTTGCACAACAAATAGAATTGTGAAAGGAATGCTACATTTTGATCGTTTACATATTCGGTAAGGTGCGCCGATAATTTATTGTTGTTACCCAATTCAATATCTTGACGGATATTAGAAGGCATACGCTCTAGTAGCTGGTTTACAAATGCAGCAAGTTCATTGCCCTGCAAAACAGTAAGCAACCCTTCGCAGGCTATATGCTTTATATATGCCTTTTGTTTTTGTTGCGATGCGATAGCTGTAAATAACGGCTCGGCATTTTCGGCATTCAATTTAATCAATGCCCAAAGCGATGAATATGTTTGCAACTCGGTACCTTGTGTTGCCAATCGCAGAATGAATGGAATTGCTTCTTTCATTCCCATTTCGGCAGCACGCCAAATAACCCGACTGGTCTTCCATTCAGTCTTAAACGTTTTCTTGCCATCAATAGCATCTTGCAAACGTTGAAGTATCACTCCCTGCGGTGTTCCCGGATTTACGGTTTCAATTGAAGGTAGTTCAACCGCTACGGTTACTCCTACTTCGGGTTGATATCCTTTTTTTCGTTTTTCGTTTTCTAAAGCTGCAAAAACAGCTTCAGCCTTTTCAAGGCTTACTGCTTCCGGTGTTTTTGTTCCGGCTTTCAGTGTACTTCCTTTACGTCCGTAGCGGAAGTTAACCAGGTATTCATTGTCCGATAATTGGCAGAGGTCAATTTCGTACACCTTATCGGAATTACCTTCTTTAAAATATAGTTTACTTTGTTGTATAAGTTTCATTTTGCTGCGGATTGAAGGTTACGAAAATATATTCCACCAATCATCTGTCGAAGATGTTTTCTTGTTAGAGTCTTCTTGTTTCTGTCCCGGCTGAATGGTTGGCTCAGGCTTCAGAGGCTCTTCTACCTGTACAACCTGCTTTGGGGCAATATCTTGCTTTGTGCAGGTCTTTTCTTCGACTAAAGGCAATCCGTGTTTTTCTACAATGCGGGTAAGTTGTTCGCCGAACCGGATACTCTTTTCCGGATTAACCATTTTAATGAAGTGAATGTATCCTTCAATAGAATGCATTACATTGTCGGCCCGTCCCCATTTCTGTCCGTTCCAGCCATTCGTTTCAATATTATGAAGTAGGGCGCGGAAGTTATGCAGTTGTTTTCGTTCTACATTCAGTTTTTCATTTACCACAATGCCTGTTACCTTTTGTTGTGCACCGCTTCGCATAATATGCGTCTTTTCCGGATTGATGGTTAATCCTTCCGATTTAATTATCTTGCCAACAAAGTGCAACAGGGATGCAATATTCTTTTCATTTCCCTTATCAGTCGAGAAACTTAAATCATCAGCATAACGGGTATACCTGAATCCAAGTTTATCGGCCAGTCCTTTTACCTTCTTATCAAGTTTGTAAGCAATAAGATTACTAATGGCCGGACTAGCAGGTGAACCTTGTGGAAGTATTCTTTTGCCTTTTTGTACATAGTAAGTTACGCCATCCATTGCTACCGTTTCGGTTTCGGCCTGTGTACATATTAGAGCGAAGATGGTTGCCATTTGTTCTGAGTAGCCCAGTTTATGAAACAGTCCTTTAACCCGCTTGTAATCAATACTTGGAAAAAAGTCTTTCAGGTCGATGTTGATAACAATATCCTTTCCGGTATGTGGTCCGGCATTGGTTACAATAGAACGCTGTTTTATAAATCCGTGTGCCTGCTCGCCAATAGCAATACGATCGAGGATATTATTCAATACCCAAAGTTGGAGGGCTTTCATTCTGCGTTTAGGAGCAGATATTTTTCGTTTACCGCCTGACTTCTTGGGTATCTCGAAGTTATAATAATGTGTTTGCCGTGAAACTTTACGTTGGAACAGTAGATAACGCAAGTTCGATAACTCCAACTGCATACTTTGTCCAAGATCTGTCAGCGATTTGAATACAGGAAGGTTATTCTTGTTGAGTAATGCTTCGTTGGTTTCCGTATTGTTCAGTCCGGCCGAAACATCTTTACCTAAATAAATAACCTGATGCTCTTGCATCGATTTCCATTTAGCTGCTTTATCCAAACGCTTTTTCTTGTTGCGTAGCTTTGTTTCTTCCCGTTTCTCTTTAGCCTTCTTCATGCGTTCTTTGCGCATTTCTCTCAATAAGGCTTCCTGGTTGCGGTACTTACGGTCTTTCTCTAGTAGGCTGGTTAGTTCCTTGTTTACTTCGGATTCCCTTTTAATCAGGGTTTCGGAAAGTGAAGGTACATCCGACGAATCCCAGAAACCCAGCCGTTTCATTTCCTCAAGTATATAACTATCCTTAGAGGTCATACGGATTCTGTCGTAAATTTGCTGTCTGGTGGATTTTTCCGACATAGTGTTGATTTACAAATCGTAAATAAAAAAGCCCCATTTTAAATAAAACAGGGCTTGGTTCTTAATCGTTCGGAATCTTCGTATTTTCCCAGGACTATATCAATCAACTCCAGAGATACACTACTATACGCATGGTTAATCTCGTGGAGAGGAGAACAGCAACCATGCGTATAGTAGTGTATCTCCCCATAAAGATTGGAGGTAGTGCCGAATGTCAAATATCTATTCACCGATGACGAAACATCATCTTTTTCTTTTCAGAAAAGCAAGGTACTTTCCGAACTTGCTGGCAAAACTAGAAAAAGATTTTTAAATAGCAAAGGTTAATCTTATTTTTTTATACTTTTGAGGCAGAATTATAAATACGATTGTAGGATAGCCTGATCTTTTTATAAAGATTTGTGTTATAAATGAAAGGATTATGAATACAATTGCGCGTAAACTCTCAATTGGGATACAAACTTTTGAAAAAATACGTACTGGAAATTATTTGTATGCAGATAAAACCGATTTGGTATGGGAGATTGCTAATAAAGGGAAACCTTATTTTCTTAGTCGTCCTCGTCGGTTTGGGAAAAGTTTATTGATATCCACTTTTGAGTCTTATTTTGCAGGTCGGAAGGATCTCTTTAAAGGACTAGCTATTGAACAGTTGGAAACCGAATGGGAAACCTATCCGGTGTTGCATCTTGACTTGAATGCTGAAAAATATAATACAGCTGAACGACTAAATTTAATATTGAGTCGTCATATTCTTTTATGGGAAGATGTGTGGGGAAAAGAAGAACGCGAAATAACTCTTTCGGACCGTTTTACCGGGGTTATTCGTCGTGCTTACGAGCAAACAGGCAAGGGAGTAGTGGTATTAATTGATGAGTATGATAAGCCGCTATTACAAACTGTGCTCAATGAACCGTTGTTGAACGAGTATCGTAAAATTTTAGAGTCTTTTTATGGTGTACTGAAAAGTGCTGACCGCTATTTACGCTTTGTATTTATTACTGGTGTTACCAAATTTGCACAAGTAAGCGTTTTCAGCAATCTGAACCAACTGAATGATATTAGTATGGATGCTAAATATGCTACATTGTGCGGAATTACATCAAAAGAACTTGTACAGGTTTTTACGCCCGAAATAGAAAAGATGGCTACCCACAACCGTCTCTCTTTTGACGATACTGTGGCTCGCATGACAGCGCAGTACGATGGTTATCATTTCTGTGAAGATTCGGAAGGCATGTTTAATCCCTTTAGTGTGTTAAATGCGTTAGACAAACTAAAATTCGATAACTATTGGTTTCATACAGGCACTCCTACTTTTCTGGTGGATTTATTAAAAGAAAGCGATTATGATCTTCGTGTGTTAATAGATGGTGTTGAAACAGATTCTTCTTCTTTCTCCGAGTATCGTGCTGATACAGGTAATCCTATTCCTTTAATCTATCAAAGTGGTTATTTAACTATTAAGGGGTATGATTCCAGATTTGGTTTATATCGTTTGAAATTTCCCAATGATGAAGTACAATATGCTTTTCTGAAATTTTTGGTTCCATTTTATACTCCAATGAAAGATGGTGAGCGTGGTTTCTTTATCGGTAAATTTGTGAAGGAACTGGAATGTGGCGATTTGTCTGCTTTCATGGAGCGCTTAAAAGCTTTTTTTGGAGATATTCCTTACGAACTAAATGATCGTACAGAACGCCATTATCAAGTAGTTTTCTATCTTATATTCAAGTTACTTGGTGAGTATATAGAAGCCGAGGTGCGAAGTGCCCGTGGTCGTGCCGATGCTGTGGTAAAAACAAAAGATTATATTTATGTATTTGAATTCAAACTGAATGGTACTGCCGAGGAAGCTTTACAACAGATTGATGACAAAGGATATTTGATTCCTTATACTGCAGATAGGCGGGAAGTTATTAAAGTTGGCGTACAATTTGATGCCGCAGAACGTAATATTGGAAATTGGATTACAGCACAATGACTAAGGTTGAACAAATCTTAAATGTGTTAACTTAACAACGTTAAATTATTAACGGGTGTTATTAAAGATTGTATATAGTTAGAAAATTTGCATAAACGAGTAAGTTAATCTTATATTTGTACTGTGTTTTTCATAGTATTAGATTTTAAGGTTAACAAAAGATTGGCTGCTCGGGATGAGTGGCCTTTTTTTATTTTAATCTATATTGCTATTTTTGCACAGAATTAAAAACAGACAATATAATGACCTATCTTATTATTGGAATAACAGTTGTGGTTTCGTTTATGTGTTTTGGTAATCGTGCATTATTCGAAAAACTAGCTTTTATCCCCTATCTTGCAGTAAAAGAGAAACAGTGGTACCGACTGATTACTCATGGATTTGTACATGCCGATACTGTCCATCTTCTTGTTAACATGTTTACCTTCTGGTCGTTTGGAGTGTATATGGAGTTCCTATTTGAATATATGGGGCACGGACGTCTGGCTTTTTTTATTCTTTATTTCGGAGGAATGATTGTAGCTTCTCTTTACGACCTGATTAAGAAAAACAATAACCCCTATTATATTTCGGTAGGTGCATCCGGAGCTGTTTCGGCTGTGTTGTTCAGTTCTATATTCTTCGATCCATGGGGAGAAATATTACTCTTCGCCATAATTCCTATACCAGGTATTCTTTTCGGAGTCCTTTATTTGGTATACTGTCAATATATGGCTAAACGCGGTGGCGATAATATAAATCATAATGCACACTTTTATGGTGCTGTATATGGTTTTTTGTTTCCATTGATATTAAATCCTTTGTATGTAGATGCGTTTATTGAGGGCTTGTTCGGCATCTAAAAAGATTTGCAAAAAAGACATATAATCTGCTGTAAATTCATACATTTGTCGAGCAATAATGAGACTATAGTTACATGAATCCGGAAATCTTAATAATCGAGGATGATATTTCCTTTGGCGAAGTATTAAAGAGATGGGCCGAAAAAAACGGTTTTAATGTTTCGCTAACTACTACAATAAAACAAGCAAAGGAAATCATCCGAAAAAAAGAAATCGAATTGATACTTACTGATTTGCGATTACCCGATGGTGATGGCATCATGTTTCTTTCGTGGTTGCGCGAAATAAAGAATCCCAATCCTGTGATTATAATGACCAGTTATGCTGAAATACAAAGTGCAGTTGCAGCTATAAAACTGGGAGCTTTTGATTATCTGGAAAAGCCGGTTAACCCAGAAATCCTTAAACAAAAAATCAATCAGGCACTAAATAAAAAGCCTGAACCTGTGCAAGTGGTTAAACAAGATACCGATTCTTACAAGAAAACAGTATATGCTAACAGTAGGCAGGCAAAGCAAATGTACGAAGAAATAGAAGTTGTTGCTCCTACACGTATGTCGATCTTAATTATGGGTGAAAGTGGAACCGGTAAAGAGTATGCCGCCCGGATGATACATGAGAAAAGTAAACGTTATGAGGCATCTTTTATTGCTGTTGACTGTGGAATACTTTCTCGTGAATTAGCACCCAGTGAGTTGTTTGGTCATGTGAAAGGAGCATTTACTTCGGCCATCTCCAATAAAAAAGGTGTGTTTGAACAGGCCGATGGCGGAACTGTTTTTCTGGATGAAATAGAAAATCTTCCTTACGAGGTGCAGGTACAGTTATTGAGAGCCTTGCAGGAGTTAAGAGTACGTCCGGTAGGATCGGCAACCGATATAAAAGTGGATGTTCGCATAATTGTGGCAACCAACGAAAATCTTGAAAAGTCTATTTCCGAAGGACGTTTCCGTGAAGATCTTTACCATCGTCTTAATGAGTTTACCGTTCATATTCCACCGCTTCGTGAGCGTTTGGAAGATATTCCTGTTTACGCTAGCCATTTTCTTGAAGATGCCAATAAAGAATTGGAAAAAAATGTATTTACCATATCAGATGAGGCTATGGAAATGCTTATAAATTATCATTGGAGTGGTAACCTTCGTGAATTGCGGAATGTAATACGCCGAGCTACTCTTTTTGCGAAAAACGGAGAAATTACACCACAGGTTCTGCCGGATTATCTTTGCACATTAAAATGCGATACGGATATTGAACTTAAACCCGGTGATGAAAAAGAACAGATACTTACAGTGTTGCGTATTGTGAAAGGAAATAAAGCTGCGGCCGCCCGTTTACTCAAAATGAGCCGGAAGGGATTTTACAACAAGTTGCATCAGTATGGAATTGAACTAAGATAATTCTCGATACGCTTAATAACTTCATTTATCTCTACCCAAACACTATTATCCGGACGGTTTTCTCCCCGCATGTTATCAATATGCTTTAAAGTGTGGGTTATATCTTCGGGTGCCTGAATCTGCAAAAACATAGGCAACATTTTGTGGCAAAGGTATTGGACCTTATCAAAATCTTTTTCCGTAATAGCATTGTTTATTAATACAATGTTATTAACAGTAGCCATAATAAAATTTTCCATAATCTCCCGAATGGCCTCTTTGTCTTGATTCAATAAAGAGTGAAGATTGTTCGATGTATGTTCAAGTTTACCTCCTATTATAGCATGTAGTTCACGGAGCGTTACCGGTTTGGAGAGAAGATCAGCAAATCCCTCTGCCAATATAGTATTTATACTTAAATCAGTTCTTCCTGTTATAAGTATAACAGGTATTTCAGTATTCACATTTCTTATTTCTTTCAGTACATCTTTCCCATTAAAAATTCCCATCTCCATGTCAGTTATCACACAATGATAGGACGATATATCTTTTAGTTCTTCTTTTAATTCATTGCAGTTTCTGCAACAAGTAACCTCATGCCCAAGTTCACTACACAAGCTCGATAATATCTCCAAAAAAGTAGAATCATCATCAATAAACAATATTTTCTTTGCCTGTTGGTTGGTTATCTTTTTTTTACCTTCTTTTACTGGGAGTTTAATAAAAACTTCTGTTCCTTTACCTTGTTCCGACTTAAAATTAATTTCTCCCCCAAAAAGATCAACCAAGCCCTTTACTACAAATAATCCAAATCCATTTCCTTCGTTCAATACATTATTCTCTTCTACACGAGAGAATGGTTTAAATAAGTTGTTTTGTTTTTCTGCCGCAATTCCTACGCCAGTATCGGTAACCCGGAATTGCAACTGTTGATTTTGGTATATCGACTCAATACAAACACCTCCTACTGTTGTGTATTTAATGGCATTCGATAATATATTAGTGATTATCTGTTTTATTTTTAAACAATCAGAAAATAGAATAATACCCTCTGGAAAAGCTTCTTGATGTGTAAAGTGTAATAATTTCCTTTCAGCAAGCGGAATAAACATTTCGCATAACTCTCTGCATAATTCCTGTGGAGAAAAACTTCGTGGGGCAAGTGTAACCGATCCTTTTTCTAAACCCGAGAACTCCAATAAATTATGTAACAGTGCCAAAATATGATTGCCCGAACTATAAACCGGTGCTACCTCTGCGTTGGAAAGTAAACCGTTGCGTTTATACATATCTATATAGCCCAGCATTGAGTTGAGTGGGGTTTTAACATCGTGTGATACAGATAATAAAAGTTGATGCCTGCTTTCCATTAACTGTTTGGTACGCTGATTGGCTTTTTCTAATGCCTGGCGGGCAGAATATCCTTTTTGTACATTTCTTAAAATAAGGATAAGAGATATTAGTATCAATACCAGAGCCACACTACCTATTATAATAGCACTGATATTGTTTTCGCGCAGCATTGTTTCGCTTTCCTCAATATCTTGCATACGCAGATGTATAATCTGGTTGTATAGTTTGGTTAGCAGTTCAGATATTCGGGAGCTTATATACTGGTCGGTTAACACAACCGAGTTAATATGGTTTTCGATAGCCGATATATGCTGATCGTAATCAATACGTGCCTGTTGTATTATCTGCGTAACCGGTAACGTATCATTGGGTACTACTTTATTACTCTCTGGTTGAGGTGTATCAACAGGATTTTCGGCTTTTGAAGATGAAAACAAACGTTTCCACAAACTGCGTTTAGGAGCTTTTACAGATGTTTTTGCAACATCCTCAGAGATAGAATCTGCTATATTTCTGTTACTGCCCGAATACGAAGAAAGGGTTTCGGACAGTGAGTCTATAGGGTTGCGCAATGTAAATTGGCGGGTAAGTCTTATTATAGATTCTTCTTTGTGTTTAAGCAGCAGATTTATTTCGGTGAAAATAGTGTCTGCCCCCAAATCTTTTTCTGAGTTTTTTAATGAATCTATACGCAATCCTATTTCTTTAGCTTGTGCCTGAAAGTTTCTCAGGTGTTTTCGTCTTTCCGTTATAACAAAGAGATTTACTTCGGCTTGTGCATCGTTTATGGCATATACTAATTCATTAACCTTTGCCAGTTCATTGTTATATACCTCAACCGACAGCTTTTTTATATGCATATTTTTCCAACTTATGTAGAAGTAAATAAATCCTCCTCCACAGGTTAGCATAACCAGCAGATAAATGAATAGGGCATTCAGTTTTATTTTTGTTTCGATACTATTTCTCATCACAGCACAAAATAATGAAAAAGATATCATGATTCCAAATCTGCTTCTTACACACATGTAACCTGTGTCTTACACACTTACACACTTTTTTGTTGTATATGATATGTCGTTTATTGTGCTGTAACTTGCAGTAAAACAAATATTTATGATTTATGAATGGGGTTTGGCACGCAGATTGCATTTAATAAAGCGTAGCACACTAGCTACAAAAATAAAATGTCACTAACAATAAAAAATTAAAATTATGAAAAAGTTATTAGTTGCAGTAGTAGTATTTATGGGAATGGGAACAGCAGCGTTTGCACAGTCAGCAGATGCAGTTCAGAAACAAGAGGTTGTTACTTTGGTAACAGAAGATGCTTTTAAAGAGGTTAAAGCAGAAGACCTGAACGAAAAAGTACAGGCCACTCTTGCTACTTACAATGAAGCCTATACAGTTAAAAAGCTGGAATATAACGAAGAAAAGAAAATTACTCGCGTAACTCTTGAAGCAAAAGAAAATCAGACAGAAAAAGTGGTATCACTTAACGAAGAGGGTAAAGAGGTAGAATAATCCCAATTATCTACGATAATATCTGAAAACTTTAAAAATAGGCCTCCTGTGAAGAAGGTCTATTTTGTTTTTATTTCAATACAATAGATGTTTTTTTATTGTACCTTTGTTGCTATTATTTATATTAGCTACATAAAAAATGGCATTCGAAGCAACCAAAAGAGAGTGGAGTGATTTATATGTATTCTTCCGTTTGTTGGCAAACGGTTTGGTAAACACTGGCACAGTTTCAGGAGAAATAAACAAGAGCGTACAACATACTTTATGTGCAATAGAGCGCGAAGAACACGACGGTAGTCGCCTGTATCGCATTCTTGGAGACAATATACACATAGGTAAAGAAGATACCCAGATAATTCCAAGGGAAAAGTTCGCTGTTTTTGCCGATCTGATATTGGGAGGTATAAAAGGTAGTTCGGAAGATACAGTAGTTTCTCCTGATGGTGTAGAAGAATTCCTGGATGAACTTAAAATCTATGAACTGGATGCAAAAACGCAGGAACGTACCAATTTAACTTTATTCTTTTGGAACATGGATGCGCCGGCAACAGGTGTTGTTATCCGTTCGCGTTTATCCCGTATGCATCCGTTACTTGATGGTGGACGTGCTGCCAATATTAAATTCGAACTAACCGGAATGAAGTTTTCCAATCCCATGATAAGCAAAGTGAATGCTGTTGAAGGCCAAAACACTGTTGCCGAACGCATGATGCTTATTGAAAGCCTGGGAGGTATTTTAAAATATTCGGATGTTGCCGATAAAGTTTTCCGAAGCAACCTCTGTATGATCGATCTCCATTTTCCCCGGTTGTTGGCAGAAGTACTTCGTATTATGCAACTGGATGGAATAACCCGCACACAAGATTTGATAGAGGCTGTAAAAGCAATGAATCCTCTAAAAATAAAGGATGAACTTATTGAGAAACATCATTTCTATGAGTATAAGATGAAACAATTTCTGAACGCAGCTGTTACAGGTATGCGTCCGGCTAAAATATATACCGCACCTTCCGCTGCCATTCAAGGACTTCTTCTGGTAAACGGTAAAGGAGAGATTCTTTATTATCCGGTAGCTGATAATCAATTATTTAATGATTTCTTATTCTATAATACTCGTTTTGAGCAAGGAGATGTACAAAAGGATCATTATGGAACAATCGAAAAAGAGAATGGCATTCTTTACTTCAGATTAAATGCAAAGGTTGGGCTGGTGAAGAGGTAGTTAAACATTCTGATTATTTAATTGTTATATTGAATGAAGCATAATTTAAATTTAAATAAGCAAATGATGAAAAAAAGAATCTTATTGATAACTGTTATCTCCGGTGCTCTATTAGTATCTTGTAACAGTAATAAAAAGAATAATCAGGTTTCGGAAGTAGATGTGGTTGAATCAGTTGTAAGAACTACTGTTACCGATAACCAAGGAAATACAATGGTACTTGCATTTTATAATGAAAGTGGTACTGCAATAGCCGAATTAAATGGTGAAGCAATTAACATGGTTCGAGACACTACTGCCTCAGGTGTAAAAATGCACAACAATGAGTATGAATACGAAGAGTGGCAGGGACATATCGTACTGAAGAAAGATGGTAAAGTTGTTTTCGACAACAAAGATGTTGTGAGTGCTTCGGTCACCAATAAACAGGGTGAAAAACTGGATATGACTTTCAACAATAACAATAATACCGCTGTACTTAAGTTGGATGGAAAAGAAATCAACCTGAAAGCTGATACTACTGCTTCGGGTATAAAATATAGTAATGCAAACTATGTGTACGAAGAATGGCAGGGACATAGTGTTTTGAAAAAAGACGGTAAAGTAGTGTTTGATAATAAGAAATAGCCTGTATATTCACAATTAGGCCAAAAGGCAATATATCTTGTTCCTCTATGAACGGATCTATTGCCTTTTTCATTGGTATCGTGGAATTTCTATCTCTTTTTATCCCGGTAGGATAACCCTTTTCTCCCGGTAGGATGAAGCCTTTCTCCCGGTAGGATAAACGGTTTATCCCGGTAGGACAAAGCCTTTATCCTACCGGGAGAAAAGTGAGTTCAACAAATATCTTTCTATACTCTTCCCTAAGATACTTTTGTATCTTCCCTGTGGTACTTTTGTATCTTGCCTGTGGCACTTTTGTATCTTCCCTGTGATACTTTTGTACCACAGGCGTGATACTTTTTTCTCACAGGTAAAAAAGTGTTGGTACTGTAAGTTTTTGATTACCAGTTGTGTTTGTAACTTCATCAAAGCTACACCACTTCCACAACCTCACTTAAATCCTTTCTTGGGGTTCTTTCCCCATTCTCTTTATCAGGATATCCAAGCGGTGTCATAACTACCGGATAAAGATTCTCTGGCAAATCGAATAGTTTCCTGAACAAATCAACATCGAATGCACAAACCCAACAAGTGCCGAGTTGCTGTTCCGTTGCAGCTAAACAAAAATGTTCCATGGCAATAGAAATATCAATATCGCAATGATCTTTTCCATCGAACCTACGTTTCCACGACTGGCTGGTATCGCCTAATATAACCAGATAATATGGACAATCGGAAACATTAAACCATTGTGCCTGATAGCATTGTTTTAATAGAGCTTGCTTCTCCTTATCCTTTATTAAAAGAAATTTCCAAGGTTGCCTGTTTACAGCCGATGGCGCATGCCGGGTGCATTCCATTATGTATTCAATCTTTTCCTGTTCAATTTCGTGAGATAGGTATTTACGTACGGATTTTCTTTCTTTTACCAATTCTAAAAAGTTCATATATGTCTTGAAGTTTTAATAGCAAATTAATTACTTTTGTATGATTGAACAAAAGTATAAACATTCCCAGAATTACTCAACTCCTATGGCAATAAAAATAGTAGTGACAGGCGATTTACATCTTGGCAAACGCTCATCGTTACTTACTGATGGCAACAATACAACATCTACAAAATACACGTGGGGTAATATTGTACAATATGTTATCGACCAGCAAATAGATTTACTCTTATTAACCGGTGATATTGTTGACCGCGACAACCGGTTCTATGAAGCCATTGGCCCTTTGCAAACCGGATTCGATAAACTGTCTCAAGCAGGAATACCTGTTTACCTTGTTGCCGGCAATCATGATCATGATGTACTGCCACAAATCATCACCATAAATAACCTTTCTGATGTGCATTTATTGGGTAGAGATGGAAAATGGGAGAGCCAGATTCACTCAACCCCAAACGGTGAATCGGTGCGTATAGCCGGATGGTCGTTTACCAACAAATATATTTACGAAAGTGCCATAAATAACACCTTTCCTCAATTTGAAGATAGTATACCCACATTGGCATTGTTACATGGTGATGCTTATCAAGCTATAAGCAAATACAATCCGGTAAACATAGAAAAGATGAAACAATATCGTGCAGTAGATGCTTGGCTGTTAGGCCATATTCACAAAGCAGATGTTATTTGCGAAAAAACTCCCCTGATACTTTATCCCGGATCGCCACACGCTTTAAATCCCAAAGAAAAAGAAATACATGGCCCTTGGTTACTTACCATAGAGAATAAAGAAATAACCTATAAACATCTCCCTTTATCGCCTGTATGCTATCAATATTTAAATATTGATGTATCAACAGCAATCAACGAAATTGAATTCAGAAAACAGGTTATCGCTGCCTTCGATATGCATTTATTGCAAATCAAAGAACAATATAACCCTCACTTCCTGGTATACGACATTGAATTTACAGGTACCCACAACAATGTATATGAGCTTCGGAAGTGGAGCGACGAGATAAAGAATTACAATCCGGATGATTGGTGCCATGTATCTATCCGTTCCATGGAATACAATATCAGGCCGGAACTCGATATAAACCAACTGATGAATGAACCTTCGTATATTGGTGTGTTGGCTACAGCCATTAAAACTCTTGAAACGGGAAGTTCTAACGGTTTTATTGATAAACTGGTTGCCGATTGGAAATCACGTTACGAACACCTTACTACTATGCCAGTGTATATTCCACTCAAGGCCCAGAAACCAGATAAGGAACTGGATAAAATGGCCAGAGAATACGTTCTTAATGAATGCCGGGAACTAATTGCTGAACTCAATCATCAACGAAATGAAAATTAAAAAACTTACAATAAACAGGTTACCTGGTTTCCCCGAAGGTCTTAAAGGTATCAATAAACTGGCCGGGAACGTTAATATTGTAACCGGACCCAATGGTTCGGGTAAGAGCTCAACAGCCCGTTCCATACACAAACTAATTTGGTGGGATAATGTATCAGCAAGATACGAGATTGATGCTTTGCTTAACATCAACCGCGAAACTTGTGGAATAAGGATTGATTCGCAGGGATATACACGTATTAATGCCAATGGGCAAGTGCACGATGACTTCTCTTTTGTTTTTCCTAAAGAGTTCAGTAATCAATACATGTTGGCGCTTCACGATTTAATACACAACAATGATGATAATCTTGCCCGGATTATTGCCAAAGAAGTAAATGGGGGAGTAGACCTTGCCAAGGCAACCGGCAGACTAGATTATAAGTCGAGTAATCCTAATGTTGCTCAACCTCGCTATAAATATTTCGTCGAAGTTCAAAAGGAGTTATCAAAGCTGGAAGCAGAACAATCTTTGTTATTGAAGGATGAAGAGAAGCTTTTTCTTTTGGAAGCAGAAAAGAAGCAAGCCGAAGAAGCATCCGGATATAAAGATTTATATGAAAAGATACTGAATTTTCTTGATGCCCGTAAAGCGTATGAAACATCCCGGATTAAACTCGATAGTTTTCCCAAAGCTATATACAAACTAAAAGAGGATGATTATAATACAATTGAAACGCAGGAAAGAAAAATAGCTGATATTGACAGATACATCCTTGAAGAAGAGAAGACAATTAGAGACAACTGGCAGAAAATAAATTCACTACGTATTCCAGATAAAGAAATACCCGAAGAAGTTATAACCGAACTATCTGCAAGGATTGAAAACCTGAAAACCCTGCAACAACAGATTTCATCCCTTGAACGGGAAATAAAAAATCAGGAAGTAGTATTGAACCAAACCGGACGGCTTATTGCTTCGGAACGGGAATTATCCGGTCTGCGTGAAATAAATCTGGAAGAAGCCGGTTACCTGAATGAGTTTATTCAGGCAGCAAATGAGGCAGAAGGAATAAATGCCAATCTGCTAAACGAAAAGCGGAGGCTGGAGAAAGATTTAATTGAATTGAAAAACAAACTGACCCAAAGCATCTCTGTTGATAATATCCGCAAAGGAGCCAGCATTTTATCCGATTGGCTAAAGGGTATAACATCGCACCGGCAAAACAACCTCTTATGGGTGATGATTGCTTTAATCGGCTGGTGTTTGTTGGCTATAGCCATAAGCTATAATGCTAAAAAAGAGGCCGTTCTGCTTGTAGGAGGTATTTCATTGTTACTTATCCCAATTGTTGTTTATGTAAACAGAAAGAACGGAAAGCAACAAAATAGTGAATTGAATGTTCGCATAGCCGATTTCAAAAAGTGCTCTTTACCGCCTCCTGCCCATTGGGACAGTGTTTCGGTAACAGCAAGATTACAGGAGTTGCTAAATACCCTCGACATTGTATCGGCTAAAACCGATATAGAAGAACAATTGAAAAAGATCAGTATTGAACTTGAGCAATCTCAAACAAGGCTGATGGATATTAAAACAGAATACTTCCGGATAAAGGAGAATATGGGAATGCTTCCCGAAAACATGGATTTACTTACCAGTAATTACAATTCGTTTTTTCTTTTCCTTTCCAATTTATCCAAGTGGCAGGATGCTGTTATTGAAGTTGAAAAACTGCAAAGCGAGCAACAGACCTATTACAACAACTACTTTGATGAGCTCGGTATAGTAAATACACTTTTTGATAGTCTGAATTATACCACTGCTGATAACCACGTACAGGCTTTTTCGCTATTACAAACCCTGAAAAAGGAATGCGAAACCAAAACCAGAATATTTAATGAGATTATTTCGCAAAGGAATATTATTGAGTTGAAACAAAAGGAGAAAGACAGTTATCAATCTTCGCTAAAAGAAATATATTCTCGTTTGGGGTTGCCTTACGGAAGTAATAAAGAAGTTTATCAATTAAATGCGGATTATCATTTATTCAGACAGACACAAAAGCAGGCTACCGATGATTTAGCTATGGTGAATGCAAACGAACATTTGTTATCGACTCATCCGTTGTACGCTGTTTATAAAGAAATGAACAAAGAAATTACCACAGAAGAAGTTCGGCAAAAGAAATCAGAATATGAGTACCTGTCGGCCAGGCAAAGTGAAATCATGCGTGAAATGTCCGACATAAAAGCCCGAGTCCGTGAAAGAAAATCGAAGGATGATATTGAGAAGGCTTTAAATAAGAAAGAAGAAGCACTGAACGGATTAGACGGTCTGTTACATAATAACCTGAAATCGACTACAGGAGATTTAATTATTTCGCATCTACATGAAGAGATATCATTGAACAATGACAATCCGGTTTTTAAGCGCGCCAATAAAATACTGGGTGCAATAACCGGAAACAGATATAAACTGATTTTAGGAGAAGGGCGTCAGCCAACCTTTAAAGCGTATGATAATAAGCTGAATCAAATCCAATCTCTGGACGAAATATCTACAGGAACCCGTGTACAATTGTTGTTGGCTATCCGGCTGGCATATATCGAGACACAAGAGAATCAGATTAAACTACCTGTATTGGCTGATGAGTTATTGGCAAACAGTGATGACGAACGTTCGGAAGCCATTATCCAATCGCTGATTGAAATAAGCCGTAACCGCCAATTGTTTTACTTTACTGCTCAGGCAGATGAGGTTCGTAAATGGGAAGAACATCTATTAAAATATTCTGATATAGATTGGAGGATATCTTACATTTAGTATGTATATTTGTGTATATAACCATGAATGAATTATGATACAGGATAAAAATCCTCTATATAAACTGGGCTTAGCATTAAGCGGCGGCGGAGCACGCGGATTTGCCCACTTAGGCGTTTTAAAGGCAATGGAAGAACGGAATCTGCGTCCGGATATTATTTCAGGAACCAGTGTAGGCTCTCTTATTGCTGTTTTTTATGCCGACGGATATACCACACAAGAAATTATGAAGATTGGCTTATCCGTAAAATTTACTTCCATCATTGAAGGTATAATACCCCGTGGAGGCTTTTTCAAGACTACCGGAGTTCAGCATCTATTGGTTAAGTATATAAGAGCCAAGAGATTTGAAGATCTCAACATTCCTGTCCGGGTGGTTGCTTCGGATATTGAGAGTGGTAAGGCAAAAGTTTTCTCCAAAGGCGAAATCATTCCCGCAGTTCTTGCTTCGTGCTCTGTTCCAATTGTCTTTACCCCGGTAAATATAGACGATCATCATTATGTAGATGGTGGTTTGTTGATGAACTTTCCCGTATCCGTAATCCGAAGAGATTGCAAAACCGTTCTGGGTGTTAATATAAGTCCTGTAATTTCAATGAAATACGAAGAATCCATGAAGTATGTAATTGAACGCTGTATGAATTATATGGTAGGGGCAAACACTTCTGCCCAACGAGATTTATGCGATTATCTGATTGAATGTAATGAGGTGTCGGAGTATTCTATATTTGATTTTAAACACAATCAGGAAATATATAAAAAAGGCTACACACTGGCCTGCACATATTTGGATGATAATAAAAAGAAGATTGATAAAGATTTGCTTTCTGTAAAGTCAAAAGGGTTGGGACGGAAGATAATGAAGTTGTTGGGAAAGATTTAATCAAACTCCCGGATATTTTCTTAAATATTCAAACCTGTAACCACATTCTTTTAATTTTTGAATCAGTAAAGAGAGATCATTCTGTGCGGTTACTTTTGCAAACATCTGATTGTGCATCAGTAAAACCACATGGTTAGCAGTAAAAGTTAAGGTAGGGCGTTCAAAAAGCTGTTCAATCTCTATAATCAATTCCTCAATACTCTGTTTGGGTGAGTAATCTTTGGAGTTATACATCCATTCTATATCCCAGCCAAATACCTGATAACCGTTTTCGACCAACAGAGCGGCAGAAGTAGCCCCTGTTTGTTTATAATTCTTCTTTCTTTCACCGAGTTGCCATAAATTACGTCCCGGTAGGCGAGCTATTTTGTATTTGATGTTACAACTCGTTTGGTTCTTTTCAAAGTCGTTCAATACATATTCCGGGTTTTGATAAAAAGCAGCATATCTGTGATTAGCATGCGAATAGCTATGGTTGTATATTTCTATGAATGGATTTTCTTCGAACTTCTGATGGTATTCCCGGAAACGGTGACTGCCATCTATTGAACATCCTACGCTGAAGAGGCTTGTTTTAACTTTCTCAATCGTAATAATGCTATCGATATATGCACTGCCATTAAGTGGGGCATCATCAATAGTTAGATAAATGTACTGTAAGCGTCTCCGCTTTGTCGCCTATATTGTATTTCTTGTTTGTTCTTGGTCAAGGAATGACTGATTTTTTAAAATTCAAAGGGATTTCTTAAGAATTCAATCGTTCTTTTTCCATCTATCTGGTAACCACTCCCTATATACCTCTGTTTTTGTATTTGGTGGTAATGCTGCTGTTTTGTTAATGACATCAGCTAGATATTCAAAGAAGTTAATGTTGTTTGCCCTACATGAACAGGCTAATGAGTATAGTATTGCCCCTCTCTTTGCTCCCTGGTGACTTCCAAAAAACAATGAGTTCTTCCTTGATAATGCAATATATCTGTTATGTCGCTCTGCTATGTTATTGTCCAGTTTATAGTTTGGCTGATTAAATATCTCTTCCAATGCATTCCATTCGGATAGCATATACTCCACTGCTCCATAAAGGTCACTTTTTGGAATCAGGTTCGGATCATTCTTTATTCGTACAAGGTTCTTTTTTATTTGCTTAAGTATTGGCGGTGCATATTGCTGCCTGAATCGATGGTGGTCTTTTTCCTTCCAGCCGTCTTGTCCTATTCGATGTTGATGCTCTTTGTGATAGAGTTCATTAATAAGTTCCACTATTTTTTCTGCATCCTTATCCCCCTTAATATCCATAAACTTTCGTTTTACATGTTGGAAGCATGCCAACCTTGTAATATGTGGATACTCGTTGCTTTCAAGTTTTTTGTAAGGAGCATAAGCATCGCTCTGTATGGTGTGTTGGTAGTTTTTAAGCAAATCAAGTATCACCTGCTGAGAGCGAGATCCATCTTCATAAAAATAATATACCAGCCCCAGTTGTACAGCAATCACTACCCAGATGTATCCTTTCCTAACAGCTTTACCCTTACTGTTTTTCTCTTTTACCAAAATAGTGTAATAGGTTTCATCGCAAGAAAGATAAGTGGTGTCCAAAACAGCTACTTGCATGGCTTTATAAAGGTTTTCAAACAAGCCAGCTGTTTTTGCTAATAATCCGTGTGCGGTAGACTTTTCAAGTGCAAAACCATTTTCGCGGAAGTAGCCTATAATGCGTTCCACACTCATGGAGTATATATAGCGCAGCTGACACATACCTGCAATGAAAGAACCATCGTATTGCGAGTTTTGAAAAGGTGCAAGGGGAGCTTTGGCGCTTATTACTGTATCTGCTGCACTGTAAATATGCAACCTGTTTATACGCTTGATGAAGCGGGGAGGTATGAACAAGTAACGAATGGAATCTCGTATGCCTATTTCACGGGCATTATGGGGATCAAAGCGAGGATCATCGGGATAAATATCTATTATCTCTTCTTCCAACTCATAGTGCGGCTTACGTTTGGCACCATTGTTGCCTCGTTCTTTGGGGCTGTGGACGATACGCTCTTTCGTTACCACAGGCTGTTGCTGTTCTGATTCGTTAGAGAGGAGTTTGGTGAGATTCTTACAGACCTTGGTTTGTTTATTTAATGCTCCTTCTTTACTGGTAAGTGCTTCTTGCAAGGAGGAGATGGTTAGAGTGAGTTCGTGTACCTGAGCAGTAAGATCAAGAATAATCTTTTGATAATTCTTATTGAGTTCTGTAACTGCGTTTAACTGGTCTTGTAATAATTCAATAACCCGGTCTTTTTTCATACCTCAAAGATACGAAAACAGAACCGGGCTACAAAGAAATTTAGCAATTATTTTAGTCTCAACAATCTGTATATCAATACATTAGGCGCCAGTTCGTTTGATTTTAAAGCGTTTTCGATAGTGTACGGAACGTAACGAGACGCCTTGCATGATTAAACAAAACGTCTCCCAGGAGAGTTCATAACTACCACTATGGGCATTAAAACGGGGGACTTCAAAGGTGCCTTCTTCTAAACGTTTTTGATAAAGAATAAATCCATCCGTATCCCATCGCAGGAGCTTAACGCTTCTTCTGTTTTTGGAAAAGAACACAAAAACGTCACCCTGTACGGGAGATAAGTGCATCTGCGATTTTACTAACGTGTAAAGGCCATTTATGCCATTGCGCATATCTACGTAGTGCTGACAAAGGTAGTAGTGAATACTTTCATTTAGGGCAAACATGATTTTATTTCCTCCGTTTTAAGATTGTAATAATTAATGAAAGAATTGATGCTATGGGCATTACCTTGCTTGATGGAAACGGTTACACCGTCGGAAAAGGTGATGGTGATTCCATAAAGAAACTCCGAAGCAGGATTGGGTTCGGAAGTTGATAATGGAGCAAAAACAGACTGCTGACAGGAGGCAACAGGTTTGAGAGAGCGTAAAGAGATGCCTTTACGGCTCATCCAAAGTCGCATGCCAGTATTGTTAACATGCTTCTCACGGCAATAAGAAAGAAGCGTGAGCGAAGGGAAACGTTCAAGACACGAAAGATAACCATCGAGGGTTTTCTGATATAGTTCTGAGGCTTGCATAAAATATTATATAAAAATTAAATGCAAAGATACAGAACAAGGAAAAGACAATATAGGCGACAAAGCGGAGACGCTTAC
>NZ_QVMJ01000088.1 GCF_010500955.1 Bacteroides sp. 519
TATGGGGTGCTCTCTATTGATTGCACACAATACGATATGTCGTTCGAATACATGTTGCACGACAAGAAGAATGTATCAGGTATTATACATTTCACTTTGCTTTGTATTGTTTAAAGCAGTGAGAGATCTGTTTCCCGAAGCCAAACTTTTTGTTGAGCATCCGGTGTCGAAAGGATATTTCTGCGATGCGATTACCGGTGCTGCTGCCTCTGAATTTACTCCTGCTGCACCAGCTAACGTTTGGTCTTACTATGTAACTCCAGGTGTTATAGTTTCTCTCACTTTCACTCTATTATTATATTATAAAATCATTTTGTTTATTAATATTTTTATGTATTTTTGTTTTCTTATC
>NZ_QVMJ01000089.1 GCF_010500955.1 Bacteroides sp. 519
CATCTCCCTGTGTTGTAATTAAACGAGGTTCAGCAAAATACTCATCAATAACAGCACCATCGGATTTACTAAACAGGGTTAACTTCTCCTCTTGGGGTACTTCTGAAGGTTGGGGTGGTGTTCGTGCCCGTAAAGCATTAGTTCAGAAATTCTTTCCCAATGATAATCCTCCAATGAATGGCGCAATGCCATAAGTGCAAACCAAGCATGGGATAAGAAAGGTTTTTATGGAGTAAGCAGAAACTCAGAGTTCAGTATAAATACCTCTTTCCGTATCTATTTCGAGCGAGTCGATTGTTACACTTTCCATTGTCATGTCGGTTATTGATTTGTTCTCAATCCGGATGAAT
>NZ_QVMJ01000090.1 GCF_010500955.1 Bacteroides sp. 519
ACACACTGATTCTTTTTTATTTACATTATTGCAGGCAGTGGGAAAATAGAAAGAAATCTTCCGAACATGACTGGGCATCGCCTGGGGTTACCGGTCACCATACTCAAAGCGGGCTGAAAGCCCAGCTTAATATCTTTATCTTTTTGTTGCATCATATTCATATTCATAAAATATTATTTAGAACATGTTCTAAATTTATCATTTCCCTTATCGTGGTTATCATTACAGTATTCAATAACAGCAGCATTATCTTTGAACGAGAAGTTTGCACCAAATTTCTATTGATGAGATTTTAGATAAAATTGAATATCTAACACAGATTATTGATGAAATTGATAAAGCAGCAGTT
>NZ_QVMJ01000091.1 GCF_010500955.1 Bacteroides sp. 519
ATGATAACCGATGGCGAGGGAAATATTAAAGAGACAATAAAAATAATTACTCACAGCATGGGTGCTGCGTACGCAAAAGGATATGTTTCTATCGGTTTAGATAGTAATCCTTTGTTGAAAGACCAAAGCAATAGAGAAGGGATTGTGGAAGGACAGGCTCTTGAAGACGTTAAAGAAGGCGTTTCGGAAGGAAAAGCAATGGATATGATGCAAACCGCTCAATTGCTCGGTTTTGATACTACGCTTGTTGGTTGCACATGATATTGATGGAAGGGGTTATCCTTGTCATTTGTTTTTTGAATCAGTATGTGGTAAAGAAAAATCAGAAAAAATAAACAATGTCAACT
>NZ_QVMJ01000092.1 GCF_010500955.1 Bacteroides sp. 519
TGTATTTGCCAACTTTGTGTTGGCCGATGAAATTAACCGTGCACCAGCAAAAGTGCAAAGTGCTTTACTGGAAGCTATGCAGGAGCGACAGGAAAAATTACTCAAACAAAAATATCACCGCAATGATAACAGATAAGATAAACTTCAAACAGCCGAAGTATATGCTTCCTGCCATGATCTGGGTTGTAAGTATGTTTATAGTCAGTCTGCTGTTCTTTCTTTGCAGGCATAAATCGGGTTCTATATTAGGAGCCAAATTGGTGATGAGAAATGCTTTGGAAGATGCCGAAATGAAACCGGAAGAGGTTGATTACATCAACGTTCACGGAACTTCAACACCTG
>NZ_QVMJ01000093.1 GCF_010500955.1 Bacteroides sp. 519
GAGGATATCTTATTGCCGGTGAATGTATTTGTAACAAAAGATAATATAAAGAATGTTACTGTAAACATTCAATCGACAGGACTTCTTCAACCGGTTGACGGAACATCTAAGACCATAACTTTTGCCGAAAAAGGCGACCAGATTGTCTATTTCAAACTGAAAGCTGCCAAGAAAACAGGATACGAGAAGATAAGTATAAAAGCAACAAGCGGAGGCGAAGTATCAACGGAAAGCATTGATATAGAAATCCGCAATCCTAATCCACCCGTATTATTGAGTTCGCAGGCTCTTGTTTCGCCCAACACTTCGCAGGAGATGAAGATAGAAATGGACTCGCCAC
>NZ_QVMJ01000094.1 GCF_010500955.1 Bacteroides sp. 519
CTGAGCACCATGAGGCCGATCCTATGTCTTCTGCTGGTCATCCTGGCTGTTTGCTGCTATGAAGCTAATGCTGCAATAGTCTGTGAAGCAGTTAAGCGTGAAAGCTTCATTTTCATACTGGGTAGTGAGGAAGAACTGAAGAAGGAACTTGAGCGATATAATGCTCCTCCAGAGGCTGTTGAAGCAAAGCTGAAAGTGAAGAGATGTGTAGACAGCGAATTGAGCTATCCAGAGAAAGTTGGCATATCAGTTATATTGAAACAAATTTCAACATACTGTCTAATGGAATAAGAAACATGGCTCTTCCTGATCTTCATTGGTTCTCAAGGATAAACTGA
>NZ_QVMJ01000095.1 GCF_010500955.1 Bacteroides sp. 519
GAATACTCTAAAGAAATGATTAACATATATCCTAAATATGGCATGCTAGGTTATGATACAGGTTTCTTCTTTTTAAGTGGGCTGGCCAAGTATCTCACCCGAAAACAGTTTCCGTTATGAAGGCAATGAACAATGCGCCTCCATGATGCCTACCTGCGACCGGGTATTGGCTCACGACAGACGGTTGCTTAAGATAGCCGATGTATACCATGAAATGGAGGAATACGATTTGGCAAAGGTGTATTATCTGTTAATGCACAAACAGAGTATGAGAATCAAAGATCGGCATTATCTAATGATGAGGTTATAACGGTCAATCAGTCGCCCGAAGAGATG
>NZ_QVMJ01000096.1 GCF_010500955.1 Bacteroides sp. 519
GTGCTGAAGAAATAGAAAACTTACTTGATGGAACAGACAGAAGCCTATATCGCAAATGGATACCGGATAATCTTAGATGGTATGGCAAGGGTGTTTTTACCATCGGTAAGAATCATTCCCTCTTCGTCGAGCCCCCAGTTGTTGATGTTTATTTCAAGAGTAGGGTCTGCTGTTGTTAATTTAAGGTTATACTGACCGTTTATATCCGTGATAACAGCATTTAGGGTACCTTTTTCCATAACAGTAAAGTGCAAAACCCTTCTCTATCTGTTGTTTAATGTAATTATTCACCACTGCATAGGATTTACCACTACCGGGAGTACCCAGCACAATAG
>NZ_QVMJ01000097.1 GCF_010500955.1 Bacteroides sp. 519
CAGTAATCATCCACAAAGGGAGCGTTGCAGTTCCAAAGGTGAGCAATGCTACTCCTAAGCTGGCACCCGAAGTTACACCCAATACATCGGGACCGCCGTATTTAATGCTTTCGGAAACGGGCAGACTTTCAACTACCGACCACCGTAGCCCGTGCAATTCAATGAACTATCTTATAGCCGGTACCGGCGGAGTTGGTGGTAGTATAGCAGCTTTTCTTACCCTTGCAGGCAAGGATGTTACCTGTTCCTTTCCTATTGGAAGATATACCGTCCCATTACCGTGATGGCTCACTTGTTACCGACGAAAATAATCGTATCGGTTATTTGCGTGATT
>NZ_QVMJ01000009.1 GCF_010500955.1 Bacteroides sp. 519
TATAGTTCTGAGGCTTGCATAAAATATTATATAAAAATTAAATGCAAAGATACAGAACAAGGAAAAGACAATATAGGCGACAAAGCGGAGACGCTTACAATGTACTTGTATGGCGCAACAGAATCAATGGTAACAGTATCTATTATAATTGTTTCTGTAACTTCTTCTACATCTGTGATTTCTGTGTTCGAAACATAAACAGTATCAGTACACGATACATAGAATGATACGGCTATAATAGCCAATAGGACAACGAAAATGTAAATGATCTTTTTCATGTTTTTCAATATTTTGAGGGTATAGAAATCCTTGTCCGTAACATTGCTGTTCGGTTTCAAACCTGTTAGATTTGCTTATTAATCTATGTGAGAATGATTATTCTTCGTTTCGCCAGATAATGTATGATATGTTTTCAGGCAGATCCGATAGTTGTTCGCCAAACTCCCGGCGGACGTGTTCTTTATTATAATACCAACCATACGCATCGCCACCTACCAGATAGATAGCATCTGTAACACCAACATCAATCAATGCCTGCGAAAAGTCGTGAAAAGATTCTTTTTGTTTGCTCTCTACCATTATAATCCGTTCGTTGCGTACAGCCAATGCCCGGCGAACGGATTTATTCTTCGGTTTGTTCTCAATCAGTTCGCCATTGTGTACCAAGGGATATTGGCGAAAGAATGAACCCTTACTGTCGATAACCTGCTGTAATAACGGAGTTGATTCGCCCAGTCCGATGGTTACTTTATTGTTTTCAATGGCACAAAAACCTTTCTTTGCCACGCCTCGCGCAAGTCTTTTGCCGGCGAGGACAAAATCACCTACAATCTGTTTATTGTCTCTACGAATGTCGGCAGCCATTGTAGCAAACAGGATGTCCGGATCTGTAACATCAGGCATTCCCAGTGCCAAAGACATGGTAAGTTTATGGGGTACATAAATCAATAGGGGAACATCATTAACTACCTCTTCTAGCACTTCAATATACCCATTTTCCACACTGCTTTGGATAGTATCTACAATAGATACCGATATACTCTGCTGGGTTTCTTCCGGTTCAAAGTAATAATCCGGCGTTTGTTCTTTATTTGAATAATAATAGAAAATGCTTCCAAGAATCAGTAAAACACATACCACAGCAAGTATCCATTTCCATGATTGTATTTTCTTTTTTCCTCCCTTTCCGGTTTCGGAACCAAGGATATAAACTTCGTTATCTTGTTTTTTATCTTTCATATTCCAATCCTCCTGCTTTTAATACTTTCCTCTAAAACCGATTTCAGTGCTTTGAGTGCTTCTTTAGATGCCGATAGTGTGAATTTATGGGCGAAGCTACTGTCGGAAAGGATTATTTGCTGTTTCGATACATTTACATAATAAATGTACCTGCCATTTATAATAAGACTTTTACCAAGTCGGATAAAAGTTTGTGCATCGGTACCAAGTTGTTGCTCAATCAGCCTTTCGAATGAAGCCAGATTGAATGAGAAAAGATGCTCATCTTTATCTATCAGGGTCATGGTAGAGTAATTGCCGTCCGACAGGATATAAACAATCCGGTCCGGCGATACCCGGACTACTTCGTTGCTGTTGGTTAATACTAGATACTTCGACATTCTTATTTGATTTGCTATTACAAAGATATGTCTTTTTCAATACTTCGTGTTATCTGTTTAACCGCATTTTATGAAATGTGTGGTTGGGTGTATGAAATGATGGGAATGGAGGATGAAATGGAAAAAGGCGCGAAAGCACGAAGGCGCGAAAGCACGAAAGCGCGAAAGGGGTGAACTTCATTATCGTGCTTTTATACTTTTTCACGCCTTGTTTTGATGAAGGAAGCAATTTTCGCAGAGAGTTGTTTTGCTTTGTCTAAGAGTTCATAAAACTCTTCAGTATTGATGTATTTAAGTTCTTTGGCAAGGTACAATTGTGTTCTTACTTCGCCACATGAACCTTTAGCTATGAAGAGAAATTGGATGAATTCTTTGTTGGTTTGTCGTTCAAAGCCTTCTGATATATTTGATGGAATTGATACGGAGGCCCGCTGTATTTGATCTTTAAAACCATAATCTCGACAGTCTTTCAAGGATCTATATATCTTAACAGTCAATCTCATCCCCTCTTTCCAAATTTCTAAATCTTCAAATGTGTTCATTGTTTTTATGAATAAAGGTACGAAAGTACAAAAGCGCGAAAGCACGAAACTTCACTTTCGCGCTTTCGTGCTTTCATTCTTTCGTGCTTATTTAAAGATTACCATATCTGGTAGTAAACAATTTCCTGTCGCCTAACGTATTATCTACGCGAGCTACATTAATCCAGAATTTGTTTTCTTTTACGGCTTCTGTTGGATAAGCTGCTTTTTCACGTGAATAAGGATGCGTCCACTCGTTTGCAACTACTTCGTATTCGGGGTGGGGAGAATTTACAAGTACATTATCTGCCTTATCGGCTGCACCTGTACGCACCTCTTCGATTTCGTTCCAGATAGTCATCATTACTTCAATGAAGTTATCCAGTTCAGCTAGTGATTCGCTTTCTGTTGGTTCAATCATTAAGGTACCATGAACAGGGAACGAAAGGGTAGGAGCGTGGTAGCCAAAGTCCATCAAACGTTTGGCAATATCGCTTTCGGTGATGCCAGTTTCTGCATTCAGTTTACGACATTCCAGAATCATTTCATGACCCACAAAGCCGTTTACGCCTCTGTAAACAACGCCGTAAGTATCATTCAAGCAGGCAGCCAGATAATTTGCACTCAGAATAGCAATTTGGGTAGCGCGGGTTAAACCTTCGGCGCCCATCATTTTAATATATCCATAAGTGATGGGAAGGATACCTGCACTTCCGTAAGGAGCAGCAGAAACTTCGTTTTGTGAGTTTCCAAAGAGTGGATGACCAGGTAAGAATGGTACCAGATGCTCAGCAACACAAATCGGGCCAACACCGGGGCCACCACCACCATGAGGTGAGGCAAATGTTTTATGCAGATTGAGGTGGCAAACGTCGGCTCCGATATATCCGGGACTGGTTAAGCCCACCTGCGCATTCATGTTGGCACCGTCCATATAAACCTGTGCTCCGCATTCATGAATGATTTCACATATTTCCCTGATATCCGTTTCAAAGATACCATGAGTAGAAGGATAAGTAATCATCAGGGCAGCCAGTTCGTCTTTATTGGCAATCGCTTTTTCGCGAAGGTCTTCCATGTTTACATTACCCTGTTCATCACAGGCACAGATCACAATTGAGTATCCTGCTTGTATAGCCGATGCTGGGTTTGTTCCGTGTGCCGATGAAGGAATGAGTACTTTGTTACGATGTCCCTGACCGATACTTTCCAGATAGGTGCGGATAACACGCAGTCCGGCATACTCGCCTGCTGCACCTGAGTTAGGTTGCAAACTCACTCCGGCAAATCCGGTTATGATTTCTAGTTCTTTGCTGAGATTGTGAATAAGTTCACGATAGCCCAATGCCTGATCTTCCGGAACAAGTGGATGGATATTCTGGAATTCGGCGCAACTCAACGGAAGCATTTCAGAAGCAGCATTCAGTTTCATAGTACAGGAACCAAGAGATATCATGCTATGTGCCAGTGAAATATCTTTCCGGTCAAGCCTCTTTATATAACGCATCATTTCGGTTTCGGTATGATATTTAGAGAAAACCTCATGAGTCATGTAAGCAGAAGTACGACGGAATTCTTTGTTGATAGTATTCTTTTCAGGGATTTCGGTAAGCTTTACAGCATCAATCTCTGCTGCAACCGAGAATATGGTAAGTAGTAAATTAGCATCGGCCAGTGTGGTTGTTTCATCGATACTGAAACCAACATCGCCATTATCAAAATAGCGTAGGTTAACTTCCTTAGCCAAAGCAATGGTTCTTATTTCCTGTGCCGATATGTTAGGAGGTAATACAAACCGCAATGTATCGAAGTATTGTTTATTAACCTGCGTGTATCCTATTTTAGTCAGGCTTTTTTCCAGTGCAGATGTAATAGAGTGAATACGTGAAGCAATTCCTTTAATTCCTTCTGCACCATGATATACAGCATAGAATCCGGCCATAGTTGCCAACAGTGCCTGCGAAGTACATATATTTGAAGTTGCTTTTTCTCTCTTAATATGTTGCTCACGGGTTTGAAGTGCCATTCTGTAACACAGTTTTCCCATTCTGTCTTTCGACAAGCCGATGATGCGTCCTGGCATATTGCGCTTGTATTCATCGCGGGTAGCAAAATATGCTGCCGACGGACCACCATAGAACAATGGAGTGCCTAAACGTTGTGTACTTCCGAAGGCAATATCAGCTCCCCACTCACCAGGAGGAACAAGTAGTGCCAGTGAAAGAATATCAGCAGCAACAGCTACTTTGCAGCCGGCTGTATGTGCATTTTCAACAAATGTACGGTAATCTTCAATGTTACCATTTGAATTTGGATATTGAAGTATAGCTGCATATATGTCTTCTGTCCATTCGCATTCGGTATATTTACCTACACGCAAAACAATTCCTTGTGGAATGGCGCGGGTATTCATTACAGCTAATGTTTGAGGGAAGATATTTTCATCCACAAACACTACATTGGCATTGCGTTTTTGCTGGTCGCGTGTACGAAGTGCATACATCATATTTACAGCTTCGGCTGCGGCAGTAGCTTCGTCAAGCAGGGAACAGTTGGATAATGGTAATGCAGTTAAATCACTTACAACAGTTTGAAAGTTCATTAATGCTTCTAGTCTTCCTTGTGAAACTTCGGCTTGATAAGGAGTATAAGAGGTGTACCAAACCGGATTTTCGAATACATTTCGTTGAATAACGGCAGGGGTAATGGTCCCATACCATCCCATACCTATATAAGAAGTGAATATTTTGTTCTTTTTAGCTAACTCGCCAATGTGTTTAGCAAAGGCATACTCGCTAAGAGCATTTTCTGTTAGTTTCATGGGCTCCTTGGGGCGGATATTAGCAGGAATGGTCTTTTCGATAAGTTCATCGAGGCTATTCACACAAATTCTTTTCAGCATTATGGCTTCTTCCTCAGGAGTAATGCCGATATGGCGATCAGCAAAAACGTCTGTTTTCATGTTTGTTGAATTTAAGTATTATTTTATAATTTGCCAATGTGATTAATTTGCCAATATGCTAATTATAAAAATGCACAGCCAATTGGCACATTGGCATATTTTCACATTAAAGTTTTATCTTAAAAATGGATTTTCCAGTTTCTCTGCTCCGATGGTTGTTGAACCTCCGTGTCCGGGATATACAATCGTTTCGTTGGGAAGAACCAGCAAGCGACTGCAAATGCCTTCGCGTAACTCATCAAAATTACCACCAGCCAAATCTGCACGTCCCACACTACCCTGAAACAGAACATCGCCCGAGAACATTACTCCATCGTTCTTTGAGTAGAATACAATACTTCCAGGTGAATGCCCCGGAACATGTATAGCTTCCAGTTGTGTGTTTCCGAAAGAAATAATATCTCCATCGCATATATATTTACCTAGTGGCACAGGGTCTTCGGGTAGTTTAAAACCAAATGATCGGGATTGTTGAGGGGCAGTTGCCAGCCAGAATTCATCGGCTTTGTTAGCTTCGGGAGATAGACCATATTCTTTCAGCATAAACGGATTGCCGAATATATGGTCAAGATGCAGATGCGTATTTAATACATGCTTTACCTTTAAATTATTCCCCTCGATATAACTTTTTAGCTTTTGTTTTTCTTCTTCGTAAAAGCAGCCTGGGTCTATTACCACTGCTTCCAGTGTTTCGTCTGATAGAACATAACAGTTCACAGGAAACATATTAAATTCGAATCTCTTTATTTTCATAAGAATAATGTGAAAATATGCCAATATGCAAATGTGCCAATTATGTGAAATGCGCAGCCAATTGGCATATTGGCATATTAGTTTATTGGCATATTGTTATATTGTTACATAAACTACTTTCTTTGTCTCGAAAAATGGCTCTGTGAAATCCTCACTCAATGAGTGAATGATTGTTTTGTTTTTAAAAGGTTTGGATTCATTTTCCAGTTCTCCCCCTTTTAAACATATCAAACCGTTGGGTATTGGATTTCGTTGTTCACTGGAAACATTCTTTCGGATAATCTTAATAAGATCGGTTAAAGGCATAACAGCACGGCTTACAACAAAGTCGAATTTTCCTTTTTCCTCTTCTGCCCGTGCATGGCGCGAAGTTAGATTCTTCAAACCAATGGCCGAGGAAACTTCGTTTACAACTTTAATTTTCTTTCCGATACTATCTACCAAATGAAACGAAACTTCAGGAAATAAGATAGCCAGTGGTATTCCGGGGAAACCGCCACCAGTGCCCAAATCCATTATTTGAGTACCGGGTTTAAAACTAATAAATTTGGCAATACCAAGCGAATGAAGCACATGATGCTCGTATAGATTAACAATATCCTTGCGGGAAATCACATTGATTTTAGCATTCCAATCTACATACAAATCATACAGTGCATTAAATTGTGCTTGTTGTTCTTCGGATAGTGAAGGAAAATAACGGGTGATAATTTCTGCTGACGACATCTTATTATTTGCTTTTTTGTAATGCCGATATAATTTTAACATCTTTCATTAAATGGGCAATTGCGCCATAAGAAAGCTTTATTTCTACCGAACCAGTTGAATAGGGGGCAATTTCGTATACATTATAAAAGAATACGATTCCCGTTTTGTCTACATAAAAGTTTTCTGTTGGTGTAAGGTCACCAGTAAGACCATAACCTATATCTTCAAGTTCTTCGCGCGAAGAAACTTTGTTGTCTTTCATCAACTGCTCCCACAAAAGTTGGGTTAGTGCATCCGAGTAATCTTCAATAAAGAGATCGTCCAGTGTGATGAGATCCCTGTTTTTCAGGTCGATATTGAGAAAATTAGTATGCTCTATTTTATCAGCTCCGCCTGTGTATTCGTTAAATTCAACACAGTAAACCAACAGGTCTCCCTGATACAATTGAATATGACTGTGGATGTTTTGGTAATAATCGTACCAGGAGGCAATTATCTCTTGATCTTCCCGGTTGTTTACTTTCTTATCTTCGATAAACATGGGTTCCATATCCATCCTGTATTCGGCAGTATAGGCTTCCGAATAGCTCTTAACTACAGTAGCCATATCTGTATCTATATATTCTTCATCAAAACAGATTGAAATGAAATGGTCATTCAGGTAAGTTAATAAAGAGTCATCATTCGATTTAGAAACATATTCAAAGTCAATAATCAGCTTAGCTCCCGGTTTGGTAGTATCGCCAAATAAATGTGCAGCTTCATTTTGTTGTATGTTACTAAATTCCAAGGCTCCTCTCTTATTCATCTTGTTATCACAAGAACTATAAAAAGTTCCTGCAGCTATTAGAAAAGCCAACAAACTTACATATTGTTTTTTCATATAGGTTTTATATTAAAATTCATCACTTTGTTTCAATATTTTTATCCACAAATATAAAACATAATTAGGTAACTGTACCAATAAAAAAGGAAAATATTAGAAAACAGAATTTAAACCCGTTATCTTTGCAGGCGTTTTTAGCCTGCATTATTCATATTCAAGAATGGAAGTAGTTAAAGGGAGTTATCAGGAGCTTTGCTCCTTAGGAGTTATAGTGTTCCATAATTATTAAATAATGAGAAAGAAAGTATTATCAACAGCATATTTACTGATTGTTTTTTCATTGGTCTGCAAAGCGCAGGTGCATGGTTTTGTAAAAGATGGTGAGGGTACACCTCTGCCGGGTGCAAATCTTATCTGGATGAATACCGGTTCTGGTGTAACCAGTAATGAAAAGGGGGCTTTCTCTTTAGATAAACCCCGGAACTCCGGTCCACTCGTTGTTAGCTTTATTGGATATGATAATGATACTATAACCGTTGCGGATAAAGATGCTTTTCTGGAAATAATCTTAGGCGAAGGATTGGAACTGTCGGAAGTAAGTGTAACTGCCCGCCGATTGGGTATTATGAAGTTACGAAGCAGCGTTATGAACGAAGATATGATAACCAGTGCCGAATTAAGCAGGGCTGCCTGTTGCAATCTGGGTGAAAGCTTTGTAACGAATCCATCGGTAGATGTAAGCTATTCGGATGCAGCAACTGGTGCCAAACAAATTAAGCTACTTGGACTTTCGGGTACGTATGTTCAGATGCTTACCGAAAACATTCCTAATTACCGAGGGGCGGCTTCGCCCTATTCACTGGGATATGTACCTGGCCCCTGGATGCAAAGCATACAGGTATCTAAAGGAACTTCGTCTGTAAAGAACGGATACGAAGCTATTGCCGGACAAATAAATGTAGAATATAAGAAACCTCAAACAGCCGATGTAGTTTCGGCCAATCTGTTTGCATCTTCTACCAATCGTTTTGAAGCAAATGCTGATGCTTCTTTACGTTTATCTCCCCGTTGGAGCACAATGTTACTTGCTCATTATGAAAATGAGACGAAAGCACACGATTCTAACAATGATGGTTTTGCTGATATTCCACAGGTGGAACAAGGAAGTATCTGGAACCGATGGGCATATATGGGCGATAATTATGTGTTTCAGGCAGGTATAAAAGCGTTAATCGAAGAAAGAAGGAGCGGTCAGGTTGATCATAAAGGCATGATGAGCAATAACCCTTATCTGATAAATATAAATACCAACAGGTACGAAGCATTCACCAAAAATGCCTATATCTTTAATAAGGAAAAAAATACTAATCTGGCTCTTATTCTTTCCGGAACATTTCATGATCAGGATGCTGGTTATGGAAATAAGTTATATGAGGTTGAGGAAACAAATGTATATGCTTCGTTACTCTTCGAAACAGAACTTTCAAAACGTCATAGTTTATCCACAGGTCTCAGCTATAATTATGATGGTTTTAATCAGGAATATCGACTGGGCAATAATTTGGATATGCCTGTGAAGAATAAACCCAATGAATCAGTAACAGGGGCTTATGCACAATATACTTTTAATTATCAGAATAAGCTTATCTTGATGGCCGGATTACGTGGAGATTATAGTGATGAGTATGATTTCTTTGTTACTCCCCGGGCTCATATTAAGTACAATCCTAATGAGTTTATAAATTTCCGCTTGTCGGCAGGTAAGGGGTATAGAACAAATCATATTCTGGCCGAAAACAATTATCTGATGGCTAGCAGCCGGTCCATAAAAATTACGGATAAACCTGTTCAGGAAGAGGCATGGAACTACGGGGCCAGTGTTGCCACTTATCTTACTATATTCGATAAAACATTGAATCTCAATGCTGAATACTTCTATACAGATTTCAAAAAGCAGATTGTAGTTGATATGGACACCAATCCGTATGAAGTTTCGTTCGTTAATCTGGATGGTAAATCTTATTCGCATGTTTTTCAGGTTGAAGCATCTTATCCTTTCTTCGACGGTTTTTCTTTAACAGCCGCCTACAGACTTAGTAACGTAAAATCGACCTATAATGGCAAACTTCTTGAAAAACCTCTAACAAGTAAGTATAAAGGATTACTAACAGCCTCTTATCAAACTCCGTTGGGATTGTGGCAGTTCGATGCTACTTTACAATTAAATGGTGGTGGAAGAATGCCAAATCCTTATTTATTAGATGACGGAACTGCTTCATGGAAGGAACGTTACGGATCCTTCGAACAGGTTAGCGCTCAGGTTACCCGTTATTTCCGCCGGGGCTCTGTGTATGTAGGCGGAGAGAATCTAACTAACTTCAAACAAAAGAATCCCATTATCAGTGCTTCTGATCCTTGGGGAAAGAATTTTGATTCAACTATGATTTGGGGACCCATGCATGGGACTAAATTTTATATTGGGGTAAGGTTTAATCTGGAAAGGGATTAATGAATAGTACTATTCAACTATATATTCATTAATATTTCTTTTTTCTGTGCTAAAATCTACTCCAATCTTAACCACCTGGCGGTTATCTACAATATAGGGAATTAAGTATCCTTTTTCATTAATTTGTTCAATAGCCTGCCGGGCTGTTCCGTTCAGTTTAAATTCGAACACATAAATATGTTCTTTGGTTTTTACCACAGCATCGGCTCGTCCGCGAGCACTACGTACTTCGGCATCAATGAATTGTCCCATTAGCTTGAAGATCAAGTAAAATACTACCTGATAATGACGTTCGGTACGTTCGTTGAGTTCATAGGGGAAGTCTGCAAAAAATGCTTGAAGCCGATGCATGAACGATGGAACGTCGCCACTACGTAGCTCTTTTACAAAATGCATAATATGGAAACCGGTTTCATTATCAGTAACCGGGGTGTAAAACGGTATCAGGAAATTCAAAAAGCCATACCGCACTTCATCGTTTGGGAATCGGAGTGTGTATATTTTAAAGCTTTTATCATAATTTTTAATTGTGAGATAACCGCTTTGATAAATCATAGGTAGCGGATTATTTGCTTCAGCTCGATATTCGGAGAATCCGGTTATGCCCACTTCAACACCATCTATCAGGGTGCGTAGATCGTAATTGCTCTCTTTTAACAAATCAACCAGATAGGTTGGGGTTCCGGTTTGAAACCAGAAGTGTTCAAAACTGCGCGACTTCAATGCGTTAAGCACACTGAAAGGATTGAACATGCCAGGCCCCTTGTAGTGAAAATGATACCCATCGTATTGCCGGGTCATCGTATCAATGGTTTCTTGCAATGACAGTTCATTACTTGTGGCCATAACTTCCAGTTCGGGCATAAAAGTAGCAGTCAGTTCATCTGAGGTTATGCCACAAATGGCAGCATAATCTTCCCACATGCTAATATCTTGCAATTGATTTAAATCACTAAATACACTAACATGTGCAAATTTGGTAACTCCGGTGAGAAATACAAACTTCAGATAGCGGTCGGAACTTTTCAGAACTCCATAAAAAGCTTTCAGCGTTTTTCGTAACTCGTCAGAGAGTGATTCGTTCAGTATGGTTTGTAGTAATGGTTTGTCGTATTCATCAATCAATACAACTACCTGAGTATTAGTTTGTTCAGCGGCACGGCGAATAATACCAGCAAAACGGGTAGATAACGAATCTTCACCTTCCGAACCGTATTGTTTTTCCCATTGTACCAAATAGCTTTCCAAGATAGTATTTAAACGCTCAACCGAATCATACTTTTCAGCATTTAAATCCAAATGTAATACGGGATACTTTTTCCATTCTTTTTCTAATTTGGAAATAGCCAATCCCTCGAAAAGGTCCTTTTTTCCTTCAAAATAAGCTTCGAATGTGGAAATAAGTAAACTTTTACCAAACCTACGAGGGCGGCTCAGGAAGTACGGTTTACCACCATTGGCAATTTCCCATACAAGTGCGGTTTTATCTACATAAAGATAATCACCAGTACGTATATCTTCAAAACTTTGTATTCCAATAGGTAATTTCCGGTTGATAGTATTCATAATACATTGCATTTAAATACAAATGTAATTGAAAAAGAAGAATTAAACAAACCTATTATTCTTAATTCAAGAATGGAAGGAGTTAATTGGAGTTATAGAAGTTAAAGCTTTTTAGTCGCAAACTATTTGTTACCACACTTACACTGCTAAGCGCCATGGCAGCTCCGGCAATCATTGGATTTAAAAGGAAACCATTTATGGGATAAAGGATTCCGGCAGCTAGCGGTACACCAATTAAATTATAAATAAACGCCCAGAAAAGATTTTGTTTAATTGTTTTAACTGTGAGTTTAGATAAATGAATAGCCTCCGGTATCTTGGTAAGATCGGAAGATATGATTGTCATTTTTGCCACATCCATAGCAATATCACTTCCTTTTCCCATGGCTATACTTAAATCTGCCTGAGCCAGAGCTGCGCTATCATTTATACCATCGCCAACCATAGCAACGGTTTTACCGTTCTTTTGAAGTTCTTTCACAAAATCGGCTTTTTCATTAGGAAGTACCTCAGCCTTATAATGTTTGATACCAGCTTTGGTTGCTATTTCCCGTGCGGTTGCTTCGTTATCACCAGTAAGCATATAGACATTTATGCCCGATGCCTGTAAATTGGTAATTGCTTTTATGGATGTTTCTTTAATAGAATCTATTATACCAGCCACAGCAAGAGCTTTCGAACTATCAGCAAACCATATTACGGTTTTTTGTTCACCAGACAAACGTTTGGATGCTATGCGTAAACTATTATCAATCGTGATGTTCTGTTCTTCAAGCAGTTTGCTGTTTCCTGCATAGTAATCAATCCCATTGTACTGTCCTTTTATTCCTTTTCCGGTTATGCTTTTGAAGTTGTTTATTGAAACCGGAGAAACACTACTAAAATAATTTACTACAGCATCGGCTAGCGGGTGTTCCGATAACTTTTCCAGACTTAAAAATACTTCTTTATCATATTCCTTATTTCCCAGCCACACCATATCCAACACTAATGGCTTGCCTTCGGTTATGGTTCCAGTCTTGTCGAGTACTATGGTATCCACCTTTCTGGCGGTTTCAAGGCTTTCCGCATCTTTTATCAGAATACCTTTTTCGGCTCCTTTGCCAATACCTACCATAATAGCAGTGGGGGTTGCCAAACCAAGTGCACATGGACAGGCAATAACCAACACAGTAACCATGGCTAGCAGTCCGTGGGTAAATCCGGATACAGGATCTAACAACAACCATATTATAAATGATAAAACAGCTATCCCAATGATTACCGGAACAAATATGGCAGCAATTTTATCAACCAGCTTTTGTACAGGCGCTTTACTTCCCTGTGCATCCTGAACCATACGGATGATATGTGCCAACATTGTTTCGGCTCCAATTTTTTCGGCTTTAAAAAGAAAACTGCCTTTCTGATTGATGGTACCGGCATATACTTTTGTATTCTTTTCTTTCAGTACAGGTACAGGTTCACCACTAAGCATACTTTCGTCTACATAAGAAGTTCCTTCAATAACCGAACCGTCGACTGCAATTTTTTCGCCTGGCTTCACAACAATTATGTCATCTATCTTTATTTCGCTGATGGAAACTTCCTGCTGTTCTCCTTTCTCATTCATAATAGTTACACTTTGAGGTTGAAGTCCCATTAGCTTTTTTATTGCCGACGACGTATTTCCTTTGGCTTTCTCCTCAAGCAATCGGCCTAAGAGGATAAATGCAATTATTACACTCGCTGCCTCAAAATAAACATGTGGATGAATGCCTTTAGATAACCAGAATTGCGGAAACAGCATATTGAAAAGACTGAATATGTATGCTATTCCAGTACTGAGTGCAACCAGAGTGTCCATGTTTGCTGAACGATGCTTCAGTTGTTTCCATGCATTAATGAAGAAGTCTCTTCCCAGCCAGAAAACCACCGGGGTAGATAGTATCCACATAATTGGGTTTGCATACGGCATATCCATGAATAGCATCCCAATAATAACAATGGGTACGGAAAAGATGATTGCCCATAGAGTCCGTTTCTTCAATTGATTATATTTTTCCGAATGTACTTCATCTACTTCATCAGCGTCAATGTTATCTATAATAAGATTATAACCGGCATCTTGTATTACTTTCTTTAAAATTTCGGGTGAAGTTTTAGTTGGATTGTATTCAACAGATGTAGTAGCCGCCGCATAATTAACAGATGCTTCCAGTACACCTTCTTGCTTGTTCAAGGTTTTATCTATCTTACTGGCACATGCAGCACAACCCATATCCAATACAGGAAAAACTCTTTTTATTGTTCTATCTTTAGCCATATTATGTACAATTAGTTTGTATTGCAAAGAACGGTACAAAAGCACCTTTTTGCATTACATAATTATGGATTTGTTTTATAGAATTTCTGAGAGTTTTGTATCATGCTTGTGGTACAAAAGTGCCACGCTTGTGATACAAAAGTATCTTAGTAGTGATACTTTTGTACCACGCTGGTTGGTACTTTTTTCTCATGCTTAAAATAATGGTGATACTTTTTTCTCAGCCTTAAAAAAGTGGTGGTACTGTAATTTGTTGATTATTAGATGTGTTGTTAGTGCGCATAACATCTATACCTGATCCAGTGGTTTCCGTTTATTCTCTTTTACTTTCTTAAAATGACTGGGAGTAAGCCCGGTTACCTTTTTAAATTGTGTACTGAGGTGGGCGGTACTTGAATAATTCAATAAATCAGCAATTTCACTTAGTGAGAGTTCATCATATACAAGAAGCTCTTTTACCCGTTCTGTTTTTTGAGCAATGAAATATTTTTCGATTGTTGTATTCTCAATCTCGGAGAAAAGATTACTGATATAACTATAATCATGATGAACTTTTGCAGCTAAATAATCAGACAGGTTTACTTTAAGGTCACCATTTTTTGTATATATCAGTTCAATAATAGCATTCTTTACTTGTTCTATAATGCGTATCCGTTTATCGTCGATAAGTTCAAAGCCAAGTGGGTTCAGTGCGCTTTTAATACTTTCTCGTTGGTGTGCAGTTAGTGGTGTTGCTGTTTCAACGATACCAAGTTCTACCTGTATAGGTTCAATACCTAGTTTTTTGAACTCTTCACGAACAACCATAATACACCTGTTGCATACCATGTTTTTTATATATAATTTATTCTTTTGTTCCATTGGCTTATTCATCCGCAGGGTAAACAACATCCAGTTGCTTTCGTATTTCGTCGATAATTTCTATGGTAATAAGAGAGTGTTCGTGGCTGTTTATTTCAGATTCTGTTTTTCCTTGTTCAACTAACGAAATAAATTCGGCCACTTCATAATAATATTCATGAATTGCATCCGGGGCAGATATATTTTTGCTGTTTCCGTTTCTATATTTTAATTCTACGTTCTTAATAATATTTATCCGGTCGGCAGTAATGGTTCCCTCTTCTCCTTGTATCTCTGTAGGAAGTGTAGAATCTGCTATCTTTGAATACATAACGGTGGCATTCATTCCTTCGTATTCAAAGTTTATCCCTCCTTGTCCGTCTACTCCTGTAGATAATTTGAGGCCTGTAGCCAACACTTTTTTAGGCCGTCCGAATAATACAACCATTGGATATATGGTGTATATACCAATATCTGCAACTGCACCGTTAGAAAGTTCGGGTTTGAAAGCATTCAACACCTCTCCGGCTTTCAAACTATCGTATCTCGAAGAATACTGGCAATAACACGAAAAGTAGCGACGGATTGTACCTAATTCCTTTATGTTGTTTCTGATAGCCAAGAAGTTAGGTGTAAGGGTTGGTTTCATTGCCTCCATTAAAACAACCTTGTTAGCTTTGGCTGCTTCCAGCATTTTTCGTACTTCTTTTGCATTTGATGCCAGAGGCTTCTCGCAAAGTACATGTTTACCATGATTCATGAACAATATGCTTTGTGGTGCATGAAAAGCATTAGGCGAGGCAATGTAAACTGCATCAATCAGTGGACTGGAAGCCATAGCTTCGAGCGAAGTAAATGTATGAGGTATTGAATGTTTTTGTGCAAATATATCGGCTCGTTCCTGTGTTCTGGAATAAACGGCCACCAATTCGAAACGCGAATCGAAGTGCGCACCTTCAATTACTTTATCTGTAATAAAGTTGGTACCAATAATACCGAATTTAAGTTTAAAAGGATTCATGGTTTTGAGTTTTGAGTAATGAGTTTTGAGTAATGAGTAGTGAGTAATGAGTTATGAGTTATGAGTAGTGAGAACGATGCCGCATGGCAACTCATAACTCACTACTCAAAACTCATTACTCAAAACTCAAAACTCAAAACTTGAATTCCATGCGAAGATAAGAAAATGATTTTTTACCTTTGCAATCCAAATCAGAAAAAGCTGATGTTATAAAGAAAAGATGACTCAAAGCGAATTTACAATATTTTTGGATGATCTGGTCGGTCAAGGCAAAAGCTTTGCTGTGTATCGTATTCCGGGCGATAACTGTCTGAATTTGATACAACAGGAAGAAGAACCATATACACTGAGTGATTTTGGATCTTTAAATAGAAAAAGTGGATTTGTAATAGCCCCTTTTGTTATAACAGAGAAAACTCCTCTTGTATTACTTACAGGGAAAGAACAAAGAATAGAGGTTGCTGATAAAGAATATTCTTCGGCAACGGTGGTAAATAACACCCATATTATAGAGGAGTTGTACAGGGAAAGATTTAATGTATTTATAACTTCTTTAAATAATGGAGAATTAGATAAACTTGTGTTGTCGCGAAAAGCAGAGTGTGAGCGGGCACAGAATTTTTCTCCGGGTTCTACATTTCTGAAGGCCTGTCAGTGGTACATTCGTTCCTATGTTTATTTATGCCATACACCTCAAACCGGAACCTGGTTGGGATGTACACCCGAAATCATCTTATCAGGCGAGGGGCAAAGCTGGCATACGGTGGCTTTGGCAGGGACGCAACCTTTGCAAAATGGTAACTTACCCGAAGTTTGGGACGAAAAAAATAAAAAAGAACAAGCATTAGTTGCCGGTTATATCAAAGCACAACTCAATACTTTAGGGATTACTGTAACAGAAAAAGGCCCTTACACGGTTCGGGCAGCCGAATTAGCACATCTTAAAAGTGATTTTGCTTTCAGTTTGCCTAATAATGATTATCTTGGCGACTTGTTAACACTTTTGCATCCAACTCCTGCTGTTTGCGGATTACCTAAAGAAAAAGCTTATCGGTTTATTCTGGAAAACGAAGGTTATAGTCGTCGGTATTATTCGGGATTTATTGGAATGCTTGATTGGGAGAAAGGAAGTAATTTGTATGTAAATCTGCGTTGCATGGAAATACTGAAAGACAAACTTTGTTTGTATGCCGGTGGTGGATTATTACCTTCTTCAACATTGGAAGAAGAATGGCAGGAAACGGAAGATAAGCTGTTTACGATAAAAAAAGTAATGAGCAGTGAGTTATGAGTTTTGAGTAATGAGTTTTGAGAACGATGCCGCATGGCAACTCATTACTCATAACTCACAACTCACAACTCACTACTCACAACTCAAAACTCAAAAAAAATATGTATTCGGATAAGAAGAACATTCTGGAATTGGTTGCTTTACTGATAAAGCATGAAATAAACAATATAGTAGTATGCCCTGGTAGCCGCAATTCTCCTATCGTACATACTTTGGTTAATCATCCCTTTTTTACATGTTATACAATTACCGATGAACGTAGTGCAGCTTTCTTTGCATTAGGCAGAGCATTGCATGGAGGCCGTCCGGTAGCAATTTGTTGTACTTCGGGAACGGCTTTGTTGAATATGCATCCGGCTGTAGCCGAAGCCTATTACCAACAAGTACCTTTATTAGTAATTTCAGCCGACCGTCCGCAGGCATGGATCGGTCAGATGGATGGGCAAACGATTCCTCAAGCAGGAGTTTTCGGCTCGTTGGTAAAGAAGTCGGTAAACCTGCCCGAAGTTCATACAGATGAAGACCTGTGGTATTGCAATCGGTTGATAAATGAAGCTATACTGGCACTCGATCATCATGGTAAAGGTCCTGCTCATATCAATGTTCCTTTATCGGAACCTTTGTTTCGTTTTAAGACGAAGGAATTACCCGAAGTGCGTGTAATTCATCGCTATCAGGGATTAAACGTGTATGAAAATGATTATAATGAATTAATAGCCCGTCTTAACTCCTATAATCGCCGATTGATGGTAGTAGGACAGATGACACTTATCTATTTGTTTGATAAACGCTATAACAAGCAGTTATATAAACATTTTGCCTGGTTTACCGAACACCTTAGTAACCGTACCATTCCGGGGCAACCCATAAAGAATTTTGATGCTCTACTTTTTTCTTTGGATGCCGAACAACAGGAAAAGCTTCGGCCGGAGTTGGTTGTTACGTATGGAGGACACATTGTATCTAAAGGATTAAAGAAATATCTGCGAACACATCCACCTAAAGAACATTGGCACATCTCGCGCGATGGTGAAGTGGCCGACTTATTTGGTACTCTTACAACTGTAATTGAGATAGATCCGTTTGAGTTCCTTGAGAAGATATCCGGCTTGCTTGATAACAAACCTACTCAATATCCAATGATGTGGGAGAACTTATCAAAGGCTCTGCCCGAACCTCAGTTGGCTTATTCGGAAGTAACAGCAATCGGAGCATTGTTAAAAGTACTTCCCGAAACATGTGTACTACATCTGGGAAATAGTTCAACAGTGCGATATGCACAACTGTATTCTGTTCCCGAAACGGTAGAAGTTTGTGGTAATCGTGGAACTGCCGGGATTGATGGCTCTTTATCTACTGCATTTGGATATGCTGCTGCATCGGAGAAAATAAATTTCATCCTTATTGGCGATCTCAGCTTTTTCTATGATATGAACTCTTTGTGGATAAAACATATTGGTAGCAATGTGCGCATCTTCTTGCTGAATAATGGAGGAGGAGAGATATTCCAGACTCTCCCCGGTCTTGAAATGAGTGAGAAAACCCATGACGCTGTAACTGGAATACATGCAACTTCTGCTAAAGGTTGGGCTTTGGAAAGAGGCTTTACCTATATGGCCGCCAATGATATGAAAGAACTGGAAGAAGCAATCCCTCTCTTTGTGCATCCCGAATTAACGGAACGTCCGTTATTACTGGAAGTTTTTACGGATGGAGAAGAAGGTGTGAAGTTGTATAAAAGTTATTTTCAAGGATTAAGAAACAAGTAGTTACAAGTTACGAGTTACAAGTTACCTATAGTTAATGACTTGTAACTCGTAACTCGTAACTCGTAACTAAAATATTATGAACAGAGAATGGACAACCATTAAAGAATACGAAGATATTCTGTTTGATTTTTATAACGGCATTGCCCGTATTACAATTAACCGTCCCCGTTATCGTAATGCATTTACTCCAACCACTACAGGAGAAATGAGTGATGCAATGGCAATATGCCGTGAAGAGCCCGATATAAGTGTAGTAGTTATTACAGGTGCCGGCGACAAGGCTTTTTGTTCCGGAGGCGATCAAAATGTAAAAGGTCGTGGTGGCTATATTGGCAAAGATGGGGTGCCTCGTTTAAGTGTACTTGATGTGCAAAAGCAAATCCGCTCAATCCCTAAACCGGTAATTGCTGCCGTAAACGGATATGCCATTGGTGGCGGACATGTACTTCATGTAGTTTGTGATTTGTCTATTGCCTCGGAAAATGCAATCTTCGGTCAGACTGGTCCTCGTGTTGGTAGCTTTGACGCAGGTTTCGGTTCATCTTATCTGGCCCGTGTGGTAGGGCAGAAGAAAGCCCGCGAAATATGGTTTCTTTGTCGTCAATACAATGCACAAGAAGCTTTAGATATGGGGTTGATAAACAAAATAGTTCCCTTGGAACAGTTGGAAGATGAATATGTACAATGGGCCGAGGAAATGATGCTTTTAAGTCCGTTGGCATTAAGAATGATTAAAGCCGGCTTAAATGCCGAACTTGATGGCCAAGCAGGAATTCAGGAACTGGCAGGTGATGCTACCTTATTATATTATCTTACCGATGAAGCACAGGAAGGAAAACAAGCTTTCCTCGAAAAACGTAAACCTGATTTTAAGAAGTATCCGAAGTTTCCTTAATGAATAAAATAACCCTTCCTCTCAATACACAAATATCCATTATCCCCAGGCAGTTACATTTTAAACAGCCAGCAGGGACTTCACGAGGTATATATTATACCCGTAATATATGGTATATTATTATTAAATCTCTGGAAGATAAAACACGAACCGGGGTAGGAGAGTGTGCCTCCTTGCCGGATTTAAGTTGTGATGCACTCCCCGATTATGAATACATTCTTGGAAATCTGTGTAGAGAGTTAGAAAAGAAAGGTCACCTCAATATTGAAACGCTACAACCGTATCCATCCATTCTATTCGGATTGGAAACTGCCATTCGCAATTATGAATCGGGTTCAATGATGTGGAATACAGCATTCACCCGAGGTGAAACAGGAATCCCCATAAACGGGCTTATCTGGATGGGGGATTATGATACAATGCTTTCCCGGATTGAAGAAAAAATGGCAGCCGGTTTCCGTTGTATCAAACTTAAAATAGGTGCAATTAACTTTGAAGAAGAACTTTCATTGTTGAAGCATATCCGGAAACACTTTTCTGCTTCGGAAATAGAAATTCGTGTGGATGCTAACGGAGCATTCTCTACATCTGATGCCTTAGATAAGTTGCATAAACTAGCTGAACTTCAGTTACATTCTATTGAACAACCCATTCGTGCCGGACAATGGAAAGATATGCAACATCTTGTAATGGAAACGCCTTTACCAATTGCATTGGATGAAGAACTTATCGGCATAAATACACTGAATCAAAAACAGGAGTTACTGGATACCATTCATCCCCAATACATAATTCTGAAACCTTCATTACATGGTGGAATACACGGATGTACCGAATGGATAAAAGAAGCCGAAAAGCGTAATATCGGTTGGTGGGTTACTTCTGCTCTTGAATCAAACATCGGACTGAACGCAATTGCACAATGGTGTTCTACCTTTAATAATCCCTTACCACAAGGGCTAGGAACCGGTCAACTTTTTACCGATAATGTAAGTATGCCACTGAGCATATACAAAGACTGTTTATGGTATCATCGTGATTTAGCTGATTTTCTTGTGCAATGGAATGATAAATCACCAGTGGTCACAGTTAAAACTTCCGGTTCTACAGGAACTCCCAAAGAAATGGTTGTGAGTAAGATCAAAATGGAACACAGTGCTCGTATTACCTGCAATTATCTGGGACTGAAACAAGGTGATAAGGCACTTCTATGTATGCCTGTAACCTATATTGCCGGAAAAATGATGATTGTGCGTGCCCTGATTGCCGGATTGGAATTAGAAATTCGTAAACCAGACGGACACCCTTTTTCTGATATAAGCGCTCCAATGGACTTTGCCGCCCTTACTCCTATGCAGGTATATAATTCGTTGCAGATTCCGGTAGAGGCTGAAAGACTTAAGCAAACCCGGATATTAATTATTGGTGGAGGCGCTATTGATCAACGTATGGAGCAAGAATTGGCCGACTTTCCAAACGAGGTTTATTCAACGTATGGAATGACTGAAACGTTATCTCATATAGCTTTACGTAGATTAAACGGAAAAGATGCATCACAGTATTACATTCCTTTTCCTTCAGCAAGGTTATCACTTTCAAAGGAAGGTACTCTTATTATTGATGCACCTTTGGTCAGTGATGAACTGTTGTACACCAATGACATTGTTGAACTTTTACCGGATGGACGTTTCAAAGTGCTTGGACGAAAAGATAATGTAATAAACTCTGGCGGAATTAAAATGCAGATAGAAATGCTGGAAGATAAAATACGTCCTTTATTAATTACCGGTTTTGCTATTACAACTATCCCCGATGCAAAATTTGGTGAAGTTATAGTTCTTCTTACCGAAACCATTTTTGAAGAAGAAAAACTGGCATTGTATCTATCAGGGTATGAACTTCCTAAACATGTTTTATGTGTTGATAAAATACCATTAACCCAAACGAACAAGATTGATAGGGCATCTTGCAAAGAATTAGCTATGCATAGTATTTCTTAATTTTTAATTCTTCATTTTTAATTCTTCATTCTTAATTCAAAAACCATGCTGGAAAAAGTATTATTATGGGAAAGAGATTTGTTTCTGACAATCAATAACTGTCATTCGTCGTTATTTGATAATGCAGTCTGGCTCTATTCGGGGTGGGTGACCTGGATACCCTTCATTTTATTGTTTTTCTTTGCACTTATTTATAAAAAGCCATTGAAAATGTGGTTACCAGTAGTTGTTTCATTAATAGTAATGACAGGACTGTGTTTGTTGGTGTCTGATGTGTTATTGAAACCTAATTTTGCCCGTTTCCGCCCAACCTACCATCCTGATTTTATGAATGAGGTAATCTACCTTTTCAATTACAAAGGCGAAGGGCTTTATGGGTTTATCTCGGGGCATGCTACTTTCTCGTTCTCCTTTGCTATGTTTACCACTCTTTTGTTCAGGTATAAACCCTATGGCTTTACTATTTTTATCTGGGCACTTATCATGGTTTATTCGCGGGTATATCTGGGAGTGCATTTCCTGACAGATATATTAGCAGGAGCTATTGTTGGCACCTTGATAGGTTGGGGAGTGTTTGCACTATATAAATGGAAAAGTGGTTGTGTGGCTTCTTATTCCGGTAATAGAAAAAAGTATGTTACTGTTGGACTAATCTGCTATGTACTTCTTTTCGTTATATTCAGTGAACAGATTGTAAGTTGCATTAAATAGACTATCTTTGCGGCTTAATTTAAAAAAGAAGTAAAGATGGAAGAAACACCCAATTGTCCGAAGTGCGGTATGGCTAACACCTATTTTGATGGTACATCATTTGTTTGCCCCGATTGTTTTTACGAATGGACAGGTGGCGAAGCAACTCAGGAGGCAGAGGATATGACTCCCAGAGATAGTAATGGTGCCGAATTGCAGGACGGAGATGCTGTAACAGTTATTAAAGACCTCAAAGTAAAAGGCTCATCAATGGTTATTAAGCGAGGAACAAAAGTTAAAAGTATTCGTCTTACCGAAGAGCCTACCGAGGTTGATTGTAAGATTGATGGTTCAAGCATTGTGCTTAAAACCTGCTTCCTAAAGAAGTAACAAACGGAATCACATATTATGCCAGGTAAGGTTTTAAAACCTTACCTGTATTTGTGCCTGTACAAGATTTGAACTTCCTGTTAACTGATTATCCCGGTACGTATATTGTGCCTGAACCCTGCAACGCGGATAAAACCAATACTGCACACCTGCAACATAATTAGTTTGCTTCATATCCAAATCCTTATTTTTATTCAGGTAATCGTACGAAGCAATAATATCGAACTTAGGTAGTACATGAATAGAGGCAGTGGTATAATAACCATTGCTTTTTACTTTGGCATCTTTACCACCCAGATACTCTGCACGTAAACTAACAGGCTTTGTTTTTATGTTGGCACCAAAAGCCCAACGGTTGCGCGAATAATTATCACCAATCTTAATGTCCGGATTAACTTCGGATGTACCTATGGCTACTCCTTTACCAGTTTGAAACGAACCACCTACTGTTAACCATTCAAGAGGATTTACCAGTAAACTACCTACAATATCTTTATTGCTGTTTTTATCTTTGGTATTGATACCTTGACCATTTAGTACAGCTACATGATAAGTAAGGTATTTGTTGAATAAATCTCCATATATCATCAAACCAAGGTCTCTTCCACCTGTGCTACCACGCAATAAGTCATGACTTCCACCCATAGCTGTATAATAGTTGGTGGCTTGCGAATAGCATTCTATTAACTCTACCGATGATGGAGACATAGGGCCTTCCAGTGTCATGGGGTTTTTGAATTGTCCCAACCGGGCCGATAATCCCGGAAAAAAATGATAATCAGTGTAGGCTTCGAGCAAAGTTCCTCCACTATTGAAATTGTACATAAAGTAGCACGACCATTTATCTGTGATCTTTCCTTCGGCCATAAATATTATTCGCTTAATATCGAATGTGTTATCAGCTTTTTCGGCATCATCGTAAGTATATCCGGCTTGAATGTACCCCGAAAGTTTGATCCGGTCTTTCAATGTATTAATCCATGTGTTTACCGTTTCCTGCGAATAAAGAGTGTAGATACTAAAAAGGAAAACTAAAGAGAATAGAGAACGTTTCATTTTATTAATTCTTTTTGTTTAAGCCATTGAATAACATGTGTAATTTCATCTTGTGATGGAGCAGATGCTTTGTGCTCTTTAACAAATACCTCAATTTCCTGCTGTTTATTGTTCAGCGACTGATTAGAAAACAGCGTAACAATTGCGGGAATAGTAGATTCTTCCAGGTCAAAAAGAGAATAATTACCATTCTCGATAGCAATATTGGCTAACTGCCCGGGGAGTACGGATGCATCAATCAGCCCGTTTTGCAGAAGATTAAGTCGTAGAGAAGCCCGTTTGATATCTGCTTTATTTACTCCGGTATCTGTTGGTATGTTAACAGATTGCAGAATACAGTCGGTAATATATTCAATAATTGTATTCTTTTCTACAGCAATGTTTCTGCCTTTAAGTAATTCGAGTGAACGGATACCATTACCGATACCTGCAACCAGATGAAAGCTGGTGTCGTTTTTCATTGCTATCTGTAAAGGAGCACCGTTTGCCTGTAGAATGGCTGCGTTCAGATAATCAGTAACAATCCCGTCAATCTTTCCGGCATATAACGCAGAATCACGTTCGGCCGAAGATAGAAAACGGATCACTTTAACTTGTAAACCTATGGAATCATTGGTTAGTGTTGGTGGAAGACTGTAATCGTCATCAATCAATATACCTATTGTAAGTGGTTGCAATTCGGTATGTTTCCTGGTATAGCAAGATACAAGTAGGATTAAAAGGAGAACAAAAGAAAGAAGTTTTTTCATTTTTATGATATAAAACAAAAGACACGGAAAACATTGAGTATTTAAACCTCTGTGCCTCCGTGTCTCTGTGTTCAATATTATTGTTTATCGATTATTCTTCGATAGCAGCAATACCCGGAAGTTTCTTACCTTCGATAGCTTCGAGTAATGCACCACCACCAGTAGATACATAAGAAACCTGATCGGCCATACCGAATTTGTTGATACAAGCAACAGAGTCGCCACCACCAACAAGTGAGAAAGCACCGTTCTTGGTAGCTTCAACTATAGCTTCGGCTACAGACAATGAACCGTGTGCAAAGTTATCGAATTCGAATACTCCTGTTGGACCGTTCCAAAGGATAGTTTTTGATTCGCGGATAACTTTAGCAAACTTCTCTTCTGTTTTAGGACCGATATCAAGACCTTCCCAACCATCAGGAATTTCGCCTACAGGAACAAATTGTGTATTAGCATCGTTAGAGAAGCTATCGGCAATCTTAGCATCATCAGCCAAAACAAGGTTTACACCATTTTCTTTAGCCTTTTTCAACAGGTCAAGAGCCAGGTCAAGCTTGTCGGCTTCGCAGATTGAAAGACCAATGTTACCACCCAATGCTTTAGTGAAAGTATAAGTCATACCACCTGCAATGATAAGGTTATCAACTTTACCAAGAAGGTTTTCAATGATTTCTATTTTCGATGAAACTTTAGAACCACCCATAATAGCTGTGAACGGACGTTGAATATCGTTCATTACTTTATCTACAGCTTTCACTTCTTTCTCCATTAAATAACCAAACATTTTGTTATTTACATCGAAGTAAGCAGCAATAAGTGCTGTCGAAGCATGTGCGCGGTGAGCAGTACCGAAAGCATCATTTACATAGCAATCAGCATACGATGCAAGTTTCTTAGTAAATTCTTTCTGACTTTCTTTTACAGCTTTCTTGGCAGCAGCTTTTTCTTCGTCGGTAGCATCTTCGGCTAAACCTCTTGGTTTGCCTTCTTCTTCAGCATAGAAACGAAGGTTTTCGAGCAATAAAACTTCACCTGATTGCAGGGCAGCAGCTTTAACGGCAGCTTCTTCGCCTACACAGTCGTTGGCAAACTGTACATCAACACCCAACAGCTCCTGTAAATGAGGAAGAATATGCTTCAAAGAGAATTTATCGGTTGGGCCTTTCGGACGTCCTAAGTGTGAGCCAATGATTACACTACCGCCATCACCAATAATTTTTTTCAAGGTAGGAAGAGCCGCGCGCATGCGGGTATCATCGGTAATGTTGAAATTCTCGTCCAAAGGTACATTAAAGTCAACTCTGACGAATGCCTTTTTACCGGCAAAATTGTAATTGTCAATTGTTTGCATAATACACTATTGTTTATTAAAAATGTAATTAATCTCTTTTAATGGACTGCAAAGTTACTGTTTTTTTCTATTATTGGAAGAAAAAAGGAGGTAAAGTGACCTCACTTTACCTCCTTCCCATAATATTTACATACTAATTGCAACCCACAGTTGTCACAATGAGGTTTTCTGGCTTGGCAAACATAGCGTCCGTGAAGAATCAGCCAATGATGTGCTTTGGGAACCAGTTCTTTAGGAATGTATTTCACCAGTTCTTTTTCGGTAGCCAGCGGTGTTTTGGAATTGGTTGTTAAACCAATTCGATTTGATACACGGAATACATGTGTATCTACCGCCATTGCCGCTTTATTAAACACTACAGATTGTATTACATTTGCTGTTTTACGGCCTACACCGGGTAGCTTAATAAGTTCTTCAAGTGTATCGGGTACTTCGCTGTTGAAGTCGTTTACAAGCATTTTGGCCATCCCTACCAAGTGTTTTGCTTTGTTGTTTGGGTAGGAAACGCTTTTTATATATTCGTAGATAACCTCAGGTGTTGTGGCAGCCATGCTTTCGGGTATAGGGAAATCTTCGTATATTTTCGGGGTAATCATGTTAATCCTCTTATCCGTACATTGGGCTGAAAGTATTACAGCTATAAGTAACTGATAAGGGTTGCTATAGTGTAATTCAGTTTCGGCTACGGGCATGTTTTCCTGAAACCATTCAATAACTTTTTTATATCGTTCTTTCTTGGTCATAACATATTTAGTATTTTAGCGCCAGATTACAAAGGTACAGATAATTTGTGATTACATAATATAATAAAACCATTCGTATGTTACAAAGAGATTTTATAATGAGAATGATACAGTTATTCTTCGAGGCACTTGCTAAGTTTCTCCGGAATAAAGGAGGAAAAGATCAGGAAGTATTGCGTCGTGAACTGGATGAACTTTATAAAACCTATCTCAAACAATCCCGCCTTGATTTTAATAAAATGTCTGTTGAAGAGATAGTAAACTCATTTAATGATGACGAAAAAGTATTTAAAACAGAAATAGTAGCCGAACTGATTTATCAGGATGCGTTAGTAGAAAATGAAGATAACGAGCTGTTGATAAAAGCACTGGGCCTATTCAAGTATGTTGATCTGATTAGTGAAACCTTTTCTGTTGACCGCCATCGGAAGATTGGGGAAATTGAGGATTTACTTAAACAGTATACTCCCAATACATAAATTGTCGGGATGTTATCAGATGTGAATATGCATTTGCATATATCACCGTTTTTTTTGTAGTCTTAACTACGTATTTAGTAATATATCTATGTCTTTATTATCAGAATAACCTAGAAATATTATGTACAGAGTTTTGTTAACTACAGTGTTGTATAGTGTACTAACTTTCTGGCAAACGGATTTTATGTGAATCAATCTGTTATCTTCGTGCAACACGTACCCCGCCAACGCACTGGATTCGTTTTTTCTATCTTTGGATTAATGGGTTCTGAGTATTGAGTTCTGAGTTACGATGACAACTCAAACTCAAAACTCAATTATAAAAATTCCACAAAAGTTGATTAGGTTAAAAAGGTTAACACAATGTTCTTATTACATTCAATAAGCTATGAACAAAAACATACCACAGTCTTATTTTTGAGTAAAATTTGCATCGTCAGCTTAACTAAACGGTTACCACCACTACCCGAAATGGTTACCATTAACAAGTAAAACGGTTACCATCATCCAGTGTAATGGTAACCGTTTTTAGGGATAATGGTAACCGTTCTGGCTGAAACGGTTACCAAACTGGGGATTTATCATGTTTTACCATTTTCTTTTCTTGTTTTTCTCTCTTCTTTATAGATGGGTAAAACCAATAAAAAGTGAACCCTGCTCACAAGGCTTATAGCGCGGCATAAAATGTAACGAATTAACACAGCCGCCCTTACAAGCTCTGTAACAAGGGTGGTGCGTATGCATTAAGGCCGCCTAGGTGCAATAAAACGGTGTAAGAATGTTCCTGAAGAGAAAAATAAATCACAACCCATCTGGAGTAAACGTTACAAGATAATCATTAAACGTAAATTTAATTCTGGTTTACATTTATCATTTGGCAGGAATAAAAGCAATAGCCAACGACTCCTGTTTGATTCCCTTGGGGTAAAACCACTTACTTTCTCACCCTCAACATGGTATTTAATCTTTTGTCCATTTTGTAAAAGAGTCATTTTACCTTTTGGTACCATTCGCACGCAACTCTCCAATCTGATGAAGACAATGAAATGTTCCGCATATATGCCGAAAACGACTAAAACGTACAGAAAATGACCACTTCATACGAAAGTTTTGAGGATTTGGAGTGTTGTTTCGTTGAGATTGCCTAATTTTGCAGTCTAAAAAATAAAGTTATAGAAGAATGTTACGTGAAATGTGTAAAATAGTGGCTGTAATGTTTGGCAGAATCGAAGATTCTGTTACACACACATTCTCACCTGACGTTTAACGCGCGTAATATACTTAAATATCAGAAAGTTCGCAGAAAGGATAATCTCCTTTTTGGCGGGCTTTTTGTGTTTTGTTCCCACCCCTGCTTCATCAGATAACTTATATATGAGAAAGAAACTGACCGGATATATATCCATATGTCTTTTATTGCTATTGCCTATACTTGCGCAAGCGCAAGAAAGCCTGCCACCCGATGACAAACCGCTTTCAGGGCGGTGGTATGTCGGCATTCAGGGCGGCATACCCTTCGGCTTCGCTACTTTCAACTCCTTTGGCGAGGACAAAACCCGTTTGGGGTACTCGGCAGGGCTGTTCGGCGGCTACCGCTTCAGTCCTGTCCTTTCGTTGGAAGCGCAGGCGGCATGGGGAAGCGTAGGTATGAGCGCGAGTGAATGTTGTGCCGCCTACTGGCTCGGATCCGATGGCAACCGCTATCTGGCTCCCGCTCTCGGCATGGAGGGCTGGGACTACGGCGACCTATATAATAAGGTAAGCACACAGCGCTACGGCTTGCAACTGAATGTGGATGTGCTGCAACTCTTCAGCCCCAACCCCGAACGGCGGTGGACGCTGGAGGTATCGCCCCTGCTTGCCGCCGTCGGCACAAAAGCAAGCGTCAAGACCATTGAGGGAGATAACCGGGTGATGCGTGGCGATAACAACTGGCACTTCGGCGCGGGTGGTAATCTCTCGGCAGGCTATCGGATTAGCGAGAACCTCTTGCTCGAAGTTTACAGCGGCATTACCTGGCTATCGGGTAATGGAATGGACGGGATGCCGAAGCACGTACGCAAGGAGAATTTCATCTGGGAAAGCGGCTTAAAGCTGGGTTGGACGTTCGGGAAGTGTGGAAAGAAAACAACCGCATCGACGATACACTCTGTCGAGCCTCTCGCACAGCAACCGCACACGCCCGGTCTGCCTGCCGAGCCGGAAGAAGAACTTGTAACTGTCGAGCCTATCGTAACCGTTGAGCCTGCTCAACCCCAACAACCCAAAGAAACGGAAAACGTTACGGAAGCCGAAGCGGTAACGATAGAGTTCCCCGCCATCTACTTTGTTTTTAATTCTATCAGCATTGCCCCCGGTGAAACAGCAAAGATGCAGGAAATACTCACCCTTCTTCGTGAGAACCCCGACCTCGGTATCACCCTTACAGGCTGGTGCGACAATCGGGGAAGCGTAGCGGTGAACAAACGCATATCCATCCAACGTGCCGTAGCCGTGAAAGCATGGCTGGTAAAGAACGGTATCAGTGCAGACCGCATACGAACCCTCGGCGAGGGCATAGACTATAACGAACCCGATGCAGGCAAAGCCCGCAGGGTAGAAGCCGGAAAGGAGGATAAGCGATGAAAAGATACCTATATATAATAGGATGTATGTTGGCAGCAACTCTCTTCGCCACTTCATGCAGCCACGACCACGACGACGAGTTCCTCATCCCCACCGACAACGGTGCACTCATCGTCGAACTGCGCTCCGAAAGCCCGAACATACAGCTAAATTGTTCTATTATTGTACTTCATTGAAGAGCATTACACTTCCCGAGGGTCTGAATATAATTGAGCGAGGTGCATTTTATGCAACGGGTATAACTGAAATTACGATACCCGCAAGTGTGGGATATATTGGGGGGAAGCATTTTGCCTCTCTCGGTTGAAAAGCATCCTATTTGAAGGTTCTTTGCCTGTAAAAACTGAATCAAGCAACTTTCCTACTCTTGAAGAAGGATTTTTGGTATTCAGCTACGCTAACATTCTTTGGTCCGTACACAATTTTAAGGTATTCCTGCCCAATATCACTAATAGAGAGATCGCAGAAACTTACTACTACTACTTTTTTAACAGTCCGTATTGCACAATAGATAATGTATGTTATAATTACACCGGCGGCGACCGGACGAATCCCCTCAACTATACGAAACATATCAACAACTATTAAACAACATAAAAAACAACAGTAAAAATGAAAAAGAACATTTTCCTTTCCATCCTCGCCGCAACAGCAATGCTGGCGACATCATGCAGCCAGACAGACGACTTGCTGCAACCGACCGATAACGGCAACGAAACCGTTGAAGTAGTATTCAATCTCCAAACCCCCGATGCCACACCGCAATTGCGCTCCACACGTGCTGGGGATGAGGAGACATCGACCATCTCGCGCTATGTGATAGAAGTGTATGAAGGCTCTGATTTCGCCGGCATACCTACGCGATACGAGAAAAGCGACGCCAGTTTCAGCCTGCTCCTGAACAAAGAAAGCCAGTACATGTTCCTCTTCTGGGCAGACTACGGTACGCCCGACGGTGATGAAAGCAACGACTGCTACAACACTGCCAGCTTGAAAGCAGTAGCCCCGACCGATGATGCACAGAAAGCCGAACCGGCTTATTTCGGCAAATCGGAAACGGCAATAACCCCCAGCAGCAGTACTCCTGTGACCGCGACGCTGACACATGCCGTAGCAAAGGTAATCCTTGAGAACATTGCCGGATTAGTTGAATCGACAAATAGTCTGGAAGCCGTTTATCCCAACTACGGCAGCTTCGATGCCTCTACCAGTGGTCCGGCAACCGCCAGCGGAACAATTACCCGTACTTATAACGACATCGGGGCTGAAGCAGGAGTAATCGTTACCGACTACATTCTGGCTCCGGCAGAAAAAGAATTGACGAACTTTTCATTCACTTTGAACAACGAAGACGCCAAAGCCATCGGAAACGTGCCCTTGCAAATCAACTACGCCACTCGCATCAAAGGAACATTCAGCAATCTTTACTCCACTACATTCACTATCGACCAAGAAGGCATAGAATGGATTGAAGACGAAGGTAATGACCCCGATTATAACCCCAACTACTAAACCGCAGGAAGTATGACAACAATGAAAAAGTACATATACTTCCCGATAATTGTCCTCGCAGCGATGGCAGTATCCTCGTGCAGTCAAACGGAAGACTTGCTGCCCGATAGCAACGACCTGCAAACAGTAACCATCAGCCTCGCCCCCGAAACCGGAATGCAACTGCGTTCGGGCTCACCGGGAACACGCGCAGGCGAAACCATCAGTGTAGACCGCTATGTGATGGAGATATACGAGAGCGACAATGATACACCTACTAAGGAAACGAATAACACCGGCGTATTCACCTCACCCTCGACCGCACCAAAGAATATACTTGCCTCTTCTGGGCAGACGAGAACAACGGGATTTATGATGCTGATAACCTGAAAGCGGTAACACTCAATACCGATGAGGAGAGCGGAGACTATCTCGTAGCCACCGGAAACGCCTACTACGGCACGCTCAACATTGATGCCGCCCAAGCTACGCACACCGTCACCCTGAAACGCGCCGTGTCTAAACTCTGCGTCTATAATTCGGATGAACTGGAAGAAGAAGCAATATCAGGAAGCATATCAAGCAGTGAGGTAAACACCTCATTCGATGTATCGAACGGCACGGCAGGTACTCAGGTATCCATATCGTGGGAGAAAACATTCACCGAAGCCGACAAGTCCGGAACAAGCACTGCCCCCGTCTTTACCGTCTATCAACTGGCATCTACCGATGAAGCGGCAACACTGCAATTCGATCTGGATGTATATGATGGTAGTGGGAGCGAAGTACAAAACACAATCTCTGCAACCAATGTCCCCATCCGTGCCAACTACGTCACCCATCTGCGCGGCGGGCTGTCGCTGGTAGCCAGCCAGCAGTTCAGCATTACGGTGGATAAGGAGTGGGCAGGAGATGATGAAACACCTTTCGGTGAGTAAATAACCCCCGGAACAAACTTTATCCTCAAAAGAGAGATTCCCGAAGCATCCCGAATTTCGGAATGTACCTTGAAAGAGGTAAATGAGTGGCCAGAAGCTGGGAGTTGGAGAAAATATGTATGATGGGGATATGCAGGAAATATATAAAGTTTCAACTTTCCGGGTGAAAGTGCGTGAAGGAGCATTTTTATCAGGTAAAGTAAAAGATATTCAGTTATATGTCCGTCCGCAGTTCTTTTTGTTTTGAATTATAAACTCTTTTGTAGTACTGTCTCTAATACTGTGTAATTATTAGGGACAGTTTCTATGTAAACGGTATACCTCCCAATTCATAAATGATCGGGTCTCATTCCCGTATTTTGTTTTTGTAAAACTACAGAGTTTTCTTTGTAAAACTACAGACTTTTCCATGGAAAGCTACAGACTTTTCCACAGAGAACTACAGAACTTTCTGAAGAGAACTACAGAGAAATCAGCAGAAAGCCACCGATTCAAAAAAAATTTTTTGTTGTCTTAACTCCGCATTTCAACACCTGAAACTTATAGGAATAACATATTTTACTCTTTTTAATTCTCCTTCTTGTGAACCCGGTATCCATTTGGGCATTATATTGATTACTCTTAAAGCTTCTCTATCAAACGATTCGTGTAATGACCGTATAACAGTTGCTTCGGAAATACTGCCATCTTTTTCAATAATGAATTGTATAATCACTCTACCTTGCCAACATCCTTCCTGCATATCTGTAGGATATTTGAGATTGGAAAAGATGTGTTTGAATAATCCAACAGTACCACCAGGAAATTCCGGCATTTTTTCTACAACATAGTGTACAGTAGTATCATTCCCGTATATTAATGTATCTGGTTCTGTATATACCTGTTCACCATTACACAAAGGATTTTTTTCAACCCCTACTTCTTTCTTTTCCTGTGCATGCAGTGGTGGAACAAGCAGAAGCAATGAACTTCCAATCATTAGTTTTAACTGACGGATAAATCTGTAGTTGTATTTATTAGAAAGCAACAACAAAATTTTATATAAGAAGCTGTATAACCGGGGTTTCATAGGCGCAAGAAATCACAAATGTAAGAAATGTTTAGAATAATACAAATTATTATTCTAAACATCGTACACACTTCAGTTTTTTAACAGTGCGTTTTACTTATTCCACTCCGGTGCATCCATTCCCATCAAGTGTTTAATCAGAAAATCACGTCGCTTGCGTTCCCCGTATTTTCCGCCCATGGTATGTCTTTCACCCGGTAGCATAACAAACTCGAATTCTTTATTGTGTTTAATCAGTTCGTCCACTACCTGTAATGTGCTTGAAGGATCAACATTATTATCAAGTTCGCCCAGAATAAGCATGAGTTTGCCTTGCAATTTATGAGCGTTTACTACATTAGAGCATTCTTCGTATTCCTTACCTACAGGATATCCCATCCATTGCTCATTCCACCATATCTTATCCATGCGGTTGTCCTGACATCCGCAGGCGGATACTCCTACTTTATAGAATTCGGGATGGAACAGAAGGGCGCCTGTAGAACTTTGGCCACCAGCCGAACAGCCATAAATACCCATTCGTTCAATATCCATTTCGGGATAACGGTTTGCAGCAGCTTTTAACCATATTATGCGGTCGGGGAAGCCGGCATCTTTAAGGTTCTTCCAGCAAACATCGTGGAATGCTTTTGAGCGGTTGGCTGTGCCCATTCCATCAATAATAACGGTGATAAAGCCAAGCTCGGTTAACTCGATAGACCAATGCCAGATGGAGAATGATTTAGGTACATGAGAATCGTGCGGCCCAGCATAAATATATTCTACCACAGGATATTTCTTTGCCGGGTCATAATTAGGCGGGCGCATGATTATTCCCCAGATATCTGTTTGTCCGTCACGGCCTTTGGCAGAGAAAACCTCAGGCATACGCCAGCCTGCTTCTACGGTTTTAGAAACATCCGGTTGTTGTTCGGGCTTATAAACGACTTTTCCTGTTTTAACTGATCGGATTACAAAGACCGGAGCCATATCAACGCGTGAGTAATAATCGGCCATATACTGATAATCTTTCGAGAAGGTTATACTATGGTTGGCATTCTCCGGGGTGAGGGGAGTGATCTTTCCGTTTTTAATATTCAGTGAATATAGCTTTTCCAGATAAGGATCTTCTCCTTTATCCATACCACAGGCTTTAAATAGAACTGTATTGTTCTTTTCGTCAACACGAACAATTGATTTCGCAACCCATTCGCCTTTGGTTAGTTGCTTCTTTACGTTCCCTGTTAATACGTCGTATAAATAGATATGGCGCCAGCCGTCCCTTTCCGAAATCCAGAGAACCTCGTCGGATTGGGGTAGCCAACGTTTTTCCAATCTGCTATAATAAATGAATGTCGGACTTTCTTCATGAATCATTGTGCGGAGCTTCCCACTTGGTGCATCTACTGCATAAACAATGTATTGTTGATGTCCCCGTTTATTAAAGTCGAAAGTAAAGAAGCGGTTCTGTTCATCCCAACGAATGTTGGATAAGTTATATTGTTTATCCACTTCGGGAACTTCACATTCAATGGACTTGTTTTCGTCTAACAGGAATAACACGGGACGGCGAATGGGAAGCGGATCACCCGGTTTTACATAATCATATTCTTCGGTGGTGGGTTGAAGCTGGTCTTTGGGTGATGAAGAGATCATCAGGAGCTTCCTTGTAGGCACCGGGCTGTAACGGCAACAGGCAATCATTTTTGAGTTGGGCGACCAATAGATGTTCGATGAATAATATTCATAAACAGAACCTTTGTTACTGATTTTCGTACTCTTTCCTGTTTCCAGATCGGTTACCCACAGATTGCCTTCGCGAATGAATGCTTCTTTTTTGTTATCAGGTGATGTTACTTTTTGTTTTGCATCCTCTTTGTAAACAGTGCCCCAGTAATAGGGAGGTGATTCCGGTTCGGTTTGCTTGGTTAGCGTATAATCTGTTAGATTGCAGGTATAGTTATCTTTCCCGATACTGAAATACATTTTATTATCAGCTTTCTGAAAGCTTATTTTCCGGAATGGTAATTTATATGCTTCGGTATCTTTGTCGGTTTCTTTGGTGAGAGCAGCGGCTAATTGCTCATGATCAAAAGCAGCAGTTACGGATTGCAACTCCGGATTAATAACTAAGAATTCCTGTCCGCGGGGAGTACGGGTTACATACCAGAATGTTGCCGGCTCGTCTGTTGGGGCGATATCGGAAACACCATAATAGAATTTGTTTGTGTAGCGTTCGCCGAAAGAATCGGCGCGTTGATACAGGCTTTTCATGTCCTGGGCGAACAGGGAGGGGGCCAGCAACAGGATTAAAAGGATAAAATATTTTCTCATGTTTCTTATTTTTTAGCCGCGGATTACGCGGATTGCACGGATTTTAATACACGGATAAAATATTAATAAATAAATCCGTGTATTAAAATCCGTGCAATCCGCGTAATCCGCGGCTAATATAATAATTTATTTTATTTCCCACTCAAATACCCCAGCCGCATTATCATCCGGCAGTTGTACTTCCAGCTTAACAGCTTTGGTTTTCACCGTATCAAAGAAAACTTCATTAGCAAAGCCTTTCTTAACACCGTAGCCACTGTCGTTAGGAACCGGTTTCCATTCTCCGCTATTATCCTTGTAGTAAATCTTCCATGCTTTAGGTACACGACATCCGCCCCAAGGGCCATCATCGTACCAGTAAACAACAGAACGTGAAACGGATGTTGCTTCTGGGAATTCGTAAGAAATCCATTCGGTAGTACCTTGTTTAGGCCACCAATGATAATAAGGGACAGACGTATCGCGCTCGTCTTTCGGTATAAGTCCGTCGCAGATGGAATTCAGTGAACCGGCTTTGTGCGAAGCTTCAATTGTACTGCTCGAAGCAAGGGTAGGAGGTGTTGCCGGACGTGATGCTCTAACCTCAATGGGCAACCATACAGCCATATTACCCGATCCACGATGCGCCCAGGCATAATATGGAATCATTGTAAGGGTAACATCTGTGGTTGTTAAACGGCCTTTATCATCGTATCCCAGTGTTTGCGCTTCTGTTTTAAGTTGGTTAAGACCATATAGCAGCTCCGGTTTATTTACTACTTCGAACTTTGGTTCGCGGTTCATGAAAACACTAAGTACATCGAAATTATTGTCGGGCCATTCGGCACAGTAAACCACCGGACCTCTTTCAACAGAAATACGACCCATATCAGCCTCTACTTTGGGGTGAGCCTTTACAGTGCGGGGTTCCATATCGAAATGAACCTCTACCTTATCACCTTTTTTCCATTTGCGGTTGATGGTAAAGTATCCGTCTTTAACCTCACCCAATGCTTCACTACCGTTTACTTTTACTGTGTACGATAAACGTTTACCATCGGTATAAGAATACAGATCACTAGGCACGACTTCATTCTGTACCCATCCCGGAACACGTACACGCAGATTCATCGGTTGGGAAGCTGCACGTGTTACTTCAATCTGTACATCACCATTCAAGGGATAGCTTGTGGTTTGCTTTAGGGATACATTCTTTCCGTTTACCTTCAAATCGGCTGTGTTAGACATGAAGAGGTTTACATATACATCGTTGTTTTTTACTGCATACACATAACCCGGCAATGAAGGTATAAAGCGGGCAATGTTTGATGGACAGCATGCGCAACCAAACCATGGTTGACGTTGGTGTTGCCCCATAGACTCAAGTGGATTGGGATAGAAGAAACCTCCACCATCCAGCGATACGCCGGAGATTAGCCCATTGTACAAGGTACGTTCCAGTACATCGTAATATTTAGATTGTCCGTGCAATAGGAATAAACGATGATTAACATATACATTACCGATTGCTGCACAGGTTTCACAATATGCCGACATGTTTGGCAATTGGTAGTTCTTTCCAAACGCTTCGCCGTGATTGGTTGCCCCGATACCTCCGGTGATATATAGCTTTTTGCTTACTATATTATCCCAGATGCGGTCGATAGCTTCTACATATGATTTATCATCTGTAAGGGCAGCCACATCGGCCATACCTGCGTACATATATGCTGCACGTACAGCATGACCAACAGCTTCATCCTGTTCGATAACGGGTTTATGTGCCTGACTGTATTCATCTGTACGGGTGGTATATCCGCGTTTATCAAGGAAGAACTTAGCCTGATCGAGGTATTTCTTTTCTCCTGTTACCAGATAGAGCTTGGCAAGTGCCATTTCGGCTATCTGATGGCCGGGAACAACTGCTGTCTGTCCGGGGCCGTCGCCTATTTCGCGTACTACACAGTCGGCATATTTAATGGCAATATCAAGGAAGTTACGTTTTCCGGTTGCCTGGTAGTGGGCAATAGCCCCTTCAACCATGTGGCCGAGGTTATAGAATTCATGGCTTAAGTCTTCTACTTTTTCCCAACGTTTAGAGCCTGCCCAGGCATGCGGATGTTTGGGGTTCATGGTTCGCGAGGTGAACAAATATCCATCCGGCTCCTGTGCAGCAGCTACAATAACCAGAACACTGTCGATATACTTTTCCAGTTTCTTATCAGGATAAGTTTGTAACAGATAGCTGGCTCCTTCGATGGTTTTGTACACATCGGTATCATCGAATGATAATCCGCCAACCTCGTAACTTTCGCTTGGGTTGGCTGCTTTTATAAAGTTCTCGTAACGGCCGGTTTCTTCACATTTGCTGAATGCTAATGGAATAGTTGTTTGCCGACTTGCCTCAAGCCGTTGACCCCAGAATTTATCGGTCACTTTTACGGAGGTAAAGGGAACCTGATCTATGGGGTAACCGTGGGCGTGATTTGGGTTTGTGCATTTGTGCTGCGCCTGTATGTTTCCGCAAATGGCGGAGGCAAGTGCAAGGGTGATTAATTGCTTTTTCATGATTTTATTTTTATGTTGCTAAGATATTATTAAAATTATTTGGAGATGTATTATCGAAAGGCCAACGGCCTTTGCACAATAGCGTAGGGCAAAGCCCTACGTACTTAGCGCGATCTCCCACTGACCCCAACGGGGTCAACACAGCGAATTCAAAGTTGACCCCGTTGGGGTCATAGTATGCAATGTTTTATCTACGTAGGGCTTTACCCTACGCTATTGCAATGAGGCCGTTGGCCTCTCTATTTCCACATCATACACTTCTAGTTTATGCAGATACCCACTAAATGGAAACTCTCCGGTGCTTTTGCAACCAAGAGTCATTTTATCGCAATCTTCTACCAAAAGGAATATATCTTTCTCTTTAACTAACTGACCATTCATATATATATTTTCCATGTAACCATCAAATGTTACAACGATATGTTGCCAGTCTTTGGTTTGTGGAATACTATCCAGTCCCATATCTTCGTACCATCCATTATGCAGTGTAATTCCACTACGTTCGGATGTACCATAACCAACGGTTATCTTACCCAGTTCTGCCCATGAGGTATTCAGGTCGATAAAGATTTCGTTCTCCTTAGGATTAGATGAGGAAACCCATGCCGAGATGGTATAAGGCGAATTTACATTAATGGTTGGTAAGCCGAAGTCTGATTTAAAATCCTGACGGCCATTGAATACAAAAGCACGTTTTCCGTTGTGTGTTTTCACTTCTACGGCCATTCCTTCGGCATTGAAACCTTTTGCAGGATCTTCGGCAGTGGTGATACGTCCCAATACATCGCCCTCTTTATAATTGTCAGCATTCAGACTGAATAATAATCCCTGCCGGGCGGGTGCCGTTTCGGTTTTCTGTTTATTGAATGGTTGAGTGTTGTTCTCGAACGGATCGATACCATCAGAGAACACTTTGATATTCCATACGGCAGGGATAAATCCGTTCTTCTCGCACCCGGTTATGGTGAGGCGAATGTAACGTGCCTTGATTTCATTACGGTCGATACGTGGACTGCCTGCATGAATGTTTTCGCGCTGATCCGAAAATACTTTCCATTCTTTACCATCCAATGAAGTTTCGTAAAGGTATTGATAGAATGCTGTAGCATGTTCAAACTGTGTCCAGATACGTTTAACAGGTTGTGCTTTTCCTAAATCAATTTCCAGCCATTGCGGTTCAGTACTTGAATTGGCTCTCCACAAGGTAGCGTTATTATCGTCTGTTGCATACTCCGGTTTAAAGTTATCATTATAATACGAGGAGGCTTTTACTGTCACTTTTTTATCCAATACAATGTTTTTAGACGGATTGGAGTTTGCTGCCAGAAATTCCACGCCCTTGTGGGTAGGTGTTACTTTATTGATACGCCCTTCAGCATCGAAAGTCATTCTGTCTACAGCTACCTGACGGTGGAAGCCACGTGTAGATTGCGGTATGTTATGACGGTGGTAAACAATGTAATACTCTCCATCCTGTTCCAGAATACTATGATGCCCCGGCCCCCATACCGTTTTATCTTCGTTACTGGCAAGAATCGGGTTATTGTCGGCAAATGTAAACGGTCCGGTTGGGCCTTCGGTACTTGTAGCGTATTGTACACGGTAAGTTCCTTCATGGCAAGAGCCGGATGAATAAGTCAGGTAATATATGCCGTTGCGTTTAAACATAAAAGGAGCTTCGAAGAAGTCGATAACATCGGTATTGGGAATAAGCAACGTATCGGCAAACGTCTTCATGTCCGGATTAAGTTTGCCCGAGCTGCAACCGTGTCCTTTATATATACCCCATGTGCCCCAGTTGAGATAAGTTGATCCGTCATCGTCGATAAATGTTTGCGCATCAAGGGTGATGGAGTTGTGTATATAGAGGTTAGGGATGAGTACAGCTTCATCAGCTCCTAATATGTTTTCCCAGGGACCTGTAGGGCTATTGGATACAGCACAATATATTTTGCATGCCTGACTGTAGTAGAAATAATACCGTCCGTCGGTTCCCTGCATAACATCCGGTGCCCATACCTGACGGGTAGTTGGCCAGTTCATAGGTTGGATGGTCCAGTTTACAAAGTCTTTGGATGTCCATACTTGCGATGGGCCTAGTCCGCCGGCTGTACCATCGGTAGTGGCGTAGATGTAGTAGGTATCGCCAAATTTGCGAACTGTTGGATCAGCAAAGTAACCGGGTAATAATGGGTTGCCGGCGCCCGGGGTGTTCCATTCTACTTTCTTCTGACTGTAAACTGGTAGTAAACAGAGAAGCGATAGGATAAAGATTGTGAGTTTTTTCATAATCGTCGTTTTTCGTATCAGAGTTGTATTAAGCGCAAAGAAAATTAAAAAGAGCGAGATAGGAGGCGAAAATAAAGCAATACACTATCAGATGGATTATTTTAGGATGGATTTGGATGATAATTATATACCAATTGGAGCGGATGATAAAAAACTATGCTTAATCAATTTGTTCCAATATAACTAATTCGTTATATTTGCAGTATGGAATCTATGGGCAGCAAAGTTACTGATATAAGAACAATATTCAAAACTGAAGAGTTTGAAGAGTTTTTTGAAAGTTTAGACGAGAAAGTAAAAAGTAAGTTTGAATACACATTTGAAGTAATACAAACAGTATATGCTATACCTACAAAATTCGTAAAACATCTGGAAGATACTGATTTGTATGAGATGCGGGTATCAGTAGGTTATAATGAATATCGAACTGTTTTATTTGCCATAGATAACAGAAATATAATATTATCAACTAAAATAGTTTTGCTTAATGCTTTTCTTAAAAAATCGTCCAAAGATTATAGTAAGCAGATAGATAAAGCAATACGAATATTAAAGGAGCTAACAGAATGATGAAGTTTGATGAAAAGAAATTAGCCGGGCTCAAGACTACCAATAGGTTGCTTGATGAAAAGTATGGTGAACATGGTACATCTACCCGTGAAGACTTTAATGGGAAAGCGGTTGCATGGTACTATGGTGAGATATTAAGAGACAGGCGTAAGGCACTAAAACTTACCCAGAAACAGTTGGCTGAAAAGATAGGTAAAGAACAAAGTTATATAGCTCGCGTAGAAAGGGGAGAAGTAGATATTCAGCTATCAAGTTTCTTTCGTATTGCCCAAGCGCTGGGTATTCAGTTTACTCCAACTTTTCTTTAAATAAATAATTTTCCGTCATTCCGAACGCAGTGAGGAATCTGTGGGGCAACCGTAGCCCAAGAGATTCCTCACTATGTTCGGAGTGACGGACTCATATTATTTCTTCATCAACCTGCAATTATAAATATTACTAACCCTATTCTTATCATCGGCTTTGAACACTATCCTGATCTTATCTTTCCCCTGTGTTACTTCCGCAGGTAGATCAATAATATGTTCAACAAAACCATCTTTGTATTCGGTAAAAGTAACTGGTGTGCTCCAATCCCCAATCTCAATAGTAAAGGTTGGTCTGCGGGTGTCACCACCATAATAAGTAAGCAGTAACTGAGTCGGATCCTGGCTCGCCACCTTGGCATCGAAGGCAAACCAGCCATTTTCGTAAGCGTAGCGATATTTGCGTAGATAGCCTTCGCCGTAGCGTGTATTTTCACCATCGAAATTATGATCGCGCTCGGGTTGCATCTCGCCAAGAACAATATAGTCGAGTGTACGTTTATCCAGTTTGGCAATACGTTCCAGTTCGGCTTTGCGTTCCTTTTCAACTATTTGCCATTCATCAGGGGAGTACACATCCCAGTAAACAGTTTGGTACTGGTCGTACACCTGATAGAAAGGCATCAGTGTTACATTATCAGGACCACCGGAAGCGAGGGTTGTAAACCGTAAAGGCTTCTCGCTGGTGCGCTGAATATATTGAGTCATACTTTTCTCTTCGTTTACAAATACGGGAATATCACCCATCTTGCGCTCTTCCGTACCAAAAACGCCGGCTACTATTGATGGGCCGTAGAATACAGCGCGACGGTCGGCATTGTCGGGCATGGCAACGGTGTACAATGACATTGGGAAGTCTATCTCTATCCTGTCGCCCTTCTTCCATGTACGGTTGAGGGTTATGTACGAACCGGCTTCACTATTAATCTTTTGCTTACTTCCATTTACTTGTACGGTTATTCCTGATGTAGCCCAGCCGGGATAGCGCAGGTTGATATCCAGTTGTTGTTTGGGTGATTCTTCGAGGCGGATAGAGATTTTTCCTTTTTCCGGGTAATCGGTTTCCATTCTTAGTTTTACACCTTTCTCTTCCCAGGTAAGAACTGAAGGGATATAGAGGTTTACATACAAAGCGTTTTCGTTTATTCCATGGCTGTAAATGGCTCCACCATATTTGGAATGGTTTTCAAATCCACTACCCATACAACAACTAAAGTTATTCGTTTTGCTGCCAAAACCTTTCTTGCTGCCCATGCCCAGAGACAGGAAGTAACATACCCTACCTTCTACCGGATGCTGCGATGCAAGGATATGGTTATACAATGCACGTTCATAGTAATCAATATATTGCGGGTTGTTTGTCCACTCATACAGGAATTGTGTGAGTCTTAACATGTTGTAAGTATTGCATGTTTCACAGGTGTTACTGCCTAAACGGTCACTTAACTTATCTGGGACTGAGAGGTATTCGCCCATACTGTTGCCGCCATTGGCATAACTATGATGATGAACAAGTGTTTCCCACGAGAATTCGGCTATTTTACGGTCGCGCTCATTTCCGGTTAGTTCATACTGGCGGGCGCTTCCAATAAGTTTAGGTATTTGAGTATTGGAGTGTAAACCTTGAAGGGCATCTGTTCCCTGTGCCAGTTTATCCTGTAGCTTTTTATGGTAAAACACATAAGATGCGTCGAGATACTTTTTATCACCCGTCAGGGCGTACACTTGTGCAAAGGCTTCGTTCATTCCTCCGTACTCGCAATCCAGCATGGTTTGTATCTGTTCGTCATTCAGGGTTGATACTACATCGGCCAGATAGTCGGACAAGTTTATCAATACTTCTTTGGCTTTTTTATTTCCTGCCAACAGATAGGCATCGCTCAGCCCCATCATGGTTTTGTGTTCATTATACCAGGGTACCCAGATACCGTTCAGGTCGAAACCCTTGGAGCGTATAATACCTTTCTTTACTTCTTTGAAAACTTTGTCGCCTCCGGGCATACCGCCGATAAAGCCGTTCACAAAGTTAATCTGGCAGGTATCCAGTTCGGTAACTATATAGTCTACTCTTTCCTTAAAACGTTCGTCACCAGTTGCTGCATACTGTTGCGAGGCGGCAGTAAGGTAATGTCCCAATGTGTGTCCGGCAATCCCCATTGATTCCCAACTACCGTAAGGTTCGGCTTTGGGTGTGAGTCCGGCGTTCTTACGGAAGTTAGAAAGAAGTCTGTCGGGTTCTAGTTCAAGCATCCATTCGGCATTCAATGTCATGGCGTTTTTGAATGGACTGTCTAGTAACCGTACGTCTTTTATTCCGAAGTACTTTACTTTGGCAGGAACTGTGTTAGGTACCTTGATACAGTGTTCGCAAGCCTTGCCGGCGGGTGCAAGCAGAGCGAAGGTCAGTGCTGTAAGAAGTAGTTTCTTTTTCATACTTTTGGCTTTATATTGAAACGCAGATTAACGCGGATTAACGCAGATTTAAATAAATATCCGCGTTAATCTGCGTTAATCTGCGTTTCAAACTCTTTTCATTATTAATGTTTTTGATTATTTTCTAAATCCAAATCAATCTCCGGAAGATACTGCAACAGGAACTGATACATATCCGGATCATACTTTTTTAACTTCCAACGTGTATTTATTGCATTATGCACACCATTTGCTGTTTCCACATACCTGTTGCAATTGAAGAATGATTGTACCGTTTCAGCAAAATATTCCTCTTTGTTGGTTATGCAGTATGTATCTTTCCATAAATCTTTGGCTATTGCATTTTGTCGCAGGTTTTCCAGTTTATCATTAAAATCGGATTCTATTCCGCAAATACCAACCAGATGGAAGATATGCGCAAACTCATGTACGAGTATGCTTTCACCCAGATAGCGATCGGTAAGTAATCCGAGTACATTCTCTTCGCCACAGCTCGCACTGAATTCATGTTCAGGTGCTCCGCCGAATCCGCGGGCGCGACGATTCCAGTAGGCTATATTCTCAGGTGTGTCACAGATGTGTGCATATTCGGGAATATCGCAAACTTCTTCCTTTTCGCCGATAATCATTACTTTACAGCCTTTCTCTACCATGTATTTTTTAATATCCGGGCGTTTAGATAACATCTGGTTTATTACCCTGCATGCTCTCATCAATGCTTCGTCTCTTACTTTCTCTGAAGATACGATGGGAATTCCATCAGCATCGAGATACTTTTTATAAAATGGATATAATCCCAGTGCAGAAGGTACATTGCCTGGTTTCCGGTCATAATCGAGCGCTTCTTCCAGACGTATTGCAAACCCTCCCCCCGAAGCCAGCCTTATATCAAGCAGGGTTTCTGTTGTTACTTCCTTTGTATAAGTTTGATAATCGGAGGCTTGTTTATCAGCATTCATGCCATCGCAAAATATGGTTGCTTTGTATAACTTCCCTTTAGGCAGGAAAGAGAAATCAACAGTAAGCATCAGCGAGTTCCAGTTGGTTAATCCGCCTATATACCACGAGTTTTCTTTGCGGCGGACGGTGATTATATATTCGCCCATCTTTCCATCGAGGATGCAGGTTTCCTCTACCTCAACCGGGATGGAGGACAGGAAACGTGTATAGGCATCTTCTTTTTGATACAAGGTTGGTGCATCGCACAGCATGGTTAGCGGAGAGTCGTACACAATGTACATAGCCAGCTGGTGACAGCGTGTTCCCTGACTCATTGGATTGTTATAGATGGGCTTGAAATCACGTTTTGTTGCATTCCTCATGGCTCCGGGGGTAAAATCCATTGGGCCAGCCATCATGCGGATAAACGGAACGGTTACATCGTATTGCGGCATATCCTTTTCAATGGTACTCCATTTGGCTTCTTCCATTCCAAATACGCCTTCAAAGTTTACAATGTGAGGGTATGTACGGTTTAGCCCGGTAGGTTTATATATACCATGAAGGTTCAATAGCAGTTTATGGCGGGCTGTTCCTTCGGCGATGCGGTAAACCATTTCTACTGCTTTCTGGTCATCACGGTCGAGGAAGTCTACTTTGAATCCGGCTATACCGAGACTGGAATAATATGCACATGCTTTTTCCAATTGATCGTCGAGCACATTGAAAACAGTCCATAAAATGAGTTTTACCCCTTTGCTGTTGGCATATTCAACTAATGCAGGCAGGTCTATTTCGGGAACAACAGTCATCATATCACCGCTTTTCGGTTCATACCATCCTTCGTCAAGAATAACATATTGCAATCCATAACGTGATGCAAAGTCAATATGATACTTGTATGTTTCTGTGTTAATGCCCGATTTGAAAGGGATATCAAAGTTACCCCAGTCGTTCCACCAGTCCCATGCAGCTTTGCCGGGTTCAATCCACGAGCAATCTCCAATACGGTTTGGGGAGGCAAGCGTGTAAACCAGATTGTTAACCGGCATATCAATATCTCTTTCAGTAATGGCCAGTATTCGCCAGGGGTATTGCCGTGTTCCTTCTGTCCGGGCAATAATATCCTGACGTTCGGTTATATATTCCTGTTTGCGCCAGGGATAGTAATCTGTTCTGGCAGGCAGAGGGGCAAATACTCCTTTCAGGTTTGTACCGTCAGCCTGCAGAAACATACCCGGATAGGCTTCAAGATCAGACTCAAGGATAGTCATTTTCAGTTGGTTGCCCAAATCTATTGTAGCAGGCAGAAAGGCGATCTGCTTAGACGATTGCGAAATAGGTTTGGCTTCGTATATATTCTGGAAAGCCATAGAGAAAGGTTCTTTTTCGTTGGTGGAGTGGGAGAGGTAAGCGGTATAATCATTGTTAAAGTTGAATCCAGCTATCTCATTTTTAATGCTTATATCTTGTTTGTGTGTAGTGTAGAATCTGTAGGCTATTCCTTCGTTGTAAATACGAAAGATGATGCCAAAGCCATCTTTGAACTTCAGGTTCAGTTCATTGCCCGAGGCAATGAACTGATTGAAGCGGTAAAAAGGTGACCGAATGTTATCCTCCGTCTTTTTTACCTTCTTGCTTGTTACTTGTGGCTGTTGTCCATGAACTGTACCATCTTCAAGAACAATACCTATGTCAGAATAAGAGAGAATTATATTGTTTTGGTGTGTGACCTGATAGGATAGCTGATTATCCGTATTGATTTCGATTTTCAGTTTCCCGTTGGGTGAGGTAAGTACATGTTCATTTCCGGTTGCCGTTAAGGGAGTGCTACCAATAAACAATAGTAGGAGAACTACGATTGAACTTAAATTTCTATTGTTTTTCATATTTCGTTAACTCTATTGTTAGAGTTGCAAAGGAATAGAAAAACATAGAAAAAGGATAGTGAAATAGTATAATGTTATGCAACAATAGTCCTAAAACTGCTCTGTTTAGTCAATATCCTTTCTTCGAAATCTATCTAATCTTGTTTTATAATTCTGTAGATACATTCTTTTTTGTTTGTCACCTAAAAAAGATGATTCTACAAGATATTCTACTTGGGGTTGTTCCATTGAATATTTCCTAATAATATTGTCAATACGGTTTTCAGGTATTCCTATCAGTTTGCCAAAGTTTATAAAGTCGGCCTCGCATGGATGTCCGGTACGGATATATGTATCCGACTTCTCCATGTTTTCGGATAATCCTTTTTCCAATGCAAAATCTGTATCATCTGTATGAATGGAAGTATCCATTAAATCATAAGCAGGTGTGAGCATATAATCTCCATCGGCTGTTGCTTGCAATGAAAAGTTTTTTAGATGTGCGTCTCCATTAGAAAAAAGATAATTGAACAATATCAAGTTATAAAAGTATTCTATTTCAACTTGCCAGTTAGAGACAATCTCCTTAATTTTTATAGCTATATCTTCATACGAACCAGAATATTTAAAATCCTTTCCATCTGTGATTGCTGTTTTACATATTAGCGATGCGAAATCTTCTTGTGCAGTTTTAGAATTGTCAGGTAAAACGTCAAATCTTTTGGTAATATAAGCTGGCCGACCATCAGAGAAAAAAATAATTCCATTCTCGGCTGTTTGAATGCCATAAACTTGTTTGGCTATTTGCATAGTTAGATGTTCGTTGGCTGGTATGTGATGCCGGAAACGCAAACGATAGGCTGGTGCAGGTTTAATAATATATTGTCCTTGCTCTCCTTTGCGTGTTAGTCGAAGCATTTTTCCATCAATCACAGCCGATAGTTTTTCCTGAACTCCCGAAACAGATATTTTTCCTTCAATCATATCATTTTGATCTTCTTCATCATCATCAAGGCTGAATGATAGTATATGAGATACTTCTTTTCCTTCAAAAAGAACTTTAATTGCTGCCGGACAATATGTGTTATGTCCTTTTTTCAATGTAGATGGGCATACAGTTATATCTTTCATTATTTTATTCTTTTGATATTAACATTTCCAATAGTGTCTTCATCGGCTGTTGCCAGAAGCAATCCAAAATCATCATTGTCGTCAATCTTAAATAACCGGCAATATCTTTGTTTGTTTACTCCTTCGGAAAGCATGTTGAAAAAGAATGGAAATAAATAATCAGAATGATATTCTTGTTGAGATAATGGTAAGTTCACAGAAACAACTTTACTGCTTTTAGTATTGAAATAGTGATCGGTGTATCTAAAGATATATTTTCGATCATCTGTTTCGGTTAATATTCCTGCTAGTGTTTTGTTAATGTATACTTCTGCTTGTCTCATTAATTGGTATTTTAGTTGTCAGCTTCAATACTGAATATTCAATTTAACAAAGATAGAAATAAAAAGCAATAAACTAAAAACACAAGCAAGTAGTTGTTTCCGAAAAAATTGTATCTTTGCCTATATACTCGAAAAAATTGTTGTTATTATGATATCGCAGCATGTAAAAAGCATTCCCTATGGAATAAGCGATTACGAACGCATTTCTCTCCGTAATTATTATTATGTAGACAAAACCCACTTTATTCCCCAGATAGAGCGATCGGTTTCTTATTTTTTCCTTATCCGTCCACGGCGGTTTGGAAAGAGTCTGCTGCTTAACATGCTCGATGCTTATTACGATATCAATAATGAAAGCGAAGACCGCTTTAAAGCCCTCTTTGGCGAGCGATGGATTTTCCAGAACCCTACCGACCTGCGGGCCAAGTTTCTGATTCTACGTTTCAACTTTTCGGGTGTAGACACACAGCCAGAGAATATGCAACGTACATTCGAGAGTCATTGCGCTTTTCAATTCAAGGAGTTTGCCGATCGTTACGAACGTTTCTTTGGTAATGAGTTTCGTAAAACACTAACTGAACTACCTACTGCTACCGACAAGTTGCAGTATGTAAACACCGAGTCTACCCGCTTGGGCTTGCGCATTTACCTCATCATTGACGAGTACGACAACTTTACCAACTCCATATTAGCCAACATTGGTACCAAAGCCTACAAAGACGCTACACATGGCGAAGGTTTTTACCGCTACTTTTTCAATGTACTCAAGCTCATTACTACTGGCAATGGCATGGCGTTGGAACGTATGTTTATCACTGGGGTAAGCCCTGTTACCTTGGACGATGTTACGTCTGGCTTTAACATCGGCACCAACTACACAACTGCCACTTGGTTTAATGGTTTGGTAGGATTCTCAGAACAGGAATTACGCACGATGCTCGAATATTATTATGGGCAAGGCGTGTTAACAATGACAGTAGACGAAATTGTAAAAGATATGAAACCTTGGTATGATAATTATTGCTTTGCTCTTCGCAGTCATGGCCAAGAATCAATGTACAACTCGGACATGGTACTTTATTATCTCAATTGGTTGATTGAGTCAGGCTTTCCTCCCGATGAAATGGTTGACAAGAATATCCGTACTGACTACAATAAGTTACACTATCTGATAAGAACTGACTACGAACTGGATGCTGGTTCAAACCTTTCCGTTATTCGCGAGATTATAGAAAAGGGCTATACCACAGGTGTGCTTAGTGATGGCTTTTCGGTAGATGAGATGCTGAAACCCGACAATTTCAAATCGCTGCTCTATTACTTTGGATTGGTTACAATAGTAGGAACCGAATTTGGAGATATCCAACTTGGTATTCCTAATCACACAGTACGCGAGCAGATGTATACATATCTGGTGAAAGGCCTTGTTGATGCCAATGCGTTCAGTCTTGACTTTTACGAACTTAACCGATTAATGAGAAATATGGCTTACCGTGGCGATTGGAAATCTGTATTTACTTACATCGGCACTGAGTTGAAGAAGCAAAGTCGCTTGCGTCAGTTTATGGATGGCGAAGCGCATGTAAAGACTTTCATACTGGCATATCTGGGCTTGACAAATTACTATCAGCTAATGCCCGAATATGAAATGGGTAAAGGCTATGCCGACTTTTACTTCCGTCCCAATCCCCGGCTTGTGGATATAGAATATGCCTATTTGCTGGAGGTGAAATATATAAAGCGTGCCGATGTTGCTATGACACGCTCTATGGAAGTGGAGGCTGGCGAACAGTTGTTGAAATATGCCTCGGACGAGATTGTAACTTCTACTATTGGTAACGCCAAGCTTAAATTAATAACTGTAGTGTTTTGCGGATGGGAAATCGTGTCAATGGTGGAAGAGGAATCTATAACTTAATCCTATACGGCCATTGAGCATCTTTCTCGTCGTGCCCGGGATTCATCCAGTGTTCCGTAGGTGCTCCCATTACTACCAGCCATAGGTGTGATAATTTAGAATCTTTGGGTGCTGTGAAACTGATACTGCCTTTCTTATCGCTGCTTGCAGCACCGTAAATAGATTCTCCATCTTCGGTAACGGCAACAAAACCATAACGCCAGCCTGCTTTATCAGCATTTATAATGTTATATCCTTTTGCATTTGTTTCTCCCTGAAATTCGACCTTAATGGTTTTTCCTTTTGGTGGAATGCTTAACGGAATAGCATTGAATCCATAGTTTTCCGGACAGTTGGATGCTGCAACCCGGTACCATCCTTTGGGTGTTGTTTCTTCCAACTCACACGTATATTGATTGGCATACGGACGGGTTTCTTTCCAAACACGTTCAAAGTCGAAGTTTATCAGGTGCCGATATGCATCGAACATTTCATCACAAAACTGTTCCTGATTAACTCCGGTTAGTTCCTTGTAAGTCATTACCGGGTCTTCCCCGATTTTACCCTTGCGGTATAGCTCTGCAATAAAAGGGAGTCCATGTTTTGTGCCCCAATATTCCAGAATATAGGGAGAGTGGTAGATGTTTGTAAGATGCAAATATGCATGATGTGTTTTCTTTGTAAACGCTTCCCAGTGATACTTCTCATCGGTTATCCATTCCGGGTTTACTTGCCAAAGCATCCATTGCGAAGTCATTTCAAAGAATCCGCAGCCGCCCCACGCATCGCCTTGTTGGTCGCAACCAATCTGTGCCTGAAAACTATGACCCAGTTCATGGGAAATACAGTTTAGTTTGTCGTCCTGTATGCGGTTGGGAGATACCCACAAGGCACCAATCTCATTGTCGTAATCACCGCCATAGGCAGTACCGTCCAGTGAGTAACTGATCATTACCATCATACGATATTTATCACACTTCGATCCCGGTTTAGAGAATTGCAAGGTATCGCGGAAGTATTGATAAAAATGTTCCAGTTTATTTTTCAGGTTGGTAAGGTTTACTTTCATATCGTGACCATCTAACTGGGGTGGGTTAGCGAGGTCTTTACCAAATCCTTTCTCCCAAAAGATAACGAAGTTTTCGGTATAGTCCATGCGGTGGTAACTCCATTGACTTTCGGGATCATTAAGATCCATTTTCTGAAGATCTTTAGGGATGTAAATGGCTTTGCCTGATGGCATAGAAACGTTGTTTGAGCAACCTGTGAGTAGTACAAGGATGCTGCAAAAGATGTAGGATAAAAGAATGTTCTTTTTCATGTTGTTTTAATTAGTTATTTATCAATTTTCGTCTGTTTTAAAGACTGTGTAAAAAGTGTGATCATTCATTTTTTCAAGTAACATAAGCCCGAAGGGCTTTAACTATGCATAACCCCGGGTGAGCAAAGCGTAACCCGGGGTAGGCTAACCCCACTCAAAACAGCCCTGAAAGGGTTGAACTCTTTCGGAGCTCAGAAAATCAAGGAGTTATACCCCGGGTTACGCTTTGCTCACCCGGGGTTATGCACATATTACCCCTGCCGGGGTAATTGCTTACAATTCGTAACTAAAGCAAAGAGCGATTGGGCTTTTACACATTCTTGAACTAACCTGCCACTTCGTGGCGAATGAGATCTTCCGAACATAACTAAGTTATACTCTGAGCTAAATCGAATGCACTCAGTGATTTAACTCCTTTAACTCCTTCCATTCTTAAAGAATACTCTAAAGTTTTCCAAAAGGAAATCTAAAGTTTCTTGCCCAAAACCTTAGACTATTATAGCTAAAAGTCCCTGCTTTTCTGCACTTGGTTATAACCATTTCTTATACCCGTGCTTTCTCCACCAACAGTAAAAACGCCTTTTGGCTTCACGTATGTTGGATATTGCATATATATCGCCCGTAACAATGATAAATCCAAGAAAATCATCGATAGAGTCGGGTGGTATACTATTATCAAGGTTTAAACGTTTAGCTGCGTATTTTAACCAGTTTTTATCAGTTAGCATTTTATCTCTTATTCTTAAATAAATCTCACACTCACTTTCTCCCCTTTGGGGGATTAAGGGGGAGAGTTTTATATAATTATGTTTTATATAGTCTGTCTCTTTTTTAGTAGTTACTACCTTTTTTGTTTGGGTAGTTTTTTCTTTCTTTGGTATAACCTCATTTTCTTTAGTAGTTATAACTAAATCTGAGTTGGTAGACACTAAATCTGAGTTGGTAGTTACTACTAAATTTGAGTCGGTAGACACTAAATCTGAGTTGGTAGTTACTTCGTTAACTTCTTCATCTACAGCAGTAAACGAGTATGAGCTTTTGGTGTGATCGGCTTTTCCTGACTGGAAACAAATAAGCCCTGCATTGATTAATGATAATCTTGCTTTTTGTAGAGTTGGTTCACTGATTGAAAGAATTTTGCACAAAGCTGCATTGGAGTAAGTAAAGCTTTTCGGCCATCTTTTGTTGTTGCAAATAGCCACTAGTTCATGATAGAGTGCTTGTGCGGTTACAGAAAATTTGTATTGTTTACGTGCACTTCGCATTTTGTGAATTAATGTGTATCCGTTCATCGTTTTTTATTTGTTTAAATTATGCACTAACCTGCATTATTCATACTCAAGAATGGAAGGAGTTAAAGGGAGTTATCAGGAGCTTTGCTCCTTAGGAGTTATAGCTCTCCTTCCATTCTGCAATATGAATAATTCAGGTTAAAATTACAGGTAATGCAAAAAGTAAACAAATATTTAAACATGAATGTGAGCACTGTTTGCAAACAGTGCTCAGAAAGTTATTTTGCTCAAGAATTACTCTACTATAAAGTTGAAGTTAAGCGTAGCTATATATTCTTGACCACCCTTGGTATAAACCAATTCAACTATCTGTGGATAGGTTTCTCCGGCAGTAATAGTTCCCGGCATAAAGCCTACTTCCATATCAGAGATTGTGTGTAGTTTGGTATAGGTACGTGCATTTTCTCCCCAACCTTGTGGCTCGCCAATTGCATTACACCAGAATCCACCTAGCTCACCTCCGCAGTTATCATCGTAGCTGTAGGAGCCATCGGTCAGTTTCAGGCGCATACAGATTTTTCCTTCAGCTAAACCTTCGGAACTGTGATGGAAAATCTCATCTATATCTTCGGGCATCAGACAGAAAGCATGACAAATGGCTGCATTGTCGTAATAAGCAATGTTGTAGCGAGCAAAGTCGTAACTCGATTCGGCAGTACCACGTACATTGATGGTCATTTTTACATGTTGAGGAGTAGCATTCGGGTCGAGCTCTATTTCAACCAGTTCGTTATAGCTGGCTACATCGGTACCACTTACTTTAATGCTGTAAGGCCATTGCTCGTCATCTGCTTCCAGGTCGTTCCAGTATTGACGATTGTATTCGCCGGGAGCGGCCATTATCACGAAGTAGAGTTCATTGGTACCTGCAGGTACGGTGAAAGAAGCTGTGCCTTTGGCTCCTTTAGTCATTGCCGAATAGGTTGGGGTACCATTTACTATGGCTACATAACCGTAACGGTAATCGGATGAAACATTGTCCGAAGCGTTATAATTCTTAGTCTTGGATACAGCCGCTCCATCTCCATCTACTTGTTGCCCCTTATCACCCTTAGCAAGAGCACTTCCGGGAGCAATGGCATTGATTGTGGTAGAAATCGTAGTACCAGAGGCAGGTACCTTCAGTTCAATAACATTAAATCCGGTGGTTCCGGGACAGCTTTCATAGCCTACTTGATATTCGAGGTCGCCTATCTTATATAAATCTGTACTATAATCTCCTTTCACAGAGCTGGGCACAGTTACCGGCTTATTCTCATTATTGGCGAACTTCAAATCAAAATACACCATGTGTGAAGCATAGTCGTAGAGATCGGCATAAAGGGTATTCAAATCATTATTGCAATAGATGCGCTGGTAAGTCTGCAAAGGATCCTCGGGGAATTCCGAATCGCGCCAAATACGTCCGTAAGCCTCTTTGCCATATTTCTCTACCCACACATGCTGTAACCAGTAGCTTGCATAGCGCATCCACTCATGGTTGAAGTGACGGTGATAATTCTTCTTAAACACGCTTAGGTGACCACCGAACATCTCTTCCGGATAATCCAACTGGGCTTGCCACTGTGCACCTTGTTCCCAGAAAGCACAACCTCCGGCTCCATCAGGACCAAATCCGTAACGGAATCCATGATGTAAGTCTGCCGGGTAACCTTGTTTGTTCACCTTGTCGGCATAAACCTGATATTGGAATGAGTGACCAATTTCGTGAGCGATAGTAGAACCTACAGGGTGACAAGTGGCCGGGTTTACCCAAAGCGCTCCAATCTTGTCATCGTAACCGGAACCTGTAGCCAACCATTCGTCTTGATAAATCAGATAAATTTGCATTTTGTAGTCGTCGAGCATTGATTTTCCTTCTCCAAGAACTGCCATACCAAGGGTGTTTATATTGGTAGCGAAGTATTGCTCAGCTTTTAAAAGCAGATCATCAATATCCACCCACATATTACTAGCTTGGTTTTCGGTTGAGTTAGGATCTTCACCAAACTCGGGCGACCAGAACACAAAGAAATGTTCCGACTGCTTCATGCGGTGCCACGAATAGTAGCTATCATGGCGCAATAAAGATTCCGGCCCGTTTTCAAAGTGAGGATTGCCGCTAGCAGGACATATATATTTATCGTAATCCTTAATATCAGCAGGATCAAGGTAGAGTACTTTATAGTGCTGGGCAATGGATATCGAGCTGGAAGATCCCTTTTCGGTAGATATGGTTACGGTAGCTGTACGAGAATTGGAGATATCCTCATTTTCCTTTAAAGTGACCGTAATAGTCAGTTCTTCCCCCGCTTCTCCACTTTCTGGCGAGATTGAAGCCCACTCGCAAGGATTCCCTTCGCTATCAATTATCGCAGCAGTCCATGCCATATCGGAATTGAAAGTGATTGTAGTGTTTTTTGTATCAGACTCCAAATTGTAATCGGCTGTACCGAATCCATCAATCGTACCCTTGTAACGAGGATCGTAGTCGGGCTTTGACTTAGACATGTCATCATCCTCGCAGCTTGCAAGCAATGACATCCCACCTACAGCTATCACAGAAACCATCAGGTGAATATAACGTCGGATATTGTATTTCATATTTCTAGTTTTAAGTAGTTATAGCATTGCTATTATGTTTTTGGCATAATAGCAATGCCTTGCTGATTATTATTCAAAAGTTGCAGTAATAAAGAACGACAGCATCTTTTCCCGGTCACTGCTTGCCACACCAAACTTCACCAAAAAGACCGTACCGGATGCAATGCCGGGAGCACGACCAATAGCAAAAGTAGCCGAGTCGTCGCCAATCCAAGGTTCAATAAAGTAAGAGAAACCACTGGCGCCCCATGTGCAAATTTCGTTGTTGTTGTTACACCAGTATCCGCCATTGTTGGCTGTCGACTCTCCATCCCACACATAAGCGTTCGTTTCTAAATTCATCATGTACAATTTGAGTGTACCATCGCTCAAGCCGCTTGTAAAATTAGCCACTGACGTACCAAACGTAAAGTCAATATTATCGGCCACATCATTGAAGTCAAGTTCATAAGCCTTATAATCACCTGCTGGGATTGTTACGTTTTTAAATACAAAACTGCGGTCGTAAATGGTGATAGCAAAAACAAAGCGAACACCAGTATTGTAGTTAGGACCATTAATGGCAAAACCAATTTCGATAGAGGATGCACCACCGGCATTTTCGTCGGCATAGAAGTTAAAGCAACGCGATGCAGGATCAAAGTCGAGTGCGCCATATAAGGCTTTGTCGTCGGCCTTGCACACATTACCAGACTTGTTAACATACCATCCGTATTTTTTTCCTTCTATATTGGCTTTTGCCTTGTTCCAAACATTTCGGGAGGGGTTAATGGGACATACCACCACTGTTCCTTTCTCAATGTTGGCAAGTAACTCATCAACCGTCATACCGAGCTTTTTCTGGATAACGTCTTCGTATAAGTCGATATTCAGTGATATGGGTGTAGCACTACCGGCTTGCATTTCATAAACACCGGATACTGTAGAAGCAGCATCACTCTTGACCGGCGGATTTTCATCGGGTCCATACACATGAGGTGTTGAAGCATCCTCATAATCATTGGAGCAGGCAGATGCCATAAACAAAGCACTGCATAGCATCAATGTATATATTAATTTTGTTTTCATAGTCTTCTTATTTTGTATAACCGGGGTTTTGAATTAATTTAAGATTTGCATCCAGATTATCTTTCAGGATAGGGAATATATCCAGATGGCGGTCGTTTGGATTGCTGTTAGCGCTCTTTCCGAACCATGATTTACCATTGAACACATTACATCCATTAGTCATTTTAAAACGTATCAAGTCTTGACGACGGTGGTGTTCATACACAAATTCCCAAGCAAGGTCATCGAGCAATCCACCAAGAATGATATCATCGCCTCCCTCGTGGGTTTCAATAACATTAATCTGGGTGAGGTTCTTGTCGTCATCGAGAACACCTTGTGTTTCGCGCAATCCATAATCATATACGCTACCTCCCTTGAGTTGTGCAACAGTACGAACAGCTTTTTCGGGATTGTCTTTAAATGCACGGCGACGAATCATTGTTACTATGTCGGCTGCATCCTGCTCGGTTTCACCGTTATAACCTCCCAAGCGAAGAAGACATTCAGCTTTAATGAAGTAAGCATCGGTAAGACGGAAGAAAGGAACATTATCATTACTTGTACCTATATCGCCAGGCTGAATTTCGTAAAGCCACAAGCGTGCACCTTGGTAATCGCCGGCACCCGGCTTTTCGATAGCCCAAACTTCGGGTGTTAAATTAACCTCTTTACCATTATCGTAAATGATGTTTCCTTGCGTATCTCTTTGTACTCCCCATTTCCATGTGTCGGCCTTGCGGGTATCAGCAGCATCGTAAGAATTGAAGAACTGGGGAACACAGGCACTACCATTCCATGGGTCGAATGTTACACCAAATACGTTTTTACACACAGCCGGGAACCATTTACAGAAGTGGTTGGTACCATGACCTGCATACTTATTGTCGTACATCAATTCAAAAATGTTTTCTTTACTTCCGGCTGCGGAGAATGGTTCGCGATAACTGGATGCAAGCGTGTAAACACCGTCATTAATTACTTCATTAACCTCATCGATAGCTAACCCATAGTATTTGTTGTCGGGCGAATCGGGAAACCAAGCATCGTGATTCAAATACATCTTGGCAAGCAACATACACGCTCCGTAATAGTTGATTTGTCCTTTTTCTGCTACTTTTGTTAGCAACGGCTTGGATTCTTTCACCTCTGTTACAATAAAATCATAGGTGAATTGAGGAGTTTCCTGTTCAGGCGAAAAACCATCGGGAACCTTTAGTGTTGTAGTAACTGGAATATTGCGCCACAAATCGAACAGTACGTAATAAAACAAGGCGCGGAATGTGCGCAATTCTGCCACTGCTTTTTCATTCTGGCTGATGGTTTCGTCATCGAGAAGTTGGTTACACGAGTTTATACCTTGATAACAAGAATACCATGGACGATAGAGGTGAGCAATTGTGGAATGAAACTCATGCTTGTGCAGCGACACATATTGAGCGCCCCAGCCACCGTAAGTACGATAAGGTGTCATAAGTAAATCCCCACACTCCTGACTGATGTCCTGGTATCCTTCCCAACCGTCGTACATATCACGAAGACGATCATATATCACACCATATTGTGCCTGTATTTCATTTTGGGAAAATTCATAACTTCCGTCTCCGGGAAGCTCTCCGAACACTTTTTCGTCAAGGTCGGTACAGCCGCAAAACGCCATCGAACTGGCAACAAGGATGCCAACTATATTTTTAAAAATGGAATGTTTCATAATCAAAATACTTTAATGAATTAGAATGTAACATTAAGCCCCACTGTAAACGAACGTACCGTAGGATACTTGTCGCGGTCATCTACACCGGCATACCAGAAGTTATTACTTCCGAGTTCAGGATCTGACCCTTTATACTTGGTGATTGTAAATACATTATCAATGCTACCGTAAAGTCTGATGTCTTTTATGTAAGCATTCTGCTTGATGCCGAATGTATAACCAAGAGTCATGTTAGTCAATTTGAAGTAATCTCCGTTTTCAATGTAATAGCTAGTCACCGCCTGCACTTGTTGCGCAGAAAGCGAACGGATGCCACCAATCTTATCGGCTGCCGATTTCAATTTGTTGTAAGCATGTGCATTGTTTTCATAAAACACACGTTGCTGATTAATAATCTTGAACCCGAATTGTCCGGTAGTTTGCAAAATGAGGTCAAAGTTCTTATATCTGAATGTATTGTTCCATCCCATAGATACTTTAGGAATACCGTTACCCATACGTTGATACCAACCGTCGCGGTCGTCACGCATCTCTTGGTAGAACTCGGCTGCTTGTCCTGTAAGGGGATTTTCGATCAAAAACAGACCAGTATCTTCTGATACTCCCACCGCCTTAAGCGAATAGATTTCACCAAAACTCTTACCTACCTCAACCTTGTGTGTATATTGTGACACCGGGTCGCCTACACCTCTCAACCATAGAACATTTTCTGTTTGGTACAAGTCATTAGACAGGCTCACCAGTTTATTTGTATTGTGTTGCAGTGTCAATGTAGAGTTCCATTCAAAGTCCTTTGTTTGAACAGGAATTCCGCGAACAAGTATTTCAATACCCGAATTGCGCATCTTACCTACGTTTGCCTTTGTTGAAGTATGTAAGTTGGGTGGGCTGGGTACCTGGTAATCATAGAGCATATCCGAAGTATTCTTGATGTAATAGTCTACTGTACCTCCCAAACGATCATTCAATACGCTCCAGTCTAAACCAACATTGAACTCTTTAGCCTTTTCCCACTTCAATTCGGGGTTCGGATTGGATATGGCTTTCAAACCTTTCGACCATTTGCCATCTCTGTAGTAATTACCTCCGCTAAATGTATAACGAACAATTGAGAGATAAGGGTCAGCAGGGATTACACCGGTAATACCATATCCGGCACGCAACTTAAGGTTAGACAACCAGTTGCTGGTGTTTTCCATAAAAGCCTCATTGTGCAGGTTCCATCCCAAAGATAAAGAAGGAAACGCACCCCACTTATGGTTAGCACCGAATTTCGAAGAACCTTCGTAGCGAATAGATGCCAGCACGTTATACCGATTATGATAACCATAGCTAACGCGACCAAAGAATCCGATAAGTTTGGATTGATTTTTTTCACTGGACATAGTAGCTTTTCCATCAGTAAGATATTCACCAGCTCCGATGTTGTTGTATCCGAAATAGTCGGTTGGGAAGTTGGCGTTCCACATACTAGCACCTTCGTATTCATTTTCCGACCAGCTATAACCCACCAAACCTTCCAAACGATGTACCTTGTTAAAGGTATTGTTGTATTTAGAAGTCAATTCCAGATAATCAGTCCGGTTATGAGAGTCGCCCAACGATGCTTCACCCGTACGATTGCCTATAGCCGTGGTTGTATGATATTTGGTTTTATATGCGCCGGACTTGCTGGTACTCTGGTGTGTGGCAATCATTAAATTGGTTTGCCAGCCTTTAATTGGCTCAAATGTGATGTTTCCGGTCATACGCGTGCTCTGCGATTTATTCTCGCCGGTATTTTCGTTTTGCAATGACACCGGGTTGTAATACTGTAACAGCGAACGTTCATTATAGGAACCATCTTCATTCCAAATCGGAGATGACGGGTTGCGGATAACCGCTTGACGGTATATGTAAACCGCATCATTGATTTCATACTTATAGTTGTCGGATACAAGATTCAAGTTTACCTTTAGCATATCGTTGAGCATCCAGTGGCTAAGGTCGAAAGACATACTCAAATCTTCATTGCCGGTTTTCTTCATTACACCTTCCGCCTCACGATAAGAAACATTTCCATAGTAGGAAGTTGATTTAGACCCGCCGGTTATACTAAAACTATGATTCTGCGTAACGGCTGTGCGGCTAACGGCTTTCAGCCAGTCAGTATCATACCCTTCGTCGTTGTACTGCGTTTTACCTGCACGTATATCCTTTGCAGTCATGAAATCTGCTTTTTTTGCCCAGTTGGAGAATGATACATAGCCTGAATAAGTGGCAGTAGCTTTCTGTTCGCGCAAACCTGTTTTGGTAGTAATTAATATAACACCACCTGCACCACGCGTACCGTAAATAGCGGCAGCAGAAGCATCCTTCAATACATCGATAGATGCAATGTTTTCCGTAGGTATAGTCTCAAGGCTACCGGGGACTCCATCTACCAGTACAAGCGGAGCAGCATTACCCGATACAGATACAATACCACGCAAACTGATTTCTGTTCCTGCGCCGGGGTCTCCCGAAGGTTTGGTTATTGTTAACCCTGCCACTTTACCTTTCATCAGTTCACCTGCATTGTGAAAGTTACCAACCAAGAAGTCTTCTGCCTTCACACTTGCAATCGCACTTGTTACATCTCCTTTTTTCTGGGTACCGTAACCAATTATCACTACTTCGTCAATAAGTTTGCTGTCTTCTTCCAGCGTAATGCTTAAATTGCTGTTGTTACCAACTGTAACTTCCTGTGTTTTATATCCAATATAAGAAATTACAATTACCGATTGATTGCTTCTGACGTTCAATCTGAAATTCCCGTTCAGGTCTGTAATCAAACCGTTTGTTGTTCCTTTCTCAAGAATGCTTACCCCAATCATGGGCTCCCCATCCTTGTCTTTAATAGTTCCCGTTACTGTAACAGTTTGCTGTACAATTTCGGTAGCATCTTTTGTTAAACTTGCAGATGTACTGGCAAGTATAGGACTTGCCCCCGCAGTAAGAAAAACAAATGTAGCAGCTCTCAGAATATTCCTCCTGAGTAGTGCATCAGAATAAAATAAATTCATGTTTTTCATTAGGTTTTAAATTAATATTAAGTTTTGTTGTGGCTAAACAAATGTTGTTTTTGTTAGTTTACCTTCCATTCAATAACCCCTCCCGAAACCCCGTTCTGTAACTGAGCGGCAATCTTGAGGCCTGTGGTAGTAACCGGTTTAAAATCAAGACTGTTATAGCAATCCTTCTTTACGGTGTACTTGTTTAAAGCTTCCACTTCTTTCCACTTATTACCATCTTTATAGTAAAGTTTCCAGCTTTCGGGAACGCGGAAGTCTCCATCGTAATGATCAAAATCCAGCCAGTACACCTCTACATTCGATACGGTTTCCGGTTTATCAAATTCGTAGGCCAGTGTTTCTTGTGTTCCTCTTTTCAACCACCAGTAATGATATGGCTTAGAGATATCCGACGAACGTTTGGGTTCCCACTGATCGTTTACTCCCCAAGCTTCCTCTTCCTTCTGGGCCGAAACAGGAGCATCCTTCTGAATGGGTAACTGTATCATTAATGTACGGGCACGCGAAGCAATGGTTGACTCCGGAGTAGGACGGGCATATTCCGCACACTCAGGTATCCATACTACCATCTGATCGGCTCCGCGGTTATTCCATGTAGAGTAGGGAATAGCAGTTACGGGAACTTCCTTGATACTACCATCTTTTTCAACTTCATAAGCAGTGGTATTCAGAACCATAACACCGTTTAAAAACTCTTCCTGATAAGTTGATGCAAATTTAGTATCTTCCGGAATATACTTATTGAATACGTGACCATCCGGCTGATCTTTTCCTTCCAAACAATATACAATAGGGCCACGGCTGATAGCCAGCTTACCACGATCGTCCTCCACGTTTTGATGTGCTCTTATCTGGCGTATATCCATTGGTAGATTGATTTCAATCATATCGTTAGCTTTCCAGTTCCGTACAATACTGATGTAACCATCGCCTTGTGGAATATCCATTTTCTTTCCGTTTACAGATACCGTAAAGTTGGAAGGTTTGTTTGTAAACGTATAAAGATCGGTAGCTACAGGAGCGTTTTGTGCCCATGCGGGGATACGAAGCCTGATTGCCAATTCTTCTTCTTTTCGAGGAGTAACAGTAATTTTTATATTGCCATCCCATGGATATGTTGTGGTTTGTGTTAGTGCAACAGTATTATTGGCGGTTTCAATTTCTGCTTCCCCTTCAATATAGAGGTTTACATAAATGTCATTCTCTTGCGTAGCATACATATAATGAGGAACCGAAGCCATAAAACGGGTAACATTTCCCGGACAGCAAGCACAACCAAACCAGTGCTGGCGTTCGTGTTGGCCCATAGACTCTAATGGATTATCATAAAAGAATTTATCTCCGCTTAAGGATACACCTGCAATTACACCATTGTACAATGCACGTTCTAATACATCTACATATTTGGCCTGACCGGTAGCCAGAAACATACGATGGTTCCAATACACATTGGCTATCGAAGCACAGGTTTCGCAATAATTGGTATGATTGTGTAACTCATAGTCTGGTCCGAAACCTTCTCCCTGCGGACGAGAACCTATTCCACCGGTAATGTATAGCTTCTTACTTGCCATATTGTCCCAAATCCGGGATAATGCTTTAAAGTATGCAGTATCGTTGGTAAGTGTAGCAATATCTGCCACTCCCGAATAGAGGTAACCGGCCCTTACGGCATGACCTACTATTTCTTCCTGCGCAAGAATAGGCATATGATCCTGACTGTAAGCATTCAAGCGATGCCCGTCGGTACCACGGCCTGTTTCCTCAATAAAATATTTGGCTAGTGCCAGATACTTTTCATTTCCGGTAACCTTGTACAGTTTGGCCAGAGCCATTTCAACAATCGGATGACCAGATGGTACATGTTTCTGCCCCTCGTTTGGTCCGAAGACTTCACAAATGAGGTCGGCATTCTTAATAGCCACATCCAGTAGAGAACGTTTCCCAGTAGCCTGATAATGAGCTACAGCAGCTTCATATAAATGTCCGCTGTTGTAAAGTTCGTGGCTGTTAATCTTTTCCCAGCGCGATTGTCCCCACCAGCCCGATAAACGGTGGCATTTGTTGGTAACACACGTTGTAAGATAACCATCGGGTTCTTGGGCAGCAGCAATCAGTGTGATAACACTATCCAGATAAGCATCCAGATGCGCATCGTATTCAACAGCCAGCGAATAAGAAGCACCTTCTATAATCTTATAGGGATCGGTATCATCGAAAGAGAAATCACCTTGATGTTCACCTTTAATCAATCCGCCGGCAAGAGCAAAGTTATCAAAGCGACCATTCTTTTCGCATTCGCGGAAAGCAGAAGGTATGGATACTTTTCGGTTTGCTTCAATGCGGGGACTCCAAAAGGCATCATGCAGATGAACCTGTGTAAAAGGTACCTCTTTTATAGGTGCATTGGGTTGAGTATATGGCTTGGTACAAGCATACATGCCAACAACCATGCAACCTAAGAGTATGAGCGGTTTGTGTTTCATAAGCATTATAGTTTTATGTGTGGATTATAATTTGTTTAACTGTATGCAAATTAAAGGTAATAAGATGGGATCAGGTAGAATAATAATCCATAACTCTGAAAAAATAGTCTGTTAGTTGCCAAGGATAATAAAAGTTGTTTCTGTTGATAATCAATGTTTTACGTTTTTGTATTGGACGATTGTTTGTCTTTTCTGGATTTTATTTCGCTTACGTTATAGTAATTTGTAGTAATATTGCAAAGAGAATAAAATTCATAAAATGAAACACCTTACTTCATTACTGCTTTTTCTGATCTATACAATCTATTCGTTAGCCGGATCGGTCCAGCCTTCTTTTCGTTTCCGTCATTACACGGTTGAGGATGGATTATCAGCAAATTCTATCCGCAGTTTACTACAAGATAAAAGAGGATATATCTGGATAGGGACCGAAAACGGATTGAACTGTTTTGATGGCGTATTAGTGAAGGATTATAGTAAGAGCGAACAGGGGCATCCTGCAAACAATTCGATAAATACACTGTGCGAAGCCGATGATGGAACAATCTGGATAGGAACAGATGTAGGTGCGTTTTGGTATACACCTCATGAGGACAGTTTTCAGGCTTTCGACATGAAAGCAACGAACGGTACAATACTATTGTCCATAGTTTATGCTGTTATGCAGGATATGGATAAAAATATATGGTTTGCAACCTACGGGCAGGGTATTTTTAGGTACAGCAAAACAAATAATGAACTGATACAATACAAAATACAGGATTGTTTTAATAATACATATTGTGTATATGCAGATAGCGAGAATAGTATTTGGGCTACAGGCAATTCTCCCGGGAAGACTGCTGTATACAAACTCAATAAGAATACACAGGAATTTGAAAGATTTACACTTAAATACCCCCGCGGTGGACGATTCTCGAATGCGCTTACCATTTTCGAAGATTCTTCGCATAACCTTTGGTTGGGAACCCGCGAAACCGGAGTACAACGGGTAGATCGCTATTCGGGCGAGGTTACTGTATTCCTGTCTCCGGCATCCGGCAGTGGAATAATGCATATACATTCAGTTATGGAGTATGCACATCAGGTGTTATTAATAGGTTCCGATGATGGGTTGTGTATGCTTAACACATTTAATGGAGAATATACCCACTATATGCCCGAAGAAACCAATCCTTCTTCATTATCCAATCAGTTTATTTATCCCATACTGAAAGATAAAGAGGGAGGATTGTGGATAGGTACGTATTATGGTGGGGTTAATTATGTTTCGCCCCGCAACGGACAATTCGAAAGTTTTGTTCATACCCAATATGCCAACTCGGTAGGTGGCACTATAATCAGTTGTTTTGCTGAGGATAAAACAGGCAATATCTGGATTGGTTCTGATGATGGTGGTATCAGCCGTTTCTCTCCTCAAACAGGAAAGTTTACCAACTATATGCCACAGGAAGGACGGAACAGTCTATCGTACCACAATATTCATGCACTTTGTTTCGATGGTGATAACTTATGGATTGGTACCTACTCGGGAGGTCTAAATGTGTATAATACCAAAACCGGAACATACCGTTTATACACATCGTCCGATGATGTACATAGTATAGACCAGAATAGTATTTATGCTATATTTAAAGATAGAAATGATAATATCTGGGTAACTTCTATGATTGGAGTTAACTTATATAACCGCGAAGAAGATACGTTTAGCCGGGTAAAAGAACTGGGCTGCGTTACCATGGATATAAAGCAGGATACCAAAGGCGATTTATGGTTTGCTACCCAAGGGAAGGGTGTATACCGATTAAACACAACCAGTAGGAGTTGGAAAAACTACCAACACAGCAATAAAGAAGGTGCTTTGGCTGGGAATATGGTTAATTGTTTACATGTAGATTCGTATGGCGACCTATGGATAGGTACAACAAACGGATTATGTAAATATCATCCGGCTACCGACTCATTTGAAAAGATACTACTTGCCGGCGAGGTTCAAAGTGTAAACTGTATTATTGAAGACGATCATAACTTCTGGATAACCACGGCAAAAGGTCTGATTCATTATGTACCAGGCGAGGGGAGTACAGTTTTCAGCCAGACCGATGGTTTGCAGAGTGACCTGTTTCTGCCAAGTGCCGGACTGAAATCGGCCGACGGCAAGATATACCTGGGAACAGTGAATGGGTTTAATGCATTCTACCCACATCGTATACGGCGGAATGAGTTTATCCCTCCTGTGGTATTAACAGGACTGGAAATATTCAATAAAGATATTCCTGTAGTATCCGGAACAGTTTTACCAGCTCCGTTGAATGAACTGAAACAATTAGACCTATCGTACAGGGATAATGTTTTTAGTATACGGTATGCAGCATTAAGTTATGCCATTCCCGAAAAGAACAGGTATGCCTTTATGCTCGAAGGTTTCGATAAGGAATGGAATTATGTAGGTACACAATATAAAGCAACCTACACCAATCTTCCGGCAGGAACCTATACATTTAAAGTAAAAGCTTCTAATAACGACAATGTTTGGAATGAAGAAGGTACACAATTAAAGATTGTTATTCATCCTCCATTTTACTTAAGTACCGGATTCAAGGCAATGTATGTGTTTCTTATTATAATGGGTATTATTGCAATATTCAGGTTTATTATTCATAGAACAGAAAAGAAGCATCAAAAAGAAATAGAAGAATTAAACCGATCCAAAGAAAAAGAAATGCACGAAGCCAAAATAGGCTTCTTTACAATGATAGCGCATGAAATACGCACACCGGTTTCACTTATAATCGGTCCGTTAGAAAAGATAATGTCTTCGGTTCGGAATATTCCGGAAGAAATACGTAGCGACCTGAGTGTGATTGACCGCAACAGTCAGCGGCTTTTATCTTTGGTGAATCAACTGCTCGACTTCCGTAAAGTTGAACGCGAAGGGATAAGTTTAAAACTCGGTCGTCATTCAATTCACGATATCATTAAATCGGTAAGCGATCGGTTTACTCCTTGGGTTACACAAAGAGGGGCCCGGTTTATTGTTGATTTGCCCGAAACAGATATCGAAGTAATTGTGGACCGCGAAGCTATAACCAAACTAATAAGTAACTTACTAACCAATGCCAGTAAATATACAAAAGATGAGGTTATACTTTCCTGCCGTTGTTTACAGGAAGAAAAGCTTTTTGTTATTGTTGTAAAAGACAACGGTTGTGGAATAACAGCCGCAGATAAGCAAAAAATATTCCATCCGTTTTATCAGGGTAGCGATACCAAACCCGGAACGGGCATTGGTTTAAGTATTGTAAACAACATAGTACAGGCTCATAATGGAACAATTGAAGTAGATTCCGAAGTGGGTAAAGGATCGGCGTTTATTGTTACTTTGCCCATTGAACAGGAACTAAATGAATACAATAGTACAGAAAGCAGCATTCTACAGGAAAAACTTCCGGAAGATATCTTGTCGGATATACCTTTGAATGAAGACGACAAGAAAGATAAACCGGGAATGCTTATTGTTGATGACAACATTGAAATGCTGAACTTCCTGTCCGAAAGTTTTTGCGATGAGTACAATATAATAACGGCAGAAGATGGTGAAGAAGCATGGGGAAAACTTCAGAATGCGAATGTTGCCCTTATCGTTAGCGATTGGATGATGCCTGTAATGAACGGAGTAGAACTTTGCAGCAAAGTACGATCTAATCAGGCCACAAGCCATATACCGTTTATATTGTTAACAGCAAAATCGGATATCTCATCTAAGATAGAAGCCATGGATTTTGGTGCAGATGCATATATCGAAAAACCATTTTCGTTGCAATATCTCAGGTCGTGTATACGCAATTTGATTGACTTACGCGAAATGCTTTATCAGAAATTCTCAAAGATGCCTCTGGTACCACTAAACAGTATTGCAGGTAATAAGTCGGACGAGAAGTTCCTGATACGAATGAATGAAATAATTGAAGAGAATTTCTCTAATCCTGATCTATCTGTTGATTATCTGGCAGACAGGTTGTGTATTAGTAGATCGGGACTATTTGCCAAGATTAAAACATTGGCCAATGTAACCCCTAACGAATTAATTCAGTTAGTACGTTTAAAGAAAGCAGCACTATTGCTATCGGAGAATAAATACAGGATCAATGAAATAAGTTATATGGTAGGGTTCAATAATCCGTCATATTTTTCCAAGTGTTTCCTTAAACAGTTTGGGGTAAAGCCAAACGAGTTTCTAAAGAAAACAAATAATCTGGCTAATGAAGATATTTAACCAGCATTTTATATTCAAGAATGGAAGGAGTTAAAGGGAGTTATCAGGAGCATTGCTCCTTAGGAGTTATAGCTCTTGTTTATATGGCAAATAATATTTATATTTGTACCATAATGGTACACGATTAAAAAAGATACGCCAATGTTAGTAATCAGCAGTAGAGAATTCCGAGATAAGCAAGCCGAATACTTTGATCGGGTTGATAATGGTGAACAAATTATTGTTCAAAGAGGTAAAGACAAAGCTTATAGACTTACTCCGGTAACGGAAAATGATGTACTAATTAGTAAAGAGTATATACTTGAGCCCGATGATGATTTGGCAAGAGCAATATCTTTTGATGAATTTAGAGAGAGTGCAATAAACCATATTCGGGAACTCTATAGGCAAAAAAGAAAATGAGAGTAGAAATTCTACCTACATCAGCAATAATCATATGATAGCACAATATTTATAAAAAGAACATTACCTCAACTTATATTTTTTAAAATGCGGCGTAACCTTTACCCTAAAAAATACAGCCGATACTACAGTTAAGCAAGCTCCAAATAAATAAGTCACATCAAATGAAATATGTTGTGCAATATATCCGCCAAGAGTTAAACCTATACCAATCCCCACATCCCACGAAGTAAGATAAGTTGATGTAGCTGTACCGCGCTTATTATGAGGTGCCAGATTAACAAAAAGCGAATTGAATGCCGGAAACATTGTACCAAAACCAAGGCCCAACAACAAAGGTATAATAAAGAAAAGTACCGTTGTAAACTGTGCATTCACCTGCATTAATTTTCCGCAAGCAGCCAACAGGAAGAAGCAAGAGCAAACAAGGTAAAAGCCTAAGGATATAATTTCGGTAATTCTACCTTTATCTACCTGTTTTCCTGAAAATAACCGGGAAACGGCCATTCCCACTGCCATGAACGTGAAAAAAAGTCCTGTATTAAGTGATATGCCTATCTCTTTTGCATAAATGGCAACATAAGTGGTGGTCATTCCATATGGTATAGAAAGTAATAATAAAGAAATCCCTGCCGGAATTCCTTTGAGTAGTATAAAGCGATCCAATGATATCGGTTCTCGTTCAACTTGTTGCTTGGGTGGCGTTTTAACTAAACAGGCCATAATGAATCCTAGGCTTCCTGATATCAGCGAACAAAGGAAGATTGTTTCGAACGGACAAACATCGTGCAGAAACAATCCTACCATTGGACCGAAGCTCATGGCTGTATTATTCATTAATCCGTAGTAACCAATTGCCTCGCCACGCCGGGACGATGGTGTTATGTCAATAACCAATGTGTTTCCTGCTACCGTAACCATTCCAAAAGCCAATCCGTGAACCACCCGGAACATAATAAACAATGAAAGAATACCCGCCAGCATATATCCGGCAAAGATGGCTACAAACACAAAATAAGCAATAAGATATAACGGCTTACGCGAGAAGGTATCCAATAGAAAACCCGAAAACGGACGAATACAAAGTGCAGCAATAGTGTAGGAGGACAGGATAAGTCCTATCGCAGCATTATTGGCATTAAAAACTTCTGTAAGGTAAAACGGAAGTATGGGAAGTATCAGATAAAAGGCAAAGAACAGTAGGAAGTTGGCTGCCAGAATAAAACAATAGCCAGGGGTTATAAGTTGAGAGTTAACAGTTGAGAGTTGAGAGTTGGCTGCGCTATCATTCTTTTTATTATTTCTTTCCATAAATATATACTATTACTATTAAAATATAAGATACAAAAATTGAGAGTAAAGAACCACCCGCAGGTAACTCTCAACTCTCAACTCTCAATTCTCAACTATTTAATTTGCTGCTTCGAACTCTTTCAGGAAGCGAACATCATTTTCGGAGAATAACCGCAGGTCACTTACCTGATATTTCAGGTTGGTAATACGTTCTATACCCATACCTAACGCATATCCGGTATATACTTTGCTATCAATACCCGAAGCTTCGAGTACATTAGGATCAACCATACCACAACCAAGGATTTCAACCCAGCCGGTATGTTTGCAGAATGGACAACCTTTACCACCACAGATATTACAACTGATATCCATTTCGGCACTAGGTTCTGTAAATGGGAAGTACGACGGACGTAAACGTATCTTTGTATCGTTACCAAACATTTCCTTAGCAAAAAGCAACAGTACCTGTTTAAGATCGGTAAATGAAACATTCTTATCAATATACAATGCCTCTATCTGGTGGAAGAATGCATGAGCCCGATAACTGATAGCCTCGTTGCGGTAAACACGTCCCGGACAAATAATACGGATAGGAGGTTGCGCTTTTTCCATAACCCTTACTTGTACGGAAGAAGTATGTGTACGCAATACAATATCCGGATGAGCTTCAATGAAGAAAGTATCCTGCATATCGCGGGCCGGATGATCGGCAGCAAAGTTAAGTGCAGAGAAAACATGCCAGTCGTCTTCAATCTCCGGTCCTTCGGCAATGCTAAAGCCTAAACGGGCAAATATATCAATAGCTTCATTGCGCACAACAGTAATAGGGTGACGGGTTCCGAGTTTTACAGGATAAGCCGAACGGGTAAGGTCCAGTTCATTGTTATCACTATCCTGATTCTCGAACAACTCTTTTAGTGAGTTAATCTTTTCCTGTGCAGCGGTTTTTAGTTCGTTCAGTTTCATACCAACCTCTTTTTTCTGGTCGGCTGCTACATTACGGAAATCCGCCATCAGGTCATTAATGGCACCTTTTTTACTAAGGTATTTAATGCGGAGAGCTTCGAGTTCTTCGGCATTTGAAGCTTTTAAGACTTCAATTTCTTCAAGCAGTTGCTTAATCTTAGCTATCATATCTTGGTATTCTAATATTGCAATTAAAAAAACGATGCAAAGATAATTCTTATTCCTGATTATACGAAGTTTCGTAGAGTTTTGTTTTCTTTGCATAATACAATTACCTCTATAAATAAAACATGAAAATCAAAATCGGCATACTTATATTTATCATTATACAAGTTAGTTGTACACAACGGAATAAACTGCACATCTTAGATAAAGCAGAACAATATGCATATCAATACAATGATAGTGCACTGATTTTAATAGAAAAAATAGCATCCGGTAAGTTAACAGAAGAAGAACTCGCCCGGTACTATTTAATAGAAAACATGATTTCCTACACAAAAGAAAAAGGAAAAATATCCGATTCAACACTTCATATATCCGAGGATTATTTTCGTCGGGTGCTTGATAATAAGCGCCTTGCCGAAGTATTGTTATTGCAGGGATGGAGTCGTTATATGATGAAAAATTTCGACCACTCGCAGCAAAAGTATAACGAAGCTTTAGGCTTATGGATGCTTTTGAACGATTCATCAAAAATTATCCGTACTTACCGCGAGCTGAGCTGGGTGGCCAATCGTACCAATCAATTAGATAGTGCTTGTTTATTAATGTATAAAGCATTGCCTTACGGTACATCTTTAGATCGGTTACATATTTTCATGAATCTGGGCGATTTGTATGCTGCGAAAGGTAAGTTGCAAGAAGCCATCGATGCTTATAATCAATCTTACGTCGAAGCACAGAAAAGGGATAGTCGAAGTATTTATCAAACTATTCGGAATAAATTGGTCGACTTATATCTTCACAACAATATGCACGAAGAAGCTTTTCGGGAATTAGACGCCTTCCGGAAGATGCGCAAAGGCAGGTACGAGATTTCTTACAGTACTTTGGCCCGTGCCGAGATATGGATGAAGGTACATCAATATGATTCAGCTTGTTATTACTACACCTTAGCTTCGCAATCATTAAATAGCCATGTAGCAACCGAAGCCAACTCGCGCCTGGCCGATCTTTATTCACTGAAGGGAGATTATAAAGATGCAGTAAGCGCCTTACGTACTTTTGCCGAATTGTGGGAGTCAAAAGCAGGTACTATGGAGAGCGACCATCTGCGAAAAGATTATGAAGAAGTGAAATTGAAGAACGAACTAAACGAAACCAAACTGGCTAAACGAAATCGTGAACTATATCTGCTTATATTCTTCATTATTGTATCTCTCAGTATAATAATAGGATATATTTTTTATTTACGTAATAAAAAGAACAAGGAACAACAACGCTTGAAACAACAAGCCGAGATATTAGAGAAAGAAAACAAACTATTAAAGCAGGCCGAAGAGTTAAGTACATTGCGCGAAAAAGAATCGGGATTGCGCGAAGCATTATTTAAAAAGATGACTGTGTTTCATAAAATACCATCTTTAGAGAGTGGAAATTCAAAAGATACAGATGATAAGAGGATAATACTGTCGGATAAAGATTGGGAAGAGTTGATGCAAATAGTGAATAGCAGTTACGATGGATTTGCCGACCGCCTTAAAAAGGAATATCCTTTATTAACAGCCAAAGATATTCAATTTTGTTGCTTGGTGAAGATTAATGTTACCTTGAAAGACCTTTCGGATATCTATTGTGTGAGTAAATCGGCTATAACCAAAAAGAAATTCAGAATAAAAACGGAGAAGCTTGGATTTACCGATCCCGATAAAAGTCTGGATGATTTCTTAGAGGGTTTTTGATAGTAAAAGCATAGATGTCCACCGAGTTTTTTGCAGATTTAGTCTTTATGTGGTTGATTAGTAGTTGTTTAATGTTATAGTTGTAAGCGGGTACTGTCCACCTGATTTCCTTGATGGGGTTGGGTAAAACCTTTACTTTTGCCACAAATCAATATTATAGGCATTATGAAAAAGATTAAATTACTCTCGTTAATTGCAATTGCTTTGGTGGTATTTCCTATTAATGGAACCTCTCAGGTTGATCCTTTTAAAAAGGCAAAAAAGGTAGCAACCAAAGAAAAAGTAGGAAATAGTTCGGTAATAGTAGGCAACCCTAAATTGTTTACCGATACCCTTGAAATCCCTTTAAGCTACCTGACCGAAAAAATAGAAGTTCTAAGGCTAGACGATAGGGAAGAGGCTCTTATTGGAAGAGGCCGGATCAGCATTTCGGATAACTACATTCTGATAAGTAATCAAAAACAAACTCCTTTTAAACTGTTTGATAAAAAAGGTAAATTCATTACCAATATTGGAGTTTACGGACAAGGCCCCAATGAATACCTCAACACATACGATGAGCAATTAGATGAAAAGAATAACCGTATTTATATTCTTCCCTGGCAAAGTAATAAACTATTGGTTTTCGACCTCGAAGGGAATGCGCTTCCTCCCATTCCATTGGCTTTAAGAGTTCCTAAAGGCAAGTTTGTGGTTGATACCCCAAATTCATTGGTTACTGTAACCACATTACCCTTCGAAGGAATGCCGGCTGTTGTATGGACACAAGATTTGCAAGGTAACAGAAAGAACTTTGTACCAGCCGGTCATCTTACTGTTCCCAGAGATTTCAGCAATGAAGTAGATGCAGGTCGCAACACATCGGCCTACGATGTTATGTTGATGGTAATTGTACCACCTCGCCAAGATTCATTATATCATTATAACCATGCAGCTAACAAGCTTGAACCCCGTTTCACCTTGAATTATGGAAATACTGAAATCTCCTGGCATTCGTATTATGAACTACCTAATCACTTCTGGGGGAATTTTCAGGTTCCGGTTAAACAATCCGCAAATATAACAGTTGGTTCAAAACCTGCATTCTTTATCGTTGATAAAGAAACATTGTTAGGTAATTATTTTTATGTGTACAATGATTTGGTTGGTAAATCAGATAGGTTAGGATGGCCTTACTTTAATAATGGTTATTATATTGAAAATCTTGAACCAGCTCAGCTAATTGAAAAAATAGAGAAAGAATTGGCAGACAGTAAATTACCCAAAAACAAAAGAAGTGAATTACAAAAGCTTCTTGAATCACTCGATCCGGAAGGAAACAATGTATTGATATATGCTAAACTGAAAAAATAGGATAACTTCATAGAATGGAAGGAGTTATCGCTTCGCTAGGAGTTAAAGGAGTTAAAGCTTTAGATGCTCTGGAGTATCTTAGAGCTATAACTCCTAAGGAGCAAAGCTCCTGATAACTCCCTTTAACTCCTTCCATTCTTAAATTATTCCATCGTCATAAACAAATACACAAGCCCTGCTATCGCTATAATACCCAAAAGAACAGCAAAGAAAATCTTCCATTTACTATACGGTCTGTCGCCATGAATCTTCCCTGTACAGCCATTTACATAAAAATGATATAATTTATTGTTGAACGAATAAGAAGACATAAATAACGGTAGTAATACCAACTTAAACTTTATATCCTGAAATTCGGTATGCGATGACGAAATCCGTTGATGGTCGCCACCAATATCCCTTCTGATGTCACCTTGGATAACCGCATCCATTTTTGTTTTTGCTTGCTCAAATCCATCAGTAAACGTAAGGGAGTATTTTTCTGTCAGCATGCCGGCAAGATACCGGTTATCAAATTTAATATACGCATTCTTATTCCAGTTCTCCAGTTTTCCCAATATGTTTTCCGGAATCAGGCGCGAAGCAGGTACCATTACATCGTCAAAGAACCGCGAAACTCTTCCGCTAACATAGCGCCATCGTGTTCGGGTTTCTGTTCTTCTGTTTTTGCCACTTCCCACTGTAACAGTGTAAGTATCTCCGCGTTGCCCTTTATAGTCTGTATATGTATTGGCATCATACGTCCAGTAAGGAATAAATACGCCTTTCAGCTGGTTAGTGTAGGCTGCCTGTTTTGCTAGCTTGTTGGGAGCAAACCATAGTTTCTTAATCCATTTACCCATCTGGAGTTGTACATCGGTTTCGGCAACACCAAAGGGCTGAATATAAGCAGGCTTTATTAAACGCTCATAATGAACGTCTGCTTCCAGAATGGCTGTTCCGCAATACGGGCATACCATCGACTTTTGCTTTTCTTCGAAAGTAGACTGAGCATCGCAATGATGACAGTGAACTACTTTGGTCGATTCATGATCGAAACATTCTTCTTCAAAGCGATAAGATTCAAAATCCAGTTCCTCGATATCAGAAACAACTTCAGCCTCTAATAACGTTTCGCTACCGCAATAGTCGCAATGCAGGCTTGTTGTTCCTGGTTTATATTTAGCATAAGCACCACAATTGCCACATTTATATGAATCGACCAGTATTGACTCTTTTTCCTGGTTCTCAACCATACTATTTGTTATTTTGACACGGATTGCACGGATGACACGGATTTTAAGAAACACGGATTATTCATTATTAAATAATATCTGTGTATTATAATCCGTGTCATTCCGTGCAATCCGTGTCTGAAAATTAAATATTTAAAGGCGGTGGCATCAGCGTCCACAAAGACTGAAGTTCGTTTAAGCTACCCGCTTCTACCCATTCTGCTAAACCTTTTTTCCAAACCAGAGTTTCTTTTGTGATAACCTGTTCTTCGGCCAGTTTTTCCAGCATCTGCATATTGTACGGCCCATTTTGCTGTCCACCAATAGCTATATAATAAGCCACTTCTGTTGGTATTGGTGGCGGAGTATCACTTGTAGGAGCATTAGTGGTAGGTTGGGTAGAAGTAGGCTGAGTAGAAGTAATATTCCCTGTCGACTGCATCATTTGTTGTGCCATTGCCATTCCTGCTCCCAGTCCGAGGCCCATACCCGATGTTCCCGACGGATTATTGGCAGCAGCTTCCATAGCCTTAGCAGCTTTCAGTTTTGTCAGCTTGTCCAGATCAACAACATTGAGTCGGCTTAACTCAAATATCTCTTTCTTCACTTCGTCGGGCATCGAAATATTTTCGATCAGGAATTTGGTAATATCCATACCATAAGCCGAGAAGTCATCTTTCATAAAGCCGAATATCGCTTCCGAAAGTTCATTCAGGTTCGAAGCATAAGCCTCAATAGGTAGGTTCGATTCGCCTACAGCATCCGTAAAGCGGGTTACAATAATACTCTTCAGCTGCTCGCATATATCCTGAGTGGTAAACGTTTGCTGTGTACCTACAATTTCTTTGATAAAGGTTCCCGGATCGGTAATTTTGAATGTGTATACCCCAAATGCCCTAACCTCGACCATACCAAAACGGTTGTCGTTCAGTATCATCGGATTTTTGGTACCCCATTTCTGGTCAAGGAAGTTCTTGGAACAAACAAAATAAACCTCTGCCTTAAAAGGACTATTGAAACCATATTTCCATCCTTTCAATGTACTAAGAATAGGTAGGTTCTCGGTATTTAACGTATATGTTCCCGGAGTAAAAACATCAGCCAATTGTCCTTCGTTAATAAACACTGCTGTTTGTCCTTCGCGTACAATTAGTTTGGCATTGTTTTTAATTTCGTTGCCGTGACGTTCGAAACGATGTACTATTGTATCCTGAATATAATCGGGATATTCAATAATATCAATAAATTCACCTCTAAGTTTTTTTAAAAAGCTCATGATATTTAATTTTATAATGTGCCAATATGCTAATGTGCCAATAGTTCTAATGTGCCAATGTGCTAATGTGCCAATGTGCCAATATGCCAATGTGGATAATGTGCTAATTTCTAATGTGCTAACGTACCAATACAATTAATAATTATATAATTAATGCGCAGCCAATTGACACATTGGCATATTCTCACATTGGCACATTAGAAATTGGCACATTATCCTATTAATTTCTTTTTTTGTTTTTGAAATTCTTCTTCAGTAATGATTCCTCTGTTTTTGAGTTCATTCAGTTTATAAAGTTCTTCTGATATAAAATCTGCATTTCGTGTACCCGGAAACTTGCCCGGATGTCGTTTGGCCAGGAAAGATCTGACCAATCCTGATATGATGGCAACAGCCAAAACTATAACAATGATTCTTATTATTCCCATATAAAACACGAAGATACATCTTTTTAGCAAAAAGTGATGTATTGTGACGTAAATGTGACGTAAAAAAGTTGTTCGTAAGTTGTTATAATCATAAATTTGTATCCCAATAAGTTAATCCTTTTTTAAAGAATAAGATATGAAAAACATTTATTATTTTCTATTGATATGAATGCCCTACGGGCAACTGCATACAATATGGACTACGCCTAATGCTCCTAATGCCCAGAGGGCATTCATATCAATAGAAAAAACAAAACATACAAATACAAATCCCCGTAGGGGATTCATAAAATAAAAAATATAAAACACTTAAAACACTTGTTTTACCTCTCAGAAAATGTTTTTTCGCAATTTTGCTATCACTGCTATCACTAACCATTTTAATAAGCTGAAAATCAATTAATTATGCTAGTGATGGATCTAGTGATAGTAAAATATATCTACCACTGGTGTCACTAAATTAATTAAGGAAATATGTATTAACTACTTCATAATCAAGAATATAGATTATCGGGAACTTTGCTCCTTATACTAAAGCGATAACGCCTTCCATTCTGTAATATCAAGGATTCGTGCTATATATAACTTGCCGATAAGTCTATACTATTCTATGGAAAACTATGGATTATTTGACCAAATAGTCTGGACTATTCTACCGAAAAGTGCCTTGATATAATTGAAATACTAAGTTGTGCTGAGTTTTTTTGTTTGATAATCAGTAAATTACAGTACCACTGATTTTTTTATCCTGAAACAAAAGTACCACGGTTATTTTAGGCTTGAGAAAAAAGTCTCATGCTGGTGGTACAAAAGTATCACAACTAAGATACTTTTGTATCATGCTTGTGGCACTTTTGTACCACAGGCGTGATACAAAATAAAGAGTTCACAAGCAATTACCCTTTAGGGTAAAATTTGAACTGCATTTGCACCTTAAATGAACTGCATTTGCATGCTAAATGAACTGCATTTAAGGTGCAAATGAACTGCATTTGAGGTGCAAATGAACTTCATTTTTGGTTCAGTTTGGGGCTGTGTTTTTATTCAATTCCCAATCTGATTTGAACCAAATTGATAATGCAGGCTAATTTGAATCCATTTTTATATGTTAATTGCAAACTTATAATTATGTTTGCATACTAATACGAATAAACAATTATACCTAGGCACAATGAGGCATAAAATACTATTTATCTTATTTCTAATTATAACCATAGTAACTATTTTAAACTTTGTTTTCTCTTTATATATTACCGGAAACAAGAATCTTGCTAAAAAAGCAGATTTAACATTGCGGAATGCTGTAAGAGAAGAACTCAGCATTCGTTTTGCAGAATTGAATATTCCATATGCCTATAATCCTTCCAAATTAGCTTCTTCTAATGCAGATACAATAACCATAATTTCTGAAGAGAGGGAGCAAAAAATAAGATTGAATGATAAGGAAAACATAACTACTAATAAAGAGGAACAATTTAAACAAACAAGTGCATTGTTGTATGGGGTGAGCATTGATGAGTTGAAACTTCAGGAAATATGGAAAAATGAATTAGCATTCTATATCTCTGATAAAACAATCGAAACTCTGGCTTTTGTTTTTGATGGAAAAGCAAAAACGAATGTCGAAAATCTTCTCTCACTGAATGGATGTAAATATCAACAAGTATATTATTTAGGAATACCTAATGATATAATATTGTTGGTTGGACTGAAGTATAACCAATGGAGTGCACTGACGAATGGTGATTTTTGGACTTGGAAAATGTATCTATCATTGTTGATGATAATACTGATGTTGGTGTATTGTGTTTTTATAGTAAATCGGAAACCTTGGGCAAAATTGATTTTGAAACCACAATTAGAAATTCAAGATTCTGATGCAAAAGAACTGTCTGTAAATAATTCGGAATTAATTTGTAAGTTTAAAATAGGAGATTGTGTTTTTGATGGCTTATCAAATACTTTAATGAAAGATGGGCAGGAGGCTATTTCTGTTTCTGCACAAATGAATGAATTGTTGGTATGCTTCTTAAATCAACCGGGTTATTTTATAGACGAATGCATACTTATGGAAAAAATGTGGAGTGATGCTCCTACTGGTGCAAAAGAAAGATTGCAAAAAGCAATAAGCAATTTGCGGAAGTTTTTGCAGAATCGTTTACCCGAATTAGTAATAGAGCATAGAAATAAAGGATATGAGCTTATAACCAATGCTGAAATTAGCAAAATAACAGACTGAATTGTTGCTGAACATGTTCAGCGGACTCATAATATAAGATGCTTTGTGTAAAAAAATATAAAAAAAGACTGGTTGGACTAATTTCATAATTACCTGATAATCATTAAATTGAACGGCCGCTGAACTTGATCAGCGGATTTTTCAGCAATTTTTCAGCATCCTGAACACGCTTTGTTACTCCTTTTGATATAGATTTGCTGTGTGATTAATAATTGACAAAACGTAAAACACTGCAATTATGAGAAATAAAATTAAATGCCTTGTTATTCTTGGATTCTTAGTAAAGCCTGTATCCAATCTTTTATTAGAAAATATTGAAGCTTTAGACACAGATGAATCAGGAGGTTTTAGGGATCCTGTTTCTTTTTTAGGATATAGAATGAATCGTTTCTATTGCATGTAGTTATTGTGTAATCATAATTCTCATTTATCAATGTGTCTTTAAGTCTTTTTATAGCAGTAGTCATATTGGTGATGGCGTTTTCATGATTAGGCCATAAAGCCTCTTTTAATCTATCTTTATGAACACGATAGTCTGGAGCTTCCAAGAACATTTTCATTATTATTTGTTGTTGTTTGGTTAGGCCTTGAATGTCAATAACTATTTTGTTATTGTCATCTGCTGGAGAGGCATCATTTTTTGCTATCTGTTTTTCTTTTCGTTTTTGAATATTGATAAAAAAGAGAACCAGAAGAATCAATATAATACCAAAAGTTGTGTAACGAACAATTTGGGGTGCCAGTCTCCAATAAGTGTATGGAGTAAATTCCATATATGCATAGTAATTAATGTCTTCGAACTCACCTTGTTTATATATTGCTGTTTTGTGAGTGATTACGATGTTGGTTGTATCACGACTTAGTTGATTTACTTTTTTGTAAAAATTAGCCGTAACCCCTATAGCTGAGTTAGCATAAATGTTGTGTGTGTGGCAAATGCTATCGAAGATTTGGTTGATAGTATTAGCAGAAAGTGTTTCTGTTGCTAGTAATAAAGTTTCAATGTTTCTGTGGATTTCTGTTTCTAAATCGACAATTTTAATACGGAAGGTAAAGGTAGTATCAGAGAACTGAACCGTTTTATCTTTATACTTTCCTATTTGATTTGGAATGTGTTCGTGTTTGTTAACAAAAAAATAAGTACTGTCTTTTTCTTTGTGGATATAGGTTTTTAAAGTCTCTTTTAAAAGTAAAGGGAGAACTTGTTGAACCTCTTTTTTGCATTCTATGTATGAATGAACAAAGCAGTATGAGAATAGAATTGTACAAAGAATTGTAGCTAATACAGTGTGCTTTTTATATGTTTTCATGTATGTGACGTTAATGTGACGCGTTGTGACGTAAATGTGACGTAAGAAAATTGTTTGTAATTGCTTGTTGTAATACATTTGTCAGCACAAACTTAATTAAAAATTCTGAGACATGGAAAAGATTTTTTTAGCTGGTTTTATTGGGGTACAGTATTACTTTACATGAATAAGTTGCGTTTTGATTTTCTATTATGAAAAAGAATAATTATATTATTTACATATGTCTCTTTTTAACAGTCAGCATAAGTAGTTGCAAAAAGAAAGAGATTGTTTCAAGTGATGCTATTCTTGGTAAAATATTGATAGACAATAAAAAAACATCTTCTTTAGATATTAATGCTATAGGCGATTTTGATAAAATCATTTTATTGGAAACCATTCCTGAAAGTATGATAGGTGAAATTGAGAAGGTATTTCTTACAGACTTATATATTGTTATATGGGATTCTAAAATGCATAGAGTTCTATGTTTTGATTTTGAAGGGAATTTTATTAGATGCATAGGGAAAAACGGTGGAGGACCAGAGGAATATATTAAGATTGCAGATGTATATATGAAAGACGAAAATTGTATTTCTATTCTGGATAGTAGTACAAAACGAATAATAGAATATAATATAATTGGAGAGTATAATTCCTCTTATCAACTGCAAGAGTATTTATATTCATTTTACCCAGATGAAAATGGTTTTTGGGGTATAAATGGTTATCAAAACGACCAAAAATATGATCTAATTTATATATCGTCTGAAACCAATAAAATTGAAGCTGGTTTTTTTCCAGGTAATTCAAAAATAGCAATGCGTCCTACAAATCATTTTGTGAAGAATGAAATAAGTAATGAAATTCTTTTTCATTCTCAATATATTGATGTTATTTATAAGATAGAGTCTAAAAATGTAATACCATGGCTTTGGATTGATTTCGGAGATAAAAGGAACCCTTATACAGATTTGACAAGTTCTAATATAGATGTTGATTTAGCTTCTGCAGAATTTATGGGTCATATAAACAATTTGCATATATATAAAGATAACCTGTTTTTTTCTTTTCATGATTATCATGGATTGTCGAAATCTTATGATTCTTATAATGTTTATGTGTCGTTGAACAATATGAATTCTATTGTATATCAATATGATATAAAACATTCGCCCGATCTGAAAATACAACCACTTCCAGATATTGTTGGTTTATCTAAAGGTAAACTCATTTATCAGATTAATCCGGAGTTTTTACCAGAAAATATTTTTCAGGAAAAATATGCAGGAACACAATTAGAGAATATTACATCTGAATCTAATCCTCTTTTAGTATTATATAATCTCAAATAAATAATAAGTAAACTATGAGTTCCTTTATTATATGAAAAATGTTTTTTTTATTTTATTATTCCTTTGTCTTATTTCGTGTGAAGACACAAAAGTAGATTTGATGTCACTTGTAGGAAGTAATAAATATATTACTTTTCCAATAGATCATAGCACAAAATTACCAGAATTGTTTGTTTTTCCTTTTTCTGACAAAGGAAAAGAATTTTTGAGTTTTCAAAATCAAAGAAATGAAATTTTAATTTACGAGAATATTACAGGAAATTTTGTTAAACGGGTGAAGATTGATCTGGAAGGTAGCAATGGAATCCCCGGTGGATTTTTAGGCTTTCATATTCATAATTTTGATAGTATTTTTATATCTAGCCTAATTACACCAACTCTTTTTCTGGTAGATACAACAGGAATTTTAAAAGAAAAAATAGATTATAGTATAACCAAAAACCAAAAACAATTATTAGGTGTTGTACTTGCTGCTGATAATCCTTTAACAATATTTAAAGAAAAAATATTTGTGCCTCAATACATTAATATGCTTTATAAAGAAAATATGGCATCTAAAAGTCATATTGGAGCTATAATTAATTCATTAGATGGTTCAATAAATGAGTTGCCAATGAATTTTCCACCCTTAATTGATTATACTGATATTGGTACTTCTGCTGGATTTGGTGCTCATTACAGTAAATGTTTTGATGGAGAGAAATTTGTCTATCGCTTTTTTCATGATGATAAACTACGAATAGCATCGATATCTCATGAATCTATTGAAGAAAAGCCCATCAAAAGTAAGTATATGCCAACTGCAGAAGTTTTAAGAATGAACTCCCAAAATCCTTTTGAAGTAGTAAAAGCAATGTATGAGCATCCTTCGTATGGTAGTATTATTTATGATAAGTATAGAAAGGTGTATTATCAGATAGTGTTCCCTAAATTTGAAATGGATTCTAATGATGATCCATTTAAATTGTCATCTTCAGGAAGGGCTCTTTTTTCTATAATGATACTCGATCAAGAATTAAACTGTATTGGAGAAACTATATTTCCTAAATATATTTATAATTCAAAACTATTCTTTGTTTTAGAAGATGGACTATATATTAGTACAAGTCATATTAAAAATTCCAATTACAACGATGATGTCTTGAAATTTGAGAGGCTTGATTTGGTGAAAAGATAAAGTGATGTCAATATTTAAAGTATTTATGATGAAAAATTTTATAATTTTATTGATTTTTATTGGAACTATTTGTTCTTGCAAAACAGAAAACACTTCACTTCTGTTGATTGACAATTTTGAAAAAGTAAAGAAACTGACTTTACATGAATATAATTACCCCCATGATTCGCTGATGAAGCCTAGTGTTATCTATTCGTATGGAAATTATATTGTTTCATCTGATCTCGGATCAGATTATCTATTGTCTGTATTTAATGCAGAAACACAAAGTTATGTTCGTTTTCTAAAAAAAGGAGAAGGTCCCGAAGAACTACTTGATATACAGCAATTGGGAGGCTATGATGATTCTGTTTTTGTGAAGAGCACTTTTGGGAAAATGCTTTTTATTTATTCTTTAAAAGAAAATTTACTATCAAGAGTGTCTATACCAGAGAATACTGTTTCTTTATTTCTTGATGATCATTTAATGATAACCACCAACAATGGAAAGAGTAGATATGGTATACATAATTTAAACACAAAAAGTTCTAAAGAGTTTGGACTGACCATCCCTTCGCAAGAAGAGCTTTCATGTGTTTTACAAGGATTGTGTACAGGAAATGCAATTAACGACAGAATAGCTTGGTTTTCAATGTATGGCGATGTATTCGAAATATACGATTATAGCAATATGTCGGAAATAAAAGACATAAAGCAGTTTGTTGGAGCAATGCCTATTGTTAAAATGGAAGGAGGCGCACCGATTTTTTCTTTAGATTCAAAATTAGGAGTACCATCAGTTACCTCTAATAACGATTATATCTTTGTTTTATATAGTGAAAAAACATTGAAGGATGCAGTGACATTAAGGGATGAAGTGTTTTTGTCAAATAAGATATTGGTGTTGGATTGGAATGGAGCATTTATTGAAGTTTTAGAATTAAATCATCCTGTACGTTCTATATCTTATAACCAAGAAAAAGAAATGTTATTCTGTTTAGGATATGATAATGAGATGAATCCAAAAATATTATTTGCGAGAAAAGATGAGTTTATATTTGATTGAATAATTCTAGATTTTGTATCTCAGTTTGCTATATTTAACATTGTTATTTAAAATGATTTATTTGACCAATGACTAAATTAAAATTCTTGTTGCTTTTAAAATTGATTCTTGTTGCTTTTTCTTGTCAACAAGAAAAAAGTAAATTGGATCATGCAAAAGAATTTGCAGGAAATAATAGAATAGAGTTAGAAAAAGTATTGAAACATTATGCAAATGATAGTTTAAAATATAAAGCAGCCTGTTTTTTGATAGAAAATATGCCTTATTATTATTCTTACAAACATGAACGTATTAATCAATATCAAAAGGAATATTATCAATTAGTAGAAAATAATCAATCTTATGATAAAGCAATAGAAATTCTTCGTCAGAAATATGGTGTTCTCAATCCGAATGAATACGAAGTAGTATATGACGCTCACATTATCACTGCCAACTATTTAATAAACAATATTGATTGGGCATTCAAGGTTTGGGAGGAAAAGCCATGGAATCGAAATCTTAGTTTTGAAGAATTTTGCGAAACCATACTTCCATATAGAATTAGTACCGAACCATTAGAATATTGGAGAGAACATTATTACGTTACTTATCAACCAATTTTAGATTCTTTATTGATTAACTCGAACGACCCTAAAGAAGCCATCGAAGTTTTGTGGGAATCCATTCATGCAAAACAATGGCTTTATAACGAACAAAAACCATTCGGCTATCCGTTTCCTGGTGCAGTAACGTTAGATACAGTTCATCGTATTGGTGATTGTTACGAATTTAATAATTTTGCAATTTATTTAATGCGTGCATTAGGTATTCCGGGAGGAACGGATGCTTATCTAAAATACCCGTACGACGATGATCGCCATTTATGGAATTATGTTCCTGATGCGGATGGTAACCTGTGGATTTTTTCCATAAACGGATATCTTCCAGAGCTGGGATCGGGAAAAGAATTCCCTATGATGGGAAGTGTATTTCGCACCTGTTTCGGGGTTCAAGAAAACAGTTTACCAATCATTACCAACGGACGAAAAGATTTGCCACCTTTATTAAATACTGTTTTCAAAAAAGATGTGTCGCATTTGTATCTACACAATGCTTCGATAGAAATCGAAATCGAAAAAGAGAATCTAAAAGATTCGCTGTTGTATCTCTGTACATTCAGTCGGAATGGATGGACACCGATTCGATGGTCGGTTTGGAAAGCCGGAAAATTTATTTTTCCGACAGTTGAAAAAAATACGTTGTATGTTCCTGCTTATTACATTAACGGCAAACTTTTTTTTGTTCAAGGAGCAGGTAAGGTAAATGATGATGGAGTTTTTGTTTCGTTCATTGCCGATACAATTAATACACAAACTTTATCTGCCAAACGAAAATATCCATATAAAAAATCATGGTTCAGCTATCGCAAGCGAATTATCGGTGGTAAATTTCAAGTCTCGAACGATTCAACTTTTCGAAACGCCATAACCTTACATACCATCAATAAAGAAACAGAGATGCGTTGGTATAATGTTAAATTGAATACATCCGGAAAATATCGATATATACGTTATTTATCCGGACCAAGAGGACATTGTAATATGGCTGAATTAGAATTTTTTGATAAAGAAGGAAAAAAACTTCACGGCAAAATAATCGGAACAGAAGGTTCGTATCAAGGTAGAAATGATAACCAAAAAGAAGCCGTTTTCGATCGCGATCCTTTAACGTTCTTTGATGCCATAAACGCAAAAGAAAGTTGGGCTGGGTTGGATTTAAGTGAACCGAAAGAAATAAAAGAAGTCAATTACCTCTTTCGGAACGATGATAATAACATTCGTTTGGGCGACGTGTATGAATTGTTCTATTTTGGAGAAAAAGGATGGAACGTTTTCGTAAATAAGTATATTTGTATCGGCATTTTTTTTCCCTAACGATATCCTACAAAGGCTTTGTTTTGGTTAAAGAATCATTCGCGTGGAAAAGAAGAAATTCCTTTCTTTTTCGAAAACGGGGAACAAGTATTTTGGGAACTAAATTGAAGATGCATTGAAAGATAATTTAAAAGATATACTAAGGCGAATAAAGCAGCTTTTTACAAAGATACTAAACCTCTGTTTTTATCTTTGTCTAGCTTTTATTGTCTTTCTGTTTCTTCAGGTTTTCTGTTTTGCATCCTTTCGTATCCCCTCCGACTCAATGGAACCCTCTTTGAAAGAAGGAGATTATATATTAGTAAACAAATTAATTCAGGGAGCTCGGCTATTTAATATACAAGCTGCTTTTAACAATGAAGAATTTAAAATACGCCGCATGTATGGATTTGGCAAAATAACATATAACGATGTATTGGTTTTTAACTTTCCGTATGCCAAATCTTCCTGGGATAGCATAAGTTTTGATATAATGCGTTATTATGTAAAACGGTGTATAGCGTTGCCGGGAGATACATTGGAAATACACAGTGGAGTTTATAAACTAAAAAACAAAGAGTTACATTTAGGAAACAGTCAATCGCAAAAAGATATTTCTATGTTGTCAGATTCGTGTAAATATGTTCAAATGGAAACCTACCCCTGGAATAAAGATATGAACTGGACCATCAAAGAATTTGGTCCGCTTGCAATACCCGCAAAAGGACAAATTATTGCGGTAGATAGTATGACCCATATTCTGTATCATCAACTAATTTCATGGGAACAGAAAAAGAAACTGAATCGTAAAGAATCACAAATTTGTTTGGGCGATAGTGTTATATATCAATATCAGTTTAAGCACAATTATTATTTTGTTAGTGGCGATAAACTGGAAAATTCGCAAGACTCCCGTTACTGGGGGCTGCTTCCGGAGGAATATATTGTAGGTAAAGCTACAAGAATTTGGAACTCAAAAGATCCGTTATCGAATAAAATCAGGTGGAATAGAATATTGAAAAAGATTGAATAATATGCCGAATTTGCTCAGAAATATTACATCTTCACTGCTACTGATAATTGGAACAATTATAGTTTTGGGTACTGTTTGTATCACTTATCCCGAACTATCATCCGGCGAAACAGCTGGACAGCTGTATTATATTGGTTGGACTTGTATCATTTTTTGTATAGCAGGATTAGTTGCTGCAATTCTTTCCGTGCCTCAAAAACTATTCTATCCAAAGTTTTCCTGCATACTTTCATGGATACTAATTGGGTTGGGAAGCATACAAGCCATTTGGGGTTTGCGACAGATTTATGGCTTTACTACTTCCAATCATTCTTTATTCAATCTTACCGGATCGTTTTTTAATCCCGGTCCTTATTCAGGATACCTGGCAATGGTATTACCTATCTGTTTATACGAGTGGTTAAGGGTGAGAAAAATAAAATCAAAGAATTATTTTATTCAATTAAGATATTACATATCCCTATTGGGGATGTTATTGATTGTGTGTGTACTTCCTGCCGGTATGAGTCGTTCGGCATGGATAGCAGCAGTTGTATCTTGTTGTTTTGTGTGTTCAGTTCATTATTCATGGTTTGTGAAATTAAAGCACGCATGGAGTGTATATAGAAAGCAAATGGCAGTTGGTAGTATAATATTGTTTATCTTGTTGGGCCTCATTGTTATCTTTTTGTTTTCTATTAAGAAAGATTCTGCAAGTGGTCGCCTCTTTATGTGGAAAATCAGTACACAAGCAATTCTGCAAAAACCACTAACCGGCCACGGAGCAAACAGTTTTGCAATAGCTTATGGCAATGCGCAGGAAACATACTTTGCATCAGGTAATTATACAGAACAAGAAGAACTGGTTGCCGGCAGTCCTGAGTATGCATTCAATGAATACCTTCATATTGCTTTAGAATGGGGCATCCCTGTGCTGGTTGCTGTTTTATTAGTTATATTTATTTGCCTCTATCTAGGCATAAAGAAACAACGAATCGGTATAAGTGCAGCTATTATTTCGTTGTTGATATTTGCTTTCTCTTCTTATCCATTTCAATTACCGGTTTTTGTTATTACATTTATTTTTCTGTTAACAGCTTGTGTTTTAGAGGCAAATAGATACTGGTTAGGTTTATTTGCTCTGTCTCTTGGTTTTATGGGTTTTGTTTTACAGAAAGATAGTATGTATAAAGAGTGTTGTAAATGGACCCAAAGCCGGATGCTTTATCAGGCAGGTGCTTACGAATCGGCCATCAAAGAGTATGCCGTATTGTATCCTTCCTTAAAAAGACATCCGGCTTTTTTATTTGAATATGGGCATGCACACCATAAACGAAGTAACTATGTACGTTCAACAGAAATATTAAAAGAGGCTGCACAGTATAGTTGCGATCCGATGATATTTAATGTGATAGGTAAGAACTATCAGGAGCAAGGACAATATGAGGAAGCAGAGTACTGGTTATTGCGTTCAACAAACAGGCTTCCGGGAAGAATTTATCCTTATTATTTGTTGGCTAAATTATATGCAGAACCAGCGTTCTATCAACAGGAAAAGTTTAATAAAATGGCTGAATTGGTGTTGACTAAAGAACCGAAGGTACAGTCGACGGCTATCAGGCAGATGCGGGAGGAGATACAGAAAATGGTTCCGAAATATAAGTAGATTGTATGCAAAGAATGAATTATTGTTAAATAATTAGGGAGAATAAGAAATAATACTTTTCTTGCGATTAAATCAAGAAACCATTTAAAATCAAAATATGATGAACCCTATTGCAATTTTCCTGCTCTCTTTTTTAAGTATCTTAGGTGTTAACAATGCTAAGAATCAACAATCTGATGTTGAAGTGATTAAAGTTGATTTCCAGAAAGAGTATAAACATAAAAAATTTCCATACACAAATTATTCCATGACCATTCAGAAACTGGAAGAAAGTGAAGACTATCCAATAGGGCAAGTTGATAAATTAATTGTAGATCATAATAGAATTTATATATTAGATAGCTCAAAAGCAAAGTCTTTATTTGTTTATAACAGAGATGGTAAGCTACAACATATCATAAATAAAAAAGGAAGAGGACCTGGTGAGTTTGTACTTCCTGATAATTTTAATATTGAGAAAAAGACAGGCAATATTGTTATCATGGATACCAATTCACGTAAGTTTATATATTATTCCCCCAAAGGAGAGTATATAAAAGAAATCAAATATGATTTTATGGCTGTCGACTTTATATTAGATAAGGACGATAATATCATTGTGAACAATGGAAATTTTTCCGCGGAAAAAACTGATGGTTTCTTTTTATTTAAATTGAGCCAAGATGGAAAGATGTTGGATAAGTTTTTCCCTTCTACACCTTTAAACCCTTCTGTTGCAGCATTTAATCCGCGGAAGTCATTAAGGAAATATGGTACCGGAATATCTTTTCTTCCAACAGTAAGCAATTGTATTTACTTGTTAGATGGCAATAAATCTAAAGCTATGTATGAAATTGATTTTGGTAAAGATTGGCCCTCGAAAGACTTTTTTGAAAAAGCAGCTAATATGCATCCATTAAAAGTAAGAGAACAAATACTAGATAATAATTATGCTTTCTTTCTGAATTATATTCAAACGAAAGATGTTTTACACATTGATTTTTATAAAGGAAAAAATTATTCGTTCTATTACAATAAAAAAACAAAGCAATCACTCTTATTAAGTATGGAGGATGAAAATGTTTCATTTCCACTTGCTACTTATAATGATGAATTTATTTTCATAAAGTACAATGAAGATACTGGCGAACCAATTGTTGTTTTCTATACAGTTGATTTTGATTTGTAGGTTATAGAGTAGATAAAGGTTATAAAGTAGATAAAGATTATAGAGTTAGTTCATTTTATAATGCAACATCAATATTTATGCTTTTATCAACTTTATCATCTTTATCTTCTTTATTATCTTTATCAACTTTAAAAACAATATGTCCATTGAAAAAGAATAAACGAAATACAGTAAATGTTTAATTTATAGCAGTTTAGTTTATGATGTCAACAAGCAGTTTGTCCACCTCTAAACAAGAGGAATTATTGAAATAATAAATTATCTTTGTCTCATTCAAAGCAAAAAAACAATACAGCATGAAAAGCAATCTGGCTATATTCTTTGTCTTCGCTTTAGTAAGCATAGTAACTGCCTGCTCTGGTGAAAAGAAATCTGAAACTACCGAAGAAGGAGTTTCAACAGTTCTTCCTGATATGAAAAATGAGGTTACTGTTCTGCCTCTTAACCGACAGGCTTTTAACCACGAGTTAATAAGCAATGGTAAGGTTGCTGCCCGCAGCATGGCTGATCTGTTTTTTCAAAGCTCCGAAATAATAGCTAATATCTGGGTAAAGAACGGAGATAGGGTGCGCAAAGGACAAAAGATAGCCGAACTGGATAAGTTCCGTATTACCAATAAACTAGCTCAATCTAAAGATGCGATGGACCGGGCCGAACTCGATTTGCAGGATGTACTAATAGGGCAGGGGTATAATCTGGATAATCTTTCACAGGTACCCGAAGATATTATGAAGCTTGCTAAAGTTAAGAGTTCTTATGACCAAAATAAATATTTGTATGAACTGGCTCAACACGAAGAAGAAAAAGCAACCCTGCTGGCTCCATTCGATGGAGTTGTAGCAAATCTGTTTGCCAAACCATACAATATGGCAAACACTTCCGAAGTTTTTTGTACTATCATTGATAGCCGTGGAATGGAGGTCGACTTTACTGTTCTTGAAAGCGAACTACCGCTTATTAAAACCGGCGATAAAGTAGTGGTGAGCCCTTTTGCCGAAATCTCATCTAAATATAATGGTAGCATTACGGAAATTAACCCTCTTGTTGATGAAAAAGGAATGGTACGTGTAAAGGCCCGTGTTGATAGCAACAAATTATTTACTGGTATGAATGTAAGAGTAAGTGTGCATCGTTCACTGGGCGAACAACTGGTTGTACCTAAAAGCGCTGTAGTATTACGTTCGGGTAAACAAGTTGTATTCACATATAAAGATGGAAAAGCCATGTGGAATTATGTACAAACCGCTTTAGAAAACGCTGAATACTATACCATTGCAGATGGCCTAAAAGAAGGCGATACAGTAATTGTTTCAGGCAATATAAACTTGGCTCACGAAGCACCAGTAAGTGTAATAAATTGAACTAATAAATTGAACTAAGTATAATGAATAACATTTCAAAACGCAGATTAACGCAGATTGACGCAGATTAAATATAAACTAAAAATCTGTGTTAATCTGCGTTAATCTGCGTTTCAAAAATATATTTAATGATAAAATTCTTAATACAGCGTCCAATAGCAGTCCTGATGGCATTTACAGCCTGTTTCATTGTAGGACTGATAACATACTTCACTCTTCCAGTGTCGTTACTGCCTGATATTGCTATACCCGAAATCACAGTACAAGTATCTTCTCAAAACACATCTGCCCGTGAATTAGAGAATACCGTTGTAAAACCCATTCGTCAGCAACTAATACAAGTTGCCCGTCTGCGGGATATGCAAAGCGAAACTCGTGACGGAGCCGGAATAATCCGCCTTAACTTTGATTATGGAACCAATACCGATCTGGCATTTATCGAAGTAAATGAAAAGATAGATGCTGCCATGAACTATCTTCCCAAGAATACCGAAAGACCCAAAGTAATTAAAGCCAGTGCAACCGATATTCCGGTATTCTATTTGAACCTGACATTGAAAAGCGATAAAGAATATACCGAAACAGATGAAAAAGCCTTTCTGAACCTTTGTGATTTTTCCGAATCGGTTATTAAAAGGCGGATTGAACAATTGCCCGAAATAGCAATGGTTGATGTTACCGGACTAATAGAGCGTCAGTTACAGATAGTTCCCAATCCGGATAAAATGGCTATGTTGGGGTTATCGTTAGGCGATATTGAAAACGCCCTGAACCAAAACAATGTAGAACCTGGTAGTATGACTGTTCGTGATGGTTACTACGAATATAACATTAAATTTGCTACCCTACTAAGAACCGCAGAAGATGTAGAAAGCATCTATTTACGCAAAGGAAACAGGATTATGCAACTGAAAGATTTCTGCAAAGTAGATATTATCCCAGTGCGCGAAAAAGGTTTCTCTATATACAACGGTAAACGAGCAGTAACACTGGCAGTAATAAAACAAGCCGATGAGAACATGGATAACATGAAAGCTGCCCTTACCGAAACAACCGATTACTTTGCTACTGTTTATCCTGACATAGAATTCAACATAAGCCGTAACCAAACAGAACTACTAGACTACACCATAACCAACCTGAAACAAAACTTTTTTGTTGGCTTCCTATTGATGTGCTTTATTGCCATACTTTTTCTGGGAGATGCCAAGTCACCATTTATCATAGGATTAAGCATGCTGGTTTCTATTGTAATCTGTTTCATGTTTTTCTATGTTTTCAAAATGTCTCTGAATATAATCTCCCTGTCGGGTTTGATTCTGGCATTGGGTATGATGATTGATAACTCAATTATTGTTACCGAGAATATATCCCAATACCGGGAGAAACGATATTCTTTGCGACGGGCGTGTATAGCAGGTACCACAGAGGTTATTACGCCTATGCTAAGTTCTTCGCTCACTACCATAGCAGTGTTTGTGCCTTTAATATTTATGAGTGGCATTGCTGGGGCTATCTTTTTCGATGAAGCATTCTCTGTTACTGTAGGGTTGTTGGTATCTTATTTTACCGGAATTATCTTACTACCGGTTCTATACTATCTTATTTATAGAGTAGGGACCCGTAAAAAGAAAGGTTTCTTTGCCATCAAGGTAAACAATCCTTTTAAAGAACATACATTAGATGCATTCTACGACAAGGGAGTTGATTGGATTTTCAGTCACAAAACTCTTACTGTAGTGTTTTGCATATTGTCTGTACCAGTTTGTGTCTTTATGTTCTTTTTCATAAATAAGTCTCGTATGCCCGAAATTGATGAAAACGAATTGATGACGCGGATTGAATGGAATGAAAATATTCATCTGGAAGAAAATCGCCGAAGAATATTTCACCTGTTTGAAGATCTGCAGAAAACAACAATAGAACATTCTGCGTTTATTGGGCAACAGGATTTTCTGTTAAACCGCGATCAGGAGTTATCTTCTTCCGAGGCCGAGCTTTATTTCAAAATGGAAAAGCCCGAAGAGGTGATTCCTCTCCAAAAGGAAATATACAACAAATTGAAACAAGATTATCCTTTAGCTGTTGTTTCCTTCTCGCCACCCGAAACTTTTTTCGAGAAGTTATTTGTAACCGGAGAAGCTGATGTAGTGGCCGAATTATATTCCCGGAACAGGGAGTTAGCACCGGGTGCCGATAAACTAAGGGAAATGGAGCTGCAGCTTTCTAATAAAACAGGACTGACACCCAGTGGAATTGCTTTTGAAAATCAATTGAATATACGAATTCTTCAGGAAAAATTGCTTCTATATAATGTATCGTATGACGAATTGTACCGTACATTAAAAACAGCTTTCAAAGAAAATAGTGTAGCTATGTTACATTCTTATCAGCAATATTTGCCGATAACTATATCTGGTGATGACAAAACCGTTAACTCTGTGTTGAATGAAACATTGATTCAAACAAATGCAGATAAAGAAGGAAATGCTGCATATCTTCCATTGCGTGAGTTTATATCAATTTTTCCATCGGAAGATTTGAAAAGTATTACTGCCGGACGAAATGGTGAATATATCCCATTCAGGTTTTATGATGTAAACAAGCCTGAACAGCTAATGAGCGAAGTAAAAGAGGTTACAGAGGCTACAAATGCATGGGATCTGACTTTCTCCGGAAGTTTCTTTTCCAATCAGAAAATGTTGAATGAACTGGTTGTTATACTGCTTATCTCAATCCTGCTGATGTATTTTATTCTGGCTGCACAGTTCGAAAGTTTCCTGCAACCACTTATTGTTTTAATGGAGATTCCTGTGGATGTGGGTTTTGCACTTATTATATTGTGGCTTTGCGGACATACTTTAAATCTTATGTCGGCCATTGGATTGATAGTAACCTGTGGTATTATAATCAATGACTCTATCCTTAAACTGGATGCTATAAATGAATTACGTAAAAAAGGTGTACCCCTGATGGAAGCCATACACGAGGCCGGTCGCAGACGTATACGTCCTATTGTAATGACTTCGCTCACTACTATATTTGCTATGGTTCCTTTCATGTTTTCGTCGGATATGGGTTCTGAATTGCAGAAACCTTTATCCATAGCAATGATTGGTACCATGGTAATAGGAACATTGGTTAGTTTGTTTATTATTCCTCTTATTTATTGGTTTATTTATAGGAAGAAGGAAGTAAAGTCAGGTAAAGGAGGTATAGTAGGTAAAGAATAAAAGATATATAGATATGAAGAATTATAAAATAAATAAGAATAGAATACTTTCCGCATGGATTCTTACTCCTTGCTTCTTACTTCTTACTTCTGTTCTCCATTCCCAGCAGGTTATGCAATTGAACTTGCAGCGTACCATTGATCTGGCTAATGATAGTTCATTACAGGCTTTTCGAAATGAAAATATGTATCTGGCTGGTTATTGGGAATACCGGACTTTTAAGGCAAACCGTTTGCCGAGTCTTACCTTAAACACTACTCCGGCCGAATATTATCGGGATATTACAAAAAGATATGATTCAGGACAGAATATAGATGTATATCGTAGTCAGCGAAGCTTTTCGGCTTACGGCAATCTGGCCATCAGACAGAATCTGGATTTAACAGGAGGTACATTCTTTATTGATTCCGAGCTAGGGTTTATGCGTAACTTTGGCGAGACAACCTTTAACCAATTTACCACTATCCCCATAAGAATAGGGTATCAACAAAGTTTGATAGGATATAACGCTTTTCGATGGGAGAAAAAGATAGAACCTCTTAAATACGAGAAAGTTAAAAAGGAGTTTATTTACAATATGGAACAGGTTTCGGAAACTGTTACCGAATATTTCTTTGCCCTTGCAATGGCACAGGCCGAATTTCAATTGGCAAAAGACAATGTGATGTCTTCGGATACGCTTTATCGTATTGGAACACAGCGTCATAAAATAGCTTCTATATCCCAAGCCGATTTATTAACCCTAAAACTTGATTTTGTAAATGCACAAAATACATTGCAAAATAAATCTACTGCTCTTAAACGTGCAATGTCGGCATTGGCAACCTATCTTAATCTGGATCGTAATACAGAAATAAAACTAGATTTGCCCAATCGTTCGGGCGATTTGATTATATCCATTGATGAAGCTTTGTTATTTGCACGACAGAATAATCCTGATTATCTGAACCTGAAACAAAAAATATTGGAAGGCGAAAGAAATGTGGATAAAACTAAAAAAGAATCCCGGTTCAATGCCAGTATATCCGCCAGTCTTGGGTATAATCAATCGGCATATAAATTCAAAGATGTATATACTGATCCAACAAGACAGGAGTTGATATCAGTTAGTGTATCTATACCATTGATAGACTGGGGTGTGCGAAAGGGAAAATATAACATGGCTCGCAATGATTTAAATGTATTGAGAATCTCTGCCCGGCAGGATGAAATCAGTTTGGAAGAAGAGGTAATTATGACTGTCAATGAATTTAATATTCAACAAAATATGATTGCCAGTGCCGAGGAAGCACTTGATCTTTCGGTATTGGCTTATGAGCAGACACGACAACGTTTCATTATCGGCAAGGCAGATATTAATAGTTTAACCCTTTCATTAAACCGTCAGCAGGAAGCACAACGGAATTATATATCTGCTTTACAAAATTATTGGTTGAATTATTATAAGATAAGGAAGCTTACTTTGCATGATTTTGAAACTGGCGTTTCGCTATCAGATGGTTTTGAATACAAATTTTAATGTAACAAATGGCTAACAACTCTCAACTTTCAACTCTCAACTCTCAACTAGAAGAAAAACGACGTATTTCTTCCTTTACTCTTATTGTTGCGTTTATATGTGTTGCATTGGTGGGGTTAGCTCTTATACCTTTATTACCTGTAAAACTAAATCCTTCCCGATCCCTTCCCGGATTTACTGTTCAGTTTAGCATGCCGGGAAGTTCGGCCCGTGTTGTGGAACAGGAAGCCACGAGTAAACTCGAAGCCATGCTAGCCCGTATCAAGGGCGTAAGAAAAATGGATTCGAACTCCGGAAATGGATGGGGAAACATTACCATTGAACTGGATAAACATGCCGATATTGATGCTGTTCGTTTTGAAGCATCCACCATTATCCGGCAAACATGGCCGCAATTGCCCGAGGAAGTAACATACCCCTACATCCAAATGAAGATGCCCGACGATAATGCATCGCGGCCCTTTATGACATTTACACTGAATGCTCCTGCCACTCCAATAGTGATACAACAATTTGCCGAAGAGCATATTAAAACACGTTTGGCTCAAATACCAGGTATATACCGTATAAATGTAAGTGGCGCAACGCCTATGGAATGGAGGCTGGAATACGATAGTGAGTTATTGCGTACCTATGGTGTCACTATTCAGGATATCAAACAAGCAGTTTCACGGCATTATCATAAAGACTTTTTGGGTACCTGCGATATGGAAACAATGAATGGGGAGAAGGAATGGATACGGTTAACCTTGGTTCCAGAACATGATACCACCCAATTTAATGCGTCGGATATTTTAGTAACCAGTTCGGAGGGTAAATTAATTAAGCTGGATGCACTGGTTCGGGTAGATTATGTTGAAGAAGAGCCCCGAAACTACTTCCGCATCAACGGGCTGAATTCAATATACTTATCAATTACAGCAGAAGAAACAGCAAACCAGCTGCAACTAAGTACGGAGGTACAAAACGAACTTCAAAATATTCGCCGGATTTTGCCGCAAGGTTATGAAATGCACATGAGCTATAATGCAACAGAGTTTATTCAGAAAGAACTGGATAAAATTTATCTACGCACAGGCTTAACTGTCTTAATACTTCTGGTATTTGTTTTCATAATCACCATCAATTTCAAATATCTTCTGTTAATTGTTATCAGTTTAACAATAAATGTAGCAATTGCAATTATCTTTTATTATCTGTTTGGTTTAGAGATGCAATTGTATTCACTGGCAGGTATAACAGTATCATTGAATCTGATTATAGATAATACCATAGTAATGACCGATCATATACTCCATCGCAAAAACCTGAAGGCATTTATGTCTATTCTGGCTGCTACACTTACCACAATGGGGGCATTGGTTATTATATTTTTCCTGGACGAGAAAATAAGATTGAATTTACAAGATTTTGCGGCTGTAGTTATTATAAGTCTGGCTGTATCACTGTTTGTCGCACTGTTTTTGGTTCCGGCATTAATTGATAAAATCCACCTTCGTAAAAGTGGAAACAAGACAACCCGATTCCGTTTGGCTTTTGGAAAACATAAAAAAACATTTTATAAAAGAGGAGCTGTTTATTTCACCCGGTTCTATGCTGTACTGATACGTTTCCTATGTAGGTGGAGAATAGCTGTATGTGTTTTAATGATTCTGCTTTTCGGCCTACCAGTATTTATGCTGCCCGATAAGCTGGAAGGAGAGGGGAAATGGCCCGACTTTTATAACAAAATGTTCGGATCGACTACCTATAAAGAAAACATAAAACCCATAACTGACAAAGTATTAGGAGGAAGTTTACGTTTGTTTGTGCAAAAGGTTTACGAAGGAAGTTATTTTACCCGAAACGAAGAAGTTGTATTGTACATCAATGCTAATTTGCCCAATGGTAGTACATTGGAACAAATGAATAACCTTATAAAACGGATGGAAATATACTTGAGTGAGTTCAAAGAAATCAAGCAATTCCAAACATCTGTATACAGTCCGTTACGGGGTAGTATCAATATCTATTTTACTGACGAGCACCAGCGGAGTGGTTTTCCTTATACCTTGAAATCTAATATCATAAGTAAAGCTTTGCAACTGGGTGGTGGCAGCTGGGGAGTGTTTGGATTGCAGGATATGGGATTCTCAAACGATGTACGCGAAAGTGCCGGTACTTTCGAAATTAAAATATATGGTTATAACTATGATGAACTGTATAGTTATGCCGAGAAACTAAAAGAACGCTTATTGAGCCATCGGCGTATAAAAGAGGTTATTATCAGTTCGGAATATTCATGGTGGAAAGATGATTATCAAGAGTTCTATTTCAACTTGAATAAATCCCGAATGGCCGAGGAAGATATTTCTGCAATGAATTTATTTGCTTCCTTACAGCCAGTTTTTGGTAAGAATATGGAAGCCGGAACAGTTATAACAGAAAATGGTTTGGAGAAAATCAAGTTAAACTCCCGTCAATCGCATGAATATGATATATGGGCTCTTCAATATTTTCCTTTTCCAGTGAATAGTAAGTATTATAAAATAAGCGAATTGGCAACAGTAGAAAAAGGACAAATGCCCCAGAAAATAGCCAAAGAGAATCAACAATATCGTTTACATTTACAATACGAGTATATTGGCTCTAACGAACAGGGTCGAAAATTGCAAAAGCGTGATCTGGAAGAATTCAAGGATGAACTTCCGATGGGATATACAGTTGAAGCAGGAGGAACAAATTGGTATTGGAATAAAAAAGATAGTAAGCAATATCTTTTGTTATTAGTTATTATTGCTATTATTTTCTTTATATCCAGTATTCTTTTCAATTCACTAAAACAGCCATTGGCCATTATATTTGTTATACCGGTTTCGTATATAGGGGTGTTTCTTACATTTTATTGGTTTAAACTTAACTTTGATCAGGGTGGTTTTGCTGCCTTTGTTTTACTTTGTGGTATAACAGTAAATGCCAGCATTTATATCCTGAACGAGTTTAATTCCATTCGTCGTCGTATTCCTAACATATCACCATTAAAAGCATATACCAAAGCATGGAATGCCAAAGTTATGCCAATTTTCTTAACTGTTGTTTCAACCATACTTGGATTTATTCCTTTTATGGTTGGTACTGATAAAGAATCATTCTGGTTTCCGCTGGCAGCTGGAACGATAGGAGGATTGGTTATGTCGCTAATTGGTCTTTTCTTTTTATTGCCGGTGCTTACCCTCAAAAAGAGAGTGTAGGCTTTTCGTTGTAATAATCTACATTATAAAGAAACCTAAGCGAAAAATATTCATTTTCTAATATTTAAGAGTATCTTTGTTATAACATTATACTAAAAAGAAAAATATGAGTAATCCTTGTTTAATTCGTTTCGACTGGGCTATAAAAAGATTATTGCGCAACAAATCTAACTTTGTAGTTCTTGAAGGTCTCCTCACTGTACTGCTTGGTGAAGAAATGCATATCCAACATATATTAGAAAGTGAAGGTAATCAAGAAGCTTATGATGATAAGTTCAATAGTGTTGATATGCTTGTACAAAATAGTAAAGGTGAACTTTTACTTATTGAGGTGCAAAACAATCGTGAACTCGACTATTTTCACCGTATGCTCTATGGTACTTCGAAAGTAATAACCGAATATATACATCGTGGTGAAGCGTACGGCAAAGTACGTAAAGTATACTCTATCAATATAGTCTACTTTGAATTAGGACAAGGTACCGACTATGTGTATCATGGAAAAACAGATTTTAGAGGAATCCATACTAACGACCTGCTTCAACTTTCGGTTCACCAACGTGAACGTTTCATTAAACAAGAAGCTGGTGAAATATTTCCTGAGTACTATGTGCTTCGTGTGAACGACTTCGATAAGCATGCCATTGAACCTCTTGACCAATGGATTTCTTTTTTGAAAACAGGCGAGATAGATGAAAATGCTACTGCTGCCGGTTTACCTGAAGCGCGTGAACGGTTACGCATGGATGCTCTTCCTGATGACGAACGTAGAGCCTATATTGCTCACATGGATGCTGTTGCTTATCAACGAAGTGTTCTTGAAACAGGACATTATGAAGGATACCAGGAAGGAAAAGCAGAAGGAAGATTGGAAGGAAAAGAAGAAGGAAGACTGGAAGGAAGACTGGAAGGAAGATTGGAAGGAAAAGAAGAAGGGAAAACAGAAGGAAAACTCGAAGTGGCTTCCATAATGAAAGCAAAAGGTATTTCAATAGAAAATATAGTAGAGATAACAGGGTTAACACATAAAGAGATAGAAAATTTATAAAGGAGGGCTTTGGGCCCTCCCAATTTTTTGTGAATTATAAACTTATCTTCAACACTTTCCCATTATACTTATCTATAGATATATCTGTAGCTTTATAAGGCAAACAGCATATATTTTCCTTTTTACCAGTTAACAAATCAGTAGCAACACAAGTTTCTAAAGGAGGTATTCGTAGAAAATCAAATGCATGCGAAGGTATATTGATAGCAATATCAACAGGGGTAGAATCAAAATTTACTGCAATTAGTAATAATTCCTTTTCATGTTTGCGTAGGAAAACATACTGTTTGTGCTCATTGAAACGCCAGCCGTTTTCATTTGCATACATCAAATCAAAGAATTCTCCTTCGCTAATAGCCTTTTCATTATTGCAAATAGTAAGAATCCTTTGATACATATCGCGCAGTGATTTTTGTTCTTTAGTTAGTGCCTTACTTCCAAAATATCCACCATTTCTCCATTGGCGTATGCTGTTTACACTCCAATAATCGAATATAGTAGTACGTCCGTCACAACCACTGAACCCTTCATTATCCATTCCAGGTTCGCCCAGTTCCTGACCAAAATAAACCATTACCGGATTTGTATTCATACATGCTGTTACAATGAATGCGGGAATACCTTTTTGTGCATTGCCTGCAAAAAAGTTAGATGCAATTCGTTGCTCGTCGTGGTTCTCGAGGAAATTAAGCATGCGTTTCTCTATTCCATTCAAAGACTGCCAACTGCGGGTAATGGCTTTAGCCGACTCGTAGCCACACATTACATTACGTAATGTATCATATAGTCCTACCTTATCATATAAATAATCAAATTTTCCTCTGAATAAATAATTCTTGTATTCATGTGGATTATATACTTCAGCAATAAAAATGATATCCGGATAAATGTCTTTAACCTGTGGAATAACCCATTCCCAGAACTCAACAGGCACCATTTCGGCCATGTCACACCTGAATCCATCTACTCCTTTTGATGACCAGAACAAAAGTACATCCAACATTTTAAGCCAGGTATCAGGTGTGGGGTTAAAATGTTTGCTGCCTCCGTTCAGATAATCTATGCCATAATTCAGTTTAATCGTTTCGTACCAGTCGTTAATAGTAGGGTAGGGGTCGAACCGGTCGTTACCGGTTGCCTTGGCAGGCTTTTCATGATAAGAACTATCGGCACCGGCTTTCATATCGAACTGTGCATGCAGATCGTGTCCGGGTATGTAATAGAAGTTATTATACGGACTAAAAGCCAGTGTATCGTCATCATTGGCACCTAAATCAATACTGCCATCCGGTTGAGCATCCGAATGATATTGTCGGGCAACATGATTTGGAACAAAATCCATAATAACCTTAAGGTTGTTTTCATGGCTCCGGTCTACCAAATCTTCAAACTCTTTCATTCTGCCGGGCACATCTTTTGCCAAATCCGGGTCAATGTCGTAATAATCTTTAATAGCATAAGGCGATCCGGCTTTTCCTTTTACCACAGCCGGATGATCCGGACGGATATTGTATTGTCTATAATCCGTTTGAGTGGCATGTTCAATGATACCTGTATACCAAATGTGTGTAGCCCCAAGTTTCTTTATTTCCTTCAGGGTCTGATTGGTAAAGTCGGCCATTTTTCCACATCCATTCTCTTGGATATTACCATTATGTATACAATGATTGTTGTCGTTTCCAAACAAACGTGTAAATACCTGGTATATGATAATTTTATTATTCATTCGTTGTATTTATCTATTTAATATTTTTCCTTTTGCCTGAATTAGTTGTTCTAATATCTCGTTGGCTGTTGTATATCCTTGCTCAAATATCTCATCTGCTTTTTCTAGTTCGTGGTTACTGTAACCTTGCAGATTATAAGGTTCAATCAATAAGTCACAATTTTCTTTTTGTGGCAATGAGTTTGCACAAAAAACAAAATGATAGGATCGCATAGCAATACTCACAATGTTTTTTTTGTATTCTTCGGCTACCAATGGACTAACATTGATGGCAATAACTTTTTCGCAGGTTCTGCGTATGGTTGATACTGGCAGGTTCATAAATAAACCCCCATCTACATAAGATGTTCCATCAATTTCAATAGGAGCAAACATAACAGGCATACAACAGGATGCTGCAATTCTTTCTGCCAGGTTGCCCGTAGTAAAATGAACACTTTTCCCTTTATCAAGGTTTGTGGCAGTAATTATGAATGGAATTTTCAGCTCTTCAATATTTTTGGCCTTTAGGTTTGTATTCAGAAAGTCAATGAATTCGCTCAGGTCGAACAATCCTACTTTAGGAATAACAAGCTTGGTAAGATCCTGAAATTTGTGTCCGGCAAAATATTTTAAAACCTCATACGGTTCATTTCCATCAGCATAGAATGCTCCTGCCAGTGCTCCTGCGCTAACTCCGGATATAACATCGGGTTTAATATCATGCTCCAATAAAGCCTGCATAGCTCCCAAGTGTGCAAACCCTTTTATAAACCCTCCACTTAGTGCAAAGCCTATTTCGTATTTCTGTGTAACCTGGTTTCCTTCAATCATAACCACTTAGAATCTATTTTCGCCACGAATATAATAAATATATTTAGAGTTTTGAGTAATGAACAATGAATTTTGAATTAATATGTTCATTTTTATTTATTCGTTAATCATTACTGTTTTTTATGCTGCAAATCGTCATTTCAAAATGCAGCATTTCACACTTTCGAAATGCAGCATTTTGATTGAACGAAATGCAGCATTTCATCAATGCAAAATGCAGCATTTTGAAAATGAACAATAAAATCGGCTCTGTGAGGCGTATAAGCGATGTGGTTAGGGCGATTTTCCTGTTTTTGTTGTTTTTGATAGCAGTGAAATAGCTAAACAGAAGAGTTTGTTTTGGACAGATTTTTTATCGTATTAAAGACTGGAAGGACTATAGACTGGAAGGAGTTATCGCTTCGCTAGGAGTTAAAGGAGTTAAAGCTTTAGATGCTCTGAAGTATCTTTGCTATAACTCCTAAGGAGCAAAGCTCCTGATAACTCCCTTTAACTCCTTCCATTCTGGAACATGAATAAGTTTGGCTAAAAAAATCCCCCTTCAGCAGTAGTTGGTATTTCAACTATCACTAAAGGGGGAAAATTTGTTATTGTGATTCTCTTAATTACCGTGAGCAGTAACTCCAGATTCAATTTTTTTAATTAAACCTTGTAGAACAGCTCCAGGACCACATTCTGTAAAATCAGTAGCTCCATCGGCAACCATCTTTCTTACTGTTTGAGTCCATTTTACAGAAGCTGTAAGCTGAGCAACCAGATTTTGTTTAATCTCAACAGGGTCCGTGTGTGGCATAGCATCAACATTCTGATAAACCGGACATTTCGGGGTTTTAAATTCGGTAGCTTCAATAGCTGCTTCAAGTTCTACTCTGGCTGGTTCCATTAATGGCGAATGGAAGGCACCACCTACTTTTAAAGGCAAAGCACGTTTTGCGCCGGCAGCCTTCATCAATTCGCAACCTTTTTCTATTCCGGCAATGGTTCCTGATATTACAACTTGTCCCGGACAATTGTAATTAGCAGGTACACATATATCATCTGTAATAGAGGCACAAACTTCTTCAACCTTTTCATCTGGAAGTCCGATAATAGCTGCCATTGTTGATGGAGTAATTTCGCATGCTTTCTGCATGGCCATTGCGCGGGCATATACAAGCTTTAGTCCATCTTCGAAAGATAAAGCACCGGCAGCAACCAAAGCTGAGAACTCACCAAGTGAATGCCCGGCAGTCATTTCAGGCTGAAAATCATCACCTATACATAGAGCTGATATTACTGAGTGTAAGAAAACAGCAGGTTGAGTAACTTTTGTTTGGCGAAGTTCTTCATCCGAACCCTCGAACATAATATCGGTTATTCGATATCCAAGGATATCATTTGCTTTCTCAAATAATTCTTTGGCCAAAGGATGGTTTTCGTATAAATCTTTACCCATTCCTGAGAATTGAGCGCCCTGACCAGGAAAAACAAATGCTTTCATTATTATACTATTTTTATGTTAAATGCAGCTGCAAATGTAAGCATTATTATTTAATAAGGAATAAACGGTACCTTTTTTATTGGTTCACGATCTATTTATTAAGGTATGTTCGCATAAGAACCGAATTGGCAAGTTCCGGAAGCATTGATAGTGCCATTGGATCATCAACTGGCTGATTGTTAATGACATATTCTATAAACTCTCTAGCTGTTTTTATGGCAACATGTAATTTTTCGCCCAATGCCAGATGTGTAGCAATACTAGCCGAGAAAATGGTTGAGGCCCCATGAATGTTAGTGGTATTAATTTTGTTACCAAAGAATTCCCAGTTGTCACCATCGGGTATGTACAAAACATCATAAGTACCACTATCCAGAAAGTTTGCTGCTTTTATTAATATGGGTATTCGGTGGTGCTCGGCCAAAATCCGGGCTGTTTCTTTAATATCATCCTGTGTTAGATGCCTGATACCTGTGAATACTTCCGCCTCTGGCAGATTGATTGTCATCAGGTTGGTAAAATGCAATAACTCATCTTTTATAATTCTTAGTGTTTCTTCATCTGTAATGTTGACATCGTCGGCAGTAAGCAAAACCGGATCATAAACTACATATTTGGGGTGATATTTGCGTAGGCAATCGGCAACAACTGTGGCCGATTCAGCATCACCAATCATACCAATCTTTACAACATCCGGTCGCATGTTTTCCATCACAAATTCAATCTGTTCGCGGATAATGTTGGCAGGAATTGAGTGGATGGATTTTATACCTTCTTTTTTCATTAATGCTATTGCTGTTATAACTGTTGTAGCATAAACACCTTGAGTGGAAATGGTTTTGATGTCAGATTGAATGCCAGCTTCACCTGTGTTATTAGAACCAGCAATGGATAAAACAGTAGGAAATTTCTTCATGTTATTCTTAGATTAATGTGGTGAAAGCAAATATAAAAATAAAAAATAGATCTCACCAAAATAGTTACAGTTTTTTCCGGAACAGATTAATAAAAAGACATTCAGAACAATACAATAACTACATAATGAACAAGTGTGAGAAACGATTCTTGATTAGACTGGTTTTTAGAAAGTTAGATGCTTTATGTAAGCTTTACAATTACCACTTAAACTTACGTTGTAAAATACATATTGTATTTTGTATGATAACTTAATTTGTTCTTATTGTACTTGATAAGATATTTATCTTTCTGATAAAGAGTGTTTTATAACATATCGAAAAGTCTATTTGTGATATTGATAAAACAAAATTAGTTTGTATGTTTGCAAATAAAAAGGAGATATTATGCAAGCTGAATCAACAAAAATACCTTTAGCCAATAACCATATATCGGTAGACTGTGTGGTGTTTGGCTTTGATAATGAGCAACTGAAAGTATTGTTGATAAAACGAATGGGGGAGGAGAACGGAACTGTTTTTCATGATATGAAACTGCCAGGTAGTTTAATATATATGGACGAGGATCTGGACGAAGCTGCTCAAAGAGTTTTGAAAGAACTTACCGGCGTTAAAAATATAAAGTTGATGCAGTTCAAAGCTTTTGGTTCTAAAAACAGAACAAGCGATCCAAAGGATGTACATTGGTTGGAACGGGCAATGGAATCGAGAGTGGAACGGATAGTTACTATTGCTTATGTTGCCGTTGTAAAAATAGACCGGGCTTTGAGCCAATCTCTTTTAGATGAATATGAGGCATGTTGGATAGGGTTAAAGGATATTCCTACACTGGCTTTTGACCATAACCTTATTATAAAGGAAGCATTGAAACATATTCGCCAGTTTATAGAAGTTAATCCTTCTGTTATGTTTGACTTGCTTCCCCGCAAATTTACAGCTTCACAGTTACGTGTATTATTTGAATTGGTATATGAGAAAGCTGTCGACGTACGCAATTTCCATAAAAAAATAGCAATGATGGAATACGTTGTTCAGTTGGAAGAGAAGCAAAAAGGAGTTCCTCACCGGGCAGCACGTTATTATAAGTTCGATCGTAAGATATATAATAAAATTAGAAAATAAGTATTGAGTTATGAGTTTTAAGTTGCGATACTGCATAGAAACTCAGAACTCACAACTCAGAACTCACAACTTAAAACTCAAAACTCAAAATTATGTTTTTATTAGGTTATGATATTGGCAGTTCATCTGTAAAAGCAAGTTTGGTTAATGCCGAAACAGGTAAAACCGTATCTTCGGCATTTTTCCCAAAAACAGAAGCAAATATTATTGCAGTAAAACCCGGATGGGCCGAACAAGACCCGGAAAGTTGGTGGGAATACCTGAAATGCTCTACTGCAGAAGTACTAAATGAATCAGGTATTAGCTCCGCAGAGATTAAAGCAATTGGGATATCTTATCAAATGCATGGTTTGGTATGTGTGGACAAAGATCAGAAAGTGCTTCGTCCATCCATTATCTGGTGTGATTCTCGTGCGGTTCCTTATGGAGAGAAAGCTTTCAATACATTGGGTGAAGGTAAATGCCTGTCCCATCTGTTGAATTCGCCAGGTAACTTTACGGCTTCAAAACTAGCATGGATTAAAGAACATGAACCCGATGTATATAGTCGTATTCATAAAATTATGCTTCCTGGCGATTATATCGCTATGCGTTTGAGTGGCGAGATTTGTACAACAATATCGGGATTATCCGAAGGAATATTCTGGGATTTTAAAGAAAACAAATTGGCTGGTTTCCTGATGGATTATTATGGATTTGACTCTTCGCTTATTGCAGATATTAAACCAACTTTCTCTGAACAAGGCAAAGTAACCAGAGCAGTAGCCGAAGAGTTAGGATTGAAAGAAGGTATTCCAATTACTTATCGTGCTGGCGATCAACCCAATAATGCACTTTCATTGAATGTGTTTAATCCGGGCGAAATTGCTTCGACAGCTGGAACATCGGGAGTAGTATATGGAGTGAATGGAGAAGTTAACTACGATCCTCAATCCAGAGTAAACACATTTGCTCATGTTAATCATCAGGCAGATCAAACACGTTTGGGAGTACTTCTTTGTATCAATGGTACAGGTATACTTAACTCATGGATTAAAAAGAATATCGCTCCGGAAGGTATATCGTACAACGAGATGAATGTGCTTGCCTCGAAAGCTCCGATCGGAAGTGCAGGCATCAGTATATTACCCTTCGGTAATGGTGCAGAGCGTATGTTGAACAACAAAGAAATAGGTTGTAGTATCCGTGGAATTGATTTCAATATGCATAGTAAACACCATATTATCCGTGCTGCACAGGAAGGAATTGTGTTCTCATTTAAATATGGCATAGACATTATGGAACAAATGGGAATCCCAGTTAAGAAAATACATGCAGGTCATGCAAACATGTTCCTGAGCCCAATATTCCGTGAAACACTGGCAGGAGTTACAGGTGCAGTGATTGAATTGTATAATACCGATGGCTCGGTTGGAGCGGCCAAAGGTGCTGGTATTGGTGCCGGCATATATAAAGATAACAATGAGGCTTTTGCAACTCTTGAAAAACTGGATGTGATTGAGCCTAATATTGCTCAACGGCAGGAATACGCAGATGCCTATGCACGTTGGAAACATCGTTTAGAAAAATCAATGGCTAATTAATATGCCAATGTGCTAATATGCCAATGTGGCTAATTGGCTGCGCACTTAAAAGTACAGAATACTATCAATTAAATTTATTAATAATAACATTGCCAACATCAATGAACCTACTAATTTGGCACATTGGCATATTGGCACATTAATCACATTATTTATTATGGCAACAAAAGAGTTTTTTCCCGGAATAGAAAAAATTAAATTTGAAGGTAAAGACAGTAAAAATCCAATGGCTTACCGTTACTACGATCCTGAAAAGGTTATTAACGGCAAAAAAATGAAAGATTGGTTGAAGTTTTCAATGGCTTGGTGGCATACATTATGTGCCGAAGGAGGCGATCAGTTTGGTGGGCCAACAAAGAAATATTCATGGAATACGAATACCGACAGAATAGCAAGAGCCAAAGAAAAAATGGATGCAGGTTTTGAATTCATGCAGAAGTTAGGAATTGAATACTACTGTTTCCATGATGTGGATTTGGTTGACGAAGCAGATACAATTGAGGAGTATGAAGCTAATCTGAAAGAAATTGTAGCTTATGCAAAACAAAAACAAGCTGAAACCGGAATCAAACTGTTGTGGGGTACAGCCAATGTGTTTGGTCATTTGCGTTATATGAATGGTGCAGCAACTAATCCAAATTTTGATGTGGTTGCCCGTGCTGCTGTTCAAGTTAAAAACGCAATTGATGCCACTATCGAATTGGGTGGTACTAACTATGTTTTCTGGGGAGGACGCGAAGGTTATATGTCTTTATTGAATACTGATCAAAAACGTGAAAAAGAGCACTTGGCTCAAATGTTGACTGTAGCCCGTGATTATGCTCGTGCACGTGGATTCAAAGGTACATTCCTGATTGAACCCAAACCAATGGAACCAACTAAACATCAGTATGATGTAGATACTGAAACTGTAATCGGATTCTTAAAAGCGCATAATCTGGATAAAGATTTCAAAGTAAATATTGAAGTAAACCATGCTACATTGGCAGGACATACTTTTGAACACGAATTAGCTGTTGCTGTGGATAATGGCATGTTAGGTTCAATCGATGCTAACCGTGGTGACTATCAGAATGGTTGGGATACAGACCAATTCCCGATTGATCAGTTTGAACTGGTACAGGCTATGATGCAAATTATCCGTAATGGTGGTTTAGGTGATGGAGGAACAAACTTTGATGCTCACATCCGTCGTAATTCTACCGATTTGGATGATTTATTTATTGCTCATATTGCAGCTATGGATGTTATGGCACGTGCATTAGAAAATGCAGCTAACTTCCTGAACGAATCTCCATATAAAAAGATGTTTACTGAACGTTATGCCTCTTTCGATGCTGGTAAAGGTAAGGAATTTGAAGAAGGCAAGCTCTCTCTCGAAGATTTAGTAGCTTATGCAAAACAAAACGGTGAGCCTAAACAAATAAGCGGCAAGCAGGAATTGTACGAAGCAATTTTAAATATGTACATTTAATTTAGTTGAGAGTTGAGAGTTTACAGTTGAGAGTTGCTTTGCAATTCTTGATCACTAACTCTCAACTCTCAACTGTCAACTCTTAACTAATATCATGGACAACGGTAGTAAAATTTATCTTTATGGTATAACAGCAGTGGCTGTTATAGGTGGATTACTTTTTGGGTACGACACTGCGGTTATTTCGGGCGCAGAGGGTGGCCTTGAAAGGTTTTTCATGAGTGCCACAGATTTTGAATACAATAAAGCATGGCATGGCATAACAGCATCGAGCGCATTGATAGGATGTGTTATTGGTGGTGCTATCTCCGGAATACTTGCTTCGCGATTAGGCAGGAGAAACTCATTGCGTTTTGCTGCTTTACTTTTCTTCCTTTCTGCATTGGGATCTTATTATCCCGAATTCTTATTCTTTGAATACGGAAAACCAACTTATAATCTATTAATCGTTTTTAATCTATACCGTATTTTGGGAGGTATTGGGGTTGGATTGGCTTCGGCAGTCTGTCCGATGTATATAGCCGAAATAGCTCCGGCAAACATGCGTGGGCGTTTGGTTTCCTGGAATCAGTTTGCAATTATCTTTGGTATGTTGGTAGTCTATTTTGTGAATTATCTTATTCGCAGCAATTTGCCTACTGCCAATGTGTTGGCCGATGCAATGGCGTCAGTTGGTTGGAGAAGAATGTTTCTGAGTGAAGCATTTCCAGCTGCATTGTTTGGTATCATGTTGTTCTTTGTACCCAAAACTCCACGTTATCTGGTATTGAGTGGACATCCCAATGAGGCACTCGGAATCCTTGAACGCATTAATGGGAAAAAGAATGCAGCATCTATTTTAGAAGATATCAAAGCCACAGCCAAAGAAAAAAGTGAGAAGATATTTACGTATGGAGTAGGTGTGATTATCATTGGTATATTATTGTCGGTATTTCAACAGGCTGTAGGTATCAATGTGGTTTTGTATTATGCTCCCCGTATTTTTGAAAACATGGGATCAACAGGCGATGTTTCTATGATACAAACTGTTGTAATGGGCATCGTAAATATAATTTTCACAGTGGTAGCTATTCTTACTGTAGATAAATTTGGACGTAAACCTCTGTTAATTATAGGTTCTGTAGGAATGATGATTGGTATGCTTGCTTTGAGTATCCTTTCGTTTATGGATGTTATCGGAATTGCAGCTTTGGTATTTATCATAATCTATACAGCATCGTTTATGATGAGTTGGGGACCAATCTGTTGGGTGTTAATCTCGGAGATTTTCCCTAATACCATTCGTGGTAAAGCAGTCGCTATTGCTGTGGCTGCACAATGGATAACAAATTTCCTTGTATCAAGTACATTCCCATCTCTATCCGAATGGAGTATTGGTGGCACTTACCTTATATATGCTACCTTCTCTTTGTTATCAGCACTATTTGTATTGAAATGGGTGCCCGAAACAAAAGGCAAAACATTAGAAGACATGTCTCGTTTGTGGAAAAAGAAATAAAGGAGTTATCGCTAGGAGCTAGTAGTTAGTAGTTAGTAGTTAGTAGCTAGTAGTTAGTAGTTATGATACCGCATGGCTAGTAGCTACTAACTACTAACTAGTAGCTACTAACTACTCCTTTAACTCCTTCTCTTCATCAAAAATAAAACTATATCTGTTATTGGTTGTTTAATATGATAAATATGAAAACAACATAGATTATGAAAAAAATATCAGTTATAGTTTTTATGGTTTTACTGTTTACTTCTTGTATGACTTATAATACGTTAGATTTAAGTCAGTTAACTACAGGAATGACCAAAGCGCAGGTAATAGCCAGAATAGGTAGACCTCAAAGAATTCTTGCCGTGAATGATACCGAAGAGGGATATCAGGAAATACTGGAATATCGAACTGCAAGAGACGAGATTTATGCATTAGAATTCTGGAATGACAATCTCACGGGATATGAGTTCTTATATGACGACATTAATTATGTTCCACCTGTGGCCCCTCCTTTGTGGTATCCGGATTATGGCAGGCCAATAGTTGTTTATCCCGATAGACCTCCTTATTATCCAAACACACCAAGCAGGCCGAGTCAACCTAACCGACCTAATCGTCCGAACAAGCCCAATCGTCCGAACAAGCCGAACCGTCCGAGCAGACCAGAAACCAGTCGTCCTGAAATAAGTAGACCGGAAACGAGCCGTCCTGACTTAACAAGACCAACTCCCGGAACAGGGCCAAGTAGTCGTCCATCTACAGGTGGTAATACTAGCAGACCTACTCCACGCTAATTTCTGTTTTTAGTAACAATATTCCAAAATGCCCCGGTATTTATCAATGCTGGGGCACTTTTTATCTACAATTTACACTTTACTCTTAAGGAATATTTAATAATAATGTTACCTTTGTGCACAAAATTCGAAGTCTGTTAAAAGAAGTGATATAACTAATCATGAAAGAAGAACTGAAAACGCAACAAGGTATTGAATCAACACAGGGAATAGAAGAACAAGAAATAGACTTGATTGAGTTAGCCCATAAAGTTTGGGACGAGAAAAAACTTATATTCAAGTGGTGTGGAATTGCAGTTGTTGTTGGGCTGATAGTAGCTTTTAGTATCCCAAAAGAGTTTTCGACCAGTGTAACGCTTGCTCCTGAATCAAAAGGGAAATCTTCTATGGGAAACATGGGTGCTTTAGCTGCAATGGCTGGAATAAATCTGGGAGGTTCCTCGGGTGAGGACGCTTTATCTCCGGAGTTATATCCTGATATTGTAAGTTCAACTCCTTTCCTTATTGAACTGTTTGAAATTCCTGTGCAATCTGCTGATGGCAAAATAAATACTACATTATATAATTATCTGGACGAACACCAACGTTCACCTTGGTGGGGTACTGTAATCTCTGCTCCATTTAAATTATTAGGATGGGGGATGTCTTTATTTCGGGAAAAACCGGAAGAAGGTGACGGAAAGTTGAATCCTTTCTGTTTAACACAAGATGAATCTAATATAGCAAAAGCTTTAAGCGATCGTATCTCTGTATCGGTAGATAAAAAGACAGGTGTAACTACCCTTTCAGTTATGATGCAAGATCCTTTGATTTCTGCTACCATGACCGATACGGTAATGGTGAGGTTACAAAATTACATTACTGATTATAGAACAAATAAAGCAAGAAATGATCTTGGCTTTACCGAAAAGCTTTACGAAGAAGCAAAAACAAACTATCATTTAGCACAACAAAAATATGCCAGTTATATAGATGGCAATATGAATGTTGTACTGCAAAGTTACAGAACGGAACAAGAACGTCTTCAAAATGAAATGAATTTAGCTTATAGTCTCTATAATCAGGTTGCGCAACAATTACAAATGGCCAAAGCTAAAGTACAGGAAATAACACCAGTATATACTGTAGTGCAGCCTGCAACAGTTCCTTTAAGAGCAGCCAAACCTAGTAAACCAATGATTCTTATCGGATTTGTTTTTCTGGCAGGTGTAGCTAGTGTAGGCTGGATATTGTTTATAAAAGATTTCATCGCAAACTGGAGAAATAAAAAATAAGCAGATGTCAACAACAGAAGAAACAAAATGGTATGCTTTTCACATTATTCCTTATAATGAGAAAAAGGTGGTTGATGTACTTAATATAGCTGGTATTGAATTGTACATACCATTTCAAAAAGTAATTCGTAGATGGGGCGATGTTAAAAAGGAGATGAGTGTTCCGGTATTTCCGGGATTGGGATTTGCATCTGTCGATGAATTAGATTTTGGTGTGTTGGAAATGATGAATGAGATAACATTATTCAGAGATAATGCGAATCAATATGTAACAATTCCGTCATCCCAAATAGAAATGATAAAAGAGAATCCTACCAATATATATAATGTTTTCCCTAAAACAGATCGTGAATGAAAATTATTTCGGAAGAGTTATTAAATGAGGTTAGTAAACAGGCAAAAGAGAACGAACGCCTGCGAATGAATTATAATTTTCATGAATCTTTGGATGAACCTATTCATAGATTATTAAATGCTCTTGAACCTGGTACTTATTTACCTCCGCATCGTCATAAGAATCCTGATAAAATAGAAACATATCTTATTCTGCGCGGAAGTTTAATCGGTGTATTATACAATGATGAAGGAGATATTATAAAGAAGCTCGAACTTAATCCACAAAAAGGAATTTATGGTATGGAAATACCTGCCGGAATGTGGCATAGCATTGTTGTATTAGAACCAAATACTGTTATTTTTGAAATTAAAGATGGTCCTTATGCACCAATAAGTGCTGAAAACATTGCTCCATGGGCTCCTGATCCATCAGATGATTTGGCTGTGAAGTTGTTTATGGAGGATATTCTTAAAGATTAATAGTAATAAAATAGCCTAATTAGTACAAAAGAGACGTATATTTAAGAATATACGTCTCTTTTTTGTGTGAAAATGAAACGTAAGTATACAATAATATATATATCTTTGCATTGATTTAGATATTTCTATTTATATACTTAATTAATTAACTTACGTTATGTCAAAAAGAATCCGTTCTTTTTTAATGATGGCACTGCTAATGTTGGTGACTAACATTAGTGCTCAGGTGACCACAGCTAGCTTTAAAGGTAAAGTTACAGACACAATGAAGGAGCCTTTGATTGGAGCGACAATTAAAGCAACTCATACTCCTACAGGAACTGCATACTTTACTATAACACAATCTAATGGTTCATATATATTGCAGAACGTTCGTATAGGGGGGCCATATACAGTTGAGTTTTCTTATATTGGTTTTACGTCAGTAGTACGTACTGATTTGCATTTAGAGTTAGGAGAAGAATTGACTCTGGATACTGAGATGGTAGAAGATTCACAAGTATTAGGTGATGTGATTGTTGTTGCTGATAGAAATCCTATAATATCTGGTAGCCGTACTGGCGCACAAGAAGTGATAACTAGAGAAAAAATGGATAAGTTGCCAACTTTGAATCGTTCTTTGAGTGATTTTACAAAGTTAACACCTATGAGTAGTGGAAATAACTTTGGAGGTACTTCGTATCGTTTTAATAATGTCACTGTAGATGGTGCTTCATTTAATAATTCATTTGGCTTAAGTTCTTCTTTAGGAGCAGCAGGAACAGAACCGATTTCGTTGGAAGCTTTAGAACAAGTTCAAGTTATGATTGCACCATTTGATGTTCGTAATGGGGCATTTACAGGTGCTGGTGTAAATTCAGTAACTAAATCAGGTACAAATAATTGGCATGCATCAGCATATATGTATACTAAAAGTCCATCAATGACTGGATGGAGGCAGAAAGATGAAATTAATGAAGTTACAGAGTTTTCTAATCATCAATATGGGGTGAGTTTATCTGGACCATTGCTTAAAAATAAATTATTCTTTTATATTAATGGAGAACTTGATCGCCAGGAAACACCTATAAATTATAAGGCTCGTGAAGATGATAAAGCTCCGGTAACAGGACAATATTCTTTTGCTGATGCAAAAACTTTAACAGAATTGTCGCAGTTCTTACAAGATAATTTTGATTATAATCCAGGGACTTTTAATGTAACTAAGCGTCCAACAGAAGCAGACAGATTAACGGCTCGCTTGGACTGGAATATCAATTCAAAAAACACTTTAAGTCTGAAATATTTCTATTTGAAATCTTTTACTACTAATAGACCCAGTACATCTGGTGCACCCAAGAATGGACGTGGACCAAATGAATATGCCATTCCATTCTCTTCTTCATACTATCGTACTAATAGCAATTTTAATATTATAATGGCAGATTGGGTAACTACAATCAATGATCGTATGTCGAATACTTTGAAAGTAGGATATTCTGCTTTGAGAGATTTTCGTGATATGGATGGTGGATTTTTCCCTCAGGTAGATATTTTAGATGGAAATGGAACAGCCTATACAACATTTGGTACAGAGGTTAATTCATATAATAATATGTTGAATTCGGATATTTATCAAATTCAAGATAATCTAACATGGGCTATTGGTGATCATCAATTAACAATTGGAACACAAAGCGATTACCGGAAATTTAAGAATGGCTATGGTTATTCTTTTGCTGGTTCATGGCGGTATTCTAGTATAGAATCTTTCTATCAAGATGCAAATGCATATTTAGCTTGGAAAGAGGCTGGTTCAGATCCTGCAAGTAGACCGACCACTATTGCAACTTCTTTTAGTCAAAAGTATGCAATGCAAGGTAAAGGATTTCCATATGCTTATGTGGATGTACTTTCTTTAGGGTTTTATGTGCAAGACAAATGGGCTGTGACACCAAATTTCAACTTAACTTTGGGATTGCGTGTAGATACTCCAATATTTTTAACTGATTTAGATAAAAACCCAGCTTTAGATGGTTTGACATTTCAAGATGGTATTAAAATAGATGTTTCTAAATATCCAAAAACGTCTCCTTTATTCTCTCCTCGCGTGGGCTTTAATTGGGATGTTTTTAGTGATAGAACTTTTCAAGTGCGTGGTGGAACAGGGATGTTCTCTGGAACACCTCCTTATGTGTGGTTAAGTAATCAGGCAGGAAACAATGGATTGTTATTTGGTGATTTGAATAAAGGTCGTCCTTTCGATGGAATAGCATTATATGAACCTACAGAAGCTGATGTCAAAGCCTCAAAAATGGATTTAGCAGTAACAGAACGTGGTTTTAAATATCCACAATTATGGAAAACCAATTTAGCTCTTGATTATAAGTTTGGAGATGGTTGGATTGCTACTGTTGAAATGTTATATAATAAAGATGTCAATGCTATATATCATGCAAATATTGGTTTAAATGAACCAACTGGGTATGTGAAAGAAGGTGATGGAAAAGAACGACCATTCTTTTCTACAGAAAAAGGTTATTATATAACAGATAAAACCACAAATGTAATTCAGATGAGAAATACCAGTAAGGGTTATTCTTTTTATACAACGTTACAATTACAGAAGAATTTTAATGCTGGTATTTTAAGAGGATTATACTTAAATGGTTCTTATTCATTTGGTCGTGCTAAAAGTGTAACAGATGGTTCTTCTTCAGTGGCTTCTTCTGCATGGAAATACCGTCCTGCTGTAAATCCAAATTCTCAGGAAACAGGATATTCTTCAGGATCGTTTAATGGAAGATTCTTGATGCAGGCTGCATATACTGCTGAGTGGGGGAAAAATGCTTCAACTTCATTTGGTGCAATATATCAGATTTACCAACCATTTCGTTATTCCTACACTTATAATGGTGATGTAAATGGTGATGGACAGAATATGAATGACCTTATTTATATTCCTAAAAATAAAAATGATATTAATATTGTTCCAGCAGCAGGAGATAATAGAACTGTAGACGAAATTTGGAGCCAAATAGATGCATTTATTAAACAAGATGATTATTTAAAGAATAATAGAGGTAAATATGCAGAACGTAATGGTGCAGTTACTCCTTATGCTCATCAATTAGATGTTAATATATCTCATGATATAAAAATGCATTTCAAAAATGGACAAACTCATACCCTAAGATTCAGTTTTGATATTGCAAATTTCCTAAACTTGCTTAACAAAGATTGGGGAGTACAAAAAACGACTTTCTTTGGTAGCAGTAGCTCGCCTCAGTATCAGTTCTTAACAATGACACAGGCACCAAATAAAGAAAATAATTATACTCCTGGGTTTACAATGCCTTTGAGTAACAAGAATGTAGTAACTGATACATTTAAGGATTTAAATGGTTCAGCATCTCGTTGGCAAATGCAGTTTGGTATTAAGTATATATTTTAATAGTATATAAAGCCATTATATAGAAAAGAGGCCAATCTCATTTGAGGCGGCCTCTTTTCCTTTTCCTTTTAATACAGAATACTCTTTCTATTCAAACCCAACCATCACCTCTTCTCCTTCTTTCAACTCAATCTCCACATACTCCCCATCATACATTTCTATCTTCTTTCCGACCTTTACTTTCGCCTTTGCAACCCCCTTAGGCATTTTAATCTTCACCTCCGGTTCATATCCCCCAACAATTACTGCTTTAGTCGCCTTTCCATTTCTCCACCACAAACTAACTGTAGCACCGCCTCTTGCTTTAAATCCTTCAAAGTAACCAACCTCCCACGAATCTGGTAAAGCCGGTAGAAAATCAATAAACCCGTCATGACTTTGCAAAAGCATTTCGCTTATACCCGAAGTGCCACCCCAGTTACCATCTATTTGAAAAGGAGGGTGTGAGCAGAATAAATTAGGAAACGTACCACCCCGGCGTTTATCAGGCGTTTCAAGATCGTAAGCCGGAACCAGAAGACTCTTGAATAGTTTATGAGCCCTGTTGCCATCACCCAAACGAGCCCAGAAGTTAATTTTCCATGCACGGCTCCAACCAGTGCCGCCATCGCCACGGCGGTTGAGAGTTGCTTTGCAAGCTTCGGCCAGATCAGGAGTTTTGGTTAGCGAGATTTGATTACCCGGATGCAACCCATATAAATGAGATACATGACGGTGATGAGGTTCGGCCTCTTTGTAGTCCTCTAACCACTCCATTAAATAACCTTCTTTACTTATTTGGTGAGGAGGAAGTTTTTTAATGGCATCACTAAGTTGCTTGCTGTATACATTATCTATATTTAATATGCTTGCTGCTTCAATAACGTTACTATATAATTCGCGCACTAACTGATTGTCCATTGTAGGCCCCATACAAATGCTTACCGGAGTTTTATCATCACCTACAAAGAAAGCATTCTCGGGCGAAGAAGTTGGAGCAGTAACCAGCCAGCCATGTGTTGGCTCTTCGATCATTGTTGATAAGAAGAATTCCGAGGCACCTTTCAATACAGGGTAGATTTCCTGCAAATACTCCTTGTTGCCAGTAAATAAGTAATGTTCCCAAAGGTGGGCACATAACCATGCACCTCCGGTATTGGTTGCTCCCCATGATGGATGCTCGCCAGGGGCAGTAAAGTTCCATACATTGGTCATCATGTGAGCTACCCAGCCTTTGGCATTCGGACCATAAAATGCTTTGGCCGTTTTTTCTCCGTTGCTAACCAAACCTTTGGTAAGTTCAACTAGTGGTACATGCAGTTCGGAAAGGTTGCCTTGCTCAACAGGCCAGTGATTCATCTGCACATTGATGTTGAGATGGTAATCGCCATTCCAAGGTGTTTGATAAGTGTTTGCCCAAAGACCTTGCAGATTGGGTGGGAGAGTCCCCAACCGTGTACTGCTTATCAAAAGATATCTTCCATAATTGTAGTACAAGGCTGCAAGTTCAGGATCGTCTTCGGTTTGAAAACTGCGGATCCGATCATCCGTAAGACGCCTGATGCGGATTGGAATATATTGACCGTATTTTTCGCCAATATGTAGTTTTGCCCGCGAAAACTGTTCTGCATAGTCTTGAACATGTTTTTGATGAAGCTTATTGTATTTAATCGTCATAGCATCCGCCAACAGACTGTTAACCTGCGATTTATAATCGGGATTCTTATAATCGGTAGCTGCCGATATGTAAATGATAGCCTCGTTGGCTCCTTCAACTTCAATGCCTTCACTGGTAACGTTTACTGTTCCTTTTTTAGTTTTAACGCTCATCTCGGCCATATAAGATACTCCCGGTTTATCTTTAACCCCGCTATCAAGTGTTCCTTCCAGAATAAAAGAATTGTCGGTATGGCGGGTAGCCGCAGCTTCGTTACGATTTAACTTTGCTTTAAAAGAAATAGCTTTTTGATTGCGACTTCCTATTTTAATAACAATAACATCGTTTGTGTGGGATACAAAGTATTCTCTGAAATAATTGCTTTCTTTTCCACCGCGCGAAAAACTTACATTTGCGGTTGCATCATTTAGGTTCAGATCTCTGTAGTAAGCAGATACTTTTTGGTTGTCATTGTATTTGTACTCTATATCCAGGTTACCCAGAATTTGGTACGTGCCATAAGTACCTCCAAATTCGGGCTTTACCGGTACAAAGTGTTTATACATAAGGTTTTGCGCCTCTTTGTTTTTGCCTTCTAATAGCAGTTGCTGGATTTGAGGCAGGTAGTTTGCAGCTTCCGGATTATCGTAATTAGCTTCCGAGCCGCTCCACATAGTAATGTCGTTCAAAACAATACGTTCCTTGTCAATGCCTCCATCGGGCATAATACCTAATCGTCCGTTTCCTAACGGATAAGATTCTTCCCATTGTGAAGCTGGTTTATCACTGCGCAAGAAATTGTTTAAATATCCTACAAAATGAATGGACTGAAACGAACAGAACAGAAATGTGCTTGCAAATAGAGCAAGCATAATTGATTTTTTTGATTTCATGCCGTTTAGAATATATAAGGTATAAAAATAATAAGTCCAACAATAGCTGCTGCGATAGCGCATATCAAAACAGCTCCGGCTGCAAGGTCTTTAACATCTCCGGCAAGCGGATGCTTTTGAGGCGAAACCAGATCAACCAGTCTTTCAATTGCCGTATTAACTGCTTCGGCCGCCAATACCAAGCCAAAACAACATACTACAGCAATCCACTCATATTTGGTAATGTTAAAATAGAATCCGGCAGTGGTAACAAGTGCTATTGCAGCACAGTGTATCCAAGCGTTATGCTCAAAAGAAATCAGTTTATAAATTCCTATACCGGCATATTTAAAACTCTTAATCCTGGCTTTGATACTGAAATGCTTTTTCATAGTTTGAGATTTTCACCACAGAGTTCACAGAGTTACACAGAGTCTTTTATTACAATGCTGCAAAGAAACAAAAAACTCCGTGTAACTCTGTGAACTCTGTGGTGAATTATAAATCATATTAGTTTCTATTTACTTGTTTAACTCCTTTTATAGTTCTCAGCTTTTTAATGAGGGTTTCCAGTTTACCGGTATCACCAACCATTACAGTGAGCATACCCGAGAACAGACCATCGTTAGAATCAATACTGATGGATCGCAGGCTGATATCGCTCTCTTTCGAAATAATAGAAGTAATATTGGTTACGATACCGATATCATCGTGTCCTACTACCCGAAGGCTGATAGGATATTTGGTACCTTCGGATTTTCCTGCCCAGCGTGCTTTAACAATCCGGTAGCCAAAACGTTCCTTCATTTGTGGAGCGTTGGGGCAATCCATCCGGTGAATCTTTATTCCACCCATTACAGTGGTAAATCCAAACACTTCATCTCCATAAATAGGGTTGCAACACTTGGCCAGTTTAAACTCAACCCCTTTCAGGTTTTGGTCTATAATCAATACATCCTCCTTTTGCGATTCTTCTTCAACAAAACTCATGTTGTAGTTTTCCGCACTACGGTAAAGAATGTCTTCGTGCGAATCGGTTTCGCGTTTTTGTAGTTCAATGTATTTATCAATAACTTCGTTGGTGTCTAAAATACCATCGGCTATTGCCTGATAAAACTCTGTAACAGTTTTGTAGCCCATTCTTTTAATAAGATGCATCATTATAGACTCATCGAAATCAATTTTCCTGTTCTTAAACTTTCTGTCGAGGGTTTCTTTAGCAATAGTGTTCTGTTTGGCAGCAAGCTCTTTTAACGATTGGCGTATTTTAGTACGCGCTTTCGAGGTAGTTACTATTTTCAGCCAGTCTTGCTTGGGCGATTGGGTACTCGATTTCAGAATCTCTACCTGATCACCACTTTGAAGCTTATGTTTTATCGGAACGATCTTTCCATTCACTTTGGCCCCAATACATTGAGAACCCAGTTTGGTATGTATATGGAATGCAAAGTCTAACACAGTAGATCCCTTTGCCAGCTTAAACAGTTCTCCTTTAGGGGTGAACACAAATACTTCATCCTCATAAAGATCCATTTTAAACTGGTCCATAACTTTCATTGAGTCACTATCCGGATTCTCTAATGCCTCACGTACCGAAGTCAACCATTCGTCTAAACCGCTTTCTCCTTTTACTCCTTTGTACCTCCAGTGGGCTGCAAGACCACGCTCGGCAATATCATCCATACGTTGAGTACGTATTTGTACCTCTACCCACTTCCCTTCCGGACCCATTACAGTGATGTGTAGCGATTCGTAACCATTGCTTTTAGGAATAGAAAGCCAATCGCGCAACCGTTTAGGATTTGGTTGATACATATCGGTAACAACAGAGTACGCCTGCCAGCACTCTTGTTTCTCCTTTTCGTAATCAGAGTTAAGAATGATGCGAATGGCAAACAGGTCATAGATACCCTCGAACTCGGTATGCTGTTTTTCCATCTTGTTATGAATGGAATGTATGGATTTGGTTCGTCCTTTAATATCGAATTTCAGGCCCGATTGTTCCAGTTTCTTTTTTATCGGCTCAATAAAAGCTGCAATATACTTATCGCGCGATGCCTTTGTGGCACTCAGCTTATCTTTAATGAAATAGTACTTTTCTGTTTTAGTATATTTCAAAGATAAATCTTCCAGTTCCGATTTTATTTTATAAAGTCCCAGTTTGTGTGCTAAAGGGGCATACAGATAGGCTGCCTCGTTGGCCACTTTTTCGCGGTCGGCTTTATGCTCTGTATCCTTAATTTGTCGCATTACATTTACCCTGTCGGCAATCATAATGAGGATAACACGCATGTCTTCGGCAAATGAGAGCAGCAGGTTCCGAAAGTTTTCGGATGCTATGGTCGGGCTTTTTTCATAAAGCTCGTTGGTTTTAACCAGTCCACGGATAATGCCGGTAACATCTTCACCGAATTCTTTTTTTACAGTATCAACATTAAGAATACCAGCTTTTACAATTTCGTGTAGCATCACGCCTGTGAGGCAAGCCCCTTTGATCCCCATTTCTTCGCAAACAATAAATGCTGTTTGCATGTTTCGTATCACAGGGTTCATGCCAAATGTATTCCGTTTCAGGTGATTGGTTTCAATGGCTTGTATAAGATACTTCTTTAATCTTTTAATCTCTTTAGTAGAGATGCTATCTCTTGCCGATTTAATCAACAGTTTATATAATCTGAATAATTCGTATTTCTCGTTTTCTGTAAAAAAAGAATTTGATTCCATTTGCGTATTATTTATTGAACACAGAGACACAGAGATACAGAGATTAAGAATTTAATTAAAAACTCTGTGTCTCTGTGTCTCTGTGTTCTCAATTCTTTTATTAGATATTTTCGAATGTAAAAGTAGCTTTTTTTGTTTACTCTATGATAAGAACTAATTAGGATTTTGTATTTTTGAGCATCAATTATTAAAATCAAAGATTATGTTAACATCTCAAGACAAAAAGCAGCTTGCAGAAAAAGGTATAACCGAATCACAGATAGAAGAGCAATTGGAATGTTTTGCGAAAGGATTTCCTTTCTTAAAGTTATCTTCGGCCGCTTCTGTTGAAAAAGGTATAATGAGAATAAGCAATGATGAACAAGAAACTTATCTGAATGCATGGCAGGAATACACTAATTCCTACAAAACAATCGTTAAGTTTGTACCCGCATCCGGAGCAGCCAGTAGAATGTTCAAAAACTTGTTTGAGTTTCTGGATGCTGATTACAATGAACCAACATCTGATTTTGAGAAAACTTTCTTTGCTAATATTACCAAATTTGCTTTTTATGATGAATTAAATAAAACCTGTTTAGAAAACGAAAAGCAGGATATACCATCGTTAATAGCAGAAAAAAAATATAAGCCTGTAGTTAGTAATCTGTTAAATAAAATAGGTTTAAACTATGGAGCATTACCAAAAGGATTATTAAAGTTCCACAATTACCCGGAAGGTCCCCGTACTCCTGTTGAAGAGCATCTGGTTGAAGGTGCCTTGTATGCTACCGGAAAGAGTGGTAAATCGAATATTCACTTTACTGTATCCGAGGAACATCGTGATTTGTTTCAAATCTTGTTATCACAAAAAATGGAACAATACGCTAACCAGTATGGCGTTGATTTTAATGTAACCTTCTCCGAACAGAAACCCAATACCGATACCGTAGCTGCCGACATGGAGAACAAGTTGTTCCGCGAAAACAATAAATTGGTTTTCCGTCCTGGTGGGCATGGTGCATTGATCGAAAACCTGAACGATTTAGATGCTGATGTAATTTTTATTAAAAACATAGATAATGTTGTACCCGACAGGTTGAAGGAAGATACTGTTTTGTATAAAAAACTAATTGCAGGCGTGCTGGTTAAGTTTCAGAAACAGATATTTGAATACCTTCAATTGCTCGATAGCGGCAAATACACTCCCGAGCAGATAATGGAGATTCTTCAGTTTGTACAAAAGAAATTGTTCTGTAAAAACCCTGAAACAAAAAATCTGGAAGATGTAGAGCTTGTATTGTACCTGAAAGAGAAACTTAATCGCCCCATTCGTGTATGTGGTATGGTGAGAAATGTTGGCGAGCCGGGTGGAGGTCCTTTCTTGGCCTATAACAGTGATGGAACTATTTCGCCACAGATACTTGAGAGTTCACAGATTGATATGAACGATCCTGAAAAGAAAAGAATGTTTGAAGAAGGAACCCATTTCAATCCGGTAGATTTAGTTTGTGCTGTGCGCGATTATAAAGGTCATAAGTTTGATTTATCCAGATATGTAGACAAAGCAACCGGTTTTATCTCTTACAAATCCAAAAGCGGCCGCGAATTAAAAGCACTCGAGTTGCCAGGTTTGTGGAATGGCGCAATGAGCAACTGGAACACCGTTTTTGTAGAAGTACCCTTAACCACTTTTAATCCGGTAAAAACAGTAAACGACTTGCTACGCGAACAACATCAATAAACGTCATACTTTTCCACAATAAAGTCCGGACTTTTCGATGAGGAACTCCGGACTTTTGGTTTTAGGAGATGCGCATCTCGCATAGGAGGAGATGCACGTCTCGAGTGTGGGGAGATGTGCATCTCGGGTATGAGGAGATGCGCATTTCCTCAAACCGAAACTCTAGAGTTTTCCATGTTAAACTCTGAAGTTTATTGTGCAAAACTCTAGAGTTTGATAAATGAAAGTCTGTAGTATTGCGTTTTTTAATTACGGAAATATTTCTCTAATTCTTTCCTTTTTTCTCTTTATTCCCATTATTATTTATTACTTTTGCGGGCAAATTATGAAACCATTATTTATATAATAGCATGGCAAATGTAATAAAGTTACGTAAGGGCCTGGATATTAACTTGCAAGGCAAACCTGCCGAAGAGTTTTTCTCTGTGCGAGAACCTGGAATGTATGCATTAGTTCCGGATGATTTCACAGGAGTGACTCCGAAGGTAGTTGTAAAGGAGCAAGATTATGTGAAGGCTGGAAGTCCTCTGTTTGTGGATAAAAATCATCCGGAGGTAAAATTTGTTTCACCGGTAAGCGGAGTTGTGACTGGCGTTGAACGTGGAGAGCGTCGTAAAGTATTGGCCATAACAGTAAAAGCCTCCGAAGTACAAGAGTACGAAGAGTTTGGCAAGAAAAATGTGTCTAGCCTTTCGGGCAGCGAAGTGAAAACCAGTCTTTTGGAAGCTGGTTTATTTGCTTTTATCAAGCAAAGACCATACGACATTATTGCCGATCCAACTGTTACTCCAAAAGGTATTTTTGTATCGGCTTTCGACAGCCAACCCTTAGCCCCTGATTTTGAGTTTATCTTGAAAGGGCAGGAGCAAGAATTCCAAACGGGTTTAGATGCACTTGCCAAAATGGCTAAAACCTACTTGAGTATCAGTGCTAAACAAAAATCGGTAGCCCTTACACAAGCTAAGAATGTAACAATTACCACTTTCGACGGACCTCATCCGGCTGGAAATGTGGGTGTACAAATCAATCATTTGTCTCCTATAAATAAAGGTGAAACTGTGTGGACTGTTGCTGCAAAAGATGTTCTTTTAATAGGACGCTTGTTTACTCTTGGCCACATTGACTTTAGCCGTATAGTAGCATTAACCGGATCGGAAGTGTTTAAACCGGCTTATTGCAAACTTAAAGTTGGTGCACAACTTACCAATGTATTTAAAGGATGCGTTAATGAAAATGCTGTGTTGCGCTATATCAGCGGAAATGTATTGACTGGAAAAAAAGTTTCTAAAGATGAATATCTAGGTGCTTTTGATAACCAGCTTACTGTAATTCCCGAAGGAAGCGATATACACGAGTTTCTTGGTTTCGTAATGCCTCGTTTTAATCAGTTCAGTGTTAGCCGCACCTATTTTAGTTGGATATTCGACAAGCTAACCAATCGCGGATATAGACTCGACGCCCGTATTAAAGGTGGTGAACGCCACATGATTATGTCGCATGAGTACGATCGTGTATTACCAATGGATATTATGCCGGAATATTTAATCAAAGCAATTATTACTGAAGATATAGACCGGATGGAAGCATTGGGTATTTACGAAGTAGCTCCCGAAGATTTTGCTTTGTGCGAATTTGTTTGTTCTTCTAAATTGGAATTACAAAAGATTGTTCGTAATGGGCTTGATGCTCTTCGGGCAGAAATGGCATAATAAGTTTTGAGTAATAAGTTTTGAGTTTTAAGTTGCTATGCAGAAGGAAACTCAAAATACATGAAGCTCAAAACACCAAAACAAATAATAAAAAGCGGAGAGTTTTATTTTTAGGTATCAGCATTGTTACTCAAAACTTAAAACTCAAAACTCAAAACTAATAATAAATGAAAGCGTTAAGAAAATATCTCGACAAGATAAAGCCAAACTTTGAAGAGGGCGGCAAGCTCCACGCATTTCACTCTGTGTTCGACGGATTTGAAACATTTCTGTTTACACCGAACACAACATCGAAATCGGGGACGCATATTCATGATGCTATCGACAGCAAGCGAATTATGTCGATAGTTGTAATCGCATTGGTACCAGCTTTATTGTTTGGTATGTTTAATGTAGGTTACCAACACTTTAAATTTACACAAACAGCAGGTAGCTTTATCGAAATGTTTGGCTACGGTTTTCTGGCAGTGCTTCCAAAACTAATCGTTTCGTACGTAGTTGGGCTTGGTATTGAGTTTGTCGTGGCACAATGGAAAAAAGAAGAAATACAAGAAGGTTTTCTTGTATCGGGTATCCTTATCCCAATGATTGTTCCGGTAGACTGTCCATTATGGATTATTGCCGTAGCTACTGCTTTTGCTGTAATTTTTGCTAAAGAAGTATTTGGCGGAACAGGTATGAACGTGTTTAATGTAGCATTAGTAACACGTGCTTTTCTATTCTTTGCATATCCAACAAAAATGTCGGGTGATGCCGTTTGGGTAGCTAAAGACAGTATTTTTGGATTAGGCACAACTGTTGATGGCCTTACTGCTGCTACTGCACTTGGTAATGCATCTGTTGCTACCACTCCCACAGGATACGATCCTTTTTCATGGGATATGATAACCGGATTAATTCCCGGTTCAATTGGCGAAACCAGTGTTATTGCTATCCTTTTAGGAGCAGCTCTTTTATTGTTAACAGGAGTAGCCAGCTGGAAAGTAATGTTTTCGGTATTCTTTGGAGGAGCATTTATGGCATGGATTTTCAATGTAGCTGGTCCTGATACAGCAATGGCAAATATGCCTTGGTGGGAACACCTTATTCTTGGTGGTTTCTGCTTTGGAGCTGTGTTTATGGCTACCGATCCTGTTACTGCTACACGCACCGAAAAAGGTAAATACATATATGGTTTCCTTATTGGTGTTATGGCCATTGTAATCCGTGTATTGAATCCGGGTTATCCCGAAGGAATGATGCTTGCCATTTTGTTAATGAACATTTTTGCTCCATTAATAGATTATTATGTGGTACAAAGCAATATCTCGCGCAGAGAAAAACGTGCTATTAAGTCTAACAATTAACCGAAAAGAATATGAATACAAATAGTAATGCTTATACTATCATTTATGCTTCGGTAATGGTTATTATTGTAGCATTTGTGCTTGCCTTTACATCTTCTTCATTAAAAGACATTCAAACAAAGAATGTAGAACTGGATAAGATGAAACAAATATTAAGTGCTTTGCAGATTGATACCAAAGGCCAGGATGCAGAAGCACTTTATAAAACATATATTAAAAAAGATCAGATTATTGACACCAAAGGTAATGTAGTTGCCGAAGAAGGTGGATTTTACAATGTACAGTCGGAAGATAAGCTGTCTCTTTTTATAGCCGAAGTTGATGGTCAAACCAAATACATTATTCCTTTAAACGGAAATGGTCTTTGGGGTGCAATCTGGGGATATGTTGCCTTAGATGCCGACAAGAATACTGTTTATGGCACATACTTCTCGCATGCCGGCGAAACTCCGGGTCTTGGTGCTGAAATAGCAACAACTGGTTTTCAAGAGCCGTTCAAGGGTAAACACATAAAGAAAGATGGTCAGGTAGTTTCAATTGCTGTGGTAAAACCCGGCAAAACAGCCGATGGTCAGGAATATGTTGATGGAATATCCGGCGGTACAATAACATCGGTGGCGGTTCAGGATATGTTGAAAAACAACTTGAAAGACTACACTAGTTTTTTAACTAAATAATCAAGGAGGACAAAAGAAGATGAGTTCATTGTTTTCAAAGAAGAATAGAGAAGTATTCTCGGCTCCAATAAATATAAATAATCCGGTTACAGTGCAGGTACTTGGTATCTGTTCGGCATTGGCTGTTACAGCAAAGCTTGAGCCGGCTATTGTAATGGGGCTGTCGGTAACAGTAATTGTTGCATTTGCCAACGTTATTATTTCATTATTACGTAATACAATTCCTAACCGTATTCGTATTATCGTTCAGTTGGTTGTAGTAGCTGCTTTGGTTACTATTGTAAGCGAAGTTTTAAAAGCTTTTGCCTACGATGTAAGTGTACAGCTATCGGTATATGTAGGTTTAATTATTACAAACTGTATCCTAATGGGACGTTTGGAAGCATTTGCTATGGCAAACGGTCCTTGGGAGTCTTTCCTTGATGGGCTGGGTAACGGTATTGGTTATGCTGTTATTCTGATTATTGTTGGTTTCTTCCGCGAGTTGTTAGGATCGGGAACGCTACTTGGTTTCCAGGTAATTCCAGAAGCATTCTATGCTATGGGATACATCAACAACGGTTTAATGCTGATGCCACCAATGGCACTTATCATCTGTGCTTGTATTATATGGGCACAACGTGCTAAGGTGAAAGAGTTACAGGAAAAATAATATAAGTAATGAGTGATGAGTTTGGAGTAATGAGTTGTCTGCGGCATCGTAATTACTCAAAACTCATAACTCAAAACTCAAATGATATGGAAAATATATTAAGTTTATTTATACGTTCAATCTTTGTCGACAATATGATTTTCGCATACTTTCTGGGTATGTGTTCATATCTTGCCGTATCGAAGAATGTGAAAACAGCATTAGGCTTAGGTCTTGCTGTAATATTTGTATTGGTAGTTACACTTCCTGTAAACTATTTGTTGCAAACTAAAATACTAGCCGAAGATGGGATTTTTGGTATCGACCTAACTTTCCTTAGCTTTATTCTATTTATTGCTGTTATTGCTGGTATTGTACAGTTAGTTGAAATGGTTGTTGAAAGGTTTAGCCCTTCACTTTATGCTTCATTAGGTATATTCTTACCTTTGATTGCTGTAAACTGTGCAATTATGGGAGCTTCGTTGTTTATGCAACAACGTATTAACCTGGATCCAACAAATGTACAAGCCATAACAGGCGTAGGAAGTGCTATTACTTATGCCCTAGGTTCGGGTATTGGTTGGTTGCTTGCTATTGTAGGTTTGGCAGCTATACGTGAAAAAATGGCCTACTCGGATGTACCTGCACCCTTACGCGGTCTTGGTATAACATTTATCACTGTAGGGTTAATGGCTATGGCCTTCATGTGTTTCTCTGGTTTAAATATTTAATTCTTAAAATAAACAGCAATGACGAATTTAATATTAACAAGCATAGGAGTGTTCCTGGTAGTAATTCTGTTGCTTGTGATTATACTTCTGGTTGCCAAAAACTATCTGTCACCATCAGGAAGTGTGAAGATAACCATTAATGGCGAAAAAGAAGTAGAAGTAGAAAGTGGTTCAAACTTACTTGCTACATTATCTGCAAATAAAATATTCCTTCCTTCGGCTTGTGGTGGCGGTGGCTCTTGTGCACAATGCCGTTGTCAGGTTGAAAGTGGTGGTGGCGAAATACTACCTACCGAAAAAGTTCACTTCAGCCGTAAAGAGCAACAAGCCAACTGGCGTTTAGGTTGCCAGGTGAAGGTTAAACAAGATATGGATATTAAAATTCCCGAATCGGTACTTGGAGTTAAGAAATGGGAGTGCGAAGTGGTATCCAATAGAAATGTGGCAACCTTTATTAAAGAGTTTGTGGTTAGATTGCCTAAAGGCGAACATCTTAACTTTACCTCGGGCGGATACATTCAGATTGATATTCCGAAATACGATATCAAATATGCTGATTACGACATCGACGAACGTTTCCGTGGCGATTGGGATAAATTTAAAATGTGGGATTTAACTTGTACAAACAATGAAGAAACCATGCGTGCTTACTCTATGGCCAACTATCCGGCCGAAGGAGACATTGTAATGTTGAACGTACGTATTGCTACTCCTCCTTTCGATAGAGTAAATGGTGGTTTCATGAAAGTGCCTCCAGGTATAAGTTCTTCGTATATCTTCTCGCTTAAACCAGGCGATAAGGTTATGGTTTCCGGACCGTTTGGTGAGTTCCATCCTATTTTGGATTCTGATCGCGAAATGTTGTATGTTGGTGGTGGTGCAGGTATGGCTCCATTGCGTTCGCACATTCTTCACTTACTGAAAACATTGAAGATAACCGATCGGAAAATATCGTATTGGTATGGTGCTCGTTCAAAAGCCGAAATATTCTACGAAGAAGATTTCCGTGAACTGGAAAAAGAATTCCCTAACTTCTCATTCCACATTGCATTGAGCGAACCGCTTCCCGAAGATAACTGGACTGGTCCGGTTGGATTTATTCACAATGTTATTTTGAATAATTACCTTAAAGACCACGATGCCCCTGAAGATATTGAATACTACATGTGTGGTCCTGGCCCGATGGCTAAAGCTGTAGAAAAGATGCTTTACGACTTAGGTGTACCACGTAATATGTTGATGTTCGACGACTTTGGAGCATAACCAGCGTAATAAATAAAAATATGGGGTTGTCCTTTAATAAGGATGACCCCATATTTTTTGTATATCTTTGTTCCCTGTAAGTAATCAGATACGAAAAATGAATCAATCAAACATAAAACAAATTCTTCATAATCTTAAGATAGAAGAATTAAATGCCATGCAACAGGCATTATCTAATCCCGAATTGAGGACAAAAGATATTATACTTCTCTCGCCCACAGGATCGGGTAAAACATTAGGTTTCTTGTTGCCGTTGTTGAATATCCTTGTAAATAACACTACCAGTGTGCAAACCATGATTCTGGCCCCTTCGCGCGAGTTGGCTTTGCAAATAGACAGTGTATTCAAATCCATGAAAACCATGTGGAAGAGTTATTGTTGTTATGGTGGACATTCATTTCAGGAAGAAAAGAAATCTCTCTTACAAAACACTCCCTCGATACTTATTGGAACACCCGGACGTATTGCCGATCATATTCGTCGTGGAAATATAATTCCTACTACCATTCAAACGCTAATTATCGACGAGTTCGATAAATCACTGGAACTGGGATTCGAAGATGAAATGGAAGAAATAATCTCACAGCTCACTTCATTAAAAAAGAGAATGCTTATCTCGGCTACAGATATGGAAGTGGTTCCTGCTTTTACAAGGATAAACTCTCCTGTAAAACTAAACTTTCTTAATGCTGAAAACGAAGAAGAAAGACTCAAACTATGGAGGGTTTCTTCACCAGAAAAAGATAAGATTGATACCTTATTCAAATTATTGTCTTCGCTGAACGGTAAACAAAGCATTGTTTTTGCCAATCATCGGGATTCGGCCCAACGGATTCATAAATTGCTGAAGGAGAAAGGTATTTATGGTGAAATCTATCATGGCGGAATGGAACAACCCGAACGCGAACTTTCGCTTATTAAATTTCGCAATGGAAGCAGCAACGTGTTGATATCAACAGACTTGGCTTCGCGTGGATTAGATATCCCGGCTGTAGAACATATTATTCATTATCATCTTCCGGTAAACGAAGAAGCTTTTACACACCGTAATGGTAGAACAGCAAGATGGGAGCGCAAAGGCGATTCTTATCTTATTATAAACGAATCCGAATCTTTACCCGATTATCTCTCGGCCAACATTGAAGAATACATGTTTCCGGAAAAGATAAACCGACCCTCAAAACCAGAATGGGTAACTATATATATAGGTAGAGGAAAAAAAGATAAACTTAATAAAGTAGACGTAGTAGGCTTTCTTTATAAAAAAGGAATGCTTTCTCGCGAAGATGTTGGCCCGGTTGAAGTAAAAGAGCATACCTCGTTTGTAGCAGTGAAAAGAAATAAGGTCAATCAATTATTAACATTGGTTTCGGGTGAGAAAATAAAAGGAATGAAAACCATTTTCCGTGAATCTCATAACTAAATGAAATCCGAAAGCTCTGATTCTGTTATAAATATACGGTTTTTACCCATTCTTTTGCTGACTATTTTTAATAAATATGTTATATAACAGTTCAATTGTTTAGTGTTGCGTGTGGGTTTTGTGAGTGTATAATGTGTTTTTCTGACTATATGTACTTTCCAAGTAAAAAATTTGCTGGTAAAAATTTTATTCGTAATTTCGCCTTGAAATGATTAAATAACTTATTTGTTTAACTCACTAAACAAACTTCAAATGAAAAAGCATAATTTTAGTGCAGGTCCTTCTATTCTTCCCCGTGAGGTTATTGAAGAAACAGCGAAGGCAGTTTTAGACTTTAATGGTTCAGGACTATCTATCTTGGAAATCAGTCATCGATCGAAAGACTTTCAAGCAGTAGTTGACGAAGCAGAAGCTCTTTTCAAAGAACTTCTCAATATCCCCGAAGGATATTCGGTGTTGTTCTTAGGCGGTGGGGCCAGTTTGGAGTTTTGTATGATTCCTTATAACTTCCTTGAGAAGAAAGCAGCTTACCTGAACACTGGTGTTTGGGCTAAGAAAGCTCTGAAAGAAGCTAAAGCATTTGGCGAAACAGTTGAAGTAGCATCTTCGGCCGAAGCTAATTATACATATATCCCTAAAGATTATACCGTTCCTGCTGATGCAGACTATTTTCATATCACTACAAACAATACAATTTACGGAACAGAATTGAAAGAAGATCTTGATTCTCCTGTACCTGTTATTGCAGATATGTCGTCTGATATATTCTCTCGTCCGATTGATGTTTCTAAATACATCTGTATATATGGTGGAGCTCAGAAGAATCTGGCACCTTCGGGAGTTACTTTCGTAATCGTTAAGAACGATGCTTTAGGAAAAGTATCGCGCTATATCCCAACCATGTTAGATTACCGTACACATGCTGAAAACGGTTCAATGTTCAATACGCCTCCTGTATTACCTATCTACTCGGCTATGCTAACTTTGCGTTGGATAAAATCACTTGGTGGTGTGAAGGCTATGGAGCAACGTGCAATAGAAAAAGCAGATATGCTTTATGCTGAAATAGATCGTAACAAGATGTTTGCAGGTACTGCCGCAGTAGAAGATCGTTCGCGCATGAATATCTGTTTTGTAATGGCTCCCGAATACAAAGATCTGGAAGCCGACTTCCTGAAATTTGCAACAGAAAAAGGTATGGTTGGACTGAAAGGACACCGTTCGGTAGGTGGTTTCCGTGCTTCTACATACAATGCTCTTCCTAAAGAAAGCGTTCAGGCATTAATTGACTGTATGCAGGAGTTTGAAAGAAGCAATTCTTAAGATTCAAATTTTAAAATCAAAATTAATATGAAAGTATTAGTAGCTACTGAAAAACCATTCGCTAAAGTTGCTGTCGACGGTATACGCAAAGTAATAGAAGGTGCTGGTTACGAATTAGTTCTATTAGAGAAATATACAGATAAAGCACAATTGTTGGAAGCTGCGAAAGATGCTAATGCCATAATTATCCGTAGCGATATTATTGATGCAGAGGTATTTGATGCAGCAAAAGAACTAAAAATCGTAGTACGTGCAGGTGCTGGATACGATAATGTTGATTTAGCTGCCGCTACAGCTCACAATGTTTGTGTAATGAACACTCCCGGACAAAACTCGAATGCTGTTGCCGAACTGGCTTTAGGCATGATGGTGCTTGCCGTGAGAAACTTTTTCAATGGAACATCGGGAACCGAATTGAAAGGTAAAAAGCTAGGTATCCATGCCTATGGAAATGTAGGACGTAATGTTGCCCGCATAGCAAAAGGTTTTGGTATGGAAATTTATGCTTATGATGCATTCTGCCCAAAAGAAGTTATTGAAAAAGATGGAGTAAAGCCGCTCAACTCGGTAGAAGAATTATATAAAACATGTAATGTAATCTCATTACATATACCTGCTACACCCGAAACAAAAGGCTCTATTAATTATGCTTTGCTGAAAGATACTCCCAAAGGTACTGTATTGGTAAATACTGCCCGTAAGGAAGTTATCAACGAAGACGAATTAATCAAGCTGATGGACGAACGTCAGGATTTCAAATATCTATCGGATATTATGCCTGCTGCTCATTCTAAGTTGCGCGAATTGTTTCCGGACCGTTATTTCTCAACCCCAAAGAAAATGGGTGCCCAAACTGCCGAAGCAAATATCAATGCAGGTATTGCCGCTGCTGAGCAGATAGTAGGCTATCTGAGAGATGGTGTTGATAAATTTAAAGTTAACTAAATAATTGTCACACTTGTAGGGGCATCCCTTGTGGGTGCCCTGATGATGGTTTGCAATGTATTATTTCATGCAGTATGTTGGGCACCCACAAGGGATGCCCCTACAGTGACAACAATTTTCTAATCCTATGGCAACAATAAAACCCTTCAAAGGCGTACGCCCCCCAAAACATTTAGTAGAACAAGTAGCTTCACGTCCATACGATGTTCTTAATTCCGAAGAAGCGCGTCAGGAAGCAGAAGGAAACGAGAAATCCCTATATAGAATAATCAAACCCGAAATAGATTTTCCTGTTGGAACAGATGAACACGACGAGAAAGTATATGCAAAAGCTGCAGAAAACTTTCAGATGTTTCAGGAAAAAGGTTGGTTGGTACAAGATGATAAGGAACAGTACTATATCTATGCCCAAACAATGAATGGGAAAACCCAATACGGATTGGTTGTAGGTGCGTATGTACCCGACTATATGGAAGGATCAATTAAAAAGCATGAATTAACTCGTCGTGATAAAGAAGAAGACCGTATGAAGCATGTTCGTGTAAACGATGCTAACATTGAGCCGGTGTTCTTTGCATATCCTGATAATAATGCACTTGATTCAATTGTACAGAAATACGCTTCTACCGAACCAGTTTACAATTTCATTGCTCCCGGTGATGGTTTCGGCCATACATTCTGGATTGTTGATAATGATGATGATATAACAGTTATCACAGAAGAATTTGCTAAGATGCCGGCACTTTATATTGCTGATGGTCATCATCGTTCGGCAGCTGCTGCATTGGTAGGAGCAGAAAAGGCACAACAGAATCCGAACCATTGTGGCAAAGAAGAGTATAACTACTTTATGGCAGTTTGCTTTCCGGCTAATCAGTTAACTATTATCGACTACAACCGCGTTGTAAAAGATCTCAATGGATTAACGTCCGAACAATTTCTTGCTGCACTTGATAAAAACTTTATTGTTGAAGAAAAAGGAACTGAAATATATAACCCAACAGCATTGCATAACTTTGCTCTTTACCTGGAAGGTAAATGGTATAGCCTGACAGCAAAAACAGGAACTTATAATGATAACGACCCAATTGGTGTATTGGATGTAACAATCTCGTCTAATCTTATCCTGGATGAAATACTAGGTATTAAAGACCTCCGTTCCGATAAACGCATTGATTTTGTTGGCGGTATCCGCGGACTTGGCGAATTGAGCAAACGTGTTGACAGTGGAGAAATGAAGGTAGCTTTAGCTCTTTATCCTGTTTCAATGAAACAATTAATGGATATAGCAGATACAGGTAATATTATGCCTCCAAAAACTACCTGGTTTGAACCCAAACTTCGTTCTGGTCTTGTTATTCATAAACTCCAGTAATGAGTAGTGAGTTTTGAGTAATGAGTTTTGAGTTTTTTTCGATGCCGCATGGCTACTCATCACTCACTACTCATTACTCTTTTGTCTCTCCTAAATCTTCTTTGTTTATCTTTCAACTTCTCTCTTTTAACCACTACACGTTTATTTGAAGTATCTTAGAGCTATAACTCTATAACTCCTAAGGAGCAAAGCTCCTGATAACTCCCTTTAACTCCTTCCATTCTGGAATATGTATAATGCAGGCTAAGTAATATTAGCCTTTCTTCCACTTAGTAGACCTAATTTTTCCCATTCCGGTATTTCTGTAAGCAAACAAGTTTAATCAACGAGTAAACAATAGTGCCAATACAGTAAACAATAGTGCCATTTAGCAAATTACTATCTAGGGTATCTTTTGTTTTTTAATCTTTCCTCTAATTTTGCTGCATCAATTTAATCCTCCAAAAGGCCTTAGTTCTCTTAGAACTAATTCTTTTCAATAGTCACAAAGCGATGCATTCGTTATGTGAATTAACTATATGCATTAACTTCATATCTTATCATTTATTTATCCTCCTCTATTTGCTTTTAAACAACTTCCATTACCAAGTTCTAAGAGAACATATTAAGAATAAAAGTTGCACAAGCAATTTCTAATTTATATACGTTCTCATCTGAAAATATTATAAGGTAAAAGATTCATGAGGTAAAAAGATTTTCATATTGTTTAATTAATAGAGAAAGAAGCCTATGTAAAAAGTAAAACCACCTAATCATGGTTTATCTACTATAGTGATTAACCATGTTGCATTACAAAAAAAACAAAGTAATTATTTTTTTTAAACTTTAAATTATTTATTATGAAGCATTCTATTATTGAGAGACAAATGCCTCAAATAGTAAAGAGGATGAAAACATGTACTCTTGCATTTCTATTGGGAACATGTTCATTTTCTGTTGCTAATGCTAGTCTCCCGGAAGTTCAGGCTGTTCAACAAAGCAGTACTGAAATAAGAGGTCGGGTTGTTGACTCACAAAATGAACCACTAATTGGAGTTAATATCTTGGTAAAAGGAACCAATATAGGTGCCATTAGTGATATTGATGGATACTACACTGTTCAAGCAAATCAAGGAAGTACACTTGAATTTTCTTATATTGGTTATATAACACAAGAAGTTCAAGTTACTAACCAACGCACGCGAAGATTCTAAAACGTTAGACGAGGTTGTTGTTATCGGTTATGGTACATTGAAAAGAAAAGAAGTAACTTCGGCTGTAGAAACAGTTCGTTCCGACAAGTTTAATCAAGGATCTGTTCGTAATGTTATGGATTTGGTTCAAGGTAAAGTAGCTGGGTTGAACATGACTCGTGTAAATGGTAACAACCCTAACTCCGAACCCGATATTCAACTTCGTGGAGTATCATCTATCAAAGGAGATCGTAATCCGTTAATTGTAATCGATGGAGTTCCTATTAGTACTGGCGATGGAAGAAGTGCTTTATCAATGGTTCAGCCAGACGATATTGAATCGTTCAACGTTTTGAAAGACGGTTCGGCAGCAGCTATCTATGGTACACGTGGTAATGCTGGTGTAATTCTTATTACTACCAAAAAAGGAAAAGGTGGTGATACCAAATTCGACTATTCAGGTTATGTGTCTCATGATGTGAATGTGAGAAAGCCAAAATACTTGAATGCCCAACAGTTCCGCCAACAAATTGCAGCAGGCAATATTCCTGCCGACCAAGATTTTGGAACAGATACCGATTTATGGGATGAATTGCTCAACAAAGATAATGTTAGTCATTATCACAACCTATCTATGTCGGGAGGTTCGGAAAATACCAATTACCGTGCTTCTATCTTTTTCAATGAAAATCAAGGTATTGCCAAAAGAAACTCTAACGAACGTTGGGGTGGTAGGGTAAATGTTAATGCAAAAGGTTTTCAAGATAGACTGAAAGCATCTGTTAATATATCAACCCTTTTTAACAAGGTCGATAAAGTAGGTGGTGATAATGCTTTCTGGGAACAGGCTGTACAACGAAACCCAACAGCTCCTATCTATACCGAAGATGGTTTTTACGAAACCCAAGGATGGAATAACTTCAATCCGATGTCGCGTTTAGCTAATCGTACAAGTGAACAAGATCAGCAAACAACTATGGTAGATGCTAAGTTTACTTTCAACATAACAAAAGATTTGTCTGTTTCGGCTCTTGGAGCATATACAAGAGATATTTGGAACGATCGCGAATATACTAAATCGACCGACTGGGACAGACGTGGAACCAAGACCGGTTATGCCAAGAAAGAAAACAAAGTGTACAAAACTAAACAGTTCGAAGCAACAATTGACTATCGTAAAACGTTCAGCGAAATACATACTATAACTGCAATGGCAGGTTATTCTTACCAATACAACACCTTAGAAAGATTCGATGTATCTAACGAAGGTTTCTCTACTGATGCATTCAATGATTGGAATTTAGGAGCAGGTTTAGGACGAGATAAGAACAATTCTACTCACTTCATTAACTTAGGATCTTTCAAAGAAGATAACACATTGATCGCTTTCTTTGGTCGTGTAAACTATTCACTTCTTGACAAATATTATTTTCAGGCATCACTTCGCCGCGAAGGTTCTTCTCGTTTTGGTGCTAACAACAAATGGGGTAACTTCCCATCAGTATCTGTAGGATGGTCATTGAGTGAAGAAGAATTCATGAAAAACATTTCTTTTATTGATGATTTGAAACTACGTGTAGGTTATGGGGTAACTGGTAATCAAGGTATTCCTAACTACCAGTCGTTAGTAACATTAGGTGGCGGTGGTAAATATCCGCAAGATGGAAGTTATTATGAAACATACGGACCAGCAAAGAATCCTAATCCGGATTTGCGTTGGGAAGAAAAACATGAAATCAACTTTGGTATTGATTTCACTGTATTGAATAGCAGATTGTCGGGATCGCTCGATTTCTATTCGAGAGACACCAAAGACTTGTTGTATGATTATACTGTACAAAAACCTCCTTTCGTACAAGATCGTGTATGGACCAATGTAGGAACAATCAGAAATCAAGGTATTGAATTACAACTATCGGCTGTGGCTGTAGATACCAAAGACTTCAGTTGGGATGTTGATTTTACTTTTGCTACAAGTAGCAGTAAGTTAACCAAACTATCGGGCGATGTGTACAAAGCCAACTATCTTACTTTCTATGGTTTACCTTCACCAGGTAACTTAGGCAAAGCTTTCCGTTTGGAAGAAGGTGGCAAAATGGGTGATTTCTATGGTAAACGTTTTGCCGGCTTAGACGAAGATGGCAAATGGTTGTTCTACAAAAAAGATGGATCTAAAGTTCATGCAGGAGAAATTAACAATGATGACTATAGCATTATTGGTAATGGAACACCAAAAGTACAAGCCAGTCTTGGAAGTACATTCAAGTACAAACAGTTTGATTTTTCATTCTTGTTCCGCGGTAAGTTTGGTTTCGATATCCTGAATGTTCAAGATATGTTCTTTGGGAATAAAAAATGGTTGCCAAATAACGTGCTGGAAAGTGCTGTTACAACACATGCTAAACTGAACGACGATCCACAATACTCTGATTACTATCTTGAAAAGGGCGATTTTGTGAAATTAGATAATATCACATTAGGATACACCTTTAACTTAAAAACTCCGTATATCCGTAACATGAGAGCTTATATTTCTGGTCGCAACTTATTTACTATTACCGGTTTCAGTGGTATGGATCCGGAAGTTGCCGATGGTGGATTTGAACCTGGTGTTTCTAAGAGAGATTTCTATCCACGTTCACAAACATGGACATTTGGGGTAAGTATCGGATTCTAACAGTATAAAGAAAAGAATTATGAAAAATAAAATAACAAAAACAATACTGTCTGTCGCAACGTTTGCGTCAATACTTGGTATGAGTAGTTGTACCAATCTGGATGAAACTATATACAGCGATTTATATAAAGACAACTTCTATAGAAACAAACTGGAAGTAATGCAGGCTGCCCTAAGGCCCTTTACACACATGCAAGCATGGATGGCACCTACTGGTCAGAATGGATATTGGTATCATGCCGAATTATCTTCCGATCAACTGGCTTGGCCACAAAAAGGACGTCATGGATACGATGGGGGTGACCATTTCCGTCAGCACTATCACACTTGGGATGCTCGTGAAAATCGTGGAAAAGATTGTTGGAATCTTCTGTTTGGTGGATTGGGATATGTAAATGCTGCTTTGGAAGATTTGGCTAAATTAGACGGACCCGCAGTTGGTATTTCCGAAACAGAAATGGCAGCCATCGTATCCGAGTTGTATGTATTGCGTGCTTTCCATTATATGAGAGCTACAGAACTATGGGGAAGTGTGCCTATTATAGAAACCGTAGGTACACCAACAAATCCAAAGGCGAATACCCGGAAAGAAATCTTTGATTACTGTAGAGAACAATTAGAAACGAATGTTCCTAAATTGTTACCATATTCAAGCGAATTGATTGGTCGTATTTCTCAAACAGCAGGTTATGCTATGTTGGCCGAACTATATTTAAATGCCGAATATTTTATAGGCACCTCTATGTACGACGAATGTATTGCTGTTTGTGATAAAATAATCAGCGGACAAGCTGGTGGGCTTGCCAATGGTAAACCAGAGTTAGTACAAGACTTGCTTACTACTTTCTCTAATACAAATCATGAAGCTCCTGATGCTTTGTTCCAATTTGCATACTCACAAAAAGCTAATTTTGGTTTCGGCTGGGATGGCTTCTTAAGTGGTTACGATGCTATTCGCGATGCTTATAACTGGAAAGATGGCGGATGGAATGCTATGGTGGTTATTCCTACTGCGTTTAATATGTATGCCGAGAACGATCTTCGTAAAAAAGAGTGGTTTATGTTTGGTCAGCAATTTTATCAGTTCAATGATCCGCAAGGCAGATGGAAGGCTGGAGACCCTGTTAATGGAAGTGAAGAATGGAATGGTAAGCCCATTATCTATGTTAACTACATTGCTCGTGCAAGCGAGTTAAATCCTAAACCGGATATATCACCAATTGAAATGCCAACAGGCTTAAAAAGCACAATGGCCGATGGTGAAGAGAATTCAGGAGCACGTTTCTATAAATACCGCAGTGGTCCGCAAACAGATCCCAATTATAAGGAAAACCATTACATGCTGTACCGTTTAACTGAGATATATTTCAATAAAGCTGAAGCGTTGATGCGTAAAAATGGTGGTGTAGCTACTCAAGAAGTGGTTAATCTTATTAACCAATGCCGCGAACGTTGCTTTGCACCCGAAGATTGGGCAGATGCTAAATACACAATCGAAACTTTGACGATGGACGAACTATTGGCTGAACGCGGACGTGAGTTTATATTCGAAGGAAAACGTCGTCTTGACCTTCTTCGTTTTGGTAAGTTTACTACTGCGTCCTGGTGGGATCATGAACCAAGTAATGACAAGAATAAGGAAATTTATCCGATTCCACAAACTCAATTAGACGCTAACCCTAGTCTGGTTCAAAATCCAGGTTATTAATCTGTATCTCTTTTTTCTTATACACAAAGGTCGAACTTGAAAAAGTTCGGCCTTTGTTTATTTTAAAAGAAATTCAAATGACCACAAAAAAAAGTAAAAATGAACAATACGCTTTATTAGTTGTTACTTTTTTAAAGTTGTCTATCTAACTATTATTGGAAGACATAAAATAAAACAGCTATTACAAAAAGAACATATATGGCACACATAATTGGTTATGTCTCCCAAATAATCGGCCCAGTAGTCGATGTATATTTTGAAGGGGGTGAAGCAGAACTTATTCTACCCAGTATTCATGATGCTTTAGAAATAAGAGGGTTAAACGGTAAGCGCCTTATCGTTGAAGTAGAACAGCATATTGGTGAAAATACCGTTCGAACGATAGCTATGGATAGTACCGATGGCTTTCAAAGAGGTTTAAAAGTTCATCAACTTGGCGGTCCAATTACCATGCCAATAGGAAATCAAATCAAGGGTCGCCTGATGAATGTGGTTGGCGATGCAATTGATGGTATGGACCAACTGAATAGGGAAGGAGCATATCCCATTCATCGCGATCCACCTAAGTTCGAAGATTTATCTACCGTACAAGAAGTTCTATATACAGGTATCAAGGTAATCGATTTATTAGAACCTTACTCTAAAGGAGGTAAAATCGGTTTGTTTGGTGGTGCCGGAGTAGGTAAAACCGTACTTATTATGGAACTTATTAATAACATTGCTAAAAAGCATAACGGTTTTTCTGTATTTGCCGGAGTAGGCGAACGTACACGCGAGGGAAACGATCTTCTTCGTGAAATGATTGAATCCGGCGTTATCCGCTATGGCGAAGAATTTAAAAAGAGCATGAAAGCCGGACATTGGGATTTGTCTAAAGTAGATCCGGAAGAAGTTGCAAAATCACAAGCTACACTTATATTCGGCCAAATGAACGAACCTCCCGGGGCACGTTCGTCGGTTGCTCTATCAGGGCTAACTGTTGCAGAATCTTTTCGCGATATGGGTGGAGAAACAGGATCACGTGATATACTTTTCTTTATCGATAATATTTTCCGTTTTACTCAGGCTGGTTCCGAAGTGTCTGCTTTGTTAGGCCGTATGCCTTCTGCTGTAGGGTATCAACCAACATTAGCCAGCGAAATGGGGGCTATGCAAGAACGTATTACATCAACCAAAACAGGTTCAATAACTTCTGTACAAGCTGTATATGTTCCGGCCGACGACCTTACAGACCCGGCACCGGCTACCACTTTTACGCATCTGGACGCCACAACGGTATTAAGTCGTAAGATTACCGAACTTGGTATATATCCCGCTGTTGATCCGTTAGAATCAACCTCACGTGTGCTCGATCCGCATATTGTTGGTGAAGAGCATTATGATGTAGCACAACGGGTATTACAGATACTTCAAAAGAATAAAGAGTTACAAGATATCATCTCTATTCTTGGGATGGAGGAATTATCGGATGAAGACCGTTTAACGGTTAGTCGTGCCCGGCGTGTGCAACGTTTCCTTTCTCAACCCTTTGCTGTAGCCGAGCAATTTACCGGAGTACCAGGAGTAATGGTGGCCATTGAGGATACTATTAAAGGGTTCAGAATGATTTTGGATGGTGAAGTTGATTATTTGCCCGAAGCTGCATTCCTTAATGTTGGTACCATTGAAGATGCCATAGTTAAAGGTAAAGAATTGTTAGAACAAGCAGGACAAACAAATGAATAGTCGATTAAATCTCAGTTTGGTTTCTCCGGAGAAAATAATATTCGAAGGAGAAGTAAGCAGTATAACATTACCTGGTGTTGTTGGCTCGTTTACAATTTTGCCACGCCATGTACCTATTGTATCTTCTTTAAAAGAGGGAAAACTCATTTATGTAAACAAAGAAGGTGAACAAATAATTGAAATATGTAACGGCTTTGTTGAAATGTCGGGCGAAGAAATTTCGGTTTGCATAACATTAAAGAAAAACGAAAACGATGGAAACAAATAGAATAATACGTGGCTCCTATGTACTCATTTAAAATATCAATCATACTGATTTTTCTGTTCGCATGGAGAAGTCTGGATGCCCATTCGCAAGAAGAAGCAAAACCGACTCAACAGGTGGATGTGAAAGGAATTGTATTCGGTCATATTGGCGATGCTTACGAATGGCATATAACCAATTGGGGCGATAAAGCTATCAGTATTCCTTTACCTATTATTGTATACAGCAATAATACAGGATGGCATGTTTTTTTATCGTCGAAGTTCGAAGAAAATGGGGGCCAGTATCAAGGGTTATACATTGCTCCCGAAGGAAATAAATACGAAGGTAAAGTAGTAGAGCGCAACGCTCAGGGCGAAGAAGTGCGTCCTTTCGATATTTCTATAACCAAACTGGTGTGCTCTTTACTGATAAGTAGTTTGTTGTTGGTTGTTATAATACTGTCGGTAGCCCGATGGTACAAAAAGAAATCCCATAACGAACAGTCGCCCGGTGGTTTTATTGGTTTTATGGAGATGATAATCATGATGGTAAACGATGATATAATTAAGCCTGGGGTAGGAGAGAATTACAGGAAGTTTGCACCTTATCTATTAACCGTTTTTTTCTTCATTCTCATAAATAACTTTATGGGACTGATTCCTTTCTTTCCTGGCGGAGCCAATGTTACAGGTAATATTGCTATCACTTTTGTATTGGCTATTTGTTCGTTTATTGCTATCAATCTGTTTGCATCAAAGCATTACTGGAAAGATATTTTTTGGCCCGATGTTCCTATGTGGTTAAAAGTACCTGTACCCATGATGCCTTTTGTTGAATTATTGGGCGTATTTATAAAACCTTTTGCTTTAATGATACGTTTGTTTGCCAATATGCTTTCGGGACACATGGCAGTACTGGTGCTCATCTGTTTAATATTTATAGCAGCAAGTATGGGACCCGTGTTGCAAGGTACACTTACCTTGGCATCTTTCCTGTTCAGTATATTTATGAACGCGCTAGAAATGCTTGTAGCCTTTATTCAGGCTTATGTATTTACCATGTTATCGGCTGTATTTATTGGTTTGGCACAAGAAAAATAATAATAGAATGGAAGTTATAAACTTATACGAATCTGGAGTAAACAATGCCCGTAGGGCATACATATCAATAGAAAGCCAACGACAAAGCTGCCACAACCCGGTACGGGTTGCATTGTGCATGTTGTGCAACTCCTAACGGAGTTGTGATGATTGGAGATTCGTTATTGTTCTATTGATATGAATGCCCTACAGGCATCTTTAACTACTGATTTGCATGAACTTATGAACTTATAAACTTAAAAACTTAAATATTATGTTACTATCAATCTTTTTACAAGCTGCTACAGCTTCTCTTGGAGTAAGTAAACTTGGTGCTGCTATCGGAGCAGGACTTGCCGCTATTGGTGCAGGTATTGGTATTGGTAAAATCGGAAGTTCGGCAATGGAAGCCATTGGCCGTCAGCCCGAAGCTGCTGACAACATACGCACAAACATGATTCTTGCTATTGCTTTTATTGAAGGTGTGGCAATTATTGCATTAGTTGTGTGTTTGTTGGTACTTTTCTTATAAGTAATGAGTAGTGAGTGAGTAGTGATGTTGGTTTATGAGAAATATCCTCCTCCGCCCTTCGGGCACCTCCTCCAAAGGAGGATACCATGCGGAGACGCTGTATAGCACAGCCTATCCTCCTTTGCTAAAGTCATTTGACTTTGCAAGCGATTAATACTCTTTAACGTTCTTTGAAATATTGTTTATAATATCAAGATATTGACCTA